>CAZQAB010000019.1:0-45004 GCA_964591265.1 uncultured Lachnospiraceae bacterium
GGATCTGGAGCTTTGGTTTGGCGATGCGGGGATTTATGTAAAGACGGGGGAACAGACGGCAGATATCCCGTGGAAGAAAGTGCGCAGCGTATCGAAAGCCTCCAATATGGTCATCATCGTGCTTGCGGACGGACGGGGCTATATGCTGACAAACCGGGCGCTGGGTGAGGAAAAAGATCCTTTTTACAATTTTGTATCATCGCATATCTCATAAAATAATGGAATTGTCACATGATTATTATCGGGGTTTCCGGAGCACAGGAGGACAGAATGTGCCGGAACCCCCGATATTTTATATTGTGCGGCGGCTTCTTTGTGTTATAATAGATAAAAACAGCACGGCAGATGGGCGGGGCTGCCCAAAGTCTGCCTGCCGCTCTGGAGAAAGGGTATTTTGATGAAACGCAGACGGAGGCCATACTGGGAGTCCCTTACGATCCGGCAGAAGCTGGCAGTTTCCGCCGGTATGGTACTGCTGATTATTATCATAGCGCTTGTGCTGAATATCTGGGTGATTAAGTTCTCCCTCGTGGATTTTTACCAGATCCTGAAGGATAATTCAAGGAATACGGAGCTGGTGCAGGGCCTGGAGGAGGAGGCGGAAGCCTTTGAAGCGTATGTAAAGGATCCGGATGAGGAAAAGAAAGACAGGCTGAATGAGACGATGGAGGAGACATTGAAAGCGGTTGAGAATCTTCCTTTGGATTACAATACAATGGGGAAGCGGATGTATGCCAGGGTATGGTCGGTTCAGAACAGTTATGAGGTATACAGCGGCAAGCGGAATCAGATTCTTGCGACCGGTGAGGAAAATCCGGACTACATCAGCATTCTGTATGAGGTCTACGATATGCAGGATTACCTGCTGGACTATGCAAGGAACCTGCTGATCGAGAGCGTGGAGAGCGGAAACGTTGCTTTCAATGAAAAATATCCCTGGATACTGGGTGTTCCCGCAGCGCTCCTGATACTCACCCTGGTGTTTCTGTATGTGGCCGTCCGGATGACCGGGATGCTGTACCGTTCCATTATATACCCGGTGGTGGAGCTGGCGGACGCATCCAGAAAGATCGCGGCGAATGAGTTCTACATTCCGGATATAGAGGTGACGACTCAGGATGAGATGGGCGAGCTGGTGAATGCGTTTAACCGGATGAAGTACGCCACCGGGCGCTATATCCAGACCCTGGAAGAGAAACAGAGCGCGCTGGACAGCCTTTATGAAAAGGAAGTGGAACAGCTCGAGATGGAGCGGCGTCTGGAGCGGGCAAAGACAGAGCTTTTGCAGAGCCAGATCAATCCCCATTTCCTGTTTAATACCTTAAATGTGATCGGCGGGATGGCGAATCTGGAAGAGGCGGAGATCACGGAGAAGATGATCAAGAGCCTCAGCGACATCTTTCGCTACACCCTGAAGAACGACCAGCCGGTGGTGCCTCTGGCCCGGGAGCTGAAAATGATAGAGGATTATATGTATCTTCAGCATATGAGATTTGGCGCGAGGATCTCCTACCGGATTTCCTGCGAGGTGGATTCGGAGAAGATCATGGTTCCCACTTTCACGTTCCAGCCCATTGTGGAAAACGCCATCATCCACGGCCTGTCCCCCAAGGTGGAGGGGGGAAAGATCCGGATCCGGATCTGGGAAAGCAAAGGCCTGCTGCAGATGGTAGTGGCAGATAACGGCGTGGGGATGTCAGAGAAAATCCTGCGCCAGCTCAGAGAAGGGACTATGGAAAACGAAGGGGAGGATACCGGGATCGGTTTGGCAAATGTTTACGAGAGGATGAAGGCAATCTATCCTGAGGCGGAGATCGAGATCTTCAGCAAAGAGGGGAAGGGAACCATGGTCAGAATTCGGATTGCAGAAAGGCGGCAGAAATGTGGCGGGTGTTGATCGCGGATGACGAACCCATCGAGAGAATGGTCGTATCAAAAAAGATACAGAAATACTTTGGCGGATGCCTGGAGAGCGTTCTCGCCGAAAATGGGGAAGACGCTGTCCGTCTGTTTGGGGAGATGAATTGCCGGATCGCAATACTGGATATCAGTATGCCGGGAATGAACGGCCTGGAGGCTGCCGAAAAAATACGTGAAAGGGATGAGACGTGCAGCATTATTTTTCTGACGGCATTTGATGAGTTCAGTTACGCGAAGAAGGCGATTTCCGTCAGAGCGCTGGATTATCTTCTGAAGCCGGGTTCGGACGAAGAACTGGTGGCGGCGCTGGAGGAGGCCATCCGGCTGGAAAAGCGGCAGGAAGAGGCTCTGCAAAAGAATCCTAAGCCAGGGGGAAGACGGGGCGAAACAGAGAACAGGGCGCTGGCTGCGGAGGAAAAAGGCCGGGACAGTACCCGGATGCAGGCGGTGGCCAACGGGATTTACAGCTACATACAGGAGAACTACCGGGAGGATATTTCTCTTCAGGATGTGGCCGGGGCCATGGGGTATTCGGACGCTTATTTCTGCAAAATATTCAAGCAGTGCTTTAACCGGAATTTTACGGGCTTCCTCACGGAATTCAGGGTGGCGAAGGCGAAAACGCTCCTTGGCGATCCCAGGGAGAACATCAAAGACGTGTGCGTGCAGGCAGGCTTTCGGGATTCCAATTATTTTGCAAGGGTCTTTAAGCGGAGCACGGGAATCACGCCCAGCGAGTACCGCAACCAGATTCTGCGCCAGGGGAAGGATAAAATGGCATGAAAATAAAGAAGCGATGGGTTCTGTCAGCGGTTCTGCTGGTATGCGCGGCTGCCGGGATCATCGGATGGAAGGTGCGAAAATCCGGAACTCCGGTACCGGAATACGTATTTAATTACGCGGAGAACCAGGCGGAGGATTATCCTACGACCCAGGGAGCATATCGCTTCGCCGAGCTGGTGGAACAGCGGACTGACGGGCGGATCCAGATACTGGTGCAGGCCGATGCGGAGCTTGGGTCTGAGAAAGATGTACTCAAACAGATGCAGTACGGGGGAATTGACTTTGCCAGAGTATCCTTGTCCCAGATATCGGAGCTGATACCGGAGCTGAACGTGCTTCAGCTTCCCTACCTGTATGAAAGCTCCAGGCATATGTGGACGGTGCTGGACGGAGAGATCGGGGACCGTTTTCTGGCGATGACCGCAGGCTCGGACCTGATCGGCCTGTCCTGGTACGATGCCGGGGCGCGCAATTTTTATACTTCCACGAAAAAGATCACCTGTCTGGAGGACCTTCAGGGCATGAAGATCCGGGTACAGGAGTCTGAGATGATGTCGGAGATGATCGAGGCGCTGGGGGCTACGGCGGTACAGAGCGCATACAGCGAGGTCTATTCTGAGATCGAACGGGGCATTGTGGACGGAGCGGAGAATAACTGGCCGTCCTATGCATTTATGAATCATTATGAGGTGGCAAAGTATTATACGGTGGACGAGCATACCAGAGTTCCCGAACTGCAGCTCATGTCGGCGCATACATGGGACAAGCTCTCAGAGGAGGATCAGGCGGCCATAAAAGCCTGCGCCGAGGAGTCGGCCCTGTATGAGCGCAGAATCTGGGCGCTGCAGGAGAAGACGTCGAGAAACACAGCTCTGGAAAACGGAGTGGTGGAGGTTCTGTTATCCGATGAGGAAAAGGCGCGTTTTAAAGAGGCGGTGTCGGTGCTGTATGAGAAATACGGCAGCGGATACGAAGAGCTCATAGACGAGATCCGGGCGGCCGCTGAGCAAGAGGAATAAAAGAAAGCAGGTAATACAAAATTTTTATAAGAAAGAAGGATGAAAGTATGTTTATCAAAAAGGAAGACTGTAACCCGATCACGCTGGAGAATGGCACGGTCCGCACGGTAAAGGGCTATATCAATGACATGATGGTGGTGGAGCTGCAGTGGAAAAAAGGGCAGGAAGGCGCGGTACACAGCCATCCGCACCGTCAGTGCGGATACATCATCAGCGGCGCCTATGAGGCCAGCGTAAACGGAGAAAAGCAGATCCTGGGACCGGGAGAGTGTTTTTATGTGGAAGCAAATGTGCCCCACGGGCTGCTTGCCCTGGAGGATGGCGTTACCCTGGATATTTTTACGCCTTACCGGGAAGATTTTCTGTAAAGGATTTTGTTTTTCGTGCAACTTTCACAATGATGATTGATTTCTTGGTATTTTTATATTAAAATAATACCAGTTACGTAATTCTGGCCAGATCAGAGAATTCAGATCGGAACAACCCGCAGACGGATTGGCTGGAGATTGCATGACAAAGGAGGCTAAAGAGGTGATATCGAATCAGGTTTTACAGACGACATTAGACGGATTAAAGGGCATCAGCCGGGTGGATCTCTGTGTGCTTGACACAGAGGGAGTCATGCTGGCCACAACATTTCCGGAGGCGGAGAGCTTCAGGGAGTCAGTCCTGAGTTTTGTGGATTCTCCGGCGGACAGCCAGGTGGTGTCGGGCTGCCAGTTCTTTAAGGTGTTTGACGAGCGGCAGCTCGAGTTTATTCTGCTGGCAAACGGCAACAGCGACGACGTGCATATGGTGGGGCGCATGGCCGCTTTTCAGATCCAGAACCTGTTGGTGGCCTATAAGGAGCGGTTTGATAAGGACAATTTCATCAAAAATCTGCTTCTGGACAATCTTCTTCTGGTGGACATCTGCAACCGGGCGAAGAAACTGCACATCGACACGGAAGCCAGACGGATCGTTCTGACCCTGGAGATCAGCAGCGGAAAAGAAAACAGCGCGCTGGAGAGTGTGCGTTCGCTTTTCAGTTCCCATCCCGGGGATTTTATCACGGCCATCGATGAGAAGAGCGTGATCGTGATCAAGGAGCTGAACGCTCAGGAGGGGTATGCCGAGATGGACAAGGTCTCGAGGATGATCCTGGACTGCCTGGGAGAGGATAAGAGACAGGAGGCCCTGATCGCATACGGCACGATCGTGAACGAGCTGAAGGATGTATCCCGTTCCTACAAGGAAGCCCGTATGGCCCTGAACGTGGGCAAAATCTTTTTTGAGGAGCGACAGATCATCGCGTACAGTTCCCTTGGCATCGGCCGTCTGATCTACCAGCTCCCGATCCCCCTGTGCAAGATGTTTATCCGGGAGATTTTTGAAGGCAAGTCTCCCGACGATTTCGACGACGAGACGCTTGCCACCATCAACAAGTTTTTCGAGAACAGCCTGAATGTATCGGAGACCTCGCGCCAACTCTATATACACCGCAACACGCTGGTGTATCGTCTGGACAAGCTGCAGAAGTCTACCGGGCTGGATCTGCGGGTATTTGAAGACGCAATTACGTTTAAAATTGCGCTGATGGTCGTAAAATATATGAAGTACATGGAAAATCAGGAGTTCTGACCGGCTCCTGAGTATTTGGGAGGCATTTGAATGACCTGGTTGCCTGAGACGGACGGGGACAGAAGAATTCCCGGGGAGACGGATGACGGCGGTGTGAATTTGGACGGGCCGGACAGCGACGGGAATACAGGAGGGGAAAGCCGGTTTGTGACCGGCTTCCTATCCGGCTGCCTGGTGATGCTTCTGTGTGTCCTTGTGTTCCTGGCGGGGTGGCTGCTGGCGCGAAGAGGCGTCAGGCTTCAGAGCGGATCCGGAGAAAATGCGGGAGCCGCTGTGCTCACAGACGGGGATACCCTGTCGAAGCTGGATGAGGTACAGGCGTTGATCCAGCAGAATTTTCTGGAGGAAGTAGACGGCGAAACCCTGTCCGCCTATCTGTTTAAGGGCGTGGCCGCAGGGCTGCAGGATTCTTACGCGGAATACTATTCCTCACAGGAACTGCAGACGCTGGAGGAAGCCACGAAGGGAGAATACTTTGGGATTGGCGCTACGCTGACCGTCAAAGAGGAAGACGGGGCGTTTCAGGTAGCGGAGGTTTATGAGGGAAGCCCGGCCCAGGAGGGCGGCCTTCTGGCTGGGGATATCCTGCTGGCGCTGAACGGCGCATCTCTGGAGGGCAGCAGCCTTTCGGAGGTGGTCAGCCTGATTAAAAGCCAGGAGGAGAGCTTTATTCTTCAGGTATACCGACCGGATACGGAGGAGACGCTGGAGCTTTCCATAACCTGCGGGAGTGTGGAGCTGACTTATGTTCAGGGAGAGATGATAAGGGAGCAGACCGGCTATATCCGGATCACGGAGTTTACGGAGAGCGCGGTGAGCCAGTTCCGGGACGTTTTGACGGAGCTTTTGGAGCAGGGGATGGAAAATCTGGTGGTGGATCTCCGAGGAAATCCCGGCGGCCTGTTAAATTCCGTGTGCGATATTCTGGATGCGATCCTTCCGGAAAAGCTGCTGGTCTACACTGAGAATAAAGATGGCAGGCGGGAGGAATATTATTCCGGGGATGACCGTCTGGCGGATTGCCCGGTGGCGGTCCTGGTGGATGGAGATTCGGCCAGCGCTTCGGAGATATTCGCCGGGGCGGTGCAGGACTGGGAACTTGGTCCCATCGTGGGCGCCCAGACCTACGGCAAGGGCGTGGTGCAGAAAACGTATACGCTGACGGATGGCTCCGCTTTCAAATTTACCGTTTCAAAATATTATACGCCCGGCGGTCAGGACATTGACGGTAACGGCATTACGCCGGATATCCCGGTGGAGGATGCCGGGGATACAGCGCCTTATGCTGCCGGAACCGGGGAGGAGACGGATCCGGTACTGGAGGCGGCCCTTGAAGCGCTGAGCGAGGGCGGCGATGACCGGAACGGGCCGTAGAAGTGAAAATGCGAAATGCGCTGCAATCCGTCCGGTACAACATGATCAGGTATAGAATCAGGAGTGGCTATGGAGAACCGAATTATCTTCCGGGAGATGCTCACCGAGATGAAAAAAGCGGCGGATGCATCCGGCGGCCGGATCACCCGGGATGAGGTGAGAGGGCTGCTGGCGGGGCTTCCTCTGGAGGAGGAGCATTTCAATCTGGTGTACGAATATCTGGAACAGCAGGATATCCGGGTGACGGACCATGCGAAGGAGCCGGACGGGAACCCGGAGGAGGGACAGCAGGGGCTGTCCGCCTATGTAGCAGAAATGATCCGGATGGAGCAGGAGATGACGGAAGAGGAGCAGCAGCTTATACGCCGGGTGCTGGACGGGGACGAGACGGCCAGAGACGCCCTGATCTGCCTGTATCTCCCGGTCATCTGCGCCAAAGCGGAGGAATACGCCGACACTGCAATCCCGGCGGAGGATCTGGTACAGGAAGGAAATCTGGCTCTTTTGACGGCGATATCTTCCGCCGGGGAGTATGACAGCGCGGCGGCCTTTCAGGCGCATATCTTCAACAGCATTCATTCGGCTATGGAGGAGGCCGCCAGGGAGAGCAAAAAGAGACACGAGGGCAACCGGGAGATCGTCAGCCGGGTCAGCCACCTGCATGAGGCGGTGAAGAACCTGGAGCAGGATCTTGGGCGTAAAGTATCAAAGGAAGAGCTTTCCGCATATCTGGAGATGCCGCTGGAGGAGATCCAGGATATCCTCCGGATGTCCGGAGACCAGATTGAACTAAATTAGAACAACGTGTTCGAAGGGAGGTAGAATATGAAGAAAACGAAGATCATCTGTACGCTGGGCCCGAACTCCGATGACATGAATATCCTGCGGGGACTGATCGAAGGCGGCATGGACGTGGCGAGATTCAATTTTTCCCACGGGACCCATGAGGAGCAAAAGATACGGTTTGACCAGCTCAAGGCGGTATGCCGGGAAATGAAAAAGCCGGTGGCTGTCCTGCTGGACACCAAGGGGCCTGAGATCCGTACCGGTATACTGAAAAACGGCGGCAAGGTAACGCTGAAGGAGGGCGCGCAGTTCATTCTGACCAGCGAGGACATAGCGGGAGACGAGAAGCGGGTTTCCCAGACCTATGCGCAGCTCGCCAGGGACGTGGGGCCGGGCAACCGGATCCTCATCGACGACGGGCTGATCGAACTTGAAGTAAAAGAAGTAAAAGGCGATGAGATCGTCTGTGTAGTGAAAAACGGCGGGGAACTGGGGCAGAGGAAAGGGATCAACGTCCCAAATGTCAGCGTAAAGCTGCCGGGGATCACGGATAAGGACAGAGAGGATATCATTTTCGGAATTGAACAGGGGATCGATTTTATCGCGGCCTCTTTCGTGCGGGATGCCGACGCGATCCATGAGATCAAAAAAATCCTCAAAGAACACGGCGGAGAGCATATCGACGTGATCGCAAAGATTGAGAACGGAGAGGGCATCCGCAACATCGACCGGATTATAAACGCGGCGGACGGGGTGATGGTGGCCCGGGGAGACATGGGCGTGGAGATTCCCGCCTATGAGGTGCCTCAGGTACAGAGGGCGATTGTAGAGAAATGCAACAAAAAATACAAACCGGTGATCATTGCCACGCAGATGCTGGATTCCATGATCCGCAATCCAAGGCCCACGCGGGCCGAGGTGACGGACGTGGCCAATGCGGTCCGGGAAGGGGCGGACGCGATCATGCTTTCAGGGGAGACCGCCATGGGCAGGTATCCGGTGGAAGCGCTGAAGATGATGGCGAAGATCGCCGAGTCCACGGAGCAGCATCTGAATTACAATGCCATACCGGACTATCAGGCCCTAAAGGGAGAGGCCAACGTATCCAGCGCGGTGGGGATCGCCGCAGTCTGTACAGCCGTGAATGTCCACGCAGACTACATCGTTACGCCCACCATGTCGGGGCAGACGGCGCGGCTGATGTCCAACTTCCGTTCCGCCATCCCGATCCTGGCAGTGACGCCCAACGACTGGGCGCAGAGGAAGATGCAGATTTACTGGGGCGTTACGCCGCTGAGGGGCTACGCCGAGGAAACCACGGAGCATATCGTATCCCACGCCATGTATGTGGTGGAGCGGGAAGGCTACGTGAAAAAAGGAGATATGGTGGTCTTTACGGCGGGAGACCCGGCCACCAATATCGTAAAGGGCAAGGGCGCGATGACGAATATGATGCACGTGATGCAGGCGAAATAAGAAAGTTTTAATAAATTATTGACAGTAATTTAAACAGCTTCTGCTAAACTGGACGACAGATATTTATTCATGCGGTCCGTGCAGGGGCTGTTTTATATCACAGGGAGGAGCGGCTGATGTATACGATACTGGTTTGTGATGATGAGAAAGAGATCGTGGACGCGATCGAGATCTATCTGGTGCAGGAGGGCTTTCGGGTTCTGAAAGCCTATGACGGGCAGCAGGCGCTGGATATACTGGAGCAGGAGGAGATCCATCTCCTGATCCTGGATATCATGATGCCTAAGATGGACGGCATTCATGCGATTATGAAGATCCGCGAGGACAGCAGCATTCCCATCATCGTCCTCTCCGCCAGAACCCAGGATACGGACAAGATCCTTGGGCTGAACCTGGGCGCCGACGATTACATATCCAAGCCCTTCAATCCTCTGGAGCTGATCGCCCGGGTGAAGTCTCAGATCCGGCGCTATACCAGTTTCGGCGGCAGCCCCCAGGAGGAAGCTTCCGAAAAGATCTACACTACAGGGGGGCTTATGATCAACGATGACCGCAAGGAGGTCACGGTGGATGGGGAGCCGGTAAAGCTCACCCGGATCGAGTACAATATCCTGCTGTTTCTGGTGCAGAACAAGGGCAAGGTTTTTTCCATCGATCAGATCTACGAGCAGATCTGGAAAGAGGAAGCGTTCGGCGCGGATAACACGGTGACCGTACATATCCGCCATATCCGTGAAAAGATCGAGATCGATCCGAAGAATCCCCGCTATCTGAAAGTGATCTGGGGAATCGGATACAAGGTTGAGAACCTGTCATAAAGCGAGGAGTAAAGCCTTGGATTTTGGAAAGATTATTTACAGAAAAGGGGTAAAAAGGGCGCTGATAGCGGTGCAGGTCGCGGCTGTTTTTATCCTGTCTTTCTGTCTCCTCATGGTGGGCGCCTGGACGGGGGATTCCTACAGCCTTTCGGATATGTCCAAAAGCTTTGAGGAGACGGATCTGTTTTTCCGTCAGGTCGATACGATCCTCTCGGGCAAGATACGGGGGCAGCAGAATCAGGAGCTGTTTGAGGAGGACGGGGTGTTTGACGACTCGAAGCAGATCGACATCCAGGCCTATGGCAGTTCGGGCAGCCCCATACAGGATATGAATACCACCTATCTGCTGTCGGATCTTCTGGAATTTGCCGGAAACGGGGGACGCCAGATACTGCACAGCGCCCTTTCCGCAGCGCTGGAGCAGCAGACGGCGGGGGGTCAGGAGGCAGGAGAGATACTCGTGGCGATGGCGGAAGATCTGGAGACGATCCTGCCCATGACCGGGATCTCCCTGGCGGAATGCTCCAGATGGTACTCCGACTCTGCGGGTTTCGTTCTGGAAATGTACACGAAGCTGGACGAGGTCAGCGAGGAGATCTACCAGCGCTATCAGGAGTATTCCGGGGAGCAGGGTGAAAGCTGGTCGGCCCGGGCTCCGGGCAACCTTGGATACTGCATCGAGAATACCGCGACGGGTGAGCTTTACACCAGCACCGGAGAGACCGACTATGAGACGGCGGTGGAAACCCTGCTGTCGGACGGGAATCTGACAAGCCTGTACGAGGGAGAGCGCAGTTTTAATATTGTGGTGACAAATCCGGACAATATTCTGAATCAGGCGGCGGCGGACTGGTTTATGCAGGAGCGTTTTGCCGGCACGAATGAGCGGGTGTATCTTGCGGTAGACCTGTCCTATCCCGTCAGTGATGCGCTGCGCACCTATGCGGACGTATTCGAAAAGCATGAAAATACGGTGTGGGCCTTTGCGCTGGGGGGTATAGCCTGCGCGCTGATCCTGGTTGCCGCATTTGTGCTTTCCATGAAAACGGCGGGCAGGCAAGAGGACGCGCCTGCGCCTGAGATGGGGCCCGTTGACCGGATCCCCACGGAGCTGGCGGGAGGGCTGTATGTGATGCTCCTGGTTCTGTGCGGACTGGGATTTGAGCGCTATGTGCCAAGGTCCGACGAGATGTCCGTCTACACGAGGCTGCTTGTCTCTGCGGCTGCGGCCCTGGCTTACTTTGTATTCCTTTCCGGCGGTCTGAGTTTTGCGCGGCGGCTGCGCAGCCATACGCTCTGGACCAACAGCATCAGCCTGATGCTGGTAAAGACCTGGCGGCAGGTGACGGCGGCCAGGGCGGCTTCCGGACAGCTTTTGTTCCTTTATATTATCTTTGTGATTCTCAATTTTCTGTTCCTGCTGCTGGGGGATATCGGTATTTTCCTCATGCTTGTGATGGATATGGTGGTGCTCTTGTACCTGCTTCGGGATATGACGGGCAAGCAGAGTATTTACGAGGGCCTGCGGCAGATATCCAGGGGGGATCTCGGGTATAAGATCGACACCTCCGCCCTCCAGGGGGAGAGCGGCGAGATGGCGCGGGCCGTCAACGAGATGGGGGACGGGCTGCAGGAGGCAGTGGACGCCATCATAAAAAACGAACGGCTCAAAGCCGAGCTGATCACAAACGTCTCCCATGACATCAAGACACCCCTCACCTCCATCGTCAACTATGTGGACCTGCTGAAGCGGGAAAATCTTCCGGGGGAGCAGGTACAGCATTACATCGAGGTGCTGGATCAGAAATCCCAGCGGCTGAAGCAGCTCACGGAAGACCTGGTGGAGGCCAGCAAGATCTCCTCCGGCAATATCGAGCTTCAGATGATCAGGCTGCCGCTCCAGGAAATGCTGCAGCAGGCATACGGGGAATTTCAGGAGCGTCTGGAGGAGCGGGGTCTGATCCTGGTCTGGAATGTGGAGAAGGAGCCTGCCTTCATCATGGCGGACGGACGGCAGCTCTGGCGGATTCTGGAAAATCTGCTGGGCAATATCTGCAAATATGCCCTGGAAGGGACCCGGGTCTATATCGAGCTGTACCGGGAGGACCGGACCGTGTATCTTTCCCTCCAGAATACCTCAAAGGAGGAATTGAATATCTCTGGGGAGGAGCTGGCCGGGCGGTTTGTCCGGGGCGACAAGAGCCGAAGTACAGAGGGAAGCGGCCTGGGGCTGTCCATTGCGCAGAGCCTGACGCAGCTTCACGGCGGTACGTTTGAGGTGGCGGTGCAAGGGGACGTATTTAAAGTAACGGTCAGCTTTCCGGTGGTGGAGGAGGAAGAGCCTTATATCTAAAATTTCTCTGAAATCCGTTTCCGATTCGTTGACATTCCCCTGTTTTGGGGGTAAAGTTTAAGAATCAATGAAGGGATGGTGCTGTTTTATATGAAAAGAAGATTTATGGAATTTATGCAGGGGAGGTACGGCGCAGATCAGCTCTCCAGGTTTATGCTGGGCGTATGCCTTGTCTGTCTGGTGGTGAATATTTTTACGAGGGTGCAGCTTCTGTATCTGCTGGCGCTGATTCTTCTCGGGGTATGTTACTTCCGGATGTTTTCCAGAAATTATGTGAGGCGGAGCGAAGAAAACCAGAAATATCTGAAGATGACAGAGGGGATCCGTACCCGGTTTTTTAAGGTAAAAAACCGCATTTTACAGAGCAGGGATTATCATATATATAAATGCCCCTCCTGCGGCCAGAAGATTCGGATCCCAAGAGGTAAGGGGCGAATCTGTGTTACCTGTCCCAAATGCAGGCATGAATTTGAAAAAAAGAGTTAAGAGAGATGTTTGGATATATTTATGTGAATGAGCAGGAGCTCAAATTAAGGGAGTTTGCGGCATATCGCAGTTTTTACTGCGGATTATGCCGTAATCTTCATCTCAGGTATGGACGAACGGCCCAGATGATGCTAAACTATGATCTGACCTTCCTTGCGCTTCTGCTCACCGGGCTTTACGAGCCGGAAACGAATATTCAGTCCCACAGATGCCTCCCCCATCCCACCGGCAAACATCCCATGGTGGACAATGAGGCGGTCAGCTATGCGGCGGATATGTGCGTGCTGCTGGCCTTCCAGAAGCTGCGGGACGACTGGGACGATGAGAAAAAGCCTGCGGCCGGCGCCGGTTTTGCGCTGCTTCGGAAAGCCTGCCGAAAAGTCTCCGGGCAGTATCCCAGACAGGCGAAGGCGGTGGAGGAGAATATCGCGGCCCTGCATACGGCCGAGGAGGAGAACTGCCGGGATATTGACCGTATGGCCGGCCTCAATGGACGCTATCTGGCGGAGATTTTCTGCTGGAAGGAAGATATCTGGCAGGAGGATCTGCGTACCATGGGGTTTTTTATGGGGAAATTCATCTATCTGCTGGATGCGGCGGAGGATGTGGAGAAAGATCGGAAACGTGGCAATTATAATCTTTTTTCAGAGTGCGGAGGCATCTGGGGGACCGAGCGGGAAACGCAGATCCGGGAAATGCTCCGGGATATGATGGCCGAGTGTGCCAGGGCTTTTGAGCGGCTTCCGATTCTGGAAAACGCGGAAATTTTAAGAAATATCCTGTATTCCGGCGTGTGGTGCAGATATGCGGCGGTGCGCGGCGACCGGCTGAAGAAGAGACAGGAGAAGAAAGAGCAGGGTAAATTATGAAAAACCCGTATACGGTACTGGGAGTGCCGGAGAACGCCTCCGAAGAGGAAATAAAAAAGGCGTACAGGACGCTCAGCAGAAAATATCATCCGGATGCCAATGTCAACAACCCGAATAAGGAGCAGGCGGAGGAGAAGTTCAAAGAGATACAGCAGGCATACCAGCAGATCATGCGGGAGAAGGAAGGCGGCGGAAGCTTTAAGGAGAGCGCCGGAAATTACGGCGGTTCCGGAAGCTATGGCGGGTTCGGCGGTTATAGCGGTTCCGGCAGCTATGGAGGCGCCCGCCAGGACGACTGGTCTGAGGAGGACGTACACCTTCAGGCGGCGGAAAATTACATCCGGAGCCGTCATTTTTCGGAGGCGCTGAATGTACTGTCCGAGATAAACCAGCGCAGCGCCAGGTGGTATTACCTCAGCGCCATGGCCAATTCCGGCCTGGGGAATAACGTGCTGGCAAAAGAGCATGCCCAAAGAGCGGTGTCGATGGAGCCCAACAATATGGTCTACCGGCAGTTCCTTTCTCAGATGGAGAACGGCGGCCAGTGGTATCAGACCATGGGGGATATGTACGGCAGTCCCATGACCGCCCAGGGCGACTGGTGCATGAAGCTGTGCCTCTTAAACGTGCTGTGCAGCTGCTGCTGCGGCGGCGGCCGGGTCTATCCGGTTATGTGCTGTTAAATCCGTCTGGGGGGGAGAGTACCATGCGTTTTATGCATATTGCGGACGTGCATCTGGGGGCTGCGCCGGATCACGGCTTTCTGTGGGCCAAGGACAGGGGGCGTGAGATCTGGGACAGCTTTCGGCGCTGCATCGCCGATGCCAATACAAAAAAGGTGGATCTGCTGCTGATTGCGGGGGATCTTTTTCACAGGCCGCCCCGGATCCAGGAGCTCCGGGAGGTCAACTATCTGTTTTCCACGCTGGAGCGCACCGTGGTGGTATTGATGGCCGGGAACCATGACTTCCTGAGCCGCAGCAGCCCCTGTTTCGGTTTCCCCTGGAATGAAAATGTGATCTGTATGTACGCGCCCAAATGCGAGAGGGTACGGCTGCCGGAATTGAAGACGGAGATCTACGGCTTCAGCTATTATCAGCAGGAGATCCCGGAGCCGTTGTATGATGAGCTGACGGCGGAACCAGGGGATTATTTCAAGATACTGCTGGCCCACGGCGGGGACGCCCGTCACATCCCCATCGGAAAAGAACGCCTGCAAAGAGCGGGTTTTGATTATATCGCCCTTGGGCATATCCACAAGCCCCACAGCCTGATTCCGGGGCTTGCGGAGTATGCGGGGGCGCTGGAACCCATTGACAGCAATGATTTGGGCCCTCACGGCTATCTGCTGGGGGACGTTCACCGGAAAAAGGTGGCGCTGACCTTTGTGAACGCGTGCAGCCGCCAGTACCGCCAGGAGGAGGTCCCGGTCACGGAGGAGGATACGGCGTATTCCATCCGGGAAAAGATTGCGGCGCTGATTGGCAGGTGCGGTTCCCAGAATATGTACCGGCTGATCCTTAAAGGCGGGCGTATGCCTGGCTTTGTCCCCGATCTGAAGGAATATATGAAATGCGGGCGTATCGTGGGGATCACAGATGAGACGGCGCCGGCTTTGCATATTGAGGAGCTGCGCCGACAGTACCGGGGTCAGTTGGTAGGGGATTTTATCGAGAGCTTTGGAGATAAGCCCCAGGGTATCATAGAAGAAAAAGCGCTGCGCTACGGACTTGAGGCGCTGTTATATTCCGGCCGGTAGCACAGGAAGAGGGATTATGGAGATACGCGAGCTATTGCTGAAGCATTACGGAAAATTTGAAAATCACAGGATCACGCTGAAGCCGGGGATCAATATCATCTACGGCGGCAACGAGACCGGGAAATCCACAATCCATTCGTTTATATACGCCATGTTTTTCGGGCTGAACCGAAGCAGGGGCAGGGCGGCCAGGACGGATGAATACCAGATCCGCCAGCCCTGGGATACGCCCGGGGCTTTTCTTGGCAGCATGAAAGTGCAGGACGGGGAAATGGTCTACCGCGTTGACCGGTGTTTTGACCGGAGCATGGAACCCCTCAGGGTGACCTGCGAAACCACGGCGCAGGAAGCGGACCAGCCGGAGCTGGTTCTGGAAACGCTGCTGGGCGGAATCAGCGAATCCGCCTTTGTCAATACGGTCTTTATTCCCCAGACGGGATGCGAGACGGAGGAAGTTCTGGCGGAGGAGCTGCGCAGATATATGGTGAACAGCGATTCCGCCATGGACGCAGAACTGGATGTGTCCCAGGCGCTCCAGAGCCTGCGCAGACAGAAAAAGGCGCTGGAGCAGCAGAAAAAGGCGGAGGATGAGAAACTGGAGGCGGTCATCGGAGAAAAACAGCGTCAGGCGGAGGAAGTACGGGCTGAGCTGGAGACGCTGAAAACCCGGGGGGAAGCGCAAGCCACAGGACCGTCTTACGGAAACGGCGCGTTTTCGTACGAAAGCGGTCAGATGTCCGCGCTTCCTTCAGTGCGCTCCGGCAGATATGAGGACTTTGGGGAGGAAGGGGAATACCGGGAGGCTTCCCCCGGCCCGGGCGGTTTGGTCCTGGAGCTTTTGTTGGCGCTGGCCGGGATTCTGGCGCTGGCCGCGGCCTTTTTCCTCAGTGAGTGGAAACTGAAAGTCTTTCTCGGCGTGTTCGGGGTCGTCTTTTTGCTCATGCTGCTGCCGGTGCATTTTCTGATCGGGGACGGCAAGGAGGAAGACGACGAAGAGGCCGGTGCAGAGGATTTTCTGTCGGAGGAGGATTTACCGGAGACGGATTCCGGAAGCGGCGGCCGGCTTGCGGAGCGGATCCTTGCAAGAGAAACCGAGTACCGGAAACTGCAGGATGAACTGGAGCAGCTGTATGGAAGCCATGTGGGATTTGAAAATACGGACGCGGAAATCGCCGCCGTTACCATGGCTATAGACCGTATCTGTGAACTTTCCGCAGGAATTTATGAAAAATCCGGAAGTCAGTTAAATGAACGCGCCTCGGAGATCCTGGCGCAGCTCACGCAGGGGGCTTACACGCGTATCCGTCTGGACGAGACGTCCGAGGTGCGCATTCATACGCCCTCCCGGACGCTGGGCCTTCATCAGGTCAGCGGCGGCACGATGCAGCAGGTATATTTTGCCCTGCGGATGGCGGCCGGAGAGCTGCTGGGACAGGGAAAAGAGCTGCCCGTGATACTGGACGAGGCCTTTGCCATGTACGACGACGCCCGCCTGGAAGCGGTCCTGCGGTGGCTTCGGCAAAGCGGGCGGCAGGTGATCCTCTTCACCTGCCAGAAACGGGAACGGGAAATTCTCCGCCGGCTGGATGCCGGAGCGGGGGAAGGAGGGGCGTGATGCTGAAGATCGGATGTCATCTCTCCTCCTCAAGGGGATTTCTGGCAATGGGACAAACGGCCGTCTCCATCGGCGCGAATACATTTCAGTTTTTTACCCGCAATCCCAGGGGAAGCAGGGCGAAGCCTGTGGATGAGCAGGACGTACAGGCGTATCTGGCGTTTGCCGGGGAGCGAGGGATCGGCGTGGTGGTGGCCCACGCTCCTTATACGCTGAACGCCTGCTCAAGGGATGACCATGTCCGGGAATTTGCCCGGATTACCATGGCGGACGATCTGCAGCGCATGGAATATATACCGGGGAATCTCTACAACTTCCATCCCGGCAGCCATGTGGGACAGGGGATCGATGCGGGAGTGGAACAGATCGCGGCGCTGCTCAATGAGCTTCTGTGGCCGGGCCAGCGTACTACCGTGCTGCTGGAGACCATGGCCGGGAAGGGCAGCGAGGTGGGCGGCCGGTTTGAAGATCTGGCGGCGATCCTAAAGCGCGTGGAATTAAAGGATAAAATGGGCGTCTGCCTGGACACCTGTCATATTTTTGACGGGGGCTATGATATTGTAAATGATCTGGATGGAGTGCTGGAAGAATTTGACCGGGTGATCGGTCTGGAATATCTGAAGGCGGTGCATATTAATGACAGCAAAAATCCCCTGGGGAGCCATAAGGACCGGCATGAAAAGGTGGGGCAGGGCTGCATCGGGTTTGAGGCGCTTTACAAAGTGGTGCATCATCCGCTGCTTGCAGAGCTGCCTTTCTGTCTGGAAACGCCCAATGAACTGGAAGGATACGGGGCGGAGATACGTGCCCTCCGCCCCGAATAAGACCGTTTATTTTCTGTGCTGTGAAAGATACTTGTTGATACGTGCGGTGGGGTTCAGCAGATCGCTGATGGAGCCGTCATGGTTCAGCGTATCAATGATCAGCGCAATGTATTTGCTCAGGTCGCAGCTGGTATAGTAGGGCTTCTGCAGAAGCTCCGGAGTCTGGTATACCAGGTTGGTGGTCAGTATGGCGTGGAACAGGCCCTCCTCGTAGGCCTGATCAAATTTATCCAGCCCCTTTGTGAACAGGCCGAAAGAGGAGCAGATAAAGATCCGCCCGGCGTTGCGGGATTTCAGTTCCCTTGCCACGTCCAGCATACTGTCTCCGGAGGAGATCATGTCGTCAATGATCACCACGTCCTTGCCGCTGATATCGGAGCCAAGAAATTCGTGTGCGATGATGGGATTGCGCCCGTCTACAAGGTGGGCGTAATCCCGTCTCTTATAGAACATTCCCATATCCACGCCCAGCACGTTGGCCATGTAGATCGCACGGCTGGAAGCGCCCTCGTCCGGGCTGATGATCATCAGATGCTCCGGGTCCGTTTTGATATCCGGCGCGGCCCGGTACAGCCCCTTGATGAACTGATAGACGGGCTGAACCGTCTCGAAGCCGTACAGGGGAATCGCGTTCTGCACTCTGGGATCGTGGGCGTCAAAGGTGACGATATTTTCAACCCCCATCCTGGTCAGTTCCTGAAGCGCCAGGGCACAGTCCAGGGATTCCCGGCCGGTGCGCCTGTGCTGGCGGCTTTCATACAGGAAAGGCATGATCACGTTGAGCCGCCGGGCCTTGCCACCGACGGCGGCGATGATCCGCTTCAGGTCCTGAAAATGGTCGTCCGGCGACATATGGTTGGTGTAACCGTACAGGGGATAGGTCAGGCTGTAATTGCATACATCTACGAGAATATACAGGTCCATGCCCCGTACCGATTCATTGATGAGGCCCTTTGCCTCACCGGAGCCGAACCGGGGGACGCTGGCATCCACCAGATAGGTGGGTCTGGAATAATTCTGAAGAAGAGGGCTGCCAAGATGCTCGTGGTCCCGCTCCTTACGCCATTTGACGATGTGTTCGTCAATTTTCCTGCCCAGGGCCCTGTGGCTCTTCAGAGCAACGATCCCCAGTTCCCCAACAGGGATGGTTTCAAGATTGAGTTCATTCGCTGACGGAAATACCATATAATCCTCCTGTGGCTGCGGGGCAGCGTTTTTAATAGAAACTTTTAAATGGCGATCGCTTTAAAGCGCTTCGCTGACATTGTACCATAAAATAAGTTTTGGTCAAGTATCGGCCTCCGCTAATTTTTTCCGGAGCCGGATATCGTCCCCGAACAGCTTCAGCATTGTGTAGCAGCTGGAGATTCTGGAGAAGACCCGTTCGGAGTACGTGTCGGCAAAGGCGGCCAGCGCAAGGTTCGTGGAAATCAGCGTACTTTTGCGGCGCTGGATCCGCTCGTTGACTATATGGAACAGCCGGGAGGACACAAAGGAGTTTACAAGCTCTGTGCCCAGGTCGTCGATGATCAGGAGATCACAGTCGAAAATGTGCTGTTCCGTTTCGTCCTGCTCCTCCCGCGCCCGCCCAAAAGTGGAATCCGCAAACAGTTCAAACAGACGGAAGGAGGAAAAATAGATTACGGAATGGGTACGCTCCAGAAGCTCCCGGGCGATACAGTGGGAGAGGAAAGTTTTGCCAAGTCCCGTATTCCCGTAGAGAAACAGATTTTCAAAGCGGCTGTCAAAATTTTGGACAAAGGACTTGCATTCCTTCAGCGCCCGCTGCGCCGTCTGCCGTGCGCTCTGGCCGGTGAGAGGGTCTGTGAGATCCGGGGAATAGTAGTCCAGGGAAAAGGTGGAGAAATTCTCTGTCTTTAATATTTCCTGTAAATTGGACTGGGTATACAGCAGATCAATGGCGGCCTGATGGAAACAGTGGCATTTCCGGCCGTCAATATAACCGGTGTCCTGACAGTCAGGGCACCGATACGCAGGGGAAAGATAGTCCGCAGGATATCCGGCGGAGCGTAAGATCTGCTCCTTCTTCCCGGACAGCCCCCGGATCTGCCTGCGCAGAGCGGCCACATCCCCTTCGCCATCCGTGAGCATCCGCCGGGCACAGGCCGTGCTCAGGTCTGCTATATCGGCGTCGATCCGGGAAAATTCCGGGAAACGCCCGTAAATTTCCTCCCGGCGGCGCTCCAGCTCCTGCTGTACTTTCAGCTGCTGGCGATGGTAATCCCGCATGATCGCGTCATATTGTGTGTTTGTCAGTCCCATATGTATTCCCCGTGTTTATTGATTCAAAAGCTGTTTTTCCAGTTGTATGAAATCATACTGTCTCTGGCTGAAATTGTTGAAGCGGTTACCGGAGGTCTTCTGCCGGGTATGATCCGCCGGTTTTTTCTGCTCCTTGCGGCGCTGCTGATCGAGCCGGTCCACATCGGCCATGGACTTAACCCCGCCTTCATGCCACTGGCACAGGATCTTGTCCGCGTACTGGAAATTAGGCTGATGCGTCTGCCGGATTGTCCTCCGGCACGCCTCCAGGACGATATCCGCCGAAAACCCGAATTCATTGAACCAGCGGGACATGACTTCCTGCTCCGGCTCGGCCGGGGCGCGTCCTTTGATTCCGAAGGCGTTCAGAACGGTGTAATAATTTTTGTTGTAGAGATTGGTCTCCTGCTTTGCCTGGAGCACGGTGGAGATGCCGGCCTCCGCCCAGGCAAGGGCCACCTTGCGCATATAATGACGGCTGGCGCCCCCTTTTGAAATGCAGTATTCCAGCAGATATTCGATCAGGTCCGTGGAAAACCCGAGATTGTCGTAATAATAGACAATATCCCCCTGTTCCCCGGAGGTCAGGGGTCGCTGCAGATATTGCTCCGCCACATACATCAGTTCTCGGATGTCTTTCAGCTCCCGGGCCGCAGCGATCCGCTCGCGGCTGGGCATATCCGCCGGGTCTTTTTCCAGCTGCCCAGTGGCGGACGGCCGGTCAGGTTCCGCTAAGAGAGAGGAGTCGGTTTCGGGAGAAGCAAAAGCGTCCGTTTTCTCCTGACCCAGGAATGTTACGGACAGGATCGTGCCATCCGAAGACAGCGTCAGATGCAAAAGGTTCTGGCGCTCCCAGTAAAGCAGGGCGCGGGCCACGTCTTTTTCCGTGTGGTCAAACACATCGGCGATGGATGACAGCGAAAGCTCCCGGCCGGTATTGGCGCACCGAAGCAGATAAAGGTATACTTTGACAAATTCGCCGTTGGCATGAGGCATATACTGGTCGATAAAGGTATTCTGCACCACAGTCATGCCCTCCGGAGTATCCGTATATATTTTCATCAGGCTCACTCTCTTTTCTTATCTCCCTGCAACCAGTATAGCATATCTTTTGGAAAATGAGAACAGGGAGTTTTTCTGCCGGTCAGCGCAGATAGGCACAGGGCCATTGGACGTCTTCCTGTGGATAATGTGGATAAAAAGTTGACAATAACGGGGCGGCGCTGCATTTTATGCAGAACGATGGCGAATTTTCTGTAAAAGTTATGTAAAACAGTTTTTCCACAAAAAAAACCACAGGCGAAATCACAAAACAGGTGAATAACCCTGTGGATAATGTGGATAAGTTTCAAAAACAACGGTAAATAAGGAAAGCAGGACTGTGGATAAAAAATTAATTTCCCAGCAGCCTTTCTCCGATCTTTACCACGTCTCCCGCGCCCATGGTGATGACCAGATCTCCGGGGGCGCAGCGCTCAAGCAGGAACGTTTCAATCTCGTCGAAGGTGGGAAAGTAGTAGGCTTCCCGGCCAAGCGCCTGGAGCTTTTGACGCAGGTCGTCGGAACTGACTCCCAGGGTATCGGTCTCCCTGGCAGCGTAAATATCCGCCAGCACCACCGTGTCTGCCAGGGAAAGAGCCTGGGCAAACTCGTCCATCAGCGCCTTTGTCCTGGTGTATGTATGGGGCTGGAAGACGCACCAGATATGTCCGGCCGGATATTTCCCGGCGGCGGAAAGGGTGGCCCGGATCTCAGTCGGATGATGGGCGTAATCGTCGATGATGGTCACTCCGCCTACCTCTCCTTTTTTCTCGAACCGGCGGTCGGCGCCTGTAAAGGAGGCGAGCCCCCGTGCCATATCCTCAGGGGAGATCCCCAGCAGATCTCCTGTCGCGATGGCCGCCGCCGCATTGGATACGTTGTGTTCTCCGGGTACGGAGAGGGTGAAGTGCCCAAGGAGCTGCTCCTTTTTTTTCAGGTCGAACTCCCCGCAGCCCATGTCATTGTAGCGGATATTCACGGCCTGATAGTCTCCGCAGCCCGCGCCGAAGGTAACGGTCCGGCAGGCAAGGCCCTCTGTCAGTTCCTCAAGCCGGGAGATCGAGGCGCCGATGACCAGAGCGCCGTCCTTTGGAATCAGCTCTGCAAACCGCCGGAAAGAACGGCGGATATCCTCCAGATCCTTAAAGAAATCCAGATGGTCCGCATCCACATTTAATATGATCCCGATGGTGGGGGACAGATCAAGAAAGCTGTTGGTGTACTCGCAGGCCTCTGTCAGAAAATAACCGGAGTCCCCGAGGCGGACGTTCCCGCCGATGGACTGCAGGATGCCCCCTACCGAGATCGTGGGATCCAGAGCCGCCTGCATCAGGATGTGGGAGAGCATCGAAGTGGTGGTAGTCTTGCCATGGGTGCCGGCCACCGCTACGGCGGTCTCATAATTTCTCATAAGTTCCCCGAGAAGCTGCGCCCGGGTCAGCATCGGAATCTTTTTTTCCTGCGCCGCCATAAATTCGGGATTGTCCGGGTGGATCGCCGCCGTGTACACCACCACGTCGATGTCGCCGGAGATATTGGATGCGCTCTGGGGACAGGCGATGGAAGCCCCCAGTTCCTCCAGCCATCCGGTGAGAGGACTGCGCCTTGCGTCGGAGCCGCTGACCGTAAAACCCCGTTTCAGAAGGATTGCCGCCAGCCCGCTCATGCTGATGCCGCCAATTCCTATGAAATGTGCGTGAACCGGCTGATCATAATTTATCTGGTACATGGAAAGATCTCCTTAATCTGAATAGTCTAATATAGTATACTCTTTTCCGGAAGAAATTCCAAGAATTTTCTTTGGCCGCAGGAAATCTCCATAGGATTTTCCCGTCCTATCTGAAATGCATGAACAGGGAAAATAATATCGAAAAATGATAAAATAGTTAAAATATACAAAAATAAAGAGAAAAAACGGGCATTATTGTAAAAAATGTTTACTTTTCCCGTGGATGTGATATAATGCATAAAAGGGCAGTTCGTGTTAAATAATTACAGCGGGAGGTGATTGTGTGGTCAAAAAAGAAATGATTGCCATGCTCCTGGCAGGGGGGCAGGGCAGCCGTCTGGGGGTCCTTACCTCCCGGGTGGCCAAGCCGGCAGTGGCGTTCGGCGGGAAATACCGCATCATTGATTTTCCTCTGAGCAACTGCATCAATTCAGGCGTGGATACGGTGGGCGTGCTTACCCAATACCAGCCCCTGAGACTGAACACGCATATCGGCATTGGCATACCCTGGGATCTGGATCGGAATGTGGGCGGAGTTACTGTACTGCCTCCCTATGAAAAAGTGGGCAAAACAGAATGGTATACCGGTACGGCGAACGCCATTTATCAGAATCTTTCCTATATGGAAGCCTATAATCCGGATTACGTGCTGATCCTGTCGGGGGATCACATCTACAAGATGGATTATGAGATCATGCTGAATTTCCACAAGGCTCACGGCGCGGACGTTACCATCGCGGTCATGCCGGTGCCTATGGAAGAAGCCGGCCGTTTCGGGATCATTGTCACCGACGGCGAGGGCGGGATCACGGAATTTCAGGAAAAGCCCGATCAGCCAAAGAGCAACCTTGCCTCCATGGGGATCTACATTTTCTCCTGGAAAGCGCTCCGGGAGGCGCTGCTGGACCTGTCCGAGCAGCCGGGGTGCGATTTCGGAAAACACGTGATACCCTACTGCCACGAAAAGGGCGAAAAGCTGGCGGCATACGAATTCGACGGATACTGGAGGGATGTGGGGACTCTTGGCTCCTATTGGCAGGCCAATATGGAACTCATAGATATCATCCCGAAATTCAATCTGTATGAGGAATTCTGGAAGATCTACACGAAAAATGAAAATCTTCCGCCGCATTATGTGGCCGACGGTGCCGTCATTGAGCGCTGCCTCATCGGGGACGGCTGCGAGATCAGCGGCAGAGTGTACAACTCCATTATAGGCAGCGGCGTGGAGGTTCAGCCGGGAGCGGTCGTGCGGGATTCCATTGTCATGGAGAACGCGGTGATAAAGGCCGGGGCGGTGGTCAACAAAGCGATTATTGCGGAGGAGGCTGTCATAGGGGAGAGAGCCGAGCTGGGCGCTTTCGGGGAGGCTCCCAACCGGGTGAAACCGTCCGTCTACTCCTTTGGCCTTGCGGTGGTGGGAGAGAATGCGGTGATCCCCCCGGACGTGAAGATCGGGAAAAATACGGCGGTCACGGGCATTACGGAGCCGGGGGATTATCCGGAAGGCGTACTGGAAAGCGGCGGGATCTTAGATAAGGCAGGTGATGTGCAATGAGGGCGGTAGGTATGATCCTGGCTGGCGGCAACAGCTACAGGATGCGGGAGCTGTCCAACAAGCGGGCCATTGCCGCAATGCCCATCGCGGGCCATTTCCGAAGCATTGACTTTGCGCTGAGCAGCATGGCAAATTCCAATATACAGAAGGTGGCGGTGCTGACCCAGTACAATTCCAGATCGCTGAACCAGCATCTAAGCTCCTCAAAGTGGTGGGATTTCGGGCGGAAGCAGGGAGGACTTTTTGTGTTTCCCCCCATGGTCACTTCGGACAACGATTTCTGGTACCGGGGAACGGCGGATGCCATTCATCAGAATCTGGATTTTCTCAGGGAGTGCCACGAACCGTATGTGATCATAGCCTCCGGGGACGGCATATACAAGCTGGACTACGGCAAAGTGCTGGAGTATCATATTTCCAGGAAAGCGGATATCACGGTGATCTACAGGGAGGCTTCTGAGGCGGAGGATGTCACGAGATTTGGTATCCTGAAGCTGAATGAGGACGGACGAATCGTGCAGTTCGACGAAAAGCCCATTGCCGCCCGCTCCCATACGATCTCCTGCGGGATCTATGTAATCCGCCGGCGCCAGCTTATTGAGATGATCGAGCAGTCGGTCCGGGAGGGACGGCATGATTTCGTGACGGACGTGCTGATCCGCTACAAGGACGTAAAACGGATCTACGGATACAGGCTGGAGGACTACTGGAGCAACATCGCTTCCGTGGAATCTTATTACAGGACAAATATGGATTTTCTGAAAAAGGAGGTGCGGGATTACTTCTTCCGGGATTATCCGGGAGTGCATACGAAGGTGGATGACAATCCGCCTGCAAAGTACAATCCGGGCAGCAGCGTAAAGAACAGCCTGGTAGCCAACGGTTCCATTATCAACGGCACAGTGGAAAACTCTGTAATCTTCAAAAAGGTTTTCGTTGGCAACGGCAGCGTGATCAGGAATTCCGTGATCCTGAACGACGTGTATCTGGGAGAACGGGTCTACATTGAAAACTGCATTATAGAGAGCCGCGTTACCGTAGCGGCAGACTCCCGCTATGTGGGAGAGGATAAGGTAAAAATCATAACAGAGACTTGACGAGTACGACATCATGGGAAAATAAAGAGATTTGCCTGTCCGTCCGGGACATTCTCACAGACCGTCCGGGCAGGCAGCAAAGAATAAAAACCATGGGGGATAGTTTTATGGAAATTACAGATATAAGAATCAGAAAAGTCACAAAAGACGGTAAGATGAAAGCGGTTGTTTCTATTACGCTTGACGGCGAATTCGTAGTGCATGACATCAAGGTGATCGAGGGTGAGAAGGGGCTGTTTATCGCAATGCCCAGCCGCAGAGCTTCCGACGGTGAGTACCGGGATATCGCACATCCGATCAATTCCGTCACCCGGGAGAGGATCCAGCGCATGATTCTGGAGGAGTACGAGAAGGCTTTGCAGGAGCCGGAGATATGGACAGAATAATACGGACATCAAAGAGAGAAGGACGGCATCAAAACCTTAACTACATAGAAGAAATAAACGTCCCTGCCCGGCGAAACGCCTGGCGGGGGCGTTTTTCTATCCCATCCTGTTATTCATTCCGGCGGATCGTTTCTTCCATGATTCCCTGCACATACTGGCCGATAAATTTCTGCTGCTCCCGGGGAAGCTCTTTCGGATAGATAGGGCGGCCGTATTCGATGGTCACATGGGTCGCTTTTACGAAGGGCACATGATCCTCGAAGATCTCCGAGGTATGATTGATGGAGACCGGGATGATGGGACAGCCGGATTTCGTGGCGATCTTGAAAGAACCCTCATGGAAAGGCATCAGTTCTGCTTCGTCCGCGTTTCTGTTCCGGGTGCCCTCCGGGAAGATCACAATGGAGATGCCGTTTCTGACATCCTCGATGGCGGCCAGTATGGTTTTAAAGCCCGCCCGGATATCCGACCGGTCCAGAAAATGGCAGTGGATAAAGTACATCCAGGTGGAGAGCAGCGGGATCCTCCTCAGTTCCTTTTTGGCGATAAAGCCTACCGGTCCGCAGAACCGGGAATAGGTGACGACGATGTCAAAGTAGCTGCGATGGTTGCCGATAAAGAGCGCCGGGGTATCCCGGGGAATATTTTCCTCACCGATGACCGTAACCTTCGCTCCGGACAGAATTTCAATGGTTTTTAACGCCCACTGCACGATCCGTGTGGAACTCCTGTCCCTGAGACCGGGATTTATTTTGCCGATGAGCCATTCGATCAGGAAGACCGGGATGGATGCGATCAGAAATACGACCAGAAAAAGGGCGATCAATAATAAACGGATCATAAGCCATCTCCTATCTGTTGTAGAGCTGCGTGGTGTGCAGCAGCCATTGGCAGCGTTCGTCGCTGAGGGCGTCGGCAGTATAGCGGAACGCCCAGTTGTTTTGTGCTACCCCCGGGGTATTCATGCGGGCCTCGCTTCCCAGCATCAGCAGATCCTGAATCGGGAAGATGGCGTATTTGGCAATGCTGCCCATGCAGAACCGGATGAAGTCAAGGCTCACAAGATTGCCGTCCGTGTTGCCGTAGCGGCGGATGCGGTCTTTGATAATGTCCGTCTGCCCCTGATACCAGCCCAGCGTGGTGTCATTGTCGTGGGTGCCGGTGTAACAGATGCAGTTGGTGGTGGTGTAAAAGTGGGGCATGTATTTGCGGTCGTCCATATCCCCGAAACCGAACTGCAGCACTTTCATGCCCGGGAACCCCATGCTGCCCCGAAGCCGTTCCACCTCCGGCGTGATAATGCCCAGATCCTCGGCAAAAATCGGCAGATCCCCGCCCAGTTCCTTTTCAATGGCCAGAAACAGCTTTTCACAGGGGCCTTTGATCCACTTACCGTTTATGGCGGTCTCTTCTTTGGCGGGAACAGCCCAGTAAGCCTCAAATCCCCGGAAATGATCGATCCGGAGAAAGTCGGTCAGAGAGAGCTGTCGCTTCACGCGGCGCACCCACCATTGATAGGAAGTCTTTTCGTGTTCCTCCCAGTCATACAGGGGATTCCCCCAGAGCTGGCCCGTCTCGCTGAAATAATCAGGCGGCACGCCGGCCACAGCGGTTGGATAGCCTTTGGAATCTAACTGGAACAGATTTTTGTCCGCCCACACGTCGGCGCTGTCCGGCGCCACAAAGATGGGGATATCCCCGATGATCTTCACCTCATGGTCGTGGGCATACGCCAGCAGCTTTTGCCACTGTCTCTGAAAGATAAACTGTATAAAGCTGTAATAATGAATATGCCCGGCAAGCTTCTCCTTCCAGATTCTTTTTGCCGCTTCTGTGGGGGTGCGGATCTCCTCATCCCACTCCAGCCAGCTTCGGCCATGGTGCTGATCCTTGCAGGCCATAAAGAGGGCGTAATCCTCCAGCCAGTCCTTTTCCGTTTCGCAGAAAGTCTCAAACTCCTCCAGCATCTGCTTGTCCGGCGTATGGCAAAAGGCCTGGAACGCCTTTTTGAGCAGGGAGGTCTTAAACTCGATTACCGGGCCGTAGTCTACCTTTTTCGGATCCCACGCAGGCATACCGGCGAGATCCTCCTTTGTCAGAAGGTTTTCTTCCATCAGCTTATCCGGGCTGATGATCAGAGGCTGTCCGGCAAAAGCGGAGAAACTCTGGTAGGGGGAGTCCCCGAAGCCGGTGGGGCCAAGGGGCAGAACCTGCCACAGATGCTGTCCGGACTTCTCCAGAAAATCTATGAAATCATAGGCGCCCGGCCCCATGTCGCCGATCCCGTAAGGGGACGGAAAAGAGGTGGGATGCACCAAGATACCGGAAAACCGTGTGTTCTCCTCCTCCCGGGCCGCTGCCGCCGGTTCGCTGTTGGTGGATAATGCTATATTTGTGTTCATAGGCGTCTCCTTTGTATTTGCTTGGACGTGTCACAAAATCATTATATCGAATTATCGCGGGCCTGACAACATTTTCTTTTACCGGCCGGCAGGGCCGAAAGGTCTGGGAGAGGGGGCTGAGTATCCTCCGCGCTTCTTCCGGTTGGCATATTTTCTGGCTTTCCGCAATAACAATAGTATAAAAGCGCGGCGGATAACTATATGAAAAAACTGGGCATATGCGTTTTGATCATGCTGCTTGCGGCCCTCATCCTAACCGGCTGCATTGCAGGGAAGGAGGAAGGGGAGGCGCGAAGCGGGATTGATTTTACAGTGGTGGACCCGGAGCGTGTACCGAAGGAACTTGCGGCGATCATCGAGGATAACAAGGCGGGCGAGATACGGATGAGTTACACGGACGGGGAGGATATGTACCTGATCCGGGGATACGGGGAGCAAAAGAGCGGCGGTTACAGTATCGCGGTGGCGGAATGTTCCGAGGATGAGGAGGAAATCTGGTTTGATACCAGGCTGATTGGCCCGGACAGCCGGGAGAATCCAGCAAAGGAACCCTCCTACCCCTGCCTGATCGTGAAGATCGAGGCCCGGGACAAGGAGGTAATGATCAACTGAGCGCGGGAAACACGGAACACGGAACCATCCCCCCCGCGCAGCTTTAATCAAGACTTCATGCAAATAAACAGGAAAGGCGGTAAAATATGGAACTGTTGATGAAAAATATACATATGTGCAGACAGGCGAAGCAGGCCGGGACGCAGATCACACTGGACGGGGATATGAATGTGCCGGACATCAGCCCGGATGTGGAGACGATCATCCAGAGCCGGGAGCGGGTCATGCTGGAGCATACCAGAGCGGAGAACGGGAAGCTGCATGTGGGCGGATTCATGGCGGTCAGCATTCTGTACATGGATGATACGGGACAGAGGCAGCTTCACCGGCTGGACACGAAACTGCCCTTTGACGGGACGATAGCCATGGAAGGCCTGAAGAGCGCCGACAGCGTCAGCCTGCGTCACGAGACGGAGGATCTGAATGTCACGCTGATCAATTCCAGAAAGCTGGCGATCCGGGCGCTTGTCAGTTTTTACGCTTCGGTGGAGGAGATATACGATATGACGGCGGCAGTGGAGACCCAGACGGACATCACGACCTGCGAGCGGCGCAGGAAGCTGGAGCTGATGCAGCTCGAGGTGCAGAAAAAAGATATTTTCCGGCTGAAGGAAGAGATACAGATCCCATCCAACAAACCGGACATCCAGGAGATCCTCTGGGACAATACCCAGCTTCGGGGCTGCCGTATCCAGCTTCAGGAGGGAAGCCTGGCGCTGCAGGGGAAGCTGTTTCTGTTCGTGCTGTACCGGGGGCAGGATGAGGGGCAGAGCGTCCAGTGGCTGGAGCAGGCGATCCCCTTCGAGGGAAAGGTGGACTGTGCGGGCAGCCGGGAGGAACTGGTGCCGGACATTGAGATGACCCTGTCCCAGTTGGAGGCGACGCCCAGGGAGGATACGGACGGAGAGATGCGGCTGCTCCATCTGGAGGGAGTGCTGGACCTGGATATCCGGATCTACGGAAATGACGAGGCGGAGATTCTGGAGGACGTGTACTCGCCGGAGAAAAATCTGACGCTGACCACCAGCGAGGAAACCTATGAGAGCCTGGTTATGAAGAACGAGTCAAAATGTAAAATATCCGGCAAGCTCCGCATCCAGAGCGCAAAGCCGAGAATCCTGCAGATCTGCCATGGGGTGGGCAGCATTAAGATCGATGCCATGCAGGTGGCGGAGGGCGGTATTCAGATCCGGGGCGCGGTGCCTGTATCCATCCTGTACATTTCTTCCGATGATTCCGTCCCCTTTGCCGTGCTGGAGGGAACCGTCCCTTTCACCCATATGGCGGAGGTCCCGGATATCGATCGGGAGTGCCGGTTTACCCTGCGCGTCTGCATGGAGCAGCTTTCCACTGCCATGGCGGACAGTGAGGAGATCGAGATTCGGGCGACGGCGGGCCTGAACCTGTTTGTGGCGCGGCCAAGGAAGCAGCGGTGCATCCATGCCATTGAAGAGTCAGACTATGGGGTAGAGGAACTCGAAGCGGTGCCGGGCATCACCGGGTATATTGTGCAGGGGGAGGAGAGCCTCTGGGACATTGCAAAGCAGTATTATCTGACGCCCCGGCAGATCGTTGAGATGAACGGTCTGGAGTCTGAAAAAATTGCGAAAGGCGACTGCCTGATCCTTATGAAGAGCGTAGCGGCAAAATAACGGTCAGTGTATAATTTTAATTGGCAAAAATAAAGGGAAGAAGTAAAATACCTCTTCCCAATCATACAGTTTTTCTTTATGATGTTAACTGCGAAGAAAAATCGTAAAGGAGACTGTATGATGAAATCTATTGTAGACGAAAAGCTGGTATCTTTCAAGGAGTTAGAGCAAAAAGTTTTTCAGTATGTCTGTGAGCTTGGATGTGAGATCACAAAAACACTGCTGGAGACATATGATGAAGAGCTTGCGTCTTCAAGAGACACGAAGCAGTACAGGGATAAGGGCAGAAGACATACCAGCATGAAGACGGTGTACGGAACGGTTGAGTATCAGCGCAGGGTCTATAAGACATCATTAATTCTCCTCCGGCGCGTGACGCGCCAACAGCGGAGTGATCAGAACTGCGTCGGCCCATGCGACAGCTCCGGGCACGATCAGTACCAGATATGGAAAACAAAGGACGAGCAAATAGCCTCCCGTAAACAGAAGAAGCAGCAGGGCCGTATACGGAAGGTTTCTAAACACCATGTAGAACGACAGTTTCACAATCCACCAGACCGGCATGTCAAAGTGCGACAGCGCCGGGAACGCATAGATCAGCGCAGCAAGCACAAGCACAATGCAGATGCCATACAGCATCGTAAAAAACAGACGGATCAGCCCGTCGGACAGATTCCAGACAATTCCGGTATTCAAAAGTAGAAGAAAAAGAACTCCCGCAAACAGCAGCCAGAGCGGGACGGAGCTTTTCAAATTCCGTTTCCATGAATGCCAGAATTGCTTTGCTACAGAACCCTCATCCTTTTTCAGAGAGCGCGAGGCCGCCGCGTACAACGCCGAAAACGAAGCGCCCATCGTCACCAGCGGCAGGCTCCCGAGCAGCCAGAGCGCGCTGACCGCCATCACATCGAAAACCTTTCCTGTATAATAGTAAAACCCTGAACCATTCTCAAAGATTCCGCTGCCGCTGTAGGTGCGGTACGGCTCTCTGCATGACTTGTTCCTTTTCATGCTGTTTCCTCCTGTTCCTGCTGTATCCTCTCAAATACCCATGACTCCGTAACCGGTATTTCTATATAGCGTCAAGCGGCTCCGGCAGTCACTGCATGGCCGTCGGAACCGCTCACTGATTGTGATATCATGCCTTAAGCTGCAGCTTGAACTCATCGCGTGTAAACAAAGGAATCTGTTCAATCGGCGCCGGAGCCGTAACCCACTGACCACCGCTAAATACCTCTCCTGTCCATGCATTCGTCCAGCTCGCCCCACGCGGCAGGTAGATCCGCGCCTCGCGCACGCCCTTGTCAGTGACCGGTGTCACGATCACATTCGGGCCGAACATATACTGCGTCTCGATCTCCCAGCACTGTGTATCCTCGGGAAAATCATAGAACATCGGACGCATAATCGGTGTGCCTTTCTCATGCGCAGCCTCCATCAGCTCCGTCACATACGGCAGCATACGCTTGCGGATATGCAGGTACTCGGAAAGAATATCGTACACCTGCTCCGTGTAGCTCCATACCTCGTTCGGCGCGCCTGATACACAAGCCGCGCCGCCCGTTGTCCCATGCTGCGGCTGAAGCGGCCAACGGTAGCCATGTAGCCTCATGACCGGGCAGAAGCAGCCGTACTGGAACCAGCGGATCAGCAGCTCGTGGAAATCCGGGTCGTTCACATTTGCGCCAAAGAAGCCGCCGATATCGGTTGTCCACCATGGGATTCCTGCGATTCCCATATTCAGCCCGGCGGCAATCTGGTTCTTCATGCTCGGGAACGAAGATTTGATGTCGCCCGACCACACGAGCGCCCCATACCTCTGGGAGCCTGCCCATGCACAGCGCAGCAGATTGATAATATTCTCCTGGCCTTCAGCTTTCATGCCGTCGAAGAAAGTCTTTGCATACATGACCGGGTAAATATTCCCGACCTGAACATCCGGCCCGAGATGATAGCGGTAGTTCTCAAAATCATAAACAGTGTACTCCGGCTCCGCCTCATCGAGCCAGAATATCCTGACGCCCTTGTCATAGTAATTCTGTTTTGCTTTCTGCCAGACATACGCTCTCGCCTCCGGGTTCGTCGCGTCGAAATGCAGCGTATTGCCCTGGAAGTCCATCGAGATCGGATAGCCGGACTCAACACGAATCAGCAGGCCCTTCGCCTTCATCTCGTCAAAATTCTCGCTGCGGTAATCAACCGTCGGCCAGATCGATACCATCAGCTCGATCCCCATTTCCTTCAGCTCGGCAATCATTGCGTCCGGATCCGGCCAGTAGGTCGGGTCAAATTTCCATTCGCCCTGGCATGGCCAGTGGAAAAAGTCAACGACGATCACGGAGATCGGCAGATTCCTGCGCTTATACTCCCTGGCCACCTTGAGTAGCTCTTCCTGCGTCTGATAACGAAGCTTACACTGCCAGAAGCCCATCGCGTACTTCGGCATCATCGGTACCTTGCCGGTCGCGTCCGCATACGCCTCCTCGATTTCAGCCGGCGTATCTCCCGCCGTGATCCAGTAGTCGAGCTTCTTTGTGGAAAACGCCTCCCACGTCGTAATATTCTTGCCGAAATTCACGCGGCCCACAGCCGGATTGTTCCACAAAAAGCCGTAGCCCAGACTCGAGAGTACAAACGGTACGCTCGCCTGTGAGTTGCGGTGCGCGAGCTCAAGATCCGCTCCCTTTACATCGAGGAACGGCTGCTGATACTGGCCCATGCCATACAGCTTTTCCTTCGGTTTGGAGATAAACCGCATCGTCAGACGATAATCGCCGCCGATAATCGGTTTAAATTCCCTCGCCTCAACCTCGAGTGAGCTGCATGTGCTGCCGAACATATCGCGTCTGTTGCGCAGATACTCCTCAAGCAGCACCTCGCCCTTCTGGTTATAAAACGTGATCTTGCCAATCAGATTGATCTCCGCGCGGATCTTGCCGTTCGTGATCGATCCGCCGTCCTCGCGTGTCTCGATCACCGGATTCATGGTTTCCTCCGGCGGCAGCAGCGCCCAGTCCTCGGGCGGCATTTCGGCAAGCTTTGTCGCCCGAACCCTGAGACTGTTCTTTCCCCAGGGCTCGATCATCAGACGCTCCGCGTCATAGCGGTAGCAGAGCGCGTTGCCTTTGCGCTCAAAATATCCATAGACAACCTTTACTTCATCCTGCGATGCCATAAAACAAACCTCCCTTTTAATCTTTCACAGCCCCCGCGACGAGTCCTCCTACGATATACTTCTGCAGGAAAACGAACAGAAGCACTACCGGGATCACGAGGATCGTGCCGTAAGCCATGATGCAGTTCCATTTTGTACCATATGCGTTCTGGAATTTATAAATATTTGCCGTCAGCGGGCGCATCGTCTCACCGACGTTGAATGTCATTGAGTAAACCAGGTCATTCCAGCCGTTTAGGAACGAGATCACGACGATGGTGATGATGCCCGTCTTGACAGCCGGAAGCATGATCATCAAGAACGCCCGGAAGGAACCGCAGCCATCCAGCCGCGCAGCCTCATCAAGCGCTACAGGCACGCTCTTGAAATATGGACGCAGCGTCACGATCGCGAATGGAATAGACGCCGCGGCGATCGCGACCGGAGCCGTCAGATGCGTTCCGAGAAAGCCGATCTTATTGAAGATCAGGTACATTGGCGTCAGGGTCAGGGACGCGGGGAGCATCTGCGACACCAGGAATGTCAGCAGGAAAACATTGCTGCCGGGCACACGGTAACGCCCCATGCCGTAGGCAGCCGGAACGCCGAGCAGCAGCGTGATTCCCATTGTCAGGAAGCCGTTGATAAAGCTGTTGCGCAGCGACAGCAGAAAAGTCTTGTCCGTCAGGTTGACGAGCCACGGATCGACGGTGAACTCATGCGGGAAATACGTCAGCACCTTACCGAAGGTCTCCGAATCGGACTTGAACGAAATCTGTATCAGCCAGTAGACCGGGAAAAGGAACAGTACCGCGATGAGGATGGCTATGACCGAGTTGCGCAGCGCTTTTCTTCCCTCCTTGCTCTGTAAGCTCTTCATATTAATCATCCTCCTTTGTCAGCAGGTGCAGATAAAACAGCCCCACGATGAACAGGCAGACGAAAAGTACCATCGCGACCGCCGCTCCCTTTGAGAATTGATATTGCGTGAACGAAAGCACATAGGAATACGTGCCAAGCACATCCGTCGAATTCAGCGGGCCTCCCGCCGTCATGATATACATCAGGTCGAAGGCGCGGAACGTGTAGATGAATCCAAGCATCAGCACCGCCATCATCGAGCCTCGCATCAGCGGAAGCGTGATATGCGTGAAGCGCTGCCACCAGCTCGCCCCGTCAATTGCCGCGCTCTCGTAAACATCGCCTGGAATGCTTGTCAGACCTGACATCAGCAGCAGCATATTAAACGGAATTCCGATCCAGCAGTTCATGATGACGACCGCGATCATTGCGGTCGATGTGTTCACGAGCCATTCCGGTCCGACAATTCCGAGCCTGCCAAGCAGGTTGTTGATCAGACCTGCATTTGAAAAAATATTTTTGCCCAGCAGGCCAGTAACCGACTGCGGCATCATGTAGCTCACAAGTATCATGCCGCGAACCGGACCCGCCAGACGAAATTTCTGGTTGAAAAACAGCGCAAAGGCGAAACCGATCGTGAACTGGAACACCAGGCACGCGATTGTAAACACAAACGTATTCTTGAGCACGAGCAGGAACGTTTTGTTCTGGAACAGTTCAATATAATTCTGAAATCCGACAAATATGGAGCCGCCCTTCGTCAGATTCTTGACATCGACGTTCTTGAAACTCAGCACGATATTGTAGCACAGCGGATATCCGAGAACGAGCAGCATATAGATAAATGCAGGAAGGATAAAACAGTACGCCTCCCGCCTCCTGCGGGCTGCCATGGAACGTGTCTTACTTTTCAAAATACCACCCCTTTCCATCGTGAAAATCATTTACAAAAATCGAATAGGGGAAATTCATCGACCCTATCCATCCGCGCAGAGCGGCAACGGCTTTGCCGCTCTGCGCACATAATATATGCAGGCTAACGAACAGCCTGTCAGCCTGCATATTATAACTGCCGCAAATCATTACCGTCTTACGGAAGCGGTGTTTCCTCAATGATCGGAGCAATCTTCTCCGCCGCTACCGCAAGGGCGTCCGCCGCGGGCGTACCGTCCACGAATACGGACTGAGCCGCCGTGTAGATCGCCTCGGAGATGGTCGGCCACTCCGGATGCGGCCCGCGTGCCTGAGCGTAATTCATCTCATCTACAAATACCGCGAAACCATCCTGCTCATATGAATAATCCGCTACAGAATCGCTTCTGGTCGGGATCTTGCCGGCCGTAACAGCCCACTCGCCCTCTTTGTCCTTGGAGCAGAGCCATTTCAGGAACTCAACACAGCCGTCTACATCAGCAGCGCCGGAGCATACGCCGAAGTTCTCGCCGCCGATTGTGGAAGTAGACGTACCCTCATCGCCGGTCGGAAGCAGGCAGAAGTCGTACTCAAACGCGCCGCCGATCGTGTCGGTCTGGGCCAGATGCCATGTGCCGACCTCAGCAAAAGCAGCCTTGCCTGCCGCAAACTGATTGAAAGCGTCAGCCTGCGTCCAGTTCACGCACTCTTTGCTCATGTAGCCGTTTGCGACGAAATCACCAAGAACAGACAGTCCATTCACTGCGGAGTCAGCCGTCAGGTTGTCAACATTGACGCCATCTTCACCGCCTGAACTGGAGCGCAGCCACGGGAGAATCTGGAAGGTGCCTTCCTCTGTGGAGATACAGCACATTGCAAAACCATATACATCGTCATCCGGATTCGTTGTAGCCGCTACCATCTCCTTTAATTCGTCAAGGCTCGTCGGCATATGATCATAGCCTGCCTCTTTCAGCAAATCCATATTGCAGGCAAGTGCGAGGCAGTTTGAATTCTGCGGAAGCCCATAGAGATTGCCCTCGGAATCCATACAGGAACTGAGCGGCCCTGCATAGAAATTGTCAAGTTCGCCCCATTCATTGAGCTGAGCCGTGATATCCTCGAACACGCCGAGAGAAATGTAGGAAGCCATATCCGGCGAGTCCACCATGCCGATATCTGGAAGCTCCCCTGACAGAGCGCCGATCGTATACTGGTTCATCAGCTCTTCACGTGATACATATGTGCTGGTGATGTGGATGTCGCTCTGAAGCGAGTTGTACTCGTCCACCCACTCTACGATCGCCTGCGCATCAGCAGATGCGTCAAAATAGTGCCACAGCGTTACCTCAGTCGGTTCCTCGGCAGACACAGCCATCGTCGTCAGTGTCAGCGATATTGCCAATGCGCCAAGAACCGCAAATCTCTTTTTCATTTTTTTTCCTCCTTTTCATTTTGAAAGAACAGTTTGATCTGTATTTTTGCACAATCAAGCTGTCCTTTTTTAATTTTTGCTGTATATATTTTACCATTCAGAAACCAGCAAAACAAACCACGGAATTATAAAAAAGCCGGATTCGTTAGGTAATTTTTTTAAGAAAAGGAGATTATTTTAAGATTCTTTCAAGTACTCCGCCGGCGTTTTTCCAGTCACCTCACGGAACACCTTATTAAAATATTTCGTATCGGAAAAACCAACGCGGTATGGGACCTCCTTTCTGCTGCATTCGCCGGACTGATACAGTCTCCTGGCCTGCTCGATGCGCCAGCTGCGTAGAAACGACGAGAAATTCTCGTTGATATTTTTCGTAAAAAGATAGCTGAAATACTCCGGGCTGATCCCAAGCTTCGCAGCCAGTTCCTTCTGGCTGATCTTCCCGGCGTAACCACTCTCAATGATATCGAGCGCTTTCGCAATCAGCGGATGAATATCCGGATAGCGTTCCCGCAGCCCCGATGCCTGTCCTGCAGGATACCGGCGCCGTTCCTCGATCCGTCCGGCCACCTTTTTCAGCACCGCCTCCGCCTCCGCCCGCGTCAGAGGCTTCAGCAGATAGCCCGCAACATCAAGTGAAATGGACTGCTGTGCAAAGCCAAAGTCAGCATATGCGCTCACGACAACAAACTCCGTTTGCAGCCCATGCGCACGTACAGCCTGCACCATTGAAAGACCGTCCAGAAACGGCATCTTGATATCGACGAAAACGACGTCCGGTCGAAGCTGCTGGATCATTTCAAACGCAAGCTGACCGTTTGATGCCTGCCCGACGATTTCATATTCATTCCCGAGGCTCCTGATCAAGCTGCACATTCCCTGCCTTGTGCGCTGCTCATCCTCTGCTACCAATATCTTCATGGCGCTGTTTTCCCCCTTTTGAAAAAAACGCCCGCATCAGGAACCGTTAGCCGTTCACCGACGTTCCGCTGCCTCCGGCGGAATCGGCAACCAGAACGAAAAGCATGTTCCCCGGCCCTTACCGGTTCGCATCTGCACGGCAAACTGGCTGCCGTAATACATCCGCAGCCGCGTAATCACATTCTGGATGCCGATCCCTGTCCCGGAAAGATCCAGCGTATGCGTTTCATTTAATATTTTCTGAATGATCTGTTCAACCTCTGGCTCCATGCCGCAGCCGTTGTCTTCCACAGTGAGCAGGAACCGTTTTCCGTCTATCCTGCCTGCTATGCGGATCCTGCCGCTACTCTCAGTCCCTTCGAATCCGTGCAGAATCGAATTCTCCACAAACGGCTGCAGGAACAGTTTGCAGCACGGCCATTCCCCATATTCCTGTGGAAATTCAATCGTATAGTCAAATACCTCCATAAGTCGGAATTTCTGCAGGTAAAGGTACTGCTCCACCCACTGGATTTCCTGCCCGAGCGTCACCACGACAAGCTTACGCGAGAATGTGTACGCAAGAATCCCCGAAAGCTTTTTCAGCAGGAGTGCTACCTCGTCGTCCCCCTTCTCAACAGCATTATAATTAATCGCGGCAAGCGTGTTGCAGAGGAAGTGCGCATTGATCTGCGACTCGAGCGCCTCCATTTCCGCACGGTTGCGCTGCTCAATCGAGAGCGTTTTTTCTTTATAGGAACGCTGTATCTCCTCCTGCTGCCTCGCAAGCTCATCCACCATCTCGTTATAGTGTTCCGCAAGCTGCCAGATCTCATGCGAACCTTCCACCTCGATCTTCGGCATATCGCCGCCAAGCCGGATCGTCTCCATTGCCCCGCGGATCAGGCCAACCGGCCGCAGGATATGGCGGATCATCACCTGCCAGATCACTCCGCAGGCAAACAGGAGGAGTAAATATACCAAAATGCTTTGCCGATACAGCCTGTCAACTTCACGGCGCATCTCCACAATATCGATCGTAATCCCAACGGTCCAGCCGAAATAATCAAGCGGCTGGCTGATCTGTTCGTTGCCTTTCATCGAAACGGCATAATCATCCACATTCTCCCCGATCAGTCCGCCGTCTTCGCGGCAGATGATCCGTCCGGAAGCATCTGTCAGGTATGCGGCCGCGAGCTCTCCGCGATGCGTCCCGGCCAGCGCGGCTGCTTCGAATACATTGTCAAGGCGGAAAGACAGCACAATGACCGCCTCCGCCTTCTCATAACTCGCGGTCTTGCCGATCAGCGGCACTGCCATATGGAAAAGCTGCATATCTGGCAGGTTCGGGTGTGCCAATGGCTCTGTCGCCACACAATAGCGCACATCCGACGCCCCTTTCAGCAGATCCTGCTCACGTTTGTACAGATCCATCAGCAGATCCTGAGTCTCGTCTGTCCACAGATTCTTATAACCGCTCCCGGCCCAGTATCTTCCGTACTCAAGCAACACCCCTTCGTCAGTAACAACTGTGACCGCAGCAATATCTTCTGTATAGTGAGAAATGCTGTTAAGCTCCGTGCCAAGTGTCAGCAGCCGTCTGTCCTGTCCTTCACCGTTTTCCAGCGCAAGCTTCACATTCACATAAAGTGTACTGTCTACGGCAATATTGCAGGCGGTATTGACCAGATCCTTCAGCATATTATTTGCGTTCGCTGCCGAGGCTTCCATCGCGCTCCACTCCGTGTTACGCGTCTCGCGCAGCAAATACGCAAAGTACCGGTTTTTAACAAAGGACTGCAAGATCAGGCCGGCTACCAACAGAAGCGCCAGAACCGTCATCGTCACCTGCAAACTGATATGTGATTTTAAATAGTCCCTACTACGCTGAAACCTGCACACATTTTTCGTTTTCATACATTTCCACCAAATCAGCACGAATAAAACCAAATCTTTTTCATCTACGCTGATTCCTGCATTGCGTCGGGGATATCCCGGTGATCAAGGCTGTTATAACCTGCGATCACCCAATTTTATCAGCCGGGATATAGGATAGCCATCTTTCTGATTTGCAGTCAGGATAGCATTTTCCCGTCAAAAAGTCAAATTAGGTCAGACGTTGTACCGACCAATTCATGGGCATATAGACAATAAAGAGATAGAATATAATAAAACATTTAAGTAAAATGCACAAATAATCGCCATCTCAAACCAGAAGGGCAGTGCCGGCAAGACAACGGCCCGTGTAAATCCCGGTATCGGGTGGCGTGTGCGGGGCATATGGGACGCGGTCAGGCGGGAGGGCGCGCCAGATGATTTTTCTTGACTTTTATTTTGCTTTCGGTTAAAATAAGCACCGCATTGGACACGATACAAGCTGAAAAGTAAGCTGTTACGAAACGGTTTACGCTTCTGCTTGTGTTTTTGCTTTCAGGACGCAGGCACAGGCAATGGCTTGTGTCTTTTTTTATCCGAAAATAAATATTCAACTGATTAATATGGAGGTCGATTTATGTCAGAAAAAGCAGAAGAATAAGCAATGGTTCAGCTTTTAAGTAAATTTGATGAGCATCCTTTCCGGGTCAGGTTCAGTGGCAGCGAATACACAATCGGTACTGGAGAACCGGAATTTACCGTATGCCTCAAAAAAGCGATTCCTACGTCCGATTTACAGCAGAGTACATCCATCGCGCCTTGTGAAGCATATATGGATGGGAATCTGGACGCAGAAGGGAATCCGTACGAAGCGCTGGACGGTTTCCCTGGGTAGATGGGGAAATTTTCAACAGATGGGCATGCGTGATCTGCCGGAGAACGGGAAAGATTTGACCGCGTGGTAGGCGAAGGAATGGTGGAACAGGCTGGCCGGGAGAACCATCTGTTATTCAATGACTGCGTAAACAAGGTACTGAAAGACGGCGGACTGTATCTGCTGCATTTTATCAGTGCATGGAAGGGAACATCCGGGAGACGCATGGATCAAGAAATACATCTTTTCGGGCGGCGTTGTGCCAGGCCTCCGGGAGATGCTCTCCTGCGCGGTTACGTTTCACAATGGCATTATCGATATTCATCAGGTTTTATTTATTAAAGGCATGAACAAGGAACTGCCAATGACACGTTGGTATTAAGAAAGGAGAGATATTATGGAACAAAAACAGACAAACGATTATCTTGAAAAAGAAAGCCTTGGCAGGCTGATGCGAAAATACGCCATTCCCTGTGTAATCTCACTATTGGTTGCAGCGCTTTACAATATTGTTGACCAGATATTCATCGCAAACGCGGATTATCTTGGTTCTTACGGAAATGCGGCGAATACAGTTGTATTCCCTCTTACCGTGGTGGCGCTTTCTATCGCCATGATGATTGGAGACGGGTGCTGTACCTTTGTCAGCATCAGCCTTGGGGCAAAAGAAAAGGAGAATGCGCACCGGGGCATCGGCAGTTCGGTTGTCACGGTAATAGGAATCGGTATTATCCTGACGGTCATCTTCCTGGTTTTTCAGGAACCGATTCTTACCGCTTTTGGCGCGCGGGTAAACAATGAAACCTTCCGCCTGTCAAAAGAGTATTTTTTCTGGATTACCCTGGGCATCCCTTTTTATATGTTTGGCCAGGCCATGAACCCGATCATCCGGTCTGATGGAAGCCCCAACTTTGCCATGGGAACGCTATTAACCGGAGCTGTGCTGAATATTATTTTTGACCCGATTTGTATTTATGTGCTAAAATGGGGAATGATGGGCGCCGCGGTAGCCACGATCTTTGGGCAGATTGTCTCTGCCGTTATGTCTGCCGTCTATCTGGCGCGGATGAAGTCCGTCAGGCTGAGCAGAGATAGCTTTAAGGTTCGGGTATATTTGCTGAAAAAGGTTCTTCCCCTTGGGATTACCAGTTTCCTGTCGCAGATCTCCATCGTTCTCTCCATGGCCGCGGTACTGAACATGGTTACAAAATACGGGGCGTTAGACCCAATCTTCGGGCAGGAACAATATGCGCACATTCCGACGGCGGTCATTGGGATCGTGATGAAATTTTTCCAGATCATCATTTCCATTTCCGTGGGCCTTGCGGCCGGATGTATTCCAATCGCGGGCTACAACGTCGGCGCGAGACGGAATGACCGCGTAAAAACGCTGATGAAGCTGCTGCTGATCGCAGAATTTGTTGTAGGACTCATTGCGTCAGTTTTATTTTTGCTGTTCCCGCAGCAATTTACCAATATTTTTGGCGCAAAAAACGAAAGTGTTTATTATACGGATTTTGCTGTAAAAACGATACGGATTTTCCTTTGCCTGCTGCCATTGTCCTGCTTAAATAAGGGAACCTTTATTTTCCTGCAGTCACTTGGCAAAACGAAACAATCCACCGTGCTCTCCCTGATGAGGGAAATCCTGTTTGGCGTCGGCCTGCCGATCATCCTTCCTGTTTTCATGGGGCTGGACGGCATTCTCTTCTTCATGCCGGTTGCCGACGTTCTGACCACGATCGCGTCTGTCATTGTAATCGTCCATACAAACGGCGCTTTGAGTCATATGGAAAAGGCAGTGGCGGCAGAAACCGACAGCGAAGCGCCTGCCGACAGAAAAGGCGCTCATACAGATTATATTATTACGATCGGTCGTTCTTACGGCGCGGGCGGAAGAAGTATCGGGAAGAAGGTAGCGGAACAGCTGCATATCCCATATTATGATTCCGCGCTGCTGGAACAGGCTGCCAAAAGCAGCGGACTGAGCCAGAAGTTTCTGCAAAGCATTGATGAAAAGCCGATTGACAGCAGTATGCTGTACCGCTCTGTCGGATTTGGCACCAATGAATATCAGTCCATTGCAAGCCAGGCCCAGAAAGCGCAAAGGGAAATCATAGAGAAAATTGCGTCAGAAGGCCCCTGTGTGATCGTTGGACGCTCCGCCGACCAGGTGCTTGCCGGGACGCGCAGGTTATTCCGTGTGTTTATCTCATCCGGCGAAGACTGCCGTATCAGACGTATTATGGAGCGAGACCATATACCGGCGGCAGAAGCGAAAAAGAAAATAAATAAGGTTGATAAAGAGCGAGCCGCATATTATAATCAGCATTGCGGATCCCGCTGGGGTAACGCAAAAGGATATGATTTGTGTATTGATACAGACTGGTTTGGCATTGACGGCGCCTCCGGTCTCATTACTTCTATCGTCACAGACCAATAAAATCACCCGTCCGCAAAGGAAGATGAAAACGTGAAGAAATATATTGAGACGCTTGGAAACATCATTGAAAAAGAGGCCGTGACCCATCCTGAACGCGCCCGGACGCTGCTGACGGCAGCCTATTCCTGGGTGCGGTTTAACGGAAAATATGGGCGTGGGAAAAACGCGCGCTCACCCGCTAACGCCCTTAACGGAGCGGTGGCCGGGACAATTGTGGACTCTTTCCGGCATCCGAAGGAATCGGTGATGGTCAATATTTTCATGCCCTGCGAGCTGCTCCACGCCATGGGTCTTGCGCCCATGTTTCCGGAGGGGATCTCCGTCTATGCGGCCTCTACCGCCTGCCAGAGGGTATTTGCGGAGGCCGCGGAGGAGAGCGATGTGCCGGAGAGTTTCTGCTCCTACCATAAGACCATGCTGGGTATCGCCAAGACCGGCGTGATGCCCGCACCGCTGATGATCGCCAATACCACGTTGGCCTGCGATGCAAACCAGCTCTCCTTCCGTCTTCTCGCGGAGGATTACCGGGTGCCCCACACCGTCATCGACGTCCCTCACGACCATGACGAGGATGCGGTGGAGTACGTGGCGAACCAGCTTCGTGCGCTGACGCCGCAGCTGGAAGAACTCTGCCACAGAAAGCTGGATCCGCAGGCGCTCAGGGATACCGTGGCCTGCTCCCGGCGGACGCTGGAAGCCTATCAGGCCTTTTTGTCCAGGCGCGGGCAGGTTTCACTCTCCACCACCCTGACTGGGGAGCTTTGCTCCATGATCGCGACCCATGTGATGCTGGGCCGTCCGGAGAGCGAGGAATATATGCGTCGGCTTTTGCAGGCGGCGGAAGCCGCGCCTGCCCGGACTTCCGGCAGGGCGCGGATCTTCTGGATACACACCCTCCCTAACTGGCAGGACTCCATGAAGGAGATTTTCGAATCTGGCGGACGGTGCGAACTGGTGGGGGCGGATCTCTCTGTGGATGCGCTGGTCCGTATGGATCCGGAAAGGCCCTACGAGAGCATGGCCCGGCGCGTGGTGGAGACTTTCTATAACGGTTCGGCAATGCGCCGGATTGAAGGGATCATCCGCTATGCCAAAGAGACCCGGGCAGACGGCGTGATCCTCTTTTGCCACTGGGGATGCAAGCAGACCCTTGGGCTGTCCCAGCTTGCCAAACAGGCGCTGGAGGCCGAGGGTCTGCCCACGTTGGTACTCGATGGGGACGGCTGCGACAGCCGCAACGTGGCGGATGGGCAGATGGTCACCCGGGTCAACGCCTTCCTGGAACAGCTGGAGGGAGGGATAAGCGTATGATCGGATATACCTGCCGTTACGCACCGGTCGAGCTGCTGCGGGCCTTTGGCGCGGATCCTATCCTGCTGGATGGAGAAGAGCGGGACTTCGAACTGGCGGAGAGTCTGACCCACGCCAACCTCTGCTGTCATGCCAAGGCTCTCATCCAGCAGGGAATTCAAATGGACGAGTTAATCCTGATGGACTGCTGCGACTCCCTGCGCCGCTCTTATGATGTGCTGAGCCTGGGGGAACACGGATTTTTACATCTGATGGATCTCCCCCATGAGGACGGGGGCTGCGCCCGCAGGCGGCTGAAAGAGGAGCTGCTTTGGCTGGCGGATGCCTACGGGGCGTTCCGGGGGACTTCCTTTTCCCGGCAGGCTTTTCTGGACGCCTGCCGGGAGGCGTCCGTGCGGCTTCCCGGCGAGCCGTTTATTGCGGTGCTGGGGGCCCGGGCAAGCCCGCCCCTGCTGGAACAGATCGGGCAGGAGATGCCTTTGCCGGTGGCGAACCTGACGTGCAGCGGCAACCGGGACCTGGGCGGTCTTCCACAGGGAGCCGGGGAGATGGACTTTGACGCGCTGATGGACTGGTACGCCGGGGCGCTGCTGGGGATGATTCCCTGTATGCGGATGGAGAACGTGACCGGCCGCCGCGCTCTGACAAGTCACCCTCTCCTGCGGGGGATCGTCTACAATACGGTAAAATTCTGTGATTTCTATGGATTTGACTATGCCGCGCTGAAGCGGGAGACGGATCTGCCTGTCCTGAAGATTGAATCGGACTATATGCCGC
>CAZQAB010000020.1:0-44373 GCA_964591265.1 uncultured Lachnospiraceae bacterium
CGGAATTCAATGGCGACGACTTCGACAGCATTAAAAAAGTGTATTCCATCTGGATCTGTTTTAATTCGCCGAAATACATAGGGAACGCAATCGCCGAGTATCATGTTAAAAAACATGACATCGTAAAAGGAATGCCGGATCGGCGGGAAGCGTATGACAAGCTGTCAGTCGTAGTCATCGCGTTAAACGAAGACATTCCAACTGACGACCCTCTCCAGGAAATGCTTTGCAAGGTTTTTTCGAAAAGCGCTCCCGCGTTTGAGAGAAAAGAAGTGCTGAGGAAAGCAGGTATTCCGCTGGAGAGCGGCACCATAAAGGAGGTTGATATGATGTGTAATCTTTCCGGGTTAGTTGCAGATGACGCGTACGAAAAGGGTCATAAGGAAGGTCAGAATCAAGGCCGCGTCGAGGGACGCAGCGAAGGCATGGATATGTTTGGCAAATTAATCAGTATGTTAATGCAAAAAGGCAGGACGCGGGAGGTAGAACAAGTGGCTTCGGATCCTGTAAAACGGGACGAACTTCTCAAGTTTTACCACATTTGCTGACGCAAATTTCCACAACACAGAAAAAGACGGGGAACCCCGTCTTTTTCTTGTCCTCTGCAAACAAGTATTTTTTCACATATCTTCGATATCGTCGAGCATGTCCAAAAGATCGTCAACATCGCACAAGTTCGGGTAAAATTCAACCTGCACTCCTGGGTTCTCTTCCTGGATCAGATCTGCGACTCCCGCCCCGAGGAAATCGTAATCATGGTCTTGTGCTTCAAACAAAGCCGCCATCAGGTAACCCACTGGCAATGCCGCCTGGCCGATTCTGTCGCATAGTACAACAGGTATGATACCAAGGGATATATCACCCGGCTGCATTTTCAACGGCATCGCGAACTTCATCAGCGTTACCTTCGTCTTGTCATCCATTTCGGCTTCCGCCATATTCATCAGCTGGGTTTCCCCTTCCAGGAAGTCATCTGGAGCTAGAAGATAGTTTGGCACCCAGACATCAAAATCTCTTAGAACCCGTCCCAAATGCTCCCGGATCACCTGGTACGCTTCTTTCGGGAAAGAAATTTTCTTTTCCCCCTCCTTTTCGGGATCCGTCAGAAGGGCTACCGGGAACCCGGTCAGGTAATACTCTTTATTCATATCATTTTTTTCAAGCAACCGGTTCAGGTCATATTCGCTAAGGGCCGCTCCGTATTCCCTCCGTACTTTCTCCGAATCAGCTTTCTCATTCTTTTTAAGCCATTCTAAGTACTCCTCATCGAGGACAACTACCGTCGTCTTGCAGACGTTATCCACGCAAAAACCCCTGTATCCCATGTCACTGAGCGCCATTAAAATAAAATCTGACATACACGCCGGACACTGCGTCTCTTTCCACTCATCCCATGTTTTGTCCGGAAAAAGCTGCTTCCATGTATCGTATGTAAACCTTGCCAGCAGGACTTCCTTTGGAGCCATGTGTTTTTTGTTCTTTTTCATTTTTTTCAAACCCTCCTTTGTTTTTTTTGTTCGTTTTGACTGGGTATGTTCTTTCTTCACTTTGCTTGCAATATGCCTGTTTTCTTATGCCGTCTTCCTTTTTCACGGCTTTTTTTCATATGTACGGCCAAAAAAGCGCAAAAAAAAGACAGGCATCAGTCTGCGGATTTTGTTTTTGGAATAATGGAATTGAAAAAAATGTCAGCCAAGGCGCTTTTTAAAAAAATGGTGTAGTTTTGGTGTAGTAACTGTTGTTTGATGGCGGAAAAACACCGGTTTTACGGGGCTTTTTGAAAACACTCTAATATTTCTGATTTGTCTGTGCCATGAATTGAAATATGATCCATAGAAAGGCGTATGCCTTCTGAAACTGCATTGCAGCCGGCTACTGTCCCAAGCAGTGTAACCCGCCCCGCCGAATCCGCAGATTCAAGCAGGGTATCCAGCGCCGCGGCAGGCAAGGAGGCGTCTTTTCCATCCCCGATCCTGTAGACGGCCGCCAGGACAAGCACAAGCGCAATGCAGATCCAGGCAAGTGGTCTTTTCAAGCTGTCACTCCTGTTCTGTCTGATTTTCTTTCGTCTCTGTTTTAATCGGTTCCGGCATCATTCCGTCTGAGTTTCTTCCTGGCCGGAGTAGCCCTGCTCCGCCTTGAAGACTTCATTCAGGCTGACCGTATCACGGAACAGCACGTCGCTGTCTCCCTCTATCTCAAACTTTACCCCTGTGATATTGTCACAGGTCCCGCAAATGGAATTAACTACGGCGTAAAGGACAAGCTCCGGATCCGGCGAATTTTCGGCGGGCGTCTTGTTTGCCTCCTCGTCGAAGCTGATGATACATATGTTGTCCTGAATATACAGGTTCTGGATCTTCACATTTTTCGTGAACAGCAATTTCAGCCCGGACTCTTCCGGCCCTTCGATAAGCTGTTCCACCACCAGGCGTTCCAGCACCATATTACTGGAATAATGGAGATTCCTTGTCTCCCTGACGAGGGAATTTCCGCTTTCATCCGCAAAATAGAGATCCAGTGTGGCGTAGAGATAGGAGTTGATGCCGCCCTCCTTCGTCTCGATAAAGCTGTCCGCATCCATCGCCGCTACCACCTGTCCGTCCGAGTCCCGGATCTGCTCCTGATTCACGGTCAGCATTACTTTCGTGACGCCGGGAATCTGGCACAGCGTCTTCACCACGGCCGCCTGCAGCAGTACCGCCTCAATATTCGTCAAATCGTAATATCCTTCCGACAGATCCACCCGCAGCGCGTCGATGCCGCGCTCGCAGCCGATATAGGCTGTGTCCCCCGCCAGAGCGCTGGTATATCCGGCCGGCGCGACTGACAACTGACCCATCAGTTCATCCATCATCTCCTCAAAGGTCTCAGCGGACGGCTCATAGCTGACCTCATCCAGCCCAAGCCCCGATGCGTTCACGTAATACAGTATATAATTGTCCTCCGCCGTCTCCTGCTGCACGCCGCATCCCGCAAGCAGGAAAAGCAGCGCAGGAAGAAGCCAGCAAACCCTTTTTCTGATTTTCACTAAATGCCTCCCGTCCGAGGTAATTCAGGGGATATACTTCAGGGGGATCCGCACGGTAAACGTCGTACCCTCCCCTTCTTTACTGTAAACCTTGATCGCCCCATGGTGCATCAGGATCGCGCTCCTTGTGATGGCAAGCCCCAGGCCGGTGCCGCCGATCTCCCGGGAATGGGACTTGTCCACACGGTAGAACCGCTCGAAAATATGCTCCTGGCTCTCCAGGGGAATCCCCATGCCCGAGTCCTCCACCTTGACATAAAAATATTTGCTGTCAACATTGAGATATACCCGCACCCAGCCGTCGTCGTGATTGTATTTGATCCCGTTCTCCACCAGATTGGACAGGGCCAGGGTCAGCTTCGTCTCATCCACCTCAGCAAATACCGGTTTGAAGCTCTCCAGCACCAGCTCGATATTGTGCTTTGCCGCAATGGGACGCAGCCGCTTCAAAATCAGTTCTATGAGCTGATTGATATTCGTCTCCTCAATATGAATGTCGGAAGACCGTTTGTCCATCTTTACAAGGGAAAGAAGGTCGGAAATAATCTTGTCCTCACGGTCGATCTCCGCAGCAATGTCCCCCATGAACTCCTTGTAAAGCTCTACCGGCACTTCCTCCTGGGCAAGCAGGGAATCCGCCAGCACCTTCATGGAGGTGATGGGCGTCCTTAATTCATGGGATACGTTTGATACAAACTCCTGGCGGGAATCCTCCTGCACTTTCAGGCGGTGGAGCAGACGGTTGTACGCCTCGGCCAGCAGCTTTGTCTCCGTGTAATCCGGAATCGAGATCTCCTGCTCCTCCACATTGCCCTGAATTTCCTCCAGGGAGCGGGTAATCCTGCCGAAGGGTTTTGTAAGCACACGCGCCAGATAATAGGCCGCTATGACGATAAACACCGCCAGCACAGCCTGGAGAGCCCACATGGTCCGGTTCAGGGAATCCCGTCCCTCCCTCAGATCCTGGGTGGGGACGCTTATGATCATAATACCGTCGATGTTTTTGGTATCCGGATTCTTCACCTGCAGGGTCAGTTCCATAAACTCGTCTTTTTTGTTGTAGTTATTGGACTCCTCTCCCTGGAAGCACCGCAGGACTTCCTCGGATATGATCACCTTGCCGTCATCGATCTCAAACGTGTCCCGGACAATCCTGAAATCACTGTTGACGAGGATCACCCGCCCGTTATAGATGGTGGCGAACTGAACGATCTGAGTGTCCAACTGGCTGTTGGAAACAATATCGGCAAGGTACCCGGAACCGGCGATCTGATCCACGATCTGCTGACACTGGCTCTGAACCAGCGTGCGCTTCTGTGTAATGAACTGATTCTCATAATTTCTCAGCATCAGCATCTTCATCAGAGAAAGGGGAATCAGGCCCACCAGCAGTACAATGATTGTGATCCGTACCCGCAGGCTTTTAAAATAGATAAAGACCTTCTCTCTGATGCCGGAAATAACAATCAACTTCTTTCTCTTTTATCTTAATATTCATCCTCAGTGCTGAAAGTAGTACCCGACGCCCCACTTCGTATGTACGTAGCGCGGTTCACTGGGATTCTCCTCGATCTTCTCCCGCAGCCTCCGGATATGGACGTCCACGGTGCGCACATCGCCGGGATACTCGTAGCCCCACACGATGTTCAGAAGATTCTCCCGGCTGTAAACCTTATTGGGATTAAATACCAGAAGCTCCAGGACATCAAATTCCTTTGCGGTCAGGTTCACTTCCCTGCCCGCGACGCTGACTCTCCTGCCATCGCAGTCAAGCACCAGGTCCCCCACTTCCACAATCTTGCCCTTTGGCTCCTGGGCATTCTTCTGGGCTGTTCTACGTATGATCGCTTTCAGCCTGGCCTTCACTTCAAGAATATTGAAAGGTTTGGTAATATAATCGTCCGCGCCGTACTCAAGGCCCATGATCTTATCCATGTCGTCTCCCTTTGCGGTCAGCATGACGATTGGCACATCCGAAAATTCCCGGACCTGCTGGCATACCTCAAGGCCGTCCAGCTTGGGGAGCATCAGATCCAGCAGGATAATATCATAGGCTTTCTCCTTTGCCATCCTCACGGCCTCCTCGCCGTCATATGCACAGTCGACCTCCATATCGTCCTGCTCAAGGCTGAACCGGATCCCTTTCACAATTAATTTTTCATCATCAACTACCAGAACTTTCCTCGCCATACGCCTCTCCTTTACTACTTATATGGTTAAACTGTAATCAGATCCCTGATTTTCGAGAACACGGCGTTCTTGATGCCGGAGATATTCTGAATCTCCTCTATGGAAGCAAAACTCCCGTGCTCCGTGCGGTACTGGATGATCGCCTCCGCTTTCACCTCTCCGATTCCCGGAAGCATCATAAGCGTTTCCTGATCCGCCGTGTTTATATTGATCCTGCCATCCTCTGCAGTCGATAGCTGGTTGCAGGATGCGTTCTCCGCATCCGTCTGACCCGGATTCTGGGCCGCAGCCTCTCCCTCCTGGGCCGCAGCGCCCTCTTCCTTCATCTGCCGGGTTTCCTCCACCGTATAGACGTACAGGCGCTGGCCGTCCGTCACCGTCTGTGCCTGGTTCAGCCACTGCTCGTCCGCCTCCGGGGAAAAACCTCCCGCCAGCGCAATGGCCTCAAACACACGCATATTCTCTGTGACCGGATATACGCCGGGGCTGGCCACCGCGCCGCAGACATAAACATAACCCGCGCCTTTCTGCGCGTCTCCCGAATAGCTATTTTGTCCGGAAACCTCCGCCAGCTCCGCCGCTTTTGCCCCCTCGGCTTTGGGCTCCTCCGTTTCGGTTTTCTCCAAAGAGGTCTCCTCCGGGCTCTTACCGGACATCCCGGTCGCCTGCAAAGCATCTGTCTCCAGTCCCGTCACATATACGGGCGCGCCGCCGGAGCAGCCAGACATCACAAAAAGCGGCACAAGAATATAGGCTGCCGCAACCTGCTTTCTTATTTTATGCATATTTTCCCGCAGCCATGACTGCCGGATTCCCCTTATGCAATCTTATTTTAACGAAAAATGTGTGCTTTTGCAACAAAATTTTTAAATATTTCAAATTACCACTTAAATATTACGATTCCGATGATCGCGGCCGCCATCCCGATGGCCTTGCGCCATTCAAAGGGCTGTTTTTCCACCCCGAAAAGCCCCGCCAGCTCAATCACATAGGCGACGATGAGCTGGGAGATAACGATGAGCATGGCCGCCCGCGCAGGGCCAAGGGAAGCCATGGCTTTCACCACGGTGATGGTGATAAAAGCGCCGATTACACCGGACAGCAGCATATATTTCTGTTCCACCGACGCCAGGCTCATAAAACTGGTCCGGTCTGTAAACAGCCATATAATCAGACAGACCAGAAACGCCGTAAACTGCACAAAAGCAGACGACACCCACAGGCTTGTCTGCTTTGTCACCTCCGTATTAAAGACTCCCTGGACACTCATCAGCGCGCCGGACAATAACGCGATCAAAATTCCCCACATACGGCCATCTCCATCCTGCTCTGTGCTTCAAGGCTGCCATGACAGGGCGCTTTACGGTGCGCCCCTAAGATACGGCAACTCTTCGCCAAAATAACCTGATGCGGTAAGTATGTGCAGATAGCGAGGTTTTTATCCGGCAATTTACAGTTTGCTGATTTACGGTTCGCATATGCGCGAAAGCGGATTCTGGTCAGAACGAACTCTCCAGCCGGCTTACCATCTCGTCGATATCCTCCTTTTCAATCACAAGGGGCGGGACCAAACGGAGCACGTCGCTTCCGGCGCTGAGCACAACCAGGCCGTTTTCCAGCGCTTTCCCCACGATCGTGCCCACCGGGCGGCCGGTCACCACCAGACCCTGCATAAAGCCTTTGCCCCGGCGCGTGGTCAGAAAATCGTATTTTTCCACAAGTTCCTCCAGCTTTTGTTCAAAATAAGGCGTCAGTTCCTGCACATGCTCCACAATATGCTGTTTTTCAAAAAGGTCAAACACCCGGGAAACCGCCGCGCAAGCCAGGGGATTCCCGCCGTAGGTGGTGCCGTGATCCCCCGGGGCCAGGGACGATGCCGCCGTCTTTTCATTCAGCACAAAGGCGCCCACTGGCATACCGCAGCCAAGGGCCTTGGCACAGGCCATGATATCCGGCTTTACACCGTACTGCTGCCACGCAAACCAGCTTCCGGTGCGCCCCATGCCGCACTGAATCTCATCCAGGATCAGCAATATGCCCCTCTCGTCGCACACAGTCCGGACTCCCCTTAAAAACTCCGGATCGGCGGGATAGATTCCGCCCTCCCCCTGTACAGTCTCCAGGATAATGGCACAGGTCCGGTCCGTGATCTGGTCTTTTACGCTCTCCAGATCATTGAAATCCGCAAATTTTATGCCTCCTACCAGTGGTTTAAAGGGCTCCTGATAGTGGGAATTTCCCGTGACGGACAGAGCGCCCATGCTCCTCCCGTGGAAAGAATGGTTCATAGCAATGATCTCATGGCTCTTGCCCCCATCCTTCAGATAAGCGTATTTGCGCGCCGCTTTCATAGCGCCCTCCACAGCCTCGGCGCCGCTGTTGGTGAAAAACACTTTGCTCATGCCGCTTCTGGCTGTCAGCTTTTCCGCCGCCTCCATCATGGGCACATTGTAAAACAGATTGGAGGTATGGATCAGTTTTTCGATCTGGCTTTTTAACGCCTCCTCATACGCTTTATTCCCATAACCCAGGGCGAAAACCGCGATCCCGGCTCCAAAATCCAGATATTCTTTTCCATCCACGTCGGTCAGATATACGCCGCTGCCCTTCTCAAAAACCACAGGAAAGCGGTTATAAGTGTGAAGTACCGCCGCCTCGGTGCGTTCTATGTATTCACTGGTTAACATAATATCGTTCCTCCTGATCTCCGATAATGGCCGTACCGATTCCACGGTTCGTGAAAAATTCCAGCAGCAGGCAGTGTTCGATCCTGCCGTCCAGAATATGTACCCGGGATACGCCGGACTCAATGGCGTCTATGCAGCTTTCCAGCTTCGGCAGCATTCCGCCTCCCACATTTCCGCTTTTCAGAAATTCCCTGGCTTCCGGGACGGACAGTTCACTAATGAGTGATGTGCGGTCCAAAGGATCCCGGTATACGCCCTCGATGTCCGTCAGAAACGCCAGCTTGGATGCTTTCAGGGCCTTTGCAACCGCACAGGCCGCGTCGTCCGCGTTCACATTGTAGGATTCGCAGCCCCTTCCGGTTCCCACCGGACAGATCACCGGGATAAAGTCATTGTCCAGCAGGGTATTCACCAGGCCGGTATTGACCTCCCGCACCTCCCCCACAAATCCGATGTCCTTTCCGTCGGAGAGTTTTCGCTGCACTTTCAGGATCTCTCCGTCCTTGCCGCTGACTCCCACCGCCTTCAGCCCTATGTGCTGCATCATGGAGACAAGATCTTTATTGATCTTATTCAGCACCATCTCCACGATCTCCATGGTGGGCCGGTCCGTCACCCGCAGGCCGTTGATAAAATTCGTCTCCAGTCCGATCTTGTTGATCCAGCGCGTGATCGCCTTACCGCCGCCGTGAACAATCACCGGCCGGAAGCCCACCAGCTTCAGAAGGGCCACATCCCGGATCACGCTGTTTTGCAGCGCTTCGTCCGCCATGGCGCTTCCCCCGTATTTTACCACGATGGTTTTCCCGTGAAAGCGCTGAATATAAGGCAGCGCCTCAATGAGGACATTTGCCTTTTCCACCCAAAGCTCCATTGCCTTTTCCATATTTCTACCTGCCTTCTGTACTCATATATTCTATGTAAGGGGACGCGGACCGGGATCCCGCCGGTAATTATTTCCCGAATTTAACAGTCCCTTTCCATTTTCTCAGGAACGGTAGTCTGCGTTGATTTTCACATAATCGCAGGTGAGATCGCAGCCCCAGGCCGTGGCCGAGGCCCCGCCCATTTTCAGGTCCGCGATGGCCGTCACCGCTTTCCCGGAGAGAATCCTTGTGGCCTCTTCCTCGCTGTAATCCACAGCCACGCCGTTTTCCAGAATCTGTATCTTTCCGGCTGTACTCTCAAAATACAGATTCACCTTCTCCGGATCAAACTGCGCTCCGGAGTAGCCCATGGCGCACAGGATCCGGCCCCAGTTCGCGTCATGTCCGGAAATCGCCGCTTTGGTAAGGTTGGAGGAAACCACGGACTTGCTCAGGATCACAGCCTGCTCCTTGCTTGCCGCTCCTGTTACTCTCACCTCAAAAAGGGCTGTGGCCCCCTCGCCGTCGGCCGCTATATGCTTTGCCAGATACGTGTTGACAAAGCTCAGCGCTTTACAGAATGTTTCGTAATCCGCCCCCTCCTGGGTGATGCGGGGATTGCCCGCCAGACCGTTCGCCAGAAGCAGGCACGTATCATTTGTGGAGGTGTCGCCGTCCACGGAAACCATGTTGTAGGTATCCTTTACATCCGCGCTCAGAGCCTTCTGCAAAAGCTCCTGGGAAATATTGGCGTCGGTCGTCACGAAACTGAGCATGGTACACATATTCGGGTGGATCATGCCGGAGCCCTTGCACATACCTCCGATCGTCACAGTTTTCCCCCCGAGTTCCGTCGCCACCGCAATCTCCTTCTTTACGGTATCCGTGGTCATAATAGCCTCCGCCGCCATAGACCCCGCCGCAGGGGAATGGGACAGAATCGGCTTCAGCTTCTCAATCCCGGCTTTGATCTTATCAATTGGAATCTGCGCCCCGATGACGCCGGTGGACGCCACCAGCACCTGATTTTCCTCTATACCAAACAGTTCCGCCGTCTTCCGGGCCGTGTCCTGGCAGTAACCATAGCCCTCGACTCCCGTGCACGCGTTGGCGATGCCGCTGTTCACTACCACCGCATGAGCCGTCTTATTGCCATATACGACGGCCTGATCCCACTTCACCGGGGCTGCTTTCACAATATTTGTTGTGAAAGTTCCGGCCACCCTGCACGGGGCCTCACTGTAGATCATTGCCATGTCTTTTCCTTCTTTTTTGATGCCTGCGGCAGCTCCTGCCGCCGCAAAGCCTTTCGGGGCGGTCACACCGCCGGTTATCTCCTGCATTTTCATCTCTCCTTGCATAACTGCATACTGGCCTCATTCTTTCCTATGTTCCGGGTAAACTGCATGGTCCGTCCCTTCCCTGCTCAGGGATATAGCGGCGCCATCAGCAGCCCCTCGTTCTCAGGCAGACCGATCATCAGATTCATATTCTGCACCGCCTGCCCTGCCGCGCCCTTCATCAGATTGTCCATAGCGCCCATCATAACCAGCCGTCCGGTTCTGGGGTCGATCTTAAAACCCACGTCCACGTAATTGCTGCCCTCCACCCATTTTGTCTGGGGACACACATCTTCCGGAAGCACCCGCACAAACGGTTCCGTCTCATAGTATCGGTCGTACACTTCTTTCACTTCTTCATAGGTAACGCTGCGTTTCAGGGAAGCATAGGCGGTAACCAGAATCCCCCGATTCATCGGAACCAGATGGGGCGTAAAACTCAGCGTCACCGGTTCCCCGGCCGCATAGCCAAGCTGCTCCTCGATCTCCGGCGTATGTCTGTGGGTGGTCACGCCGTAGGCCTTTATATTTTCATTCACCTCGCAGTATAGATTGTCCGTCTTTGCCCCTCTTCCCGCTCCGGAAGTCCCGGATTTGGCGTCGATAATAAGGGTAGATAAATTGATCAGCCCCTCCTTCACCATTGGATAGACGGAAAGGATGCTGCAGGTGGGATAGCATCCCGGATTTGCAACGAGCCGTGCGCCGGGAATCCTTTTGCGGTTGATCTCACAGAGCCCATATACCGCTTCCTCCAGATAACCGGGCGCTTTGTGTTCCATTTTGTACCACGCCTCGTATATATTCACATCCTTCAGGCGAAAATCCGCGCTGAGATCGATCACTCTGGCCTTTGACAGAATCTCTTCATTGATCCGCGAGGCGCAAAATCCCTGAGGCGTCGCCGTAAAGATCACATCCGCCTGCTTCGCCAGCTCCTGCATATCGTCATCCATGCATTTTGCATCCACGATCTGAAACATATTCTGATATACGGAGGCGTATTTCTGATCCGCGTAGCTTCTGGAGCCATACCATACGATCTCCACATCCCTGTGTCCCAGCAGCAGCCGCACCAACTCGCCGCCTGCGTATCCGGTCGCACCAATAATTCCCGCCTTTATCATCTATTACTCCTTCCATATCCATAAAATATTGAAATATCTCCCACAGATTACAGCGCGAAACCAGTCTGTCAGAACGGTATGCTTCGCGCCTCTGTAACATCATAAACCATCATTCCCAGGAAGTAAAGAATTTTCTGATTGCATTAATATACATTTTTTATGTATATTATACAGGATATTTTTACAAATTTACCAAATTTTAAATTAATACTTGCATATTTATGATGTCTGCGCTATACTGGCAGACGAATGAACCGGACTTGCGCAGGCGCTTTTCCAATCCGGGACAGACGACGGCAATACAGTCTGAGAAAGCCTGGTTTCAATTCCGGGAAGAGTAAGAGGAGGATTTTATTTATGAAAGAGAAAGTAATTTTAGCATATTCCGGTGGACTGGATACCACCGCAATGATTCCGTGGCTGAAAGAAAACTTTGATTACGACGTGGTCTGCTGCTGCATCGACTGTGGACAGGGCGAGGAACTGGACGGCCTGGAAGAGCGGGCAAAGCGCTCGGGCGCCTCCAAATTATATATTGAAAACATCGTGGATGAATTCTGCGACGATTTTATTCTGCCCTGCGTGCAGGCTGGCGCGGTGTATGAGCACAAGTATCTGCTGGGTACTTCCATGGCCCGGCCGGCTATCGCCAAACGGCTGGTGGAGATTGCCCGCAAGGAAAACGCTGCGGCGATCTGCCACGGGGCCACTGGCAAGGGCAATGATCAGATCCGTTTTGAGCTGGGCATCAAGGCTCTTGCACCGGATATCCGGGTAATCGCCCCCTGGCGTATGACCGACGTCTGGAAAATGAATTCCCGGGAAGACGAAATTGAATTCTGCAAACAGCACGGCATCGATCTCCCCTTTGACCACAGCCACAGCTACAGCCGCGACCGCAACCTCTGGCATATCAGTCACGAGGGCCTGGAACTGGAAGATCCGGCCAACGAACCGGACTACGACCATATGCTGGTGCTGGGCGTCACTCCGGAAAAGGCCCCGGATGAGGCCGAATATGTCACCATGACCTTTGAGGCCGGCGTTCCGAAAACGCTGAACGGCCGGGAAATGAAGCTTTCTGAGATTATCGCACAGCTCAACCATCTGGGCGGCAAACATGGCGTCGGCATCGTCGATATCGTGGAGAACCGTGTCGTGGGCATGAAATCCCGGGGCGTCTATGAGACGCCGGGCGGAACGATCCTGATGGAAGCGCACGAGCAGCTGGAAGAACTGATTCTTGACCGGGAAACACTGGAAACAAAGAAAAAACTGGGCAGCCAGTTTGCCCAGATCGTATACGAGGGAAAATGGTACACGCCGCTGCGGGAAGCGATCTGGGCGTTTGTGAAATCCACCCAGAAGTACGTGACCGGGGAAGTGAAATTCAAGCTGTACAAGGGCAACATCATTAAAGCCGGCACCACCTCTCCCTACAGCCTCTACAATGAATCACTGGCCTCCTTCACCACCGGAGACCTGTATGATCACCACGATGCAAGCGGGTTTATCACCCTCTTTGGACTGCCGCTGAAGGTCCGCGCCATGAAGATGATGGATGCAGAAAAAGAAAAGGCATAACAAGTTGAGATTTAAGCCATAGGACTTTCCTTTGACAGAAAAAACGAACGCTTTCACAGGTGATGGCTGGGGAGTAAGTCCTGCTCTACCATTACTGACACTCCGTCCGGGATGACTAAAACGGTACTGTTTTGAATACCACGAGCGCCAAGGATGCGTCTGGCTACGGCAAGCGCCTGGTGAAGGGAATGTGCTGGAATCATATGGAAGTTTTCTACCATCTCATCCGGGAGAGAAGAAACACAGATCACTGTGGCGCGCTTTAACACTCGGATAAGGATCTGTGCCTGCCACTGATCCACCTGTGTCTCCCCGGGCGAAGTGGTGAGAAAACGCCGTTCAAGCGCCTCCAGTTCCGGTTCCTCGCAGAACATATCATAAAACCTCTGGCCACCGTGTCCATCCCGAGCCTCTGCCGCCAGAATAATCACGCCGCCCGCTTTCACGGTTGCCTCTGCCGCCGTCATACTCTTTACAGACTGGTAAATATTCCGATCCAGCGGATAACCTCCGTTCCCGGTGATGACAATATCTGCCTCTGTCCTTGGCACGGCACATTGACGGTACAGAAAATCCACGCCGCGCTGGTGAGCGGCCTCCATATCACCGGCTACCGCTGCAATAATCTTCTTTCTCGCGTTCAGCACCACATTACAGATGAACGCAAGGCCAGCGCGGCGGGCGGCATATCTCATATCCTGATGGATAAGGTTTCCCTCTAGATTACCAGTACGTGACCGCATATCGGCAATAAATGCCGCGTTGTGATTCCAGCGCACTGTCTCCCTGGCCGCCACACCTGGCAGCACGCTCTTCCGCCCGCCGGAGAAACCTGCAAAAAAATGAGGTTCGATAAAGCCCTCCGAAACCAGCAAATCCGCTTCCATCGCAATCCGATTAAGTATCAGGACACCGCCTGACGGCAAAATCCCCGCTTCCACCAGATTTTCCCGGTCGTCACAGTCGTGTACAACAAAATGTTCCCGTTCCACCAGGTCCCGGCCAAATTTCTCCTCCAGCTCTTCCGGGGTAGTTGCCCGGTGGCAGCCGGTGGCAATGAGATAAGTGATCTTTGCATCCGGGCTTCCTTTTCGGATTTCCTCAAGCAGCAAAGGCGCAATGATGCGCGAAGGTACCGGCCTGGTATGATCCGATGCGATCACTACGATATTTCTCTTCCCTTCTGCCAGACGGCACAGCCGCTCCGTCCCGATGGGATGCTCCAGGGCTTCCCGTACCAGGTCGGCTTCCTCCAGCTCTGGCCGGAGATCATTCAGGCGGGGAACCAGGCAGCCCAGGAATTCTTCCTGCGCCACATCCCCGGGAACTTCAATTTCCAGAGTACTTTTGCCGTAGGGAACGTGAATTATTTCCATCTCTCCTCCTTATATGCCGCTGCCGTCAATCTATCGCACGGATGCAACCGGAAACAGAGGGAAACAGCAGCAAAGCTTTCATCTGATACAAAGCGAAACAGCTGATTTCGTTTTCTACAGAACATCCTTTTCCAAACGCAGGCGCAGCCGTGAAAGTCCTTCGTCCCCGTCAAACCCAACCTCCACAATCTCATCTACACCCGCCAATTCCAGTATTTCTTTCGCAGACGCGATCATTTCCGGCCTGTCACAGAGATCTGTTTTGGTCACTACGCCGATTACCTGCTTATCATAGAATAAGTTTCGCATTCTTGGAGAAAATGCATTCTGCTCATCCACTGCGGACATCAGAAGCAGGATTACATCCGCTTCCACCGCAGTCACCGTCAAGGCGCTGTAAAACTGCTTCTGTTCTACGTATTCACCCGGTGTGTCCAGGATATCCTCGCCCATTACCTGAATGGCCTGCGTTTTCGCATATTGAACCCGCTCACCCAACAGGCGCTGGCTGAGGGTAGTTTTCCCACAGCCAATCTTCCCTACCATCATTACCTTTTTCATGGCTATGACCTCGTTATCTCCGCCAGAGCAAAATTGAGGGTCTCTCCCAGCACTCTGAGCACATCCCTTGTGGCTGATTCCACCGCTGCTACGTCTCCCACTATCACAAGGGAACCAGAGAAACGATCCACAAACACAATCTCCACTTCGGCAGCCTTCGTGGCAGCATCCGCGCCAATAATCGCTGCTTCACTTGGTGTGATGGTCAGAATCCCAAGAGCTCCTCTGGCCTTGCTCACCACTCCAAGTTTTTTATATAGCGACTCATCCGGATTGGCAATCACATGTGCCATGGTTACCTGCTTGCCCGGAACAAATTCCTGTATAATCCGCTGTTTTTTTTCCGGCATTTCTCTCCTCCCTACTGCAGTTCCATAAAAATTTCCGGACGCGGGCTTGGTATTACCACGCTGGAAACAGCAAGTCCCTTTTCAGCTCCCAGTGCCATGCCGCTAGCCACCGCTTCCCGAACTGCCGCCACGTCGCCGGTAACTACTGCAAAGGATTTCCCGCCGATACCTACGCCCAGCCGGACATCCACCAGAGTTACCTCCGCCGCCTTAGCCGCCGCATCTGCCGCATACACTGCCGCCGTCACACTGAAGAACTCCATTACGCCAACTGCATTCACTCCGGTAATTTCCGTGGACCGGCTGAATGCCCGGATCACATGCGGATGAATCCGCGGTATCACAACCGAATCTACCAGATGTTCATCCAGCGCCTGGCTTCCCGCATCCACCGAAGCCTGGACGGCCGCCACATCTCCATAAAATAAAACCGTATACTTGCCCGGGCATACAGGCTTCGCGTACAGCAGGCTTACTTCCGCCGTCTTCAGAACAATATCCGCCGCCTCCACACCCCTGGCAATGCTGTTACTTTCCAGAATTCCAATTGTCTCCACCATTGGCTCTCCTTATCTGCTGATCATAATCTGCGTGTCCGTGACCGTCACCCTGCCGTCAATCGAAGCATGAAGCGCGCTTCCAAGCTTTCCATCCGGGCATAGCGCAATCGTCTGATTACACTTCACCAGATCGCCCGTCTGGACTGCCGGGACAGACGGAGCGCCAATCCCCTGTCTCAATCCGATCCGAACCTCCTTTACTTCCTCAGGCGGAAGAATTTCAAGAGTGTCAATCCGAATATCCAGATATGACTGCATACCAGCGCGCCTGGCCATCCGATCAGCCGGGATTTTGCGATCCTGCCGCTCTTTATTTGCCTTCAAGTCTCCGTCAGGACGCGTATAGCGAATTCCTTTCTTAGCCAATTGCTCCTTAAGCCGTACGTTGACCTGTCTGGGCATAAGGCCCATAGGACAGGCGAATACCTCACATACACCGCAGGAGCTGCAAAGCGCCACGCTTTGAATCACCGGATCCTCCAACAGATCTTCAAAAGCCTGTCCAGACGCAATCCTGCGCATAATGCGATGAGGCTCCAGCGGATGGCCGAGTAAATGTCTGGGACACAGCTGAGTACAAAAGCTGCACTGAATGCAGGCTGACATCGCACGGTTTTGCATGGTCTTTATGCTGATCTGGCTGCGCCTCACCATCGCATTATCCGACGGCAGGACAAGCAAGCCCGACATCGTCTTTGTCACACAAGCCAGTTCGGCCTCCTCTGCTGTCATGATTTTCCCCATCATTGGCCCACCGTTCACCACCACGTACGGATCCGTGACTACGCCTCCGGCCAGCCTCAGGCACTCACTCACCGGCGTACCGACCGGAACGCGGGCAATGATCGGACGCGCTACCTCTCCGGTCACCGTTAAATATTTCTGAGTAAAGGGTATCCCCTCCCAGGCCTGTGCAATACACAACAGCGTTGCCACATTGGTGACCACACACCCTGCCTCAATAGGGATCCCCGCCGGAGGCACTATCCTTCCGGTCACCTCATATACCATCAGCTGTTCATCCCCGGCCGGAAAATAACTTTTCATCAGGTGCAGCCGAATCGGCCCTCCCGATATCTGGATGGCCGCGCGAAGTGCGTCCGTTTCCTCCCGGTAAGACTCTTTAAGGGCAAACACGCACTCCTTCGCCGATGTCCCTTCTAAAAGCAGCCCCGCGCCGCGCACCAGCTCCGCCGCCATATGACGCATCAGATAACAGTCATTCTGCAACAGAGGTTCACATTCTGCGCCGTTGATAATAATTGTCTCAATCCTGTCTGTTTCGTATTTTGCATGAGTCGGAAAGCCTGCGCCGCCGCAGCCGACAATCCCTGCCTCTTGAATCTGTTCTGTTAGCCGCATATTATCTACCTTTACGTCTTTGCCCTGTCTGCGCAGACCGAGTCGGGCATACGCTCCCGTCCACCTCCAGGGAATCAATAATACCAACAATTGCGCTGTCGATGGGGATGTCATCTGAGCCCTGAGCCTTGCGCGCCGTACTGCCCGTTACGACCAGAACCCGTTCGCCAATGCCGGCGCCAATGGAATCCGATGCCACAAAAACAGCGCCGCCCTTCTCTGTTGTCGTTTCTTCCTTCACGATCATCAGTTTGCTCCCGCTTAATGCCTCCTCTTTTCTGGTAGCCCAAACGTGTCCGATCACCTTACAAATTAGCACCTTTCACACCCTCCTGATGACAGCTCCACTTTTATCGCCGCACTGCGCAGCACATCCCTTGCCGAAGGCGTCAGAATCATACCTGCGGACAGGGGAATCGTTTTATGTCCCTCCTCTGCCAGGCGCACTGCGTCCCTCTCCGTTATCAGAACACGTCCACCCTTCAGCAAAGCGCCCAACGCCATCCCTTCCTCTTCCGGTCGGACATCCGCGCTCTTTTTGCCGGATGATGGTCCTGCCATCGGCGCCGCCCCCGCAGAAGGCGCCGCGACAACTGCCTGAGGCCATGTATCGTTATTCAGGCACATTTTCCCCTTCGCTCCCTTTTCCACCATACAGGCATTTGCTTCGTCAAAATCAATGTGCATGGCAAGTTTGGCGCTGGAAGAAACGCGGCAGATCACATCGCCGATGGTCACCTGGCGCTTGCCGGGTATCCGCACAGATACTCTCTGTCTGTCTCGAATGCCGATGCCCGCCGCTTCCTCAGGTGTGATGTGAATATGCGCTTTCGCGATAATCACACTTCCTCTGGCGTCGAGCATTCCTCTGGGGCCGACAATATACACGTCGCCCGCTCCCGTCAGATCCCCGGAAAGTCTCACCGGCGCTTTGATCCCCAGCTGCACACAATCGCCGGCCGATAACTCTGTCTGAATTGCAGTCCGCGGCGGGCCAAGCACCGCTACATTATCAATTCTCCCCCGCCTCGTCACCAACGCTACCCGCTCTTCGCAGAGATACTGCCCGGGCTGGGAAAGGCTCGATTTCGGCGTGAGACGCGCGCCTTCCCCGAACAGCTGCTCTACAGCCGCCTCTGTCAGATGTACATGCCGGGCGGAGGTTTCAATCAAAAACTCCAACGGCAGCTCTGTGGATACCGGATTATCCCATTCCGCTGCCCTGGAAAGGACTCGGGTGATGATTTCCTGCATTTCTTCTGTTGTCATACGCTTTCTTCCTTTCCGCTACTCCTTGGCGTAATACCCGGACACTACCCGGCAAAACAGCACATATACCCCGCTGCTTAGCCGGTTCAGCCCTTCTACAATGCCGAGCCTGTCCCCATCTGGAAATGACCTGGCTGCGGCAAGCTCAGCCTTACGCACATCCGTACGCAGCAAATTCAGCCGAAGCGCCATCTCTCCCATGGATACCTCCGGGACAGGATGTCCCATGCCAAACGTCTCCTTCACCTGATAAGACTGGCGGTGAATTTCCTCCAGGCTCAGGCCAAACAGTGAGAACGTTACCTGTTCCTCTTTCACCTCTGCGCCCATAATTTCTTTAACAGCCTCCAGCACACTTCCCAGATCTCTTCTCAGATCCTCCCTGCGGCACTCATGCTGTAGCAGAAGAATCTGTGCCTGCAGGCTGTCCAGAAAGCCCCTGAGTTCAATTCGCGGATGCGTTTTGGGAACCAGCAGATTCGCCCGGAGATGGGTCATCATCTCTGGCTTGCTCTCCAGACGCTCCCCGGTGGCTGCATCCACAAAACCTTCGGACAGGCGCTGGCTTACCGTCATTGTTTTCCTCGTTCTCCCGGCATCTTCATCCGCAATCACCAGCCGAATTTTATGATCGCGCATATACTCCTTCGCCAACGGGGTCACAAAGGTATCGCGGGAAACCCGATATTCGTTCTGGCTCGTTCCGCCGCCTGCGCTGCGCAGGTCTGCTTCTGTCAGCACCTTCATATGCAAACCCCCTTATCCGCGACCGGTTTATTTATTTTCACCGCCCAGAGAAGGAAGGATCATCTCCACCTCGCTATGGGGACGCGGAATCACATGAACGGAAACCAGCTCGCCAACCCGTCCGGCCGCTGCCGCACCCGCATCCGTGGCCGCCTTCACCGCGCCCACATCGCCCCGAACCATAACGGTCACAAGGCCGCCGCCTACATGTACTTTGCCAATCAGTGTCACATTGGCCGCCTTTACCATTGCATCCGCCGCCTCAATGGATCCAACCAGCCCTTTTGTCTCAATCATTCCCAATGCCTGTAAATTTGCCATAACAATGTCCTCCTTATCCTGTTTGTTTTTAGGTTCACGGATCTTACATGGTAGCTCCGCGTATCATAGAATAATATATTTATGCCCGCAGCTTTTTCAGCCGTTCAAGCACAATACGGGTAATCGCCTGGATATCCTCCTCCGTCGCTTCGACTCTGGCGCACGATCCGGCTCCATTCGTCTGAGTAACCCCTGACTCTCTCAGTTCATCCAGCTCCTTCAGCCCCCAGGCCACCCGCCGGATATTAATCAGATTCATGGGCGTGATATTGTCTGAAGTTGCGCTGCCGCCAACTGCGCCGCAGCCCAGGGTCAGGGCCGGAGCAAGGCCGGTCGTCGCGCCCACGCCGCCCAGAGCGCCCGGTGTGTTTACTAAAATCCGGGATACCGGTTTTTTCAGAGAAAACTCTTCCACCACCTGCTCATTTTGCGTGTGCATGGTCATGGTGTGCCCGGCTCCTTCATTTTGCAGGATACGGATGCAAAGTTCACATGCCTCCGTGTGATCCTTCACCACAAAATATGCAATCACCGGGCAGAGCTTCTCCCTTGCGTAGGGATTCAGCTTATTTACATTATCGTTTTCCTGGCGCGAAACCAGCAGCCTTGTTCCCGCTGGGATGTCCAGATCGGCCATTTTAGCGATGGCCTCCGCTGTTTTCCCGACAATCTTCGGGTTCATCGTGCCGTTTGAGCGCAGCAGAAAACCGGAAAGTGTCTCGGACTGCTCAGGGTTCAGGAAATATCCGCCCTGGCGTTTAATTTCCTCCTCTACCTTCTCCGCAACACACGCATCCGTCACTATGGACTGTTCCGACGCACAAATCGTACCATTATCAAAGGTCTTTGAGTCCATAATCCGCCGCACCGCCAGAGGAATATCCGCCGAGCGTTCAATGTAAGACGGCCCGTTTCCGGGGCCAACCCCCAACGCCGGATTCCCCGAGGAATACGCGGCTCTCACCATGGCTTCTCCTCCGGTAGCAAGAATAATGCTCACATCCCGGTGTTTTAGCAGCGTATCGGTTGCCTGCATAGACGGCATTGTGATGCAGCCGATGGCCCCTTCCGGCGCCCCCGCCTTCTCGGCCGCCCTGCGAATAACCTCCCATGTCTCCAGGACACAGTTCTTCGCTCCCGGATGCGGGCTGATCACAATTGCATTGCCTGCTTTTAGAGAAATCAGGGTCTTATACATCACCGTCGAGGTGGGATTGGTGGAGGGAATCAGGGCTGCAACCACGCCCATGGGAACGCCGATCTCCCGGATTCGCTTCGTTCTGTCCTCCCCAATCAAGCCGACAACCTTCATCTCCCGGATAGATTCCCAGACAATCTCGCTTCCAAGCCGGTTTTTCAGCGTCTTGTCCTCCCACCGGCCAAAGCCCGTCTCCTGAACCGCCATTTTGGCCAGGCGCTCAGCATTCTCTGTACATGCCCGGACCACGGCTGCGCAGATCTGATCCAGTTCTTCCTGAGAAAGGCCGGCAAGCAAATGCCCGGCGCCCTTAGCAGCCGCCACCAGATTTCTCACCTCCTGGATGGACTGCAGGTCATGATCGATCACCAACACATATCACTCCTTCCTTTTTTCCGTGCCGCCTGATCAGAACGACAACGGAGCCTGCGCGACGGAACACACAGCGTCCCGAAATGCCTTGCAGGCCTCCCGGCATGATGCCTCATCTCCCGTCAGAAGGCCTCCTGCAAAGTTTGTCTCCGTCGGCGGCCCGTAATATACCTTTAGTTCCACACATGCGGCTTTCAGCGCCGCGTCAAGCCCCACTGTTGCCTCTGTGGGAGGGGCAATCAGGTACGCCATGGGCGTTCCCTCCGCCACACCGGCCTGCTCCGATAAGTAGGCTCCTGTCCGGGAAATGCAGTGGGCGTAATAGACTACGCTTCCGTCTGCATTGGCTGTATAAAAATGTGCGCCGTTTTGGATCATCTGGAATGCAGCCTCCAGACCGCTGCGAACTTCTTCCGGATCCGGCCCGGATAAGATCCCGATAAACTCTCCGGCCAGAGCCGTGCTGGCATTCGACGAGCCGGCATACATACTTTTTGCATAACACACCGCTACATCCGCTTTTTTCGTGGCCTCGTCCAATGCCGTGTAGGACACATCATCACAATCGGTGCTGAACAAGCCGAGGCTTCTGTCCCCGCTGCGCACAGACAGTCTTCCAAGAAGCGCCGGAGCGGCATCCGGCAGTATCTTCACACTCAATATCGTTGTCTCAAGCTGCCGGTTCATCCTGCCCTCCCGCTATTTTTTCAGTTCCACACCGCTGACCTTCTGCCTGAGGATCAGCGACAGCAAATCCACCAGATAAGCGCCCGCCTCCATTGCCGGGACGCCGCTGCGGTGGATATTGGATACCACCGTTCGTCTGGCCTCCGGCATACCCACCGTCGCCCGGTACGCAATATAGGCGCTCATGCTCTCCGCTGTTGCCAGCCCCGGACGCTCCCCGATAAAGCTGCACACCACTCTGGCATCCACCAGCTCACAGATCCAGTCCTGGGCAGCCACCCGCCCATACTTGACAAACAGAGGCGTGCCAACGGTTATGTTCCGCTCCAGCAGTCCCTCAGTTACCACCGGAAGGATTCGCCCCGCATTCGCTTCAATGGCTGCTGAGGAAAGGCCATCGCTGACAATCAGCTGCACATCCGGGCTTGGAATACACTTTTTTCGGATCAGCGTCTTGGTCTCTTCATCAAACTCCCTGCCCAGATCCGGCCGTGTCAGGAACATATTTTTGTCTTCGCAGCAGGTGCAGACCGGCAGCAGTCCAAGTTCCTTTATCACGCTCTGACTCACATCCAGAAAAACCGAATCCCTGGCGGCCGCATGATCCGCCCTCAGTTTCAGCATGGTTTCTGTCCGCAGCCTTGGCCCGGCCCTTCCTACGCCAATGCGCGCCGAGGTTTTTTTCATCATCCTTCTGAGCATATCCGGATCCTGAACTCTGACCGGAGGCTCTTCCAACCTGCTTTTTCCCTCTTCTGGATACGGAAAAGACCCGTCCTGCATCGCAGCGACAATTTGCTCCGCGATACGCTTGATTTCTTCTCTTTTCAGCATCTTTCCTTATGCCCTCCTGGCAAAGATAGTCGGATCCCCGGCTTTCGCCGTTAATCTCCCGTTTTCCATGATCCCCATTTTCTCCAGCCAATGCTCAAAAGCAGGGATCGGGTGCAAGTGCAAAATCTCCCGGACTGCGTTAATATCGTGGTAGGCGTTGGTCTGATAATTCAGCATAATATCATCGCCGGTCGGCACACCGATAATATAGTTCACCCCGGCAGCGCCCAGCAACAGCGCCAGGTTTTCAATATCATTCTGATCCGCCATCATATGGTTTGTATAACAGCAGTCGCACCCCATGGGGAGCCCTGAAAGCTTGGCCATAAAGTGATCCTCCAGGCCGGCGCGGATAACCTGTTTGGAATCATACAAATATTCCGGACCAATAAAACCTACTACCGTATTCACCATAAACGGATCAAAGACCCGTCCAAAAGCATAGCATCTGGCTTCCATCGTCACCTGGTCTGCCCCGAAATGGGCATCTGATGAAAGTTCACTGCCCTGGCCCGTCTCAAAATAAAATATATTTGGGCCCTGGGCTGTACCCTTTTCTCTCAGAATAGCCTTCGCTTCCCGCACTGTATCCGCACAGAAGCCAAACGCACGGTTCCCCTTTTCGCTGCCGGCGATAGACTGAAAAATCATATCGCAGGGAGCTCCCTGCTTCACTGCTTCGATTTGAGTTGTGATGTGCCCCAGCACGCAAATCTGGCTGGGAATCTCCCAGGTATGCTTTACCTCGTCAAACCGTTTCAGCACTTCAACTAAGCTGGACACCGTATCATTCACCGGATTCAGCCCGATCAGCACATCTCCGCAGCCGTAGGAAAGGCCCTCAAAAAGAGATGCGGTAATGCCCTCCACGTTATCCGTCGTATGATTCGGCTGGAGCCTGGTGCCCATGATCCCTGTCTCGCCTACTGTTGTATTGCAGTGGGCCGTTACCCGTATCTTTGACGCCGCATAAATTAAATCCAGATTCGTCATCAGCTTGCACACCGCTGAGACCATCTCTGCCGTCAACCCAAGGGAAAGGCGTCGTATCTGTGCGCTATCCGCCTCGTAGGAGAGCAGCCATTCCCGCAGTTCGCTCACACTCCACCCCTTTATCTGCGCAAACACGGACTGATCCAAACCGTCCATATTCAGTCTGGTCACCTCGTCCTCCTCGTAAGGCACCGCAGGCTCCTCATACAGTTCCTTCAGCGTCATCCCGGCAAGAACGCTCTTGGCCGCTATTCGTTCAATATCCGAGCCTGCAGCAATACCGGCCAGTACATCTCCGGATTTTGCTTCACTGGCTTTGGCTAATACCTCTTTCACGGTTTCAAACTGGAACGTCCTTCCATTTAAGACCGTCCGATATCCCACCCGGACCACCTTCCTTTCCCTCAAATATCAGGGTTTTTACCACCACCGGAATTGCTATCCCTCCCATAATCGGATAGCCAAAATCAATGTAATCATTTGATCCCGCGCTGATTTCATCCAGAACCACGGATTCCCTGCCTCTGCCCAGACGCTGCCGCATCATCTGACCAAGGGCTTTCGCAATATCCTCCTTCACGATGACCAGAAGCGGTGCGCCGCCGGGAAGGCACTCAGAGAGTGCGTCGGCCAGAGCATCCGCAAAGCTTTTCAGCGCCGGATAATCCGGATCCGGTCTGCCGGTCAGGGCAAGAGCCATGCAAGCGCTGTCATTCTGTGCCAAAAACCAACGGATTTTCGCGCAAACCTCTTCCTTCCCGCCTCTCCATAGCCCGGCCTCCTCTTCTGGCGACAGCTTGAGCACCGGTACATTCTTCATCGGGAAAATCCCTTCTGCATAGGCAATTGTGCTTCCTGAAACTGTCGTAGTGTAATTTCCCGCCCCTATTACCGTTGCGCGGATCGTCTGCTCCGGCTGTAATACGCGGTACTTTCGGCACATGGCGCTGCGCGCCACTGAGGTCCCCAGAAGAACCCCGATATCCCCGTAACAAAATGGATCGGCAAACACGTTCCCGATGCAGTCCGAGACCCCTCCGCTAAAACAGAGGTTCCTGATCGGCCGGGCGACGTCTGTCTCCAGACGGGAAGCCCCCTTTGTCCATACCGCATCCAGGATATCTGTATCTGCGCCGGAAAGCGCGTCCGCAAGCAGGCTGCACATGGCATCACACAGCTTTGCAAGAGACTCTTCCTCAGCCTCCTCACCAAGGGCCGGAAGCGGAAGGGAAAATGCCTCGGCAATCTGTTTTGCACTCTGGCTGATGTACGTTATCCTCCGGTTTTCGTCTATCGTCACCTGTCGGCCGCCGATATCCAGGCAGCCCTTGGCAATCACCTGCCCTCCGTCAAAAACAGCTATATTTGTAGTGCCCCCGCCAATATCCAGGTTTGCCGTTACCACTCCGTTTTCCTCAGAATACTGCCATGCGCCGCTGCCTTTCCCTGCAATCACTGATTCCAGATCCGGTCCGGCTGTGGATACCACAAAATCACCTGCAAAACTGGACAGCTTTTGCAGCACGACCGCTGCATTCTCTTTGCGTGCGGCTTCCCCGGTAATGATAACTGCGCCGGTTTTTACCTGTTCGCGTTTTATACCGGCCCTGTTATATTCCCGCTCCACCAGCTGAGCAAGACGGTCGGCATCAATCGTCGTATCGTCTCTTAGCGGTGTCCGGTAAATTTCCCCCTGATAGAGCGTCTGTTTATTTACAATAGAGAGGGAAGGGACGGTAAAATAGCCGGCAGTGTTTTCCACCGTCATGCGGCTGAACATTACCTGAGATGTGGACGTTCCTACGTCAATGCCTACGCTGAGAAACTGTTCCCTGTCCATATTGTTTTATTCTTTCACCTCTCTGCCCACTTTCAGGAAACGGAACATACGAATTGCACCGCTGTAATATAACTCCTCCGCATTCTCCAACGCCTCTTCCAGCAGCAGTACCCGGGATACCGTGGTCAGCACAGAGGTTATTCCGTAGGAAAAAATATCCTCCGCACCGCGTCCCATACTGCCAACCAAAGCGACTGCCGGAACGCCGTGTTTCTTGCAGCGCATACCAACGCCCTGCACCACCTTACCGCAACAGGACTGCCAGTCCATTCTGCCCTCCCCGGTTACTACCAGAGAAACGCCGTCCAATCGCTGATCAAAATCAATCAAATCCAGCACGGTCTCAATTCCGGATTTCAAAGTAGAGTTTAAAAACACACGAAACGCCGCTCCAAGCCCTCCGGCCGCACCTGCCCCCGGGTATTTGTCCGGATTGATGCCAAATTCACGGATAATCACATCCCGATAATTCTTCATTCCTTTCTCCAGGATATCCAGAACCTCCGGAGTTCCTCCCTTTTGCTTCCCATAGGTATAGGTTGCCCCGTGCTCGCCGCAAAGGGGATTGTTCACATCGCACATGATCGTAAACCTTGCCCGTTTTACCATCTCCGGCATATGACTGATATCTATGTGCGCCACCCGGATCAGGTCATTGCCAATTCCTTCCAGCTCGTTTCCTTCCTGATCCAGGAACCTGACTCCAAGCGCACGCATACAGCCCATTCCTCCGTCATTGGTAGCTGACCCGCCAATGGCGATCGTGATGTCGGTAAAACCATGCTCCAGTGCCCCCCGGATCAATTCTCCTGTGCCATAGGTGGTCGTAAATCTTGGATCCTGTTTTACAGCCGGCACCAACGGAAGTCCAGATGCGGCAGCCATCTCCAGAATTGCCTGCCTGTCATCAATTTTCCCATAATAAGCTTCTCTTTCTTCCATCAGCGGCCCGTGTACCTTTACCGTTATCTTTTCCCCATTCGTCGCACAGATTACAGCGTCCGTTGTGCCCTCACCGCCATCAGCAACGGGAACTCCGCAACACTCACAATCACGGAATACTTCTCTCGCCGCTCTGGTTAAAAGTTCCATTGTTTTTTCACTTGAGAGCGACCCTTTAAAGGAATCCGATGCAAATAGAAACTTCATCTTTCAAGTTTTTCCTTTCTCCGGACTTTTTGCCCATTATCCGCTTTTACGGTAAAATTTCACACAAATAACTAATTATTTCAACTCAAAGATTTTATGTAATAACACTATTCAAATACAGTAATTAATTTCCAATGTTATTCTATTATCAGTTACCGGTTACCGGTTACGCCTTTCCCTGCCCTTTCGGGCAGGGAAGACATTTTTGTTTCAATCGGGAAGATTGTCATTTCAAAGATTTACCAATTTACCATTTTATTCCTGTATGAAAGCTTTGCTTACCCTACCGGCCACACCAGCGGATTCTCCAGCAGCATTTCATCCGGCCAGACCATCTGCCACTTGCCGTCGATCATCTGAGATACGGTAGAAAGTCCATAAATATTGTGTCCGTAGTTGCCGTTGCTGTCCGGATAACCGAACTTCATGCCGTCAAACTGCGTCATGATCATATACGGGGAATCCGGATCCAGATCCATCTCTTTAAGTGCAGTCTGGATGGCAGTGCCATCGGTGGAACCCGCCGCCTCGAGCGCGGCTACCATAACCGCTACGGCATTCCATGCACAACCTGCATTCTCATTCATGTTATAGCCGTATTCATCCACGTACAGCTGATGAACCGCCAAAGAAGCCTCGCCCTTCTTTTCCAGGAAGCCCGGATTCCAGGTATCGGTGGAGAAAATTCCGTCTGCTTCGCCAACCGCCTCTTTGAATTCATCCGTCACAATTACGCCGCCGCAGCAGAAGAAGCCACAGTTCAGATCATACTCCTTCACCGTTCGATACAGGGAGACACCTTCTTCCAGTCCGGAGACAACCGGAACCAGATATTTTACATCGGCAGCCTTCATTTTGGTTACCTGTGTGGTGAAATCGGTGGTGCCCAGCTCATAGGACTCCTCGTATACGATCTCAATCCCGGCTTCCTCGAAGTACTTTTTGAAGCTTGCCATCTGGCTCTGGCCCCACTCCGTATTCTCTACGATAAATCCCACGCCATCCACTTTCTCGCCACCGTCAAATTTCTCGGCGATCATCTCAATCGTGCCTACAAGGCCCTGCGCATTGGTGGACGCATCATTTGTAGGATTGAATGTCCACTCGTTGCCTTCCGCGTAAACTTCCAGCGCAGACTGCTGGCTGACTACGATGGGGGTCTCGTTGCGTTCGCATACCGGCTGCATCGCCAGCATTACCGAACCGCCGGAATAGTCACCGGAGATAATCACACAACCCTCGTCCAGCAGCCGTTCCAGCTCGGTCACACCCGTCTCCACATCATCCGCGTGGTCAGCGTAAACCATTTCAAGCTTCTTACCGCCCAGAGCCTGAATCCCGCCCTGGCTGTTCCAGTATTCTGCCGCGAAGTCATAGCCCTGCTGAAGCATTTTACTCTCATATGCTGCAGAACCTGTAAAAGAAAGAATTACACCGATCTTAATTGTATCCTCAGAGCCCTCTTCTGCAAGAGCAGTGCTTCCCATACCCGTCAGCGCCATCACTGCGGCAAGCCCCATTGCTGCAAATCTCTTCATTATTTTCATGCCTTTTGCTCCTTTTCTGTTGATGTAACAATACTGTTTTTGCATACCTTGAAATAACTTTCCTCCCTTCCCCAAGAAATTAATTAAAACCATTCAGATCCCCATTGACTGAAAGGATTTAATCCTATCTCGCAAGTCTGCGATCTTTGCCCAGCTCCGCATTCTTCTGCTTCCACCATGCCTGAAAAGCTACGGAACCCCTTGGATTCGAGGGCGCTTTCTTCGCGCTGTCCAGCCACTTGTCAATAAAGGCTTCCGCCTCATCGGCTATGGCGTCGCACAATGCCTGTCGGCTCTTACGGTCTGGCATTACCTCATCTACCTGTTTCAGCCAGGCCGACTCCATAGCGTAAAGCTCTCTTTTGTATTCTTCCTCTGGAATACGTCCGTCCAGAATAGCCCGGTTAATGCCCTCTCTCCTGATCCATTCATCCATGCCCGCTTCCATATCCTCATAGGCAAATACTTGCTTTTTTGAATAGGCGTCAAACCACATGGGCTGAAACGGAGATACGCAGGTCACACCCATGCCATTGCCCCACATCAGCGTATCCTTTCCTTTTACCACAGCAATCATCACACCGCATGTCTGACAGTCAATATCTTCCTCGCTTTCCGGATTATGTGCATGCATACAGACGCAGCTGCCTCCCTTTGTCCACGGATCGGTCGTATAATGGGAGCGAAGCAGCGCCAGCATATCCGGTACGGTGAAATCCCTGCCCGGCTTGTTGGCCATCTGGAAGGAACAGCATCTTCTCTGCATCCCGCTGATATTTACCGGGCTGTGCCAATCCACATACGCCTTGGCCAAATCAAACGGCTCATCCACCGGATATCCCTTTCTTCTGGCATTTTCAATCAGGTCTTTGTGCATCAGATCCGGATAATTAATTGACATATAATTGGAAATACTGTAGGAACCGGAAACTTTTTTTGCGGCCCAGTAGTGAGCGCCGATCGTCTCCACATGCCACGCTTCGTTCTCATCCGCCACCATATAGCCGTTATCGTACAAAAACACACCGTCAAAGCTTGCGTTTCCACCCTGACCATACTTCTCCATCATCTCGCCCATTACCTCAACGGCCTCACGGGCAGTCTTCGCCCGCTCCAGCGCCAGCCGGACGATGTCCATGCCCAGAAGCGCTTCTCCCTCTGTTACCATCTCTCTGGAGAACACGGACTCGTTGCCGATGCAGACACCGAATTCGTTTACGCCGATCTCCGCTCCCCAGATCCAGGAGGGCTTTGACAGGATCATGGCATAAGTGTGCTCCGCCTGCTCTACCTCTATGTAGGTGCATTTTACCTTGCTCCCAGGCGAATGATCTGCCGCCGGACAGAAGATAAGCGGCTGCGGCTCGTTCACCGCGCGGTCACTGGCTTTACCGAAAACCGTATAACCGCTGCGACTGTTTTCTTTTGTTACTACTACTGTGTCACACATAAAAACACCTCCAGATTTTGATTTTGTTCGGGTTAAATCCCTAAATACGTGCTGCGCATTTGTTCATTATCCAACAGCTCTTTGCCGGTTCCCTCCAGGGCATTCTTCCCTGTTTCGATCGCGTACGCGTAATCCGCAATATCCAGCGTTGCAAGCACATTCTGCTCTACCAGGAGCACGGTCACGCCCGTTTTATTTATCCTTACAATGCTGTCCAGTACGGTGTCCACAACCACAGGCGCCAGACCGAGAGATGGTTCATCCAGCATCAGCAGCCGTGGGTTAGACATCAGCGCCCGGCAAATCGCACACATCTGCTGTTCGCCGCCCGACAACGTACCCGCCAGCTGATTCTTCCGCTCCGCCATTTTGGGGAAGATCTCAAAACACATTTCCAGATTTTTCTGCCGATCCGCCCGATTCCCAGGCAGGTAAGAACCCATCAGAAGGTTCTCATACACACTCATGTAAGGGAATAGCTTTCTGCCTTCCGGCACCTGTATTATGCCCGATTTAACGCGCTCATGGGGCCGCGAATCCCTGATGCTCTTTCCTTCAAATATGATATCGCCCTGTCGTAGGCTGGTCAGTCCGGAAATGGAGTTGATCGTTGTGGTTTTGCCAGCTCCGTTTCCACCCACTAGCGCCACGATCTTACCTTCTTTCACATGGAGAGAAATGCCGTGCAGCGCCTCAAAATTTCCGTAATTCACATAAATATTGTCAATTTTTAGCATACCGTTTCTCCCCCAAATAAGACTTGATTACCTCCGGATGTGTCGAAACCTCCCCGGGCGTCCCGTCCGCGATCAGACATCCCTGGTTCAATACGTAAATCCGGTTGGACAGAGTCATGACCGCTTTCATCACATGCTCAATGATAATGATTGTGATTCCCGTCTCCTGGTTGATTTTCCGAACTAACTGGATCACACGCTCACTGTCCGTCGGGTTCAATCCGGCCATCACCTCGTCCAGCAGCAGCACCTTCGGCTCTGTTGCCAGCGCTCTTGCCATTTCCATCCGCTTCAGTTCCGGAAGATTCAGATTATCTCCCCGTACATCTCTTCGATCCTGCATCTCCACCAGTTCAAGAATTTCCTCTGCCTTATCTCTGGCCGCCGAAACCTTTCGGTATCTTTGCAGGGCGCCCACCATTGTATTCTCCAGCATGGTCAGGTTGCTGAACGGCTTCACAATCTGATAGGTACGTGCAATACCGATTCGTGCCAGTCGATAACTTGGCATATTCTGTATTTCTTTTCCCTCAAAAAGGATCCTGCCGGAGGTAACCCGATACTCGCCTGCTATCATGTTGAATAACGTGGTCTTTCCTGCGCCGTTCGCCCCGATCAGTCCAACAATCTCACCCTTTTCCGCATACATCGATACGGCGTTTACCGCAGTCAGTCCTCCAAATTTTTTGGTTACCTCCTGAATAGCAATGTACGAATTTCCTGCCATCTTTTTCACCCCCTTACCGCTCTGTCTTTCCTCCGTACTTTCCCGTGATACCAGGCTGTCAGTGTCGGCCATGCTCCCTTTGGCATAAAATAGATGGCCGCCATCAGGACAAGACCATATATCACTTCCGCCAATCCGGCAATTGAGGCGCCTACCGCTCCCCGCAGGATATTGTTCAGCGGCGCCATCAAAAAAGCAGCCAACACCGGACCCATCAGTGTATCCCGGCCGCCGATAATAGCGAATAGCAGAATTTTCACCGACATATCATACCCCAGCACACTGGTCGGATCAATGACGCTCAGATAAAATGCGTACATGGAGCCGCCCACAGCGATCATAAAGGCCGAAATACAGTTCGCCAGGACTTTCATGCCGGAGACGTTGACGCCCAGGGAACCGGCAGCTTCCTGGTTCGTGCAGATAGCCTGCAGATAATAACCCATTTTGCTGTTTTTGATCAGCGCAGAAATCAGGATGCCGAAAAGCAACAGTCCCAGAAACAGCCAGTAATATCCGCTCTTCTCATCAAACTGCATATTAGCCAGTCCGCCAATCCACTTGATATTAAAGCTCAGCGCCCCCTTCGTCTTATAGCCGAAAAATGTATCATTGGAGATAAAGGTGATTCGGATAATGTGAAGTACTGCGACCGTAGCCAATGCAAAATACGATCCGTCCAAACGGAACGTGATCTTGCCGACAACGAAAGCGATCGCCGTTGCGATCACTCCGGCAATCAGCATACCGAGCCACGGGGAAATTCCCTCATAAGTATACAGAACTGCCGCCACATAAGCTCCAATCCCCAGATATACGCCATTTCCAAGAGCAAGCTGTCCGGTATATCCGCCGATAATGTTCCACGATAACGCCAGATATCCAAAAATCATCATATTAATCAGATATTGCAGCACCAGAGAACGGGTGATTACCACCGGTACCAGTGCACTCAACAAAATTGCCGCCGCTATTCCAATTATTTTCTTTCTGTTCATCTCATTACCTGCCTTTGCCCAAACTCAATATCCCTGTTTCTTTCCCATCAGGCCGTTGGGCCTGAACAGCAGTACCACAACAAAAACCGCAAAAACAACGATCTGGGCCGTTGTATCTGAAAAATACAACGTGCCGATTTTTTCGATGACACCCACCAGCAAGCCGGCGATAAGAGCGCCGGGTACGCTCCCCTGACCGCCGAGGATGATAATGACAAATGATTTAAAACTATAGGTATTGCCAAAGGTAGGTTGCACTGAGGTATACGGCAGCAGAAGGCCGCCGGCCACTCCTACCAATCCTACGCTGATGGCAAATGCGATGTTATACAGTCTCTTAATATTGACCCCCATCAGGGTAACCACATTCCGGTTCTGAGCCGCCGCCCGGATCGCCCGGCCGGTCTCCGATTTCTGAAGAAACCAGTATAGGATAACCGTACAAATCATGGCGATCACAAAGGAGATCGTCTTGGGAACAGAGACATAAAGTTCACCAATATGCATCGATTTCCCGGTATAGATTGTGGTAGCTGTTCTTGGATTCCCCTTGAAGATTACGAGAGCAAGATTCGAGAGAAACACACCCATTCCTGCCGTAAAGAGGAGCACACTGACCGGCTCTACATCCTTTTCCCGCTCCAGCATATTGGAAATCACGAAGCGCTGCATCACATAACCCAGGGCCGCCATAATAACTCCGGTGATAATCATAATCAGATAAGGATCAAGCCCTGTCCAAACAAATAAAAAATAGGACAAATAAATACTCAGCATTAACAGCTCGCCGTGTGCCCAGTTTACGATACGCATAACACCAAACCCTAGGGTGAGGCCAATCGCAACGATCGCATAAACACCGCCGATCAGGATTCCGTCTGTCAATGCCTGTAAGAACATCAATAAGCTACTCATTCATCGATCCCCCTTTTTTCATCAATACGGCATTTTCTGCTCTGTGGAAAATATTATAGCATCGTTCCCTTCCCGCCCTTAAATTGTGCGGCACTTAAAAAACCTCCTTTTTTTGTGTTTTTGACACAAAATTGTAATTTTTGCACAATTTTACGCGTGGAAATGGCTTCTTTTTGTTATTTTGTGAGATACTCCGCCAGCAAAACAGGCGGGAGACTCAAGGGCTCTCCGGCTGGAAAATTTCCTTCCATACAAAAAAGTCCCTGTTTGGGACTTTTTGGATTTTAGCAGGAAATTTTTATTTTTGCTTACTTAAATAATAATAAAATGCCTCCATAAACAGCCGGTCGTTGTTACTACCCAGAGGATTCATATTCAGTTTCTCTTTGATTTTATTATAATGGTAGACCAGAGAATTTTTGTGTACGAAGAGTTCCTTGGCTGCCTCGGAAAAGTTCCAGTTGTGCCGCGACACTGCGCCAATCACCTTCACGTAAGTGTCCAGAAATCCTTCCCCCAGCTCAGCCTGATACACCCGGAAGATGCGCTGCTCTTCCTTCAGCGGGATGATGGATCGCAGATATTTGTTCACGTGATCATAGAAGAAAGCGGCGGCGCAATCCTCCTTTACCGTATTCTCAAGCCATTGGCAGTGCTGATATCCAAAGTAGTACTGGGTAAACATTTTCTGGAAGGAACCTACAAAGTATTTTACCCTTCCCTGGAGAAATCTCTCTGCCGCGCCACCCACATACTCAGTGATCAGCCCCTTATAGACCGCCGGACGCCCATCTCCCCCGTCGCCGATGGTCTTAAACACGATTATGTGCGTGTCATCCAGCACAATACTGATGTCCTGCTTGCGATGGCACGGACTTTCTTTCAGTTTTTGTAAAAAAGGCTCGGCCAGACCGTCCCTGATGACACAGAGAATGGGTATCCGAGTCTCGTCCTCTGTATAATCCAACTCCCTTGCCAGGCGTTTCAACATGTTCGGATTGGGGTATTCCTCATGAACCAGCAGATTGATGAAGCGCTCTTTGCGATTCTGCCGCTTGAGAATGGCCTCCTGCTGGTGCTCGTATTTCATCATTGCTTCAATGGCAGCCTTGGTAATCTGGGCCACCTGGCGTATTTCATTCGGGTTTCCGGTAACTCCCACCACTCCGATGCGTCTGCCCTCCTCAAGGAGGACCATATTAATGCCCGGACGTACACCGGGATAGAGGTTATCCTCGGAAATTACCACCATATCCTCCTTGCCTGAGATGATTAAGTTGGCTACGTCGTGGAATGTGCCAATCCGCGACTCATCCTTACTGGCAATAATCTCCCCTTTCTCATTCATGATATTAACATTATAATCCGTATATTGCGCGATCTGCTCTACAATTCTTTTTGCAATATCTGCTTTCAGCATAATATCCCCCTCCCGTTCTCTCCGACCAGGTTCTGCAGTGTGCCCGGCAAGAAGCAACCCCAGTCACAAGCCCATGATACGCCTCAACTACGCGGCTACGACCTGTACCGACAGGAAAACATTATACATTATTTCTAATCAAAAATCTATAGCTTATGGACAGGGGGAAAATCACAAAGCCCCTGGCAGAAGTGAACCGTTTATTTCCGCTTCCGCGCATTTCTTCATTTTTCAGAAAGGGAATTATTATATTCCCTCAACGGCCGGATGGCTGCTTCTGCAATCCTTCTTTTCTGTCCTCAGTTCTCTGTAGGTGCGCACGATCACGACGGCCGCAATGATAAAGGTCAGCACGTCGGACACCGGCATGGAGTAGAGTACACCGTCCAGACCGAAGAATATCGGCAGAAGCAGCGCAAAGCCGACGCCGAAGATCACCTCACGGATCAGGGAGATCAGCGTGGACGCCAGAGCCTTGCCCAGAGACTGCAGATAAATAAAGGTGCCCTTGTTAACCGTAGCCAGGACCATCATGCAAAGATAGATCCGGAAGGATTTTACCGCGAACTCGGTATAGTAGACGCTCTCGTTGGCAGCGCCGAAAATGCGGATCAGCTGCTCCGGGAAAAATTCCACAATGAGAAGAGCCACGGCGCCTACGATCGCCTCGCAGGCCAGCAGACGGGTAAAGAGATCCTTTGCCCTGTCCCTGCGTCCGGCCCCGATGTTATAGCCGACGATCGGGATACAGCCTGCGGCCATTCCCACCGCAATGGAAATAACAATCTGGAAGAACTTCATAACAATGCCTACCACCGCCATAGGGATCTGGGCGTATTCGGTCTGGCCGAATACCGCGTCCAGCGCGCCATACTTCTGAATCATATTGTTGATGGCCGCCATCGCCGCCACCAGTGAGATCTGAGAAAGCAGGCTGGTAATACCAAGCGGCAGGAAACGCTTCATCAGGCTTCCCCAGAGTCCAAAGCTTCCTCTGCCAAGTTTGATGGCCTTCATATGGCGGAGATACCAGATCGACAGCATCGCCGTGAGAATCTGGCCTATGACGGTTGCCACCGCCGCTCCCATCATGCCCCACTTGAAAATGAAGATGAAAATCGGGTCCAGGATAATGTTTGCCACCGCGCCCAGCACCGTGGCGATCATAGCGAATTTGGGGCTGCCGTCGGAGCGGATAATGGGATTCATGGCCTGCCCGAACATATAAAAGGGAATACCCAGCGTGATATAAAAGAAATATTCTTTTGAACAGCGGAATGTCTCCACGTTTACCGTCCCGCCGAACATGGTCAGAATCGCGTTCTGAAAGATCAGATAGACTGCAGTCACAACCAGACTGACGATTACGCAGAGAACCACCGCGTTGCCGACGCTCCGGTGCGCCCGGTGGTTCTCATTCGCCCCGAGACAGATGCTGACGTAAGCGCAGCAGCCGTCGCCGATCATAACCGCCAGCGCCAGCGCCACCACCGTAAGCGGGAAAACCACGGTATTCGCCGCATTGCCATAAGAGCCAAGGTAACTTGCATTGGCGATAAATATCTGGTCCACAATGTTATAAAGAGCCGCCACCAGCAGCGAAATGATACAGGGGACGGAGTATTTGCCCATCAGCCTCCCCAGGCTCTCCGTCTCCAGAAAAGAATTTGACTTCGTGTCCATAAAAAATCCTCCTTTCAAACCGCAAAAGGCGTAAACCCGATCCGGATTTACGCCTTCTGCCACTCGATGGAATTATCTTATCATTTTTTATCCGTTAAATCAAAGGACGATTCGACGAAAAAAAAGAGCATTTTAAAAGTATTTTTGCCAAAACCTTCCCACACCGCCGCCGTGCTTTTACCCCGCCCGGCTATTCATTTTTCCTAAACACATACAGTTCGTGAAGCGCCCTGGTGGCCCCGATATACTGAAACTGTCTGAAAAACTCATTTTCCCGGTTTCCTCCCAGAAGGAATACCTGATCAAATTCCAGTCCTTTCGCCTGATAGAAGGTGGTGACACTGAGACCTGGCCGGAATCTGGAGCTGTCCCGGTCAATGTAAGATATCCTCTCAACGCGATCCGCAAGATTGCCATAGCATATTCCGGCCTCCCGCTCCGTCATGGTGAGGACAGCCGCCGTCTCAAACCCGTCCGCTCCCAGGCGAAGCCGACACAGCGTTTCCTCCAGCATTTCCTCCAAAGAGCCAAAAGACCGCTCCGTTACTTCACGCCCGTGACGCTCCAGATATTCAATGTCCGTGATGCCCAGGATCCGTCCCGCATACTCCGCGATCTCCACCGTGTTGCGGTAGCTCTTGCGGATATCAATCCGCCGCATCCGCCGCCCGAAAATTCCGGGAAGAAAGTCCAGAACTTCCTGCCCTCCCCCGTCCACGGACTGGGCGCGGTCCCCAAGGATCGTCATATTGCAGGAGAACATCCGATCCAGGATCACATACTGGAGATAGGAATAGTCCTGCATCTCGTCGATCACAAGATGCCGGATCCTCCTGCGCCTGTTCGCCCGGCAGAGCCTTTGTTTCAGATACAGGAGCGGATATACGTCCTCATAATTCAAAAACCGCTTTTCCGGCGGCAGGTCCGGCAGCGCCGGAAGATCCCGCTCCTCCAGCAGCCAGTTGTAGATCTCATACACATCCGTCGTGACGTACATTCCCATAAACTGACTCCGGATTAGTTCCAATTCCTCCTCTTTCAGCGTCCTGCCGTACAGGGTCTCGTATCCGTCCACAAAATATTCCATCACCTCGGTCATTCTGGACAGCAGGGGCATCCCGGAAAACCGGAAATAAAACAGCTTTGTCAGCTCCATTGCGTTCATTCTATAGCCGCGGTACTCTACATCCCGGAAGTCCACCAGACGATCCTCCAGTTCCACCAGAAAGCTTTCCGCAGCGCGCACAAAATCACGGGACTGTTTCCACCGGTAATGCGCGCTTTCACCACGGCCTATCTGGTTCTCAATATGGTGGTACCGGTCCTCGCAGTCTGCGGCCACATCCCGGAGTTCCCGGCAGGCAAACAGATCAAAACTCATCTCCAGGATATTTTCCTCTCCCAGCTCCGGCAGAATATGGGAGACATAATCGGAGAACACACTGTTCGGCGATAAGATCAGAATGTTGGAAGAATTCAGGCTGTTCCTGTCATGGTATAGCAGATACGCAATCCTGTGAAAAGCAATGGAAGTCTTGCCGCTGCCTGCAGCGCCCTGGATCACGAGAATCCGATCCTTTGTATTGCGGATGATGGCGTTTTGCTCCCTCTGGATGGTGCGCACAATATTTTTCAGTTTCACGTCGCTGTTGGCGCCCAGCTCCTGCTTCAGAATGTCGTCGTCGATCTTCGTATCACTCTCAAACTCATAGACCATCCGCCCGTCCCGGATCTTGTACTGCCATTTTGACTGGATTTCTCCCTTCATGCACCCGCCTGGCGCTTCATAGGAAGCCGAACCTCTGTCATAATCGTAAAACAGTCCGCTGGCCGGGGCGCGCCAGTCATAGATCAGGGGTACCTGACCCGTCTTTTCCGCAAAGTTTGCAATACCGATATAAAACGTCTCCGGCTCCTGTTCGCCCTCATACAGGAAATCCACGCTTCCAAAGAAAGGGGAATCTTCCATTCGGTGCAGCCGGTGCCTCAGCTTCTGATTCTCCGAATTTACGTTTTCCTGCAAAAGCAGGGCCTGCTGGTTGTCAAAGTCCTCATAGCCATACTGGTCCATCTCCGTATAGTTTTCCCAGTAGTATTCGTGCATCTCCTCGATGTCTCTCTGCCCGGACGCAAGTTTCTCTTCGATTTCCCGGATCCTGGTCTTAAGCCGATCCGTCACAAATGCAAGATAGTCTGTTCCTCTGCTCATATTCTGTACTTCGTCCCTATCGTCTCGCTTTAATCGTAATCCACCCGTATCAGGCACAGGCCCTTTGCGGGAGCCGTGAACCCGGCCAGAGAGCGGCTTTTCGCCCCGATCAGTTCCGGCATGCTCTCCGGCGTCCGCACACCAAAGCCGACCTCCAGCAGCGTACCCGTCATAATGCGCACCATATGCTGCAAAAATCCCGTCCCGTGAAAATTCAGGTACAGATATGCCCCTCTCTGGACGATCTCGATCTGATCCACGATCCGGGCTGTGGATTTTTTCATACGGGAATTTGCACAGAAGCTGGCAAAATCATGCTGCCCCATCAGATACCGGGCCGCCTGCCGCATACGTTCCACATCCGGAATTTTCTCCGGCACATAGACGTATTTCCGGTCAAAAACCGGTTTCTGCGCCCCCACATAGCAGGTGTAGCAGTAGGTCTTCCCCCGCGCGTTGTAGCGGCTGTGAAACCGCATTGACGCCTGGCGCACCTCCCGCACACAGATATCCTCCGGAAGATAGCGGTTCAGATATGCGCAGATTTCCTCCGGCGTCCGGTCCGTGTCAAGATGGGCGTTCGCCGTCATCCCCTTCGCATGAACCCCGGCGTCGGTGCGCCCGGCCCCGATCACTTCCACCGGAACGCCTGTCATGCGGGAGAGCACGCTCTCCAGCTTCCCCTGTATGGTCATGTCTGTATTAGGCTGATGCTCCCAGCCATAATAACGGGTGCCGTCGTAGGCAACGATCATCTTGAAATTCACCTGCATGGCAATACCTCCGTCCTGATAATCCCCGCTTCATGCACAACATATTTTACTATCAAAGCGGGAAAATGTAAATACAGGGATGTCCGCATATGCCGTGCAATTACATCAACCCAGCTCATCTGAGCCAGACATATACGCTCATCCCTTTGATTTTCGGTCCGAAGCCACCTCAACTATGCGCTTCGCCGGACTGCCTCTTACCGTACAACCTCTACCTGCACCGGAGTATGACCGAGCAATTCCACGCTCCGCTCATCCGGCTGGCTACAGCCTGCGTACAGCGTGAAATGCGTGCCGTCCTGAATATTTCTGCCGTCCTCATCCACAACTGTGAAGGCTTCCGGCGCGATGCCCATACGAACTGTCCGCTTCTCTCCAACAGCGAGATGAATCCGCTGGAACGCACACAGGAACGGATTGCGGACCGCGAGGGCGGAATCTTCATTTTTAATATAAATCTGCAGTACCTCGTCGGTCTCCGTGCTGCCGCGGTTTTCGACTGTGAGCTCCAGGGTTACGCCGCGCACGGAATCCACATGCTTACCTGTAGCGTCCGGCCTTGGTATTTTGGTACAATCCGCTGTCCTGCCTGCCGCATATGCATCTCCCAGTTCTTCCACATCGGCATTCTTCGGCTCGTCTATGATCTTCGCCGCCGTCACGCGGACGTCCCCGTACGTCAGCCCATACCCGAACGGGTATTGTGCCTTCCCCTCAAGGTAACGGTAGGTGCGGCCCTTCATCGTGTAATCAGTGAACTCCGGCAACTCCTCCAGGCTTTCGTAAAAAGTCACCGGCAGCTTGCCGGAAGGGGAAATGTCTCCGAAGAGCAGCTCCGCCACAGCGGACCCGCCCTGCGCCCCCGGATACCAGAGCTGTAGAATCGCATTAAAATGCTCCGCTGCGTAGCTCATATCCATATCACTCCCGGCCATCATGCACAGCACAACCGGCTTCCCGGTCTGCGAGACTGCCTCCATCAGATCGCGCTGCGGCTGCGGGAGCTGCAGATCCGTCTTGTCCCCGGACGCATAGCTGTTGCCGGTGTCGCCTTCCTCACCCTCGAGCGTCTCGTCCAGTCCGACGCAGAGTACCACGACATCACTGTTCTTCGCGACAATACGTGCCTCAGACAACCGGTCACCCGCATACGCCAGGCTCTCCGTACGGTCGCTGGACAGCTCGCAGCCAACTGACGTCAACACACGCACGTTGCTGCCGAGATAATCCTGCAGCCCTTCCAATACCGTCACGTAGCGCGAGGCTGTCCCGTGATAGTTACCGGTCAGTGCTGACCTGCTGTCCGCGTTCGGGCCGATCACCCCGATCGTATGGATCCCATTCTTATTTATTGGTAGCAGGCCGTCATTCTTTAGCAGCACCGCGCTCTCAGCCGCAGCCCGCTTCGAGAGCGCGAGATGCTCCGTGGATTCCACAACGGTGTACGGGATCGCATCGTACTCACTTCCGTCAAAGAGGCCCAGCAGATAGCGGGTCGTGAACAACCGCACCGCAGCCTGTGTGATAGCCTCCTCGCTCACAAGGCCGCTCCTGTACGCATTTATAATATGCAAATAGGTATTTCCACAGTTAAGGTCACAACCGTTGTTGATCGCAAGGGCAGCGGATTCCTTCGCCGTATCCGTCACCATATGATGCTCATGGAAATCACGGATCGCCCAGCAGTCCGAAACGAAATGTCCCTTGAAGCCCCACTCGCCGCGCAGGATCCGCTGCAGAGACGGACTGCCGCAGCATGGCTCACCATTCACCCTGTTGTAGGCTCCCATAACAGCCTCGACGCCTGCCTCGGTTACAAGCGCCCGGAACGCCGGAAGATACGTTTCATACAGATCCTTTTCCGAAACCTCAGCATTGAACTCATGGCGCAGCGCCTCAGGGCCGGAGTGTACTGCGAAATGCTTTGCGCACGCCGCTGCTTTCATCGTTCCGCCGCTACCCTGCAGACCCTTCACAAAAGCAACTCCGAGGCGGGCGGTCAGACAGGGATCCTCCCCGTATGTCTCATGCCCGCGCCCCCAGCGCGGGTCACGAAAAATATTCACATTGGGTGACCAGAAGGTCAGGCCTTTGTAGATATCGCGGTCACACTCGCCGCTGTAGGCATTGTACTTCGCGCGCCCTTCCGTCGCAATCGCATCCGCGATTTCTCCTAACAGCACCGTGTCAAACGTCGCACCAAGGCCGATTGTCTGCGGGAATACAGTCGCCTGCCCTGCGCGCGCGACACCGTGCAGGGCTTCATTCCACCAGTTATACGCCGGGATCCCCAGCCGCGGTATCGCCGGAGCATCGTATCTGAGCTGGCCCGCCCGCTCCTCGACGGTCATCTGCGCTACGAGCGCCTCCGCTTTCCTGCTTGCCTCTGTTCTATTCATCTCTTATCCCCCTTTCGAGGCTATTGAGCGTGAAATTCTTCTTCTGCCCCGATTTCTATCCAGTTCAAGTGAAATTATCCATATCTTCCCAGCTTGAACAACAGATTCCCGTCCAGCCATCATGCCAGGCACCTCGTCTGCCCATTGTATCACCCGAGCAACGGTTTCCATTCTGCCAGCACACCAGACGCCTTTTCAGCCCTTTACCGCACCTGTCGTCAGACCTTCCACAATCTGGTTACTAAATATACAGTATACTATAATCGTCGGCGCGATCGCAATAATAATCGCCGCGAACATCTGCACATAGTTTGTCGCATATGGCCCCACGAAATACGTCAGCGTAACCGGTAGTGTTTTCTTCGCTGGATCAGAGATAAATACCATAGCGAGCAGCAGCTCATTCCAGTTGCCGACGAACGTCATCAGGCCCGACACGAAAAGCCCGGTCCTGCACAGAGGCAGCGCGATGCTGAAGAAGCATTGGTAGATTCCACAGCCGTCGATTGCAGCCGCCTCAAACAACTCGCCCGGCATCGACTTAAAAAAACCCGTCAGCAGGAAAATCGTCATTGGCAGTGAAAATGTGATGTACGGCAACATCAGGCCGATCCGCGAGTTCGTAAGCCCCAGTCCTGCGAATCGCACGAACAGCGGGATCAGAATACAGTGGACCGGCACCATCATACCGATCAGGAAAAACGTATGCGTTGCCTCCGCGAGCTTCCAGCGCATCCTTCCGATCGCGAACGCTGCCATTGCGCCGAGTAACAGACTGATTAGCAGCGTCCCGCCGCAGACCAGCACGGAATTCAGCAGTGCTATCCCAAGTCGTCCGAGCGTCCATGCCTCGACATAGTTGTTCCAGTGGATCGTATCAGGCAATCCGAACGGATCCGCCATGACGCCTGCGTTATCTTTCAGGGATACCATCAGCATCCAAAGAAGCGGCGCTATGTAAACCACCGCAAGCAGCAAGAGTACGATGTAAATTACAATAATAACCGGACTGAGCGTTTTTTTACGATTTTTCACAGCATTTTTTTTCATAATTCCGCCCTCCTATGCTTCGTAAGTCTCGACCTTGATAACATGCTTGACAAGCAGCGTCACGATCAGGCACAGCACCAGCAGCACAACTGAGATCGCGCTCGCATAGCCATACTTGAAGTAATTGAAGCCCTCCGCGTACAGCTCCGTCGCGAGCACCTCGGTGCGGTGGTTCGGGCCGCCCTGCGTCATGTTGTAGATCAGGTCAAAGAATTTCAGGGAACCAATACAATTCAGTGAAAGCGAGGTCACCACCATCGGCTTGATCAGCGGCAGCGTGATATAGCGGAACGCCTTCGGCTTCGACGCACCATCGATGTAGGAAGCCTCATAGATCTCTTTTGAAATGCCTGTGATCTGTGCCATATAGAGCATCATATTCTGGCCGACGTACTGCCACAGCGCGACGAACGCGATCACCCACATCGGCAGGATAATGAAGCCTTTCGTATCCATCAACCACAGCGGGCCTTCGATGCCGAACTTCGCGAGAAGCTGGTTGATACCGATCTTCGGGTTGAACATAAACGCCCACAAAAGGCCTAGCGCCGCCGACGACAGGACGGACGGCAGGTAGTAAATATTCTTAAAAATGTTCCTGCCCTTTGGAATATTCGTGAGAAGCACGGCCAGCAGAAGGCCGATCACCTGCTGGGATACAGCAGAGAAAACCATGAAGAAAATCGAGTTCTTCAGGGCGATGCGGAACGTACTGTCCTTGAAAAACAGCTTCTTGTAATTCGCAAGCCCGATGAATTCCGGGGGCGTCAGCGCCGCGTAGTCGCACAGCGAGTAGTAGATCATCTGCACAATCGGAATAACCAGGATCAGCACGAACATGATGAGTGCGGGCGCTGTGAAAATGCAGATAGCTTTCTTATCGCGTAGTATTCTGTCCATAACAACCTCCTTTTCTGCTATTGCGTGAGCGGTATAAAACCCCTCTCGCGAACCTGCACAATCGGATAAGGAGAGCCATCGACCCTATCCGCCTGCAACAGGGCGGCAGCGGCTTTGCCACTGGAATTTCCTAGCCGTCCTGTGCATAGAAAAGGCCGCTGCAAGAACAATATTACTCTTGCCCTGTTCCGCAGCGGCCCTATATGCTACTTATCCTTTATGGATGATAACTGTCCACTACATCACAGTTACCAAGGATGATTCTTTTATTATTCCCAGACATTGTCCTCATAGAATGTCTGAACGGTCTGGAATGCCTCTTCCGGCGTCTGGTTGCCAAGGAATATGTCAACCATCGCGTTGTCGAAGCAGTCGCCGGCCTCTACGGAAGCAAGAGACTCATTGTAGAAACCGAATGTGCCTGTAGCGGTTGCAAGGATGTCCTGAATGTAGCTAAGCTGTGCAGGGGCCACCTCATAGTCGATCTCGAGATCCTTGATGATCGGGATCTTGCCGCCTACCTCAGCCGTGTACTTCTGGGCCGTCTCGTCTGTGAACATCTTCATCAGCGCGACAACCGCATCCTGGTGCTCTGTCGTGGAGCTCATCAGCAGGTTGTCCGTCTTGACGATCATGCGGTTCGGGTCATTTGCGCCCTCGATAGCCGGGAACTGGAATACACCGCACTTAGACTCGAAGTCCGGATTGTTGCCGTTGATCTGGGCGATTGCCCAAGAGCCCTGAACGAGCATAGCAGCCTCGCCATTATAAAATGCTGCCGTTGCCTGGTCATTGGAATCGCCTGCTGCTGTTGCCTGGAAGTACTGGGAGAGCTCTTTGAGCTTCTCGCCTGCCTGTATGCAAACCTCATCTGTCCAGTTCGCCTCGTGGGAAGCGATGGCATCCAGGTCTACGCCCTGGCGATCGCACAGATAACCGGCGATCATGGACAGGCACCATGCCGTACCTGCCGAGCAGGAGATCGGTGTGTAGCCAGCATCCTGAAGTGTCTGGCACACTGCGAGCAGCTCGTCATACGTAGCCGGAACCTCTACGCCCGCTGCCTCAAACATCTCGGTGTTGTAGTATACGCACGCTGCCGCGAAGTTCGTCGGAACCGC
>CAZQAB010000021.1:0-43610 GCA_964591265.1 uncultured Lachnospiraceae bacterium
AGAGGTTTCGGCCTCTTCCTTTTATTTTTGCCAATGATAATTATACTCTAAGATCCCTTTTGAATCCCTTTTTTTTGTATTTTGGAAACCCTTTTTTCAATGTATATTAACAATATCCCACAGAGCAATCACAATTTAAACCCACTGGTTGGAATAATATTGGATAAAATGGATATGTTTTCATTTTTAATCTGATTTTAGTAAAGTATTGAAAAGATCTTCCGTGAGATAACCCGGTTAAATGTGTGCAGTTCACCGGAGCCGTCGATGCGCGCCGCTTCAATCATCTCGATCGAGAGCGTGCTTTCCATATACTGCTTCATAAAAAATAACACAGTCGGAGCCGCAGCCGCCGGGATGATCAGCGGGATATAGATTTGCGCCGAGCTTCTTGTCGCGTTCATGATCAGGACAAGGAACACTCTTTCGAGCTTTTTCTGTTTCCTCGCGTCTTTGTCGGACATGATGCCAAAAAGGATCAGGCTGAGGATCAGCGTAATAACAAACAGGAATACCGAAACGGCTGCCGCTTTTCCGGTATCACTGTTGTACAGACGCATGATATACATGGCTATGGTGGTCGTAGAATCATTCGGAAGGCCATGGAAGGAGGCCTCGGTGACATTGAAGAGCGCCGGGAAACTGTCTATTTGAAGGTGTTTCGGCCTGGATTCCTGTTCTTGCAGGCCCTTGTAAAATTCCTGTCATTAGAGTAAAATAGAATCAGAAGGGATGGTGTGACTGATGGAAAAGAAAATGGCTATATCTAAGCGAACCGGTTGGCCGACGCAATGTATATTTTTAAGGTGCGAACAGATACATCCGCTGCAGCAGCGCAAAGTATCCGCGTTTGTAGACCATGTAAAAGAAAAACTTTTTGTCAAAAAAGCCGTAATTTTTGGCTCCAGCGTAACGGATGCATGCCATGTTGGCAGCGATGTGGACATTTATCTGGAACTGTCTGACAATCAAGAAGCCATTACGAAGTATTTTCCATTCATTTACGACTTGTGGACCAATTATACGGTTTCGGAGCCTATGTTGTCTGAAATCCAAAAGAAAGGAGTGGTAGTGTATGAACGAAAAACTTCTGGATAAAGCTGACCAGAATCTTCATGTTGCCATGAATTTGCAATGCACTTGCAAACACAATAAATATTAAATATAATAATAGTGCAAACTATGAATAAAGAAAGGAGTGATATGTATGGCTAAGGGCAATATGACGCTGAGGATGGAGCCGGAACTGAAAACGCAGGCAGCCGCCCTTTTTAAGTCCCTTGGGCTGGACTTAAGTACGGCAACAGGTATTTTTTACCGACAGGCGCTCAGGTGCCACGGGCTGCCTTTTGAGGTCAAAATTGATGAACCGAACCCTGTCACTTACGCGGCGATGGAAGCAGCCGAAAAAGGCGAGGACATGTATGGCCCGTTTGACAGTGTTGATGATATGATGGAGGCCCTTAATGCTTAAGCTGGAATTTTCCGGGCAGTTTAAACGGGATTACAAGATTGCGGTTAAACGTGGCTACGACCCGCAGAAGCTGGAAACCGTGATCAAGCTGCTGTGCAGCGGACAGCCGTTACCGGAAGCATATCGGGACCATGCGCTTGTTAATTCCAGGAATTACAAGAGTATGAGGGAGTGTCATATTGAGCCGGATTGGCTGTTGGTCTATTCCCGGCAGTCATTGACTTTAAAATTGATCAGGACGGGTTCCCACAGCGACTTATTTTAAGCTCTGCCTCCAAAAAAATTATCGCAGCGAAAAGAAGGCAGCCGTCAGGCCACCTTCTTTTTTACACATCCCCCATATAATCCGACATCGTCTCGTCCGCCTCATCGGGGGCAAGGGATGCGCTTCCATTCCTGCATCCGTCCTTCACCCTTCCAAGCGTCGGGGCATCCACCGTCCTTCCGGCGCGATACAACGCATACGATTCCCCATCCTTTTTCGTATATGGGATATTTAGCTGCCCGAAGATACCGGCAGCGTTTTTTTCTTTTTCCTCTTCCGGGATTCTGCCGCGCCTATTTTCTGCATAAAAACCGCTCCTTTCGTCTGATTTTCTTTAATATGCGGATTTTTTGAGGAAACAGTTTTTTCCTTCCTAAACGAAAAAAGCCTCCCGGTTTCCCGGGAGGGAGTTCAAGATCTTCTCAGATGAATTGGATGATATAGTTGTAAAGCGTAAGCGTCGTCTCATCCGGATACGACTTTGACTGGCCGCTTACGGAAGAAAAACCGTTTGATATTGGAATAATATTGGATAAAATGGATATGTTTTCATTTCCATCCGATCTCCTATGATATACTCTGAATCACAGGAGATCGGAAATTATGGCAAAGAAATGGCAATGCATGAATCGTCCGGATATCATACGCCTCAGCCTTTCACGCCGCCGAGCGCCACGCCGGCCACAATGTATTTTGACAGGATGAAGTAGACAATTACCAGCGGGATGATTGTCACGAACAGGCCGACGTACACCACGCCGTAGTCTGTGCGGAACTGATTGGAGGACAGCATCTGTACGAACAACGGCAGAGTTTTTTTATTGTCTGTAGTCAGGATAACGGTCAAAGTGAACAGGTTGGCTTACAATCTTACTCTGTATTCGGTCACGCCCGCCGGGATTGTCGCTTCCGTGACGGCTGTCCCCATGTAGATCGCAAGCGGGAACTCCCCGGCCGCAGCAGCAAGACGTACCGTGATTTCCCCGCCGGTGCGGACTGCCGTGACCGTGTTGACAATCGCTCCTGAGGTGGACGGGATCCTGCAGACCGCCTCAGCGCCCTCCCCCGGCTGATAAAGGCGCAGTGTCATGGCCGCAGCGTAGTCGTAGTCCGGGCGTGTCTCCTCCGTGCCGATCGCAAGGAGCGTGTTCCCGCGGACGTACAGCGGCAGGGAAAAGTAATCATACGTGTCACGGTTCCACGAACCGCCTTCTCTCACCTCACCGGACAGGAGGTGCGTCCATGTGCCGCGCGGCAGATAGTAATCGCTGACCCCGTCCTCGCGCAGGACGGGCGCTGCCAGCAATGCTTCGCCGAGCATATACTGGGTGTCCAGATAGGACGTGCCGGGATCGTCCGTGAACTCGAATACCATCGGGCGCATGACCGGAGTGCCCTCCTCGTGCGCCTCGACTGCCTTCGCGTAGAGATACGGCATCAGGCGGCATTTGAGCCTTGTGAAGAAAGCCACCACGTCGCAGGATTCTCCGTCAAAGAGCCACGGCACACGGTAGCTGCCTGAGCCATGCAGACGGCTGTGCGTCGACAGCAGGCCGAAGGCTGCCCAGCGCTTGTAGAGATCCGGGGTCGCCGTGCTCTCGAAGCCGGAGATATCATGGCTCCAGAACGAGAAGCCGCTCATCGCGAAGGAGAGGCCGCCGCGCAGCGTCTCCGCCATCGACGGGTAATTCGCGAAGCAGTCCCCGCCCCAATGTACCGGGAACTGCTGACTGCCCGCCGTCGCACTTCTCGAAAACAGCACAGCCTCCTTTTCTCCTTTTACCTCTTTGAGCAGGTTAAAGACTGCTTTGTTGTAGAGGAAAGTATAATAATTATGCATTGCCTCCGGATTGCTCCCGTCGTGGTAGACGACGTCAACCGGGATGCGCTCGCCGAAGTCCGTCTTGAAGCAGTCGACGCCGCAGTCGAGCACCGTGCGCAGCTTGTCCGTGTACCACTTCACAGCATCCGGGTTCGTAAAGTCCACAAGCCCCATGCCTGCCTGCCAGTTATCCGTCTGCCATACGCCTTTGCCGTCCGCGCGCTTCAGCAGATAGCCATTTTCGGCGCCCTCGCGGAAGAACGGTGTGCCCTGTGCGATGTACGGATTAATCCACACGCAGATTTTCAGCCCTTTCCCGTGATAACGGGCGAGTGTGCCTCTGATATCCGGGAAGCATTTCTCATCCCACTCGAAATCGCACCAGTGGAACGCCCTCATCCAGAAGCAGTCAAAATGGAAGACCGAAAGCGGGATCCCGCGCTCCAGCATCCCATTGATAAACGAGCTCGTCGTCTCCTCGTCATAATCCGTCGTGAACGAGGTTGACAGCCACAGCCCGAAGGACCATGCGGGCGGCAGGGCCGGACGGCCTGTAAGCGCCGTATAGGCATTCAGGATCTGCTTCGGCGACGGGCCGTAAAAGAAGTAATACGAAAGCTCCTCACCCGGCACGGAAAAGCCGACATACTCCACCTTCTCGCTCGCGACCTCGAACGAAACGCGGTCAGAGCTGTCGACAAAGACGCCGTAACCGCGATTTGTCATGTAGAATGGGATGCTCTTATACGCGATCTGCGACGCCGTGCCGCCGTCCTCATTCCATGTATCGACGACCTGGCCGTTCTTCACGAACGCCGTGAAGCGCTCCCCGAAGCCATAGACGCACTCGCCAACCGACAGCGACAGCTCGTTCAGCATATACGGCTCATACTCTTCTGACAGATAATTGGCGGCGGGCAGCATCGTCGACGGCTGCCTGTCCCAGCGCATCAACCCGAGATTTCGGAAGCCGCAGGTCGTCAGCGCCTTCCCGTCCGCCTCAAACGAATACCCGAATTGCTTCCTGTTCACACGTACCTTCAGCACGCCGGTGTCAAGCACCGCCTCATTCTCTGTGATCTGCACATCCGCCTCACAGGCCGTCTCATTCTTCTCATACTCCGGCAGATGATTGTCATATCCCTCATAATGCCATGCTTTCACAGAGACCGTTCCGGCCCCGCACGCCCTGAATTCAACTGTAATCGTCGGCATATTCAGCGTGTCCCCGCGATGGCCAATCCCTGCGACCGGAGCCAGAATCCGCATCCCGCCCGGGATTCGCTCCACCGTATATGCCTCCGCCGCAAACAGTCCGTTCGAGCGCTCGCTCCTCAGCCAATACCCTTCCGTAAACTTCATGTAAAGCTCCTCCTTCTAAATTTATGGCAGTCGAAAAATTTAGTTTGATCCGTCAGTAAGCAGCAGGAAAACCATCCGTCTGGATTCGTCGCCTGTGTCCGGCAATGCAGTATAGCCAGATCCTTTTTACCACATTTCTTCGGATGTGTCTTCCTGTTTTTCTATATAATACGCAAACAGGGCGCCGCAAACGCGGCGCCCATTGTCTTCCACCGGCCAGAAGCAAAACCGGCTGCAAACCGGATCATCCCTTTACCGCACCTGCGACCATGCCCTTGATAATCTGCTTGCTGAATGCGAAGTAAAGCACTACGATCGGCGCCATTGTGATCAGCATGGCAGCCATCTGCTTCGGATAATCGGATGCAAACTGCCCCTTGAACTGTGTCAGTGCAAGCGGCACGGTCTGCAGAGAGACATCCTTGATCAGAACGAGTGCGAAAGAGAACTCATTCCAGCAACTGAATACCTGGATAATCGCAACCGTCACAAGGATCGGCTTGCAGATCGGGAAGATAATCGTCCACATCGTATGCGTAAAGCTGCTGCCGTCAATCGACGCGGCCTCCTCAAGCGACACCGGGATCGTCTTCACGTAGCCTTCTACAAGAAAGATGCCCATCGGCAGACCGAACGAGACATAGGGCAGAAGCAGCGTGAACCATTTGTTGGAGATCCCGCATCTCTGGAACACAATGTAAATCGGGACAAGCAGAGAATGAATCGGAATCAGCATACCCATCAGGAACATCACGTACAGCACCCGGTTCAGCCTGAAGCGGACACGTGACAGGATATAACCAACGATAAAGCTGAATAACACGATCATAACGATCGATAGGATCGTCGTGCGGGCGCTGTTCCACATGGACTCGCCAAGATGATAATCCGAGTTCGTCAGGATACGGATGTAGTTGATCAGAGTCGGTTCCTTCGGGAGGCCGATGATATCCGCATTAAATACACGTTTTTCCTTCAGGGATGAATAGATCATCCAGATGATCGGGAAAATACAGGAGAGTGAAAAGATCCACAGGATGAGATTCATAAATACGGCAAGAATTCCCTTTTTCACCTTTTGCGTACCTTCATTCTTCATCTTATTCCGCCTCCTTCTCTCGCGTCAGGCGGTTAATCAGCGCCTGCGAGCCACCGATCACGAGCAGCGACAGGACGAAGATCCCGACTGAAATGCAGCTTCCATAACCCATGTTGCTCTGACTGAATGAGATCTGGTAGCCGTACATTGCCATAACCATCGACGCCGTGCCGGGCCCGCCCTTTGTCATAACATAGATATTATCGAATGCTTTCATGTTGCCTGCGATACACAGCGTCACACAGACCAGCATTGTATTCTTGATCAGAGGAAGCGTGATATAAATTGCTTTCTGGAACCCATTGGCTCCGTCGATCTCAGCGCTCTCTAAAATATCCGTGCTGATACCTGAAATCGCCGAGAGGATAATTACCATATAATAACCTATGTACTGCCAGATCAGCGGAATCGTAACGAGAAGCATGACAAGCTTCGAATTGTTCAGCCATACCTGGCACAGATCCGCTCTGCCAATCGACGTGAGGAACCAGTTCAGGATGCCGTATTTGTTGTGGTAGATCATGTTCCAGATCAAACCGATACAGACAGCCGCGATCGTGCTCGGGAAAAAACCGAACGTACGGTGAACCGTCTTACATTTCACAAGCTTGGAGTTGATCATCAGGACCAATACGAAGGCAATACCGACCTGCCCGATGATACATGCGACAACAAGATAAATATTATGGCCGAACGCCTCCCAGAACGTACTGTCGTGGAATAGCTGGATATAATTTGTCAGCCCGTTAAACGTCTTCACAGGGCCGCCCTTCCACTCAAAAAAACTGTACACCAGAGCTGTGATCAATGGAACAAATACAGTAAAAATGAACATTGCAACCGGAATCAACAGGTACAGAAAAATCGTTTTGTTCTTCGGCCTGGTTGCATTTAACATCTTCATCCCTCACTTTCCTGCCGATTAAAAATTGTTCTGCCCACTCGTCGTGAGCAGAACGATTATTCACTGATTCCCTATATAAGATTGGCCAGATGCTTGTCTTTAATAATTTGCTTCGTATGCATCCTGAGCGTTCTGGGCAACCGTTTCCGGATCCATCTCGCCATTCATCATGGTCTGCATATCTGTGTTCAGGACATCCCATACTGCGCTGTTGATGTAGGAATCGTAGATCTCGCAGGTTTCTGTATCAACATAGGACCAGTTGTAGAAATCCTGTGTCTGCTGGTCGAATGCGGAAAGGTCAACGTCCGCAACCTTCGTGAGCCCGCCGAGTGCATAGTTCTCAGCAACATAGCTCGCGAATGCCGGTCCCGTGATCTCCTGGGCCAGGTCGATCGCCGCTGCCAGCTTGTCCGGGTCGTCAGCAAGATCCGGGTTGAACGCAACTGCATAGCCAAGGCCGATATTCTGAGAATTCGGAGCCTCTGTAGCGTCTGACGGCTGCGGAAGGACCGCGATACCCATATTGTTGAGCTTCTCCTCATCGGATTCCTTCAGGGTAGCATAAATGTAGGACCAGTCCCAGTTGCCGCCGATGAATGCCGCCGCGTCGCCGGAGATATAGTACTCACGGGCATCCTCGTTCGTCACTGCGTTGAAGTCCTCATTGAAAATCGCTGTCTCAGCGAACAGCCTCTGTGTTTCAGCCAGAGCCTTAACAAACGCTTCATCCGTGAAAGCAGCCCCATCCTTGTTGATCAGGCTCTGGAACCAATCCGGGCCTGTGTAACGGTTGCCCAGCGTTGACAGGAAATCTGAGTTGGCCTGCCACTTGCCGCCGTTACCGAATGCAACTGTCGTGATGCCCTGCTCGTTGAAATACTCAGCAGCAGCCTCTACCTCATCCCATGTCGACGGGAATGCGTCATATCCTGCCTCCGCCCACATAGCCTTGTCGTAAATCACAACTGTGCAGGTGCCGCCTGTCAGTACCGGATAGCCGTAAATCTTGCCGTCTGCGGTCGTGAACGGTGTGAAGTAGCTCTGATTGTAATCTGCATAGTACGGTGAAGCAGCGATCGTATCGGTCAGATCCATGATCAGTCCCTGCTCTGCCCATGCGATCGTGTTCATGCCCTGAAGCAGGAATACGTCCGGGAGATCGTCTGCGGCTGCCAGCGTAGCGATCTGCGTCTTGTACTCAGCGTTCGCCAGAACATTCTGTGTCAGCGTGATGTCCGGATGGGCCTCATCCCATGCGGCCAGAACCGTGCGGAAGCCGTCGGAACCGCCATTGCCCTCAGACTCCTCCGATGTGGAGTAGTGCATGATCTCAAGCTCTCCGGTGTAAGCAAGCTCGTTAGCCGCTACCTCTGTAGCTGCGCTTGCCGTCATCCCCAGCGACGCAACCATAGCCGTTGCAAGCACTGTGCTGATAACCTGTCTCTTTTTCATTTTCAGTCCTCCTTTAGAAAATAATTATCCTGGTTACCTTTTATCTGTTACGCAAAATAATTGCGGTAACATACTGATTTATGAGGGTATCCAACAGCTCCTGCGTCAACGTATACGCCTGACATTCTTTTTCCCCGCTTGTTGATTTTGCCTTAACTTAATCGTTTTCTGAAATTAATTGAACAACATTTCGCATGATTTGTCAATACCTGATTTGTTACTGCTTCATATTTTAGCCATTCCATACAGTTATTAAAGCTGAAAATTGTGCACAATTTATTCTTTCACTTTTTAAGTTCAATTACTATGAGAAGTCTGAGTTATTTTTATATATTTTTTACAGAGCTTCCCCTGATCAGTTCGCATTCCACCAGGATTTTTTCCGTCTGAGCCGTCCGAGGCTGTTCAATCAGGCGGATCAGTTCCTCCGCCGCTTTTTTTCCGATCGTGCGCGTATCCTGCCGCACTGTGGTCAGTTTCGGCTCCAGCACCTGAGAGATCGTGATCCCGTCGTATCCGGCGACGGAAATATCCTCCGGAATACGCAGTCCCCGTTCTCTTATGACATTGATGCAGCCCAGCGCGGAAAAATCATCCGGACAGAGGATGCAGGTGGGGCGGACGGGCAGGTCCAGCAGCTCGTTGGCCCGCCGTCCTGTTTCCACCGTATTGCGGTAGGCGGCCTCGCGCACGTATGTGTCCGGTATTTCAATGCCATGAGCCGCCAGCGCCCGATAAAAGCTGACAAGACGCGCTTTTGTGGTGGAGGAACCCAGGCCATGGATGTACGCGATTTTTTTATGTCCGTTCTGACAGATATATTCCATCAGGCGGCGCATCCCACCCACATTGTCGGACAAGACCGCCGTCCGGCCGTCAGATACGTGATCGATCGTGACCACAGGCAGGCTGCTCATGATCAGCTTCTGCGTCTCCGGCTTATGGAAATCAATACAGGCGACTACGATGCCCTCCAGCCCGCGATAGCGGCAATGATCATAATAGCTCAGCCGTCGTTTTGGCATATTGCAGTTTACAAAGGTGATGTCATACCCTTTTTCTTCCGCAGCCACCTTGAAGCTATCTATAATGCCGCTGAAATAATCGTGGGTGAGTCCGCTTCTCGCCTCGTCTGCAAACAGGATCCCAAGATTGTAGGTGCGTTTTGTTTTCAGCGCACGCGCGGAACAATTTGGAAGATAGCCCAGTTCATCGGCAGTTTTCCGGATCTCCAGGCGTTTTTTCTCGCTGACGTCACTGTGGCCGTTCAGCGCCTTGCTGACTGTTGCGATCGAAACCCCGCACGTTTTGGCGATGTCCTTCATTGAAACCATAATCCGTACCTCGTTAAACTGTTTTCGTTTAGTATGGGGCGGCCTGGCAGGCCGCCCCATACTGTATATGTGTAAATTGATACGGTTACCCGCTGGCTGCGTAAACCTCGTTACATCCCAGCCTGCGCGGCAACCTCCGCCGCAAAATCGTCCTGCCTCTTCTCGATCCCCTCGCCGGTCTCCATACGTACAAACCCTTTGATGGTGATCTTCGCCCCTGTGGCCTTCGCCACGGAGTCAACATACTGGGACACAGTCTGCTTTCCATCCTCTGCCTTTACATAGATCTGATCCAGCAGGCAGATCTCCTTCAGCTCCTTGTTGATACGGCCCTTGATCATCCCCTGGATCACCTTCTCCGGCTTCTGGGATTCCTTCGGGTCGTTCTTGATCTGAGCAAGAAGAATTTCCTCCTCATGGGCGATATAATCGGCGCTGACCTCGTTTCTGCCAGTGTACAGCGGTTTCAGGGCGGCCACCTGCATCGCCACATTCTTTGCCATCTCTTTTACCGCATCGCCGGCGTTGTCGGTCACAACGTCTACCAGAACGCCGATCTTGCCGCCCATATGGGTGTAGGAAGCGATAAAGCCCTCTTCCTCCGACACCTGGGTAAATCGGCGGATCTTCATGTTCTCGCCGATGACGGCGATCTGTCCGGCCAGGGCTTCCGCCACGGTCTTGGCGGTGTCAAACTTCCAGGGCTCTGCCAGGAAAGCGTCTACATCCGCTGCCGAGGTCTCCATGGCCTGCTCCGCCACCTGGGCCACATAGTCCCGGAACTTCTCGTTCTTTGCGACAAAGTCCGTCTCCGCGTTCACCTCAACCGCAACCGCTTTTTTGCTGTCCCCGGACACAATCACCTTGACCATGCCCTCCGCCGCAATCCTGCTGGCCTTCTTCTGCGCAGTGGCAAGCCCTTTTTCTCTCAGGAACTCGACCGCCTTGTCCATATCTCCCTCGGTGGCCGTCAGGGCTTTCTTGCAGTCCATCATACCGGCGCCCGTCATTTCTCTTAACTCTTTTACCTGTGCTGCTGTTATAGCCATTCTGTTTTCCTCCTGCATGGATTACTTTGTCCTTTAGTCCGCGAGCGGCTCTACCGGCGCTTCCTCATAGTCTCCGTCATAACCTTCCTCATAGGCTTCCGGGGCCATCTCTTCCTCGCCCTGCTTTGCCTCGATCACCGCATCCGCCATCTTGGAAACGATCAGCTTGACCGCACGGATCGCGTCGTCGTTGCCCGGGATCACATAATCCAGTTCCTCCGGGTCGCAGTTGGTATCGCAGATGCCAATCAGCGGGATGCCCAGGGTGTGCGCTTCCTGTACGCAGATACTCTCCTTCTTGGGGTCAACCACGAAGATTGCGTCGGGAAGACGCTTCATCTCCTTGATGCCGCCGAGGTTTTTCTGAAGCTTCTCCTGCTCCTTCCGAAGCGCGATGACTTCCTTCTTGGGCAGTACGTCAAACGTACCGTCTGCTTCCATATTTTCAATTTCCCTGAGGCGTCTCACCCTGCTCTGGATGGTCTTGAAGTTGGTCAGCATACCGCCGAGCCAGCGCTCGTTCACGTAAAACATACCGCACCGCTCTGCCTCGGTCTGAATGGCGTCCTGCGCCTGCTTCTTGGTCCCCACGAAGAGGATGCTGCCTCCGTTCGCCGCGATGTCCGACACCGCCTTGCACGCCTCGTCCACCTTGACCACAGACTTCTGCAGGTCGATGATGTAGATGCCGTTGCGCTCCGTGTAGATGTACTCCGCCATCTTGGGGTTCCATCTTCTCGTCTGATGCCCGAAATGAACGCCCGCCTCCAGTAACTGTTTCATTGAAATTACACTCATGTCTCTTCTCCTTTTTGGTTGTTTTCTTCCGTGTGTATCACGCTCCGGGGAGACCATTCGGCACCGCCCCCCAGAATCCGCACACGTGCTTGATTTGCAGCTTCGATATTATAACATAAGGGCCTGCCATATGGCAAGCCCTTCCAGACATTTTTTCACTCATTTTTTACTCTCTGCGCAGCGCTTCGATGGGATCGAGATTGGCCGCCTTCACCGCAGGGAACAGCCCGAATACAATGCCGATCAGCATGGAAAACAACACCGCGATCATGGAAGCCGGTATGCTGATGGACACAGACACCCCGGAAATCTTTCTGATTACCTGGGCCATACCGATCCCGGCGCCCACGCCCAGAATCCCTCCCAGGCTGGTAAGCACCGCCGCCTCGGTGAGGAACTGCCACAGGATCGTTCCCTGTCTGGCCCCGATGGCTTTTTTAAGGCCGATCTCGCTGGTACGCTCCGTGACGGATACCAGCATGATGTTCATTACGCCGATGCCGCCCACCAGCAGGGAAATGCTGGCGATCCAGATCAGCTGCTTGTTCGTCGCGTTGCTCAGGCTCTGCAGTTCGGCAGCCTGCTCCAGCAGATTGTCCGCCTTATACTTGATGTCCGTCTGCAGGGAGGAGATAGTAGCGTTCAGGATATCCTGGGTCTTCTGCCCCGCCTCCTCCATATCGTCGGTGCTGACGGCTTTCACAATCACATTCTGCGGCTCGTCATAGGAATATACGATGGGCCAGGAAGCCCCCGGCATAAAGATATATCCATAGGAATCGTCCGCATAATTCCAGTAATCCTCTGCGGAGGTGATCGTGGGTTCAAACTGGCTGGCCTGTTCCACGACGCCAACCACGATGAAAGGCGTCTGGTTGATCTCCAGGGTCTTGCCGATGGGGTTTTCATTGGAAAACAGGCTGTCGCAGGCGGTCTTGTCCAGAATCACCACTTTGCGGAACAGGGTATAATCGTCCCCGATAAAATTCCGTCCGGTGCGGATCACGTACCCCGCTGTGGAAAAATAACTGGTGTCAATCCCCCGCACCACCACCTCGGACATACTGGTATTCTGGTAGTAGACTCCCTCCCAGACCTCGCGCTGGGTATAAGCGGTCATATTTTCCACGCTGTCCAGCGCAAGGATCTCCTCCCGGGTCTCGTCCGAGACCGTCGGAATGCCGAAGGGCACGTCCGAATTGGAATAGATGGAATACGCAAATCCACTCTGTTTCAGAACGATATCCACCGTATTGTTTCCGGAACCAACCAGGTTGTTTTTGATCTCCTCATTCGTGCCCTTAATGGTGGACACGATGGAAATGATCGCCGCAATGCCGATAATGATACCAAGCATAGTGAGAAATGACCGCATCTTGTGGGACCAGATCCCCTGAAAAGATAACCGTATGTTTTCAAGCAATTTTTATCCCCCCGTTATCAGTAATCCGACAGATAATCCACTTCTTTGGTGGACGCCCCCTCTGTCACATTGGCGCCGTATGGGAAAGCGATCTTATCCTCCAGCGTAAGGCCGGAAGATATCTCGATCGCGTAGGAGTAAATGATCTTGCCGGTGGTCACGTAGCGCTTCGTCAGCGCGCCGTCCTCCCCCTGTATGTATACGTAACTCTTTCCGTCGTTGGCGGTGCGGACAAAGGATTTGTCCAGATAGATCGCGCCGGAGGAATCGTAGGACTCCCCGGAAAGATAAATCTCCGCATCCCCCTCCTCAATATCCTCCGTATCCTCCAGTTTGGCGTAGAACGGATAAAAGGACGCGTTCGTGTTGCCGGAACCGTAGTAGGAGCTGGAGCCGCTCGCGTCCGGATACTCGGATATCTCCTTGATCACAGCCGTAAAGCTGATTCCCGTATCAATGAGCATGCCGGAGACTGTGTCCCCGATATGGAGCTGCTCCAGGGCAAGCTCGCTCATGGAACCCTTCGCATACAGACCGCTCTCATTGGCGATCTTTGCAAAGTAATCCGTGTCGGATTCGCCGTCCGGGTTGCCGATGGCAATCACGGTGCCATCCATGGTGCTTGTGACAGTCTTGCCGTCCACGATGCGCTGTTGCTGCGCAACCGTCAGCTCTGACTCGCGGATGTTCAGCTCGCATTCCTTTATCTCCCGCTCCTTGCTCTCGATCAGCTCCTGCAGTTCCTCGGCCGTATAGCCGTCGGAACCGTCGTAACCGTCATACCAGTCGTCGTAACCGTCCTCCCAGTCGCCGTTGTCCCAGGTCTCCGGTTCGGATTCGGCTGCCGTCTCCGCCTCGCTCTGCGTCTCTGTCTCCGCAGACTCCTGGTGCGTGTTGATGACATCCTCCTCAAAATCATGATCCCTTCTGGCAATCGCTTTCTGTGCGTCCGTCAGACCGTCATACGCCGACCAGATGGCCGCCAGCAGCGCCTGCCGCTCGGTCTGCGACAGGTCGTCCCTCTGTTCCAGATAACTCTGATACAGCTGCAATACCGTATAGGCCGCCAGGATATCTTTGATCGTGTCGTGGGATGTGTTGGCCGGATCCTCCGCCCACCGCTTCTCCACCTCTTTCTGCCATGTATCTCCAAGATCCTCATAGACCCCGGCCGCCCGCTCCAGAAGCTCCCCGTCAATGTCGGAGGAATTCCCGCACAGGCTCCTGATCAGCGCGATCATATAGCTCTTGCACAGCTCTTCGTATGTATTTTCAAGTTCTTCCGCATCAGGCAGGGCCGGCGCCTGGTCCCCGCCTTCTGTTTCGCTCTCATCCACAGCGGCAGAACGATCCAGATATTCTTTAACGACGGCCTTGAACTGATAGCTCTCCATCTTCCAGAATTCATTCAAAACCTCCTCCGGGTCAGCGGAGGCGTCCCCCGGAACCGCAAGCCATGACTGATAAAACTCGATGGCGTTCGCAAACATTTTAAAGTACTCGGAATCCCTGCTTGCGGTTTCGCCTGTGATATCCTCGGCCATGTTCATGAAATTGGTCACATACTTCCCGATCCTGTCGCCATTCGGTTCGTAATTGGCAATTGCCGTCACGTCGCAGGAGGGCATCTGAAATTCGATTGTTTTTTTTGTCAGATCTATACCGTCCGTATTCAGTTCCTCATCTGCCTCCAGCTCCCAGCCGGAGAAGATCATCATCAGATCGGCGGTGGTGGCGGTCAGCGAGACTGTTTTTCCCTCCTGACACTTCTCTGTCTTTTCAGAATCCGGCAGCTTCAGTGTCAGAGTATAATAGGCGCCGGATGTTTCTGGTTCTGCCACCGATTCTGATTCTGTCTCCGGTTCTGATCCTGTCTGCGTCTCTGGTTCTGATTCTGTCTCCGTCACGGTTTCCGTCTCTGGTTCTGATTCTGTCTCCGTCACGGTTTCCGTATCGCTTCCGGACTGCTCCTCTTCTGAAAAAAGAGCCGCCGTTCCCGTGTCAGGCGCCTCATAGGTCTTAAGCGCCTCAAGTACGGCAAGATTCTCAACCTGCTCCTGCGCCGACGTCGCCAGAAGCGCATATTCTTCCTCAATCCGGGAAAGGGCGTCCTGAAGTCCCTCTTCGCTCAGCGTTTCTTTCTGCGCATCCGCCGCCTCGATCAGCATCTCCACATACCGGATCTGGTAACGATCCAGCTTTGAGACGTACTGCTCCAGCGCTGCGGCGGCTGTCTCCCCGATGGCAGAGCGCACATCCTCCCGGATCACATACTCTCTTCGTTCTTCCGAAGAGCCGTCCTCGTCCGTGACCACTGTCACCTGCTCGCTGGCAAGGTTATTGCGGAAATAGGAAACCGCATAATCGATGGATTCCCCTATCTCCTCCGGCGCAAGGCCGTCTCCGTATTCCGTGAAAAGCGCGTCGATCGCGCCGACAAGCTGTTCAAAACCGGAAACCCTTTTCAGGGCAGGAATCCCCTCCTCAGAGGAAGCGTCCACCACTTCGATCCCCTCGATCTGAATGCCGTCCTGAGACGGAGCCGACTGGCTGCCGCCGGAAGACGTGCCGCCGTCCGAAGGTTCCTCCAACAACTCCTCCTGCTGCTCCTCGGCCTGATTGGCGTCGTCGGACGAAAGCCCGTCCCGGGATGCCTCGTCCGCAGTCATCGGTTCTTCTATGGGCAGCGTCTCATCAGCCGGAGTCTCTGTGTCCGCAGAGGCGGAATATTCATCCTCCCAGTCGTCCAGTGTGCCGTCGTCATCGTCCACCTCTCCGTTTTTATATTTTTGCAGATCCTTCTCCAGCCTTGTCAGCGTCAGCTCATAGGTCTGGAGGGTCAGTTCCGACATTTCCAGCTCCAGCTCCTGGAGGGTCATATCGTAGGCAAACAGGGCGTCGCCCTCCTTCACATCGTCGCCCTCCTCCACGTAGATCTCATCAATGGTATAATCGTCGTTCAGATACACAAGCTGGGACACCTGAGAGGTAATGGTTCCGTAAATCGTTTCCTCGTCATCCCCCCAGTAATACTGGTTGACATTGGAAACCGGCACCACCTCCACCGGCGTTTTCTGTCCATTTACCGCATAATACGCCCCGTATCCGGCCCCTGCCACCAGGGACGCCGATACAACGACGCTGATTACCGCTGTCCTGATCTTCATACGTCTGCCTCCTTTCCCTGCTCCGAAAGCTCACCGTCAAAGATGGTGACCACCCGCTTCGCATGGGCCGCGATGCTGCTGTCGTGGGTGATCATAATGACCGTCACGCCCTCGTCATTCAGCATCTGGAACAGTTCCATGACCTGTCTGCCGGATTTGGAATCCAGCGCGCCCGTAGGCTCGTCCGCCAGAAGGATGTCCGGCTTGTTCACCATGGCCCTGGCGATGGCTACCCTCTGCTTTTGTCCGCCGGAGAGCTGCGTCGGGTTAAACCCGGTACGGTCCTCCAGCCCGACCCGGACCAGCGCCTCCCTTGCCTGCTCCTTCCTGGCCTTCTTTCGTATGCCCGCGTAGACCAGGGGCAGCGCCACGTTGTCCAGCGCCGACATCCTGGGCAGAAGCTGGAAATTCTGGAACACAAATCCCACCTTGTGCAGACGGACGTCCGCGAGCTGCCGGTCGTTCAGGGACTGTATATCCTGCCCGGCCAGCTCGTAGCTGCCGGAAGTAGGCCTGTCCAGACAGCCGATGATGTTCATCAGCGTGGACTTGCCGGAACCGGAGGGCCCCATGATCGCCAGATATTCCCTCTCTTCCACCTGGAAGCTCACATCCTTCAGCGCGGGAACCGTTATCTTTCCAAGATTGTAATCTTTACATATATGATCAAGTTTCAGAATCACTGAAAATCCTCCCCGCTGTCAATCCTCATTATCCAGGATCTCGCCGTCCGGATCCTCTTCGTCGTCATAATAGAATTCGTCGTCCGGATCCTCTTCGTCGTCATAATAAAATTCGCCGTCCGCGTCCTCTTCGTCGTTATAATAGAATTCGCCGTCCGCATACTCTTCCTCGTCAGGATAGTAATCGTCCCCATCCTGAAAACCCGCATCATTGTAATCGGCGACGGCGGAGGTGTAATCGTTGTAGACCACGGGATCGCCTTCGCTGATGGTATCAAGGGGGTAGGCGATGTAATCCTCCTGGGTCAGTCCCTCCAGGATCTCATACTCAAACAGATCTTCGTCGTAATCCCCCAGCGTGACCAGGCGCTTCTCGATCTGGTTGGATTCGTTTGCCACCCATACGTAGGCGCTGTCCCCCTCCTCCATGATATAATATTCCTCCAGCCACAGGCCCTCTTTCTCATCCTCCTGCCCGGAATCCTCCTCCATGTACACATGCTGTCCCAGCATCAGTCCATCCGAGTTTTCAAGCTCCACATAAAAAGTGTAATTCGAGGATCCGGATTCGTCATAACTGTTATAATAGGAATATTCGCTGGAAGAATCATCGTCCGCCGTATCCTTGATCTCGGTGATCATTCCATTCCAGGTCAGGGAATCATCCACGCGGGAATGGACGAGCATAGGCATACCTACCTCGATCTGGCTGTAATTCTGTTCGTTTGCCGTACCCTTGACACGATAATCGCCCAGGGCCAGAATTGTTATGTAAACATTTTCGGAACTGCCGGAGGAGGAATCGGAGCTGTCCGGATCAGAAATCGTCTGGATGACGCCGCCCATCTCTGCCGTGACGGTGGCTCCTGCGATGGATGCCTTCAGGCTTTCGATCTCCAGCTCATTTGATTTGATTTCATATTCATTTCGTTTTATATCGTTCTGTTCCGTGAGGATGCTCATGGTGATGGTGAGCTGGTCGTCCTGGCTGGCGCTTGCCTTTTCCTTCTCATACTGCTCGATGGCTTTCTCGGAAACCTCGATCTCGCCCTCGGCCTTTTCTATGTCGATCTCGGCCTGCGCAAGTTTATCCTCGTCGTCCTGGGTATCGTAGGCAAAAAGAGCCTGCCCCTCTTCGACCTCGTCGCCTTCCTCAACGTAGCACTCCTTGACGGTGCGCTCACTCTCCAGTTTAACCTCCAGAGTATCCTGGGGTTCTATCTCGCCGGCATAGCGGTTAAAGAGGCCGGTCTGGCTGCCGTATCCCGTGAGAACCGACACCTGATCCACGTAAACGGCGTCCTCGCTGTCGGAGGAAACCCGCTCTGTGGACGCGGTATTCTCAGAAAAGTGATGATACACTCCGTATCCTCCCGCGCCAAGAACGCCCAGAATCACCAGGGCAATCAATACCTTTTTCATTTATCTACTCCCCTTTTAACAGTTCATTACAGTAACAATATACCACAACTGTCCTCAGAAAAAAGAAATTTTTTCTTAATACTTTAAAAATACACGAAATTTTCACAAAATAGCGCGGCAGCCAGAACCGGAAAAACGCCGGGCCAGGCTGCCTTTTTCATTTTAATATACGCCCTCAGATAAGCGGATATCGGTCTGTCATGGATTTCACGAGAGCCTTTGTCTTTGCCTCGCAGTCTGGCTCGGATTTCACCATGGATGCGATCGCCTCCGCAATCACATCCATATCGGCCCCGTCCATGCCCCGGGAAGTGACCGCCGCAGTACCAAGGCGGACGCCGCTGGTTACAAAAGGCGACTGGGGATCGTTTGGAATCGTATTTTTGTTGCACGTGATGTTGACGCTGTCAAGCAGCTTCTCCACCTCCTTGCCGGTGCGCCCCACGCTGGTCAGATCCACCAGCATCAGGTGATTGTCCGTGCCTCCGGAGACAATCCGAAGGCCCCGGTTCAGAAGGCCGCTGCAAAGCGCTTTGGCATTTTTCACCACGTTGATCTGATATTCTTTAAACTCCGGCTGCAGCGCCTCCTGCAGGCACACGGCCTTGGCTGCGATCACGTGCATCAGCGGGCCTCCCTGTGTGCCCGGGAAAATCGCCTTGTTCAAGTTGGCCTCTTTTGCGAATTCGGCGCTGGAGAGGATCATGCCGCCCCTGGGACCCCGCAGCGTCTTGTGGGTGGTGGTCGTCGTCACATGGGCGTAGGGAATGGGGCTTGGATGAACCCCCGCCGCAACAAGTCCCGCAATATGGGCGATATCCGCCATCAGACAGGCGCCCGCCTCGTCCGCGATCTCCCGGAAGCGTTTGAAATCGATAACACGGGCGTAAGCGCTGGCCCCCGCCACAATCAGCTTCGGTCTGCACTCCAGCGCGATCTCCCGCACCTTGTCATAGTCAATAAATCCCTGGTCGTTTACGCCATAGGGTACGATATGAAAATATGCGCCCGAGAAGTTGGCCGGACTCCCGTGGGAGAGATGGCCGCCGTGAGCCAGATTCATGCCCATCACCGTATCCCCCGGCTTCAGCAGCGCAAAGAACACGGCCATATTCGCCTGCGCGCCGGAATGGGGCTGTACGTTTGCGTAGGTGCATCCGAAAAGCTTCATGGCCCGTTCTCTGGCAAGCTCCTCCACCACGTCCACACACTCGCATCCGCCGTAATACCGTCTGCCCGGATAACCCTCGGCATATTTATTCGTGAGAGGGCTTCCCATAGCCGCCATCACAGCCTTTGACACCCAGTTTTCCGATGCGATCAGTTCAATGTGGCTGTTCTGCCTCTCCTGCTCTGCGATGATCGCGTCCGCGATCTCCGGATCCACGGCCCGGATCTCGTCTAATGAATACATATCTCATCCTCCTGCGTAATGAAATGTTAAGTAAGATAAAGCAAAGTATACCTTCCGTTCCATATAAAAGTCAAGACTCCCCCCGCCTTTTTGCCATCGCTGCAGGATCGCACAGGTCTTTGACGACCTCCCCCGCAAGGATCAGGCCAGCTACAGCGGGCACGAACGCGTTGCTGCCGGGCACCTGCCGTCTCTGAGTGCATTTGCGGGCCGTCCCCGGAGGGCAGATGCAGTGTTCCCTGCAGCTGATCGCCCTGTCGTCCACGGGCGTCATGGCCTTTTCCCTGGAATAGACCACCTTCAGATGTGTGATTCCCCGCTTTTTCAGTTCCCGGCGCATCACCTTCGCCAGCGGGCAGACCGATGTCTCATAGATATCGGCCACCTCAAAGGCGGTGGGATCCATCTTGTTACCCGCTCCCATGGAACTGATGATCGGCGTACCGGCGTGCCGGGCCTGCACGGCAAGCTCCAGCTTGCCGGTCACCGTATCGATGGCGTCCACCACATAATCATAGTCCTCAAAGCGGAACTGCCCGGCGGTGGCTGGCGCATAAAAAGTCTGATGACAGTTGACCACCGCTTTCGGGTTGATGTCCAGAATACGCTCCCGGGCCACATCCGTCTTATATTTGCCAACGGTCCTGCGGGTGGCATGGATCTGCCGATTGAGATTCGTCAGACAGATCCGGTCGTCGTCGATGAGATCCAGCGTCCCGATCCCGCTTCGGGCCAGAGCCTCGACCGCGTAGCCCCCAACGCCTCCGATGCCGAACACGGCCACTCTGGCCCCGGCCAGGCGCTCCATATTTTCACGTCCGAAAAGGAGCTGCGTCCTGGAAAACGGATTTGGCCCCCCTGCAATGTTTTCTGTCATATTATTTTTCACCGTCCGCCGCGCCGGAGGATTTCAGCACAAATTTTGCCATCACCAGCACAAGAATCACCATGGCAAGCCCGCAGGACAGGGAGATCCATGCGCTCTGGGAGAAGCCGGCTATTATATATGTAATAAAGGAGATCACCGCCACGGTCACCGCATAGGGAAGCTGAGTGGATACGTGGTTCACATGATCGCATTGTGCTCCCGCGGAGGCCATGATCGTGGTATCAGAGATGGGGGAACAGTGATCGCCGCACACTGCTCCTGCCATGCAGGCGGAGATGGAGATGATCATCAGCTCCGGATTGCTGCTCTCAAACACGTTGACCACAATGGGGATCAGAATGCCGAAAGTTCCCCAGGAGGTTCCCGTAGCAAAGGACAATCCGCAGGCGATCACAAAGATGATGGCCGGCAGCATCCGGGCCATGCCTTCCGCGCTTCCCTGTACCAGCGTGGCCACGTATTCCGCCGCGCCCAGGCTGTCGGTCATGGCCTTCAGCGTCCAGGCCAGCGTAAGGATCAGGATCGCCGGCACCATGGCCTTGAAGCCCTCCGGCAGACAGTCCATACACGCATGAAAACTCAGCACCCGGCGCCCCAGGAAAAACGCGATGGTAATGATCAGGGCAAAGAAACTGCCGATGGCCAGTCCAATGGAAGCGTCGCTGCTTGAAAAAGCGTCGATAAAGCTCTCGCCTTTGAAAAAACCGCCGGTATAGATCATACCGATAACACAGCAGATAATCAGGCTGACGATGGGGAAAAGCAGATCCCTCACCTGTCCCCTTTCATTGACCTCGATCTCTTCTTTATTCATTTGGGAATCCGTGCCAGTGGTAAACAGATCTCCCTTTCTCGCGTTGTCCTCGTGGGTCTTCATGGGGCCGTAGTCTGCGTTCAGCACTACCAGCCCGATCATCATGGCTATGGTCAGCAGCGCGTAAAAATTGTAGGGGATCGCCCGCACGAACAGGGAAAGGCCGTCCTCCCCCTCCACAAAACCGGTCACCGCCGCCGCCCAGGATGAGATGGGGGCGATGATGCAGACAGGAGCGGCCGTAGAGTCGATGAGATACGCCAGCTTGGCTCTGGAAATATTGTGTTTATCTGTCACAGGCTGCATCACGCTGCCCACAGTAAGGCAGTTAAAATAATCGTCGATAAAGATCAGGATTCCCAGCGCTATGGTTGCAAGCTGGGCGCCGGCCCGGCTCCTGATCTTCTCGGCGGTCCAGCGTCCAAACGCCGCGCTTCCGCCGGCTTTGTTCATCAGGGCAACCATGGTCCCCAGGATCACCAGGAACACCAGAATCCCCACGTTCCAGGAATCCGACAAGGATCCGATGATCCCGTCCCGGATCACGTGCAGGGTGGTCCCCTCCAGGCTGAAGCCGGAATAAAAAAGTCCTCCTACCAGAATTCCGACAAACAGGGAACTGTACACCTCCCTGGTGATCAGCGCCAGAACAATCGCCACGATAGGCGGAACCAGCGCCCAAAAAGTCTGGTACATGACAGGGTTTGCTGCTGCGGTCATAACATTCATACATTTTCTCCTTCGCGTAAAACAAAACACAGTGAACAACCGTTACTACCTACAAGTATACCGTTTTTTGAAGTCAATGCAAGGAATTTCACAATATTTCACGGATCCGGAGTTCTTCTTTTACTGCCTCCATGATCTTCCCGACGGTTCCGGAGACAAAGGGATTGCTCAGGCCGCCGATCGCAAGGAGTTCAAAATATCCCCTGCTGCCCCCTGCGCAGCACAATCTGTAATAGTCCTGCCAGGCCGCCTTCCGGTCTTTTTGCATGCGGGAAAGGTATTCAAAGGCCCCCATCTGCGCCAGCGCGTAATCAATGTAATAAAAGGGATACAGGAAAATATGCTGTTTCTGCATCCAGAATCCTCCCTGTTCCAGAAACGCATTCCCGTCGTAGTCCCGCCAGGGCATATATTTCTGTTCCAGTTCCCGCCAGGTATGACGGCGCTTTATGGGATCGGTCAGCTTTTGCTCGTACACCCGATGCTGAAATTCATCCACGCAGGCCATGTATGGAACCGCCTCCAGGGATTCCGAAAGGTGTTTGTAACGGTATTTTCCCTCGTTTTCCCCGAAAAACAGATGCATCCAGGGATATGTGAAAAATTCCATCGACATGGAATGGATCTCGTCGATCTCCGACGTGGAAAAGACCTGCTCCGTCAGGGGGAACCGCCTGGACGCAGTGTAGGCCTCAAATGCGTGGCCCGCCTCATGGGTCAGGACGTCCACATCCGCGCTCGTACCGTTGAAATTGGAAAAGATAAACGGCGCTTTTTCATCCGGCAAAAAGGTGCAGTACCCGCCCTGCCGCTTGCCCGGCTTCGTCTCCAGATCAAACAGCTCATACTCCCTCATAAAATCAAAAAACTCACCGGTCTGCTCTGAAAGTTCGCGATACATCTGCTGCGCCTTATCAAGCAGCTCGGCGGGCGTACCCTCCGGCACGGCGTTTCCCTCCGGAAATACCAGGGCTTCGTCATAATAATGCAGGGCATCGATTCCCAGCCGCGACTTCTGCTCCTCAAAAAGCCTCTGGCAGATGGGCGTAACCTCCTCCACGATCTGTCTGCGGAAATTCGCCGCATCCTCACGGCTGTAATCATAACGCCGGCGCGACAGGTATTTCATCTCGACATAATCAGAGAATCCCAGATTCTCCGCCATCTGGCAGCGGATTTCGATCAACCGGCTGTAAATATCATCCAGCTCACCGGAGATGGATTCGTACAGGCCGGCCCATGCCTCAAAGGCTTCTTTGCGGGTCTGCCGGTCCGTGCTCTGCATCTGTTTCAGCAGTCCGTAAAAATTGACCTCCTGCCCCCTGAACGTGGTGGACGCTACCGCCGAAGCCTTCGCATACTGCTGGGTCAGCCTGCTTTCCTTTATCTGCAGTTCCACATTTTTCTCATCCGTCAGGCGGATCCGGCCGCGCATATTTTTAAAATACAGCTCGCCGAATTCCTGCTCAAATTCCTCCAGAAACGGAGAATTGAGCAGCGCCTCAGAAAACGCCTTCTGCGCCACATCGATCCGGGGCTCCATCTCATAAAAATATGCCATTTCCCCTTCGTAAAATTCGTCCCTGGTATCCACCGTGTTGCGGATACTGGCAACGGTAGCCATGGTTTCCATGCGCGCCAGCTCCGTCTCCAGTTCCAGAAAAATCTGGCGGGCCTCCGGATAGGAGGCGGCATTGTGCATCCGCCCGGCGCTCTGTTTGCTTTTTTCTATCATCGACTCACCGTCCGGACGGCGGTATTCCATTTCAGAAAATTTTTTCATTTCCAGCTCTCTTCCTCTTTAAATTGATTTGCCTGTATTCCCGGGATCTTATCCCCGCACCAGCCCGGAATTGCTCCGGTACTCCATATTGATCTCCCTCAGTTCCTTCTCTCCGTCAATATACGGCTGATAAAAAGAATCAACGCTTCCGCCCCCGAGATTGTCGCAGCCGTTGCAGAAATCACAGGCTCCCCCGCACTGGCTGAGCCCCTGTTGGACGATCCGGATCCGTTCCTCCCGGGTCGTGTCCTTAATCAAAATACTCTTTCTTTCCATACCCTCTCTGACACCTCCTGTCCCCTATTACATCGTTCCTGAGTCAGCTCAATCACTTATATTTTCCGTCCGGCTCTCCTGTCGCCTCAGCGCCAGATCCGGACCATCACCAGGATTGCAAGCCCCAGGACTGCTATGTACACCAGACCGATGAGAAGGGCGCCGGCCGTTGCTCCCAGGGCAAAAAAGGCGCCGCAGCCAAAAGCCAGTTCTCCGACCCCGTTCTGAAAAACATAGACAGCCTCGCCGGCCATCCCCGCTATGGCGCATAGCGCAGCAGCCGCCGCCAGAGCAAGAATCCAGAATTCCCGGAGAATCCGCCCAAATTCATTTTCAGACGAATTCTCACCGGTTTCCCGGAAATAATAGGTGTTTCCGGTATATTCGTATTCCCCCCGGCTGTTTTTCCGGAAATTGCCAAGATAGGCCCTTCGGCCTTTTTGCTTCTCCGCCATTGTTCTTTTCCTCTTTTCGTATTCTCTGACAGATAGTACAGCCTGTTTACCGGCAATTCCGTTTCAGTTTACATAAAATCGGCTTACCGGATGGAGACTACTTCGTAATCCTTATCCTCCACCGCTTTCCTGAGCGCCTCGTCGGATACTGCGCCGCTCAGTTTGACGACTGCGGTGCCCGCTTCGTGGCTGACCGCCGCCTCGCTGACCTGAGGTATGGCTTCCAGGGCCTTCTTCACCGTCGCCTCGCAGTGTCCGCACATCATCCCTTTAATGTTCATTGTCCTCTCCATTTTCAAATCCTCCTTATTATTCTCCGTTATTTGCGTATCCGGGTCGCTCTGTTCCACTTCATTCTCCGCTGTTTCCGTATTTAAGGGCCCCTTTTCCGGGACCATCCGGTTCTTTCGTTTCCTGTCCCCGGATGTATTATACATCTGAAACAGGTTCAGACGCAACGCATTTGTCACCACGCAGAAGCTGGACAGGCTCATAGCCGCCGCGGCAAACATGGGATTCAGCTTCCACCCGAACAGGGGATAGTAAAGGCCAGCTGCCAGGGGAATCCCGATCACATTGTAGAAGAACGCCCAAAACAGGTTCTCGTGAATGTTGCGCAGAGTCGCCCGGCTTAAACGGATGGCGGCCGGGACGTCCGGCAGGGCGCTTTTCATCAGCACCACATCCGCCGCGTCGATGGCGATGTCCGTCCCCGCCCCGATGGCGATACCCATGTCCGCCCGGGTCAGAGCCGGGGCGTCGTTGATGCCGTCGCCTACCATGGCAACCTTCCCATGCTCCTTCAGGCTGCGGATAACGTTCTCCTTGCCCTCGGGGAGCACGCCTGCAATGACTTCGTCCACGCCCGCCTGGGCGCCGATGGCCCTGGCCGTGCGCTCATTGTCCCCGGTGAGCATAACCACACGGATGCCCATGTCCTGAAGCTGCCGCACCGCCTCCGGGCTGTCCTCCCTGATCACGTCTGCCACGGCGATCAGACCGATCAGGCGGCCGTCCTCACTGAAAAACAGGGGCGTCTTCCCCTCATTCGCCAGCCTGGCCGCCTGCTGCCTAGCTTCCGGGGGAATTTCCGCTACGGACTGAATGAACCTCAGATTGCCTCCCGCCAGCGCCGCGCCGTTGCAGGCGCCGGTGAGACCGTTGCCCGCCACCGCCTTGAAATCGCTGACTTCCCCTCCTGAAAGGCCCCGCTCTTTCGCCGCCTCCAGGATCGCCCCGGCAAGGGGATGCCCGCTTTTCTGCTCCAGCGCATAGGCTTTTCCCAGAAGCTCTTCCTCTGTCACTCCGGCTGATGGAAGCAGATCGGTGAGCCTGGGCTCACCGCCCGTAATCGTACCGGTCTTGTCCAGCGCGACGATCTGTACCTTTCCGGTCTCCTCAAGGGAGAGGGCCGTCTTGAACAGGATGCCATTTTTCGCCCCCATGCCGTTGCCTACCATGATCGCTACGGGCGTCGCAAGGCCAAGAGCGCAGGGGCAGCTGATCACGAGAACGGAGATGCCCCGGGCAAGCGCAAAGCCCGCGTCCTGTCCCGCAAGAAGCCATATGCCGGTCGTAGCCGCCGCAATCGTAATTACAATCGGGACAAACACGCCGGATACCCGGTCGGCAACCTTTGCGATGGGCGCTTTCGTAGCCGCCGCATCGCTGACCATCCGGATGATCTGAGAAAGCGTGGTGTCCTCTCCCACCCGGGCAGCCTCGCAGACCAGAAAGCCCGACTGGTTCACAGTCGCAGCAAAGACCGCGTCCCCGGTCTCCTTGTCCACCGGGATGCTCTCGCCGGTGAGCGCCGATTCGTTCACCGCGCTGCTTCCCTCCACGACGACGCCGTCCACCGGAATGTTTTCACCCGGGCGTACCACGAAGCGGTCCCCGATACGGACCTGGGCGATGTCCACCTCCGTCTCCTGCCCGTCCCTGAGTATAACGGCCGTCTTTGGCGCCAGCTTCATCAAGCCCTTCAGGGCGTCGGTCGTTTTTCCCTTTGAGCGTGCTTCCAGCATCTTGCCCACGGTGATCAGCGTCAGGATCATGGCCGCCGACTCAAAATAAAACTCATCCATATAAACCATCACACGTTCCATATCCATGGCCGCCTGGGCCGCCGTCATGGCGAACAGCGCGTAGACGCTCCACACGAAAGAAGCCAGGGAACCCAGCGCCACCAGGGTATCCATGTTCGGCGCCCGGTGAATGAGTCCTTTAAATCCGCTGACAAAGAATTTCTGGTTAATGACCATAATCATGCCTGCAAGCAGAAGCTGCACCAGCCCCATGGCGACATGATTCCCGTTGAAAAATGACGGGAGGGGCCAGCCCCACATCATGTGCCCCATGGAAAAATACAGCAGGGGAATCAGCAGGCAGAGGGACGCAATCAGCCGCCGCCGCATTGCAGGGGTCTCCCGATCCTTCAGCATCTCCTCATACGGGTCTGCGACGCCTGCGCCTTTTGCCGCCCCGGCGCCGCCGGATTTTTTCAGCAAAGCCCCGTATCCGGCGTTCTCCACCGCCTTTATGATCTGCTCCGGCGGGGCGCTGCCCTCCACCGCCATGGAATTCGTCAGCAGGCTCACGGAACAGCGCGTCACGCCTTCCACCGCGCAAACAGCCTTCTCCACCCGGGCGCTGCAGGCGGCGCAGCTCATTCCGGTCACAAGGTATTGTTCCATATTTTTCATCTCCTCAAAAACGTCTGTAATGGCTAAATACCCCCTGCGGGTATCGTATTCAGATCTATAATATATCCTTGCAGGGTATTATGCAAGCGCTTTTTCTGATTTGACAACTCCTCTGCCCCTTACTATAATGAATCTGCAAAGTAGTATGCCCATTGGTACACACCGTGATTCACGTCCCGTTTGGGCAGGTGTTTCGCAGGAAAGCAGCCCTTTTGGGCGGCGCTTCCCGGTAAAATATATCCCTTTGGGACGATTGCTTTACGCAATACGATATCGAGGTGGTCAGAATGAAAATAATCGCGCGTATAGAGACGGATCTTCCGGAGAAATTCGGCATTCCCCGACAGAGCGGGCTTGCAAAGGATCTGAAAGGAACAATTATCTTTGAACCGGAATACCAGGACCCGAAGGCCCTGGAAGGGCTCGGGGGTTTTGATTACATCTGGCTGCTGTGGCAGTTTGAGGACACAGAACGCCGGGAATGGTCGGCCACGGTGCGTCCGCCGCGGCTGGGGGGTAATACCCGTATGGGGGTATTCGCCACCCGTTCCCCTTTTCGTCCCAACAATATCGGACTGTCCTCCGTCCGGCTGGACGCCGTCAGGATGACGGAGCGCGGCCCGGTGCTTCACGTCTCCGGCGCCGATCTGCGGGACGGCACGCCCATCTACGATATAAAGCCTTATCTGCGTTATACAGACTGCCATCCGGACGCCGCAGACGGTTTTGCCAGCGAAGGGATCTCCCACCGGCTGGAGGTTCATTTTCCCTCTGATCTGCTTGCGCTTCTTCCAAAAGACAAACGGGACGCGGCCCGGGAGCTTCTGGCTCTGGATCCCCGCCCCGCCTATCATAACGATCCTCAGCGCCGTTATGGTCTGCTGTTTGCCGGATATGATATTCACTTTTCGGTGGATGGAAATATACTGACTGTGCTGGATATGGACAGGAATACAGCTGATGCGCCATAATATTTCAGAATTCTCTGTATGGCCTATAATGTTCATTTTCCCCCGCTTTCTCCATATTTCTCCCGCGCCAGCATCTCATAGGTTACGCCGTATTTTTCCGCGATATCCCGGGCATAGGACAGCCCGCCGGGCGCGCCCACGCGAATCCGGTAGGAGCGTCTGCCCTCCTCCGTCTCCGCCACCAGGCTGGCAGCTTTGCTGTCGCCGGCTTCCTCCCGGTTGAGCTCCTCCAACTCCTGCGCCAGCTTGTGCATATGGGTATTGTAGATTGTGCGCACACCAAGTCTGCGCAGAATCCGAACCACGTCCCGGGCGATATAGAACCCCTCCTCAAAAGAAGTGGTGGAGAAAGATTCGTTCAGGAGCAAAAGGCTCTGGGATGTGGCTGCCAGAAACAGCTCCCGAAACCGTTTCGACTCCTCCCCCAATCGCCCCAGATCCATCGTCTGGTTTTCATCCGCCGGATAATGGGTAAAAATATTGTCGACAGGGCTGAAAGCAAAGGACTTCGCCGGCACACAGATTCCGCCCTGGGCCAGCACAAAGGCGATGCCGATGGCCTGGGTGAACGTGGTTTTCCCACCCCGGTTGGCCCCGGTCAATATGTAGATCCGATGCTCCGCGTCGAAATCCAGATCATTCGGTACAATGGATGCAGCTCCCTCTTCCTTTTCGCAAAGGGCCTGGGCCAGCTTCAGGTTGTAAATGCCCTCTGCTTTCATCTGCCGCTCCTCCGGTTCCAGCAGGGCAGGTTTGCTGAAGATGAATCCCCGGCTTCGCAGCTTATCCACGTATTCTGCCCACCGGACATAATACATAAATTCCGGAATCAACCCGGAGATCGCCTGGGTACTCACCGAGACGTGCCGGGACAGCAGGGATTTCAGCTTTTTAACTGTCCTGGTCAGCATAGAGTTCAGCGAACGGTCCAGAGAGCGGATCACATCCCCGCTTCGGTTGTCGTCCGACACATTTGCCATCCCGGCCATCTCTGAAAAGCCTCTGGAGGCCATAAACATAGCCATCCGGGTGATCCCTTCCGCCGCTTCTCCCTCCCCCGGGGAAGGCCGGAAGCCGTACCGTCCGTTCCACTCATTTCCCTCCTGAACCTCATCCATCCGGTTCAGGAAATCACAGAAGTTTGATACGATCCCCGATTTCGTAAAGGGTTTGTTATTGATGGAAACGATCCCCACCTCTACCGGTTCAAACCTGTCGTTGAGGTTTACCCCCAGAGTCACGCTTTTGAGTTTTGAAGTATCTGCTTTCAGCGCATCGATATCCTTCTTCAGTTCCGCAAACCCGTGATCTTCATACAGCCTTTTAACGTAATCCTTCAGCCGCAAAAGTCCCTGAGAGCGGATGTCGTTTTCATTCAGGCAGGCATAAATGGCCTGCACGCATTCGATGTATTCATCCATCTCATCCAGCCTGTGAACCAGCTCCCACACTCCGGAGGCATCCGTATCCTTTCCAAAGCTTCCGTAGGATTTCAGGAAATCCACCCGGTCCAGCAGCTTCTGCATACGCTCCCGCAGGGACGGAAACTTCAGAATATCCTCAAATACATCACACCGGTACCGGATCACCTCCGGATTCGCCGTGAGGTGGGCCATGATCCTGTGGATGATATTTCGCTCGGCCTCCGACTCCGACAGATAACCGCAAAGCGCATCCAGAGAGAGGTCATGGACGGTCTCCTCCGGCAGCAGATGATACTCCGGCTTCTCGCCAGGGGGACAAAGCAGACTTAATTCTTCCATGCAAAGCTCCATTCTGCCGTCCGGCGCACCTATTCCTGCACCGGGAATCAGCCCTGACCCACGGATTTCAAAGGAATTAAACAGAACGCCTTTCTCCGCAGACCAACGGGACATATATGTTTGTGTTTATCTTACCAGAAACAATGCCTGATTTCAACAAAATACAACGGATTGATTTACCATTTTCCCCTGATTCCCGCAGTTAATTACTGAAAACCTGCTGACATTTTGTTTATGGCGGCGCCAGGGCAAACCGGTTCTTAAAAACCCTCTGTATTTCATGCCAAATTCATAGATTTTTCACAGAATAACCACCGGTTTTCCTTCACTTTCAATTTCATTCTGATATAATAATGGCGTTGCATAACGAAAGCAATGCAAATGCGCATTTCGTTGGAACATACTATTTATAAGGAGGATCATACAATGAAGAAGCCAATTGCAACGGCTCTTTTACTGAGCATGGCCCTGAACCTGACGGTCTGCGCAGAAAGCAGCGCTGAAAATGAAGCTGCGGATTTCACGCAGCAGGAGGAAGCAGTCTCAGAGAAAGAGTACATTGAGTACACCCTGAACCTCGCCAACAATGAGGCGCAGGAATGGACTTATTCCGGGAGTGCGGACGCATGGGTGCTTTCCATCGTATCGGCGGTGGCTTATCCGGAGCTTGAAGATCAGCAGGGCGTTTCGGTCTGCGTTCCGGGCGCTTATGTCACCGGTATTGATACGGACGGCGACGGCAACGCAGACGTCACGGCGGACAGTTACACGGAGGCTGTTAACGGATCTCTGGTGATTGATTACGGCGCGGAGGTGACCAGCACAAACGGGCAGATCTACACCGCTGCCACCGCTCCGGTGATTCTGAACACAGGCGCCGCCGGTTACGGTTCCAGCGCCAACACAGCGGCTGCCGCCACCTATGCCGCTGACGGCTATATCAATGTCGCCTGCGGCAACCGGGGCAAGCAGGACACAGCGACGGATGAGGATGGAAACACTTACTATACAGGCGACGCGCCCTCCTGCCTGGTGGATCAGAAGAACGCGGCCCGTTTTGTAAAATACAACATCCTGCTTGGCAATCTTCCCGGCAGCGTGGACTGTCTCGTCTCCACCGGCGGTTCCGGGGGCGGCGCGCACGCGGTCATGTTTGCCGCCACCTCCAACAATCCGGATTTCTACGATTATGAGATCGAGGCCGGAGCGGTGGGCGTTTACCGACTGGAGGACGGAAGCTATTCTACGGCCGTGACCATCGACGATGTGGATTATGAGATCTCGGACGGCGCGTGGGGCTGCATCGCATACAGCGCGATCACCTCCCTGTATGAGGGTGACATGGCGCTGGCCTTTGAGTATTACATGGACACCACCTACGATTTCGGTTCCGCCTTCCAGGCGCAGCTCGCCGAATATCTGTCGGCCGCCTACATGGAATACATCAATGCCCAGAATCTGACCGCGGAGGAATCCGCCGTCGGCTTCGACCTGAACGGAGACGGGGACACGGATGACACCGTCGATCTGACGATCGGGTACGATCCGGAGGCTTATCCGGAGACAAACGGCTATTATGGCACGTATCTTGGCCTGTATCTCGCCGAGTTCCAGTCCAACCTACAGTGGTATCTGGACAATCTGGACTACGCGGAGGGCTGGACCTGGTTCGACGCGGAGGGCAATTCCCTGAGCGATGAAGCGGTCGCTGCCATGACTGCCGAAGAGAAAGCCGCCGCTTTCATTGAGGGACGCTACGCAAAGAGCAGCTTTGGCGGCATGGGCGGCATGAATGATCTGCCCAGCGGCATGAACGGCGCGGCTGATTTTACCGGCCCGGGCGGGTTGGATGACGCGGAGCTGCCTGATGGAAAGATGCCGGGCGGCGCCATGGGCGGCGGCAGGGACGGCGGCAGGATGGGCGGCGGCAGAGGAATGGCTGACGGCGAACTGCCGGACGGAAAAGGTCCCGACGGCGGGGCCGCAGAGGATGCGGCAGGCGATGCAGACGCTGAACGCAGCTTCGGCAACGCGGACGTGGCCGAGAACAGCGCGGGCGACGCCATGGACGTGGGTACGCCGGACGAAGGCACTACGCAGGCAGCGCTAAGCAGCACCGATTCCACAAACTATGCTACTTATAAGGAGATGACAGCGGCATACGCGGAAGACATCGCCCAGATCACGGCGGGCGACAAATACGGCAACAACATTGTAAGCCTGTACAATCCGCTGAACTATATCGGTGCAGAGAGCACGGATGATCCCACCTGGGTTCGCATCCTTATGGGCGCCTCCGAAGGGGATATGTCCCTGTTCACCTCCCTGAATCTGCAGGTCGCCATGCTGAACTGTGGCGTGGATGCAAACATCGAATGGCAGTGGGATGGCGGTCATGTTCCCTCTGAGATCTTCAGTGAATCCTTTACCCTGTACGTGGATCAGATGTACGGGGAATATGTGAACGGCAATACGATTGAAACGCCTGAGGCTGACCCGCAGACCGAAAACGGCACACAGAAGACGGCTTCCGGCACAGATCTGAGCGGCTGGGTGGGTTACTCCGACCTGAGCAGCGTTTCCTTCTCGCTGGCTGATGCCGCCGCTTACCGGACCAGCGGCGCGAGCAAAGCCATTCCCGGTTTCGACGTGATCGATTACGGCCAGGAGGACTATGTGTTCGGCAGCGCTGAAAAGGACGCCAGGCACTGGAATACTTGCCTGCTGGATATCTTTGAGGAATACGCGGATGTTCTGGAACCGCTGTTCAACAATAATATTAATACGGCAGATTCAAATTAATATACAAAAAGATCAGAAGTTTGCTGCCCGATATCAAATCGGGCAGCATATTCTTTCTGTTCTTTCACAGTTTCAAACCACTCAGTATATTAATGCCGTCATTCTTCTGGCAAAATCGTCCAGCTTAACTTTATCGTCAAACCCGGCAACGCAGGTATAAACGGCATTATTGACACCCTGTTTCCAGGAAAAGGGGAGTTTTAAAGCGCCCGTTATCATGCCGATAACCGAACCTACAGTCGCACCGTCGCAATCCGTATCATAACCATTCTGTACAGCGTTCCCGATGCCTCTCCCCAGGTCTTTTTGTGAATACAGCAAGGCCGAGACCACATTCATTGTATTGCATACCGCATGTACCCAATTGTATGAATCGTTTTCATCAAACCGACTATGAATAAATGTCTGTACTTCTTCCAGCGCGTTTCCTGCATCATACATTGCAATCACCTGCTTCACACCTTCATACAAACGTGAACGAGCGGGCACCTGCGTCAACGCATACTCTACGATTTCCCGCGGCTCATCAACCACCGCCGATACAGCCAGCATGGCGGCAACATACATAGCGCCATATACTCCGTTTTTTGCATTGGTCATCGTCGCGTCCTTCCAGGCCATTTCGGCTGCTTTCTGCGGATTTCCCGGACATACATATCCATATGAATCCACTCGTATCTGTCCGCCCAGGGTTTCCCTGTGGGGGTTGGCAAACCGTCCGGACTTAGAAGCAGGAATTTTATTTACAATATTGCGGTATCCGATCCGTTCACTTACAGCTGTATGATATAGCGGAAAGTTATATAACCAGTTCATTGCGCAATCCTCTGAATCAAATTCAAATCCCACCTCCTCCAGAAGGCGGAGACCCAGAAAAGTAAAATCCAGATCATCGTCTTCCGGCGCACAATCTGTATTATTTAACCAGTTAATACCCGGCCTTTGATGGGTGTACCCATCATCGCTGATCTGATATTTTTCTCTTAATGCCAGATCTATATCCGATCTCAGAAAATTCTTTGCCGGATAATTTCCGGTATCTCTCATCAGCCCCTGGATGCGTTCCGATTTCCAGCCCTCCACAGGCTGTCCCAGCATACAGCCCGCCGCGCGCCCAAGAATTGCCCCGTAGATTTTATTGTAGCATTCTTCTTTGTCCCATTTTGGAAGTTCCGGCAGCATCCCTTTGCATTCTTTCATAATTTCCTCATAGTCCGTCGGCTCCACATAGGGATAATCTTTTCTGTAAGGCATCTTCTGTATATCCTGCATCAACCGGATCGCAGCCAGTTCCTTTTCCATAAAGTCGTCCATCTCCAGAATTATTGCGACTCTTTCCTCAATATCTTCCGGGAGTTCCCTGCCTTCATCATAAGCCTGCCGCATCTCAACATCCAGGGCTTCTGAATAATGGATCCATCCTTTTGCAAATTCCCGTCTGATTTCCAATGCTTTTTCCGACAATCTAATCATATTGTTTTTCTCCTCCGATTCCATGTTTCGCAGCATACGCATATCAACATGTTTCCCGCCTTTCTCCGGCGGATGTTCCAGACAAAAAGTTATGAGAGATTATAGCACTTCGATTGGATCCGTTATATACGGGCAGTCATTATTTATATAATAAGGATCCGAAACCGCCCAGCGAACCGCGTTTTTTATAACCGTCTGAATTTCTTTGTTATAAAAACCCGGAAACGTCTCATGTCCCGGTTGAAAATAAAAGATCTTTCCTCCGCCTCTTCTCCAAGTGCAGCCGCTGCGGAACACCTCACCGCCTTTAAACCAGCTTACGAAAATCAGGGATTCCGGAGTCGGAATATCAAACCGTTCCCCATACATTTCCTCATGCTCCAATTCAATCCACGGTCCTATCCCCCGGGCAATCGGATGGGACGGTTCAATCGTCCATATGCGGGAGTTTTCACGTTCGTCTTCCCTGGAACGCAAATTGCATGTTGTACCCATTAATTTCATAAAAATCTTTGACTTGTGGCCTGAATGCAAAACGATTAGACCCATTCCATGCAGCACACGGTTATATACTTTTTCAACGACGGTATCCTTTACTTCCTGATGCGCCATATGACCCCACCATATAAGTACGTCTGTCTTTCCTAATACTTTATCCGTCAATCCGTGTTCCGGCTCATCCAAAGTAGCGGTTTCGACCGCAAAATCTGTCTCTTCTTCCAGAAAACTCCTGATAGCCATATGAATACCGTCCGGATATAGATGTTTTACCGCATCGTCTGTTTTTTCATGCCTGAATTCATTCCATATCGTTATTCTGATCATCTTGATACCCTCATCCTGTTCATTTAAGTATGTTAACTGATTTCCACGTAACCCTTGATATAGCCGTCCGGTTTCTCTTCCATATCACGAAATGCCTGATTAATCTCATCAAACGAATATTTATTTGTGATAAAATCGCCTGTATCCATACGTCCTGCCTGGATCATCCTCAACATTGCCCGCATATATTTTATATCATATGAATATCTTCTTTCATGCGCATTAATAGCTGTAAAAGCTTTCCAATTCCATAGATTCATGTCAATCGGCCTTTTTCCGCCGGTATGATGATAACCTGCGATAGCCAGCGTTCCATGTACGCCCACAAGGTTGCCTGCCAGTTCAAGTGCTTCCGCATTGCCTGTCACCTCTCCCACAATCGGAATGCCCCTGTCAAAAATATCATCATTCCACTCTGTCAGGAAATAATTCTCCGGAATCTGGTTCGGCAGATATGTCTCCGTCGCCCCAAAACGTCTGGCATTTTTAAGTGCCTCGGGTCGGTGGTCTATTACAATTATATCGGAAGCCCCTTTTAAAAGCATCAACTGCAAAAACCCTAAACCCATGAATCCAGCGCCCACAATCGCCACACGGTCTCCGATGGCCAAGGGCACTCTTTCAGCCCCGCTCATCAGGCATGCCCACGGCTCCAAAATTGCCTGGACATCACTTATCCCGTCAGGTATTACCGTTAAATCTCTCCAATCCGCTTTCACATATTCTGCGAACGCTTCCCATAGGACTCCTGTAACGCGCTCTCCCGGTCGGATCCCATTCACGCGGCTGCCAACCCGCTCCGCAATACCAACGGCTTCATGTCCAAACCTTTTTCCAATCTCAGACCCGCTTTCCCATCCATAATACTCCGAATGACAGGTGCCGCACACCCTGACTTTGATCAACACCTCCTCCTCGCCAATTTCAGGCATATTGAAATCTCTGATTGCCAGTTTCCCGGCAGCCTCCAAAACTGCTCCCTTCACTTTCATTCACCTTAACCCTTCACACTGCCCGCTGTAAGGCCTTCAATAAAAGATTTTTGCAGGCATAAATACGCAGCGATAATCGGACCAACCGTTATTACCCCGGACGTATATATTTTTGCCAGATCACTGGAATACTTTCCGGTAAATTTATAAAACCTGGTCGATACTGTCCGAAGGCCCTCCGATACTATAAAAGTATTCGACCACATAAATTCGTTCCATGTCCAAGTAAATACAATAAGGACAATGGTTAATAAAATTGGTTTTGCCAGCGGGATGACAATATAAAACAATGTCCCAAGATCGCTACATCCGTCCACTTTGGCCGCCTCTTCCAATTCAACAGGAACATCCACCAGAAATGTCCTGATCAACAAGATCGAAAACGGCGCATAAATCGCAATATAAATCAGGATCAATCCAAGATGATTATTGACTAATCCCAGCTGGCTAAATCCAAAATACCGCGGTACAATATATAGAAATGCCGGAAAGGACATGGCGACTGTAAAATACCCTATAAAAAAAGTCTTGAACGGCATAGCAATCCGGGATAGCGCATATCCGGATAATCCGGCAATTATCAATACTGCCAGCACGGTAACGACGCCAATAAATAGGCTGTTACGAAAGGCTATGGCGTAATCGCCTTTTACCCATGTTTCAATATAATTCACAAAGGAAAAAGACGTCGGCAGCCCAATCGGATCGCTCATAATATCTTCATTTGAACGGAACGAGTTAACTCCCATTATGATTAAAGGGAAAAGCTGGCAAAATACTACAAACGCCAGAATAATATCAATTAAAATCTGCGTTGATTTTTTTGCGTTCGGTTTCATCATCGATCCTCCACTTTTTTACTGACCATTCGATTGCAGATAAAAATTACAAGAATGATCAGGCTTTGCACGATGCAAATTGCATTTGCATAACCTGCCCGGTATGTCATAAACGCGTTTTTATAAATGTAAGTTGAAAGCAATTCCGTCGCATGGGCAGGCCCGCCCTGCGTCATTACCCAGATATAATCATAAGATGTCATGGACCACATAAGAGAAATCATAATAACAAAAACAAATGTTGGTCCTATCCCGGGAAGCGTAATATAACGGAAACCCGACAGATGTCCGCATCCGTCCATCACTCCCGCCTCATAAAGTTCCGGATCAATCTGCTGTAACGCAGCGATAAACAGCACCATGACAAACGGCCACCAACTCCATATATTTACAAATGAAACCGTAAAAAGTGCTATCTTTGTATCGCCCAGCCATAAAACCTCCGCCAGAGAATGTAACCCTATTTTGTCGAAAATCAGGCCGATTCCATAAAATGGATTCAACATGGTAGACCATATTTTCCCAGATATTGAGGCTGATATTACATATGGCAGAAAAATGGCAGTTCGGTAAAACATCTGCAATTTTTTATTCTTTACTCCACTGACAATAATTGCAATTAAAAGCCCTACAATAATCGGAATCAAAACATAAATCAATGTCCAAATAATATTATTTTTTAAAGCTTTCAGCAGTGTTTGATCGTGAAGCATCTCACGGAAATTATCCAGTCCGACAAATGTCCCCTTTGTTACCCCGTTCCAATCATAAAACGCATAAACCAGTGTTTTTAATGATGGGACGATTACAATAATTAAATGATAAATGAAAATAGGAAGCACAAACGACAAGCCCAAAACATAATGCCTGAGTCTTGTTTTCGATATTTTCTTCATTGTACCAAGCACCTCCCGCAATTTCCTCTTATCAGCAGCATTGCAAAGAAGACATTTTACAACGCCGCTGACATTTACCGACACATCATAATGTAGTCGAATATATGTGTTGTTTTACGGAAGATTTACTCCTCTTCCCGCTTCCTGGTCTCTATCGAACGCCTCCTGCGCTCCCTCCAAATATTCATCGACAGTCATCTCATCCAACCATACCGCAACACAGTTTTCAATCAGATATTCTCTAAGATCAGAAGGGAAGAATGTCCACATACAATATCCGCAAGTATCCAGATTATTCATTGCATCTTCTAACTGATCTAAAATCTTGATGCTTTTTTCAGGTACATCCACATACATATCGGAATCAATATCCATAGGAAGTGGCTGTTGTCCTGCGCTTACGAGGTCTGCTGCTACGTGATCGTCTGTAAACAGAAACTCGACGAATTTAAAAGCTTCTTCAATGTAAGGTGAACCGGCATTAATGGCAATTACGCCGCCTGCTCCTACGCAAAGCAGGGGCTCTGTGGTAGTCCCGTTCCCCGGGAAATCCATCATATCATAATCAAAGTCAGCGACCGTACTCAAATCATTTATGAGGTAGGTGCTCGTAATGTACATCGCCGCCTGCTGTGAATAGAACAGCGACTGCGCGTCATTCCAGGAGATTGTATGAGATTTACAATCATTATAATAGCCATTTTTCCAAAAATCATCCCACCATGTAAACGCATCAACAAACATCTGGTCTGTCCATGGAATTTCCCCCATCAAAGCGGCTTTCACATTTTCTCTCCCACAATATGAAGCCAACACTTCGCTCATCATCTGCTCGTTTGCGGATGCCTGATCAGAGGAACCCTGTGCAATCGGAATAATTCCGTTTTCCTTGAAAACCGCGCAAATTTTATTCAATTCGTCCAGCGTCGTCGGCACAGTAAGCCCATATTTGTTGAACAAGTCCACGTTGTAATAAATTCCAAGGCCTTCATAGGAGTTGGGCACACCATATATTTTTCCATTATATTTACATGTGTCAAGCGCCCACTCCTGCACAATATCTGTCAATCCTGCCTCTTCCATCATCTCAGTCAGATCTACGAGTTTGTCGTCCGATCCATCTTCAGTTACATATTCCGTAATAAAAGACGGTCCGCCCAAATTGACGAGATCGGCGCCGCTCCCTGAAGCCAACTGCACCTTTAGCGCTGTTTCATAATCCTGGTTTGCAGACATTTCAATTTTAATCCCTGGATTCGCCTCTTCAAACGGCTGGATCGCTGCAGTTTCCCACGCCTCAATCTCTTCATCACTTAAACCTTCTACAAACCAGGTCAGCGTAACTTCTTCTGCGCAGGCAGTAAGAGACCCCGCCATTGCTCCTGCTGCCATCATTCCAACAACTGTCAATAAGAATAGCCTATTTTTCATTTTCCTTTCCTCCTTTGATTAATCGTTTTCTCACTTTATAAAAAAATATGAACTCCGGATTTCATATTTTTTAACAGAAATACAAATCTGTCAAAATTTTATATATTTTTATAATTGCAGCTCATCGCAGCGCCGCAGGCAGCTTCCTCCTCGCAAACCGACAATTCAGGTTTCACCTTAAACATCACGGCACACATCTCCAATAAAAGCGGATTTCTTCTCAATCCATTTCCTGACGCAATGAATCTTTTTATCGAAATCCCTGTCCTTCTCTGTATTATTTCAAAGAAATCATACAGTTCTCTCACCATCCCCTCCAATACTCCATAAGCAAATGCTTCCGGAGTAAAATTATTTTCATCAAGATTCCCGATAAGCCCGCGTTTGTCAGGACAGTCTCTGGTTCCATTAAATGTTGTTTCCACAAATATTCCACCCGAATATTTTCTCCCTGCTCTCGCAAGTTTTTCCATAACCTCGTATTGTTCTTCTTCTACTCCTGTCGCCACTTTCATGTAACGTCGGAAAAAAGCTTCCAAAATGGCATATGCTTTCCCGCCGCATAATGAGGATCCAACCAGCAGATATTTCCCTCTCGTGACAGACCTTGTCTCAATTTTTTCAATTTGAAAATAGGACTCTGAAAAAACAGAGATCTGGCCGCCTGTCCCCAGATTTATCAAAACGGTCCCCTCTGAAAATCCCGCGCTCCCCAGAAATCCAGCCTGGTTATCGCCGATTGCAACCGTTACCGGGGTTCCGTTCCAGCTTCCCAAAATCGCAAAGTCTGCTGTAACCTCCGGCAGGATATCAATATTTACTTCCATGCTTTGAAGCGCTTCTGTTTGAAAACGGTATTCTTCCAGGTCAAAGAAACCAAGGCTTTCCGCGTTACTGATATGTAACAGGGGACGTTTTCGTCCGCAAAGCCGCATTCCAAAATAATCTGCTATAGTACAGAAAGAAACGGCTGTTTCAGGTACAAGTTTCTTATTTGCCAAATAAAGATGTGTAATCAGGCCATAACCTGCGGCTGCATGGACATTCGTTTTTTTCTCCGCTATCTGGATAATGCTGTATCCCCCAAATTCTTTAAGGCTGCCTCTTCCATCCTGCCATGTATAAAGCGGGCTCACTCCAAAGCCGTCGCCGTCTGTATAAATAATGCCATGCATCTGTCCGGTCAGTCCTATGGCAGAGATAGCCGGATACTGTTCCTTCAATTTCCCCAGCAGCGTCATCGCCTTGTCTACGATCCGCTCCGCATCCTGAATTTTTTCCCATTCATATTTAGTCCGGATAAAGCATCCATTCGGAATGGTCAAAGACATCAATACCTTCTCTTCTTCATCGTCATAAACCACTGCGCTGATCGTTGTTGTTCCAATATCAATCCCCGCTGTAATCATATTCTCTCCGTTTCACACATGATTTATCTGTCGATCGCAATAAACCATCCTTCAGGTCGTTTGCCTGACAATCAGTTCCACCGGCAACCTCTGCTTTTGCTGCCCGTTTTTTTCACCCGCAATCAACTGAATAATACGCGATACTGCCGCCCTTCCCATTTCCTTTACCGGCTGACGGATGGTTGTAAGCCCCATCACGCTGCTCATGGAAAGATCGTCAAATCCTACTATTTTAATCTGATCCGGAATTGAAATACCATGTTTGCTCAGATAAAACATTGCTCCCATTGCCAGCACATCAGCACCAAAAAAAATACCATCTGTCTCCGGAAAAACCCTGAAGATCCGCTCCATTATCTCAAAACCCGCCCGCATACTTGCGCTGTTTGTCTCAAAAATATGTCCTTCCTCAATTTTCAGATTGGCCTCTCCTAACGCCTTTTTGATGCCCTGGAATCTTTTTCTGTGGTTGGAAATCGCGAGATCATAGGTTACATAGGCGATCTTGCGGCATCCTTTAGAAACTAATTCACGACCGGCAAGATATCCTCCATAAATATTGTCACATTCTATCATGGAAAAATCCAAATCGCTCTCACAGTTTTGATCCCTCGGATCTCTGTCCACATACACGATAGGAAAGAGCGGAAGCCGGCCCAGCATATTGTTGCCGATGTATATGATGCCATCCACGTTATGGCTTTCAAAAATTTTTATAAAATGTCCTGCCTGCTCCTGATTCTCGTTCGTATTACATATAAGCGAAATAAAACCGCGCTCTAGCAGTTCTTTCTGTATTTCCTTTGTAATAGATGAGTAGAATTCATTTGCAATATCCGGTACGAGGATTCCGATATAACCGCTATGTGATGCCCGAAGGCCTTTTGCCAATTGATTCGGCTGATAACCGGTTTCGGCTATAGCTTTTAAAACCCTCTCTTCTGTTTCTTTTGAAAATCTTCCATTTTGATTTATTACCCTTGATACGGTGGCTGTAGATGTTCTGGCCATATCTGCAATGTTTTTTACTGATATATTTTGTTTTTTCACAGTAATTCTAATTCCTTCCTGATGATATTATTCCCGCTTTCCCTTCAAGCCCTATAATCCAAACACATGACGCAAAAAAAACAGCGCTCCCTTTGCATCGTCATCCAGCTTTTTTTCTGAAGCCTCCGGCACAAGATCTCTCCATACCCTGATTTCTTGTCCTATTGTGCCGCCTTTCATTACAAAAGGCTCCATCACGGCACACCCCTGATAGTTTATATCCCGAAGTGCCTGACCGATCTCATGCCAGGGCAGGCTTCCCTTCCCAGGCACACGGCGATTTTGCTCGCCCAAATGCAGATGGCATAAGTCTGGTCCGGCTTTTCGGATTGCAGCTGCAATATTATCTTCTTCTATATTCATATGAAAAGTATCAAGCATAATCTTTATATGTGTGCTGCCAACTGCATCAATAAAGTCCTTCGCCTGTTCACAGGTATTGAGCATATAACCCTCATATCGATTAAGAACCTCAAGACCCATGGTAACATCGCATTTTTCCGCAATCTTACCAAGAATACGGAGATTTTGAATAGCTCGTTCCATCTCCGCCTCTCTTTCCATTGGGATGCTCGCATCTAAAGGCCAATATGAATATAAACCGCCCCCAACAATTTTTACGCCCAATAATTCCAACTTGGGTAATAGTTCCTGAAAAAAATCCATTGCTTTTGCTACTACTTCCGGATCTGAAGAACAAATATTCTGTTCCCTGGTCGGCCCATACCCAGCGGTCAGGATAACTTCGTTTTCCTCCGCACATTGTCTCAATTCTAAAATCTGTTCGTCCGTTGTATATGTCTGGATTAGATTTACACAGGATATTTCCAGAACATCAAAGCCTAACTTTTTGATTTTGGGAATGTAATGCTCGTTTTTAGTTGCCCATTCATGTGTCCAATACGGGGCGTATATTCCATATTTCATTTCAGCCCTCCTCCGCAGGAAACCGGATTCCCTCATCCCGTTTGGGTAATCGTTTTCATTAGTTACCTATAGTGTAAACGATTACTCCAAAATTGTCAAGTATTTTTTTATACCAATTAATTTCGCTGTACAATTTTTTTGGCATTACCAACCAGTGTTTTATTCTTGCATACGGGCCTAAAGCGATAAACTTCTTACATAAATATCTGTAATCCAAAGGTTTTCTTTTCATTTCCTTAAGATTTGGGCGCACTCTCCCCCCCAGAATCCTGAAACCTTTTTTGATGGTTTTGGTCCTTTTATGCGTAAAGCCTTGCCAGTCCCTCTTTTGTTCCTCTTTCTATTTTTGCTTTTGCCAGCGTCAGGCTTACCAGAAATGTTACTGTCAAAAATATCTCCATTTTTTTCAAGCCCGCGGATTGTGTGCTTTTCAAATTTGTAATCCCTGTCTTTCCTTCCGTTTATCCGCTCGATTCCACTCCTCATTGCATACAGGCGTTTCCATTTCTTTGAATTCCGTGCCATCCTCGTAAAGATCCTCCTATCCGTATCCAGCGGTATCCGGAATATACGTTTATCCTTATATCTCGGATGGAATCCATAGCGGCTGCTGTCCCGGCTTTTATCATACCCTTTATAGATCAGCTCTGTCGCTTTCCCTTTCTCATCTACAAAATATACTTTCCCGTTATAGCTGTAAACAAGGTCTGTATCCTTAAACTGCTTCGTTTCATCTCCCTGCCACATGTTTCTTATGTCTATGACCGCTGCAACATCCTCCGCTTCCAGCCATTCAATCAATTCCGCGCTGTCATATCAACATGTTCATCATTGTCCAAACTCAATTCCATATCTTCCTCAATAATCGGAAGCTTGAATTTGATGGATTTGAGCCACTGTCCGTTTGGCT
>CAZQAB010000022.1:0-41052 GCA_964591265.1 uncultured Lachnospiraceae bacterium
ATGTGATCGCCCTGATCGGCAACCTTGAGTATCTGCAGGATCTGGAGGCAGAGGGCCTGGATGAAGTGACGGACCGCCAGTTCCAGAAGGCGATGATCTACAAAGATCAGATGGTAGTGACCAAACCCATCTCTGAGGAGTATCTGGCGCGGATGTACGATTTCCACGTCATGCCTGTCAGCGCAACGCGGGGCGGCAGCCAGCTTACGGATCTGAGCAGCTTTAAACACGGGGACATCGTGACGATCATGGGTACAAAGAACTGCGTACAGAAAGTGATCAAACAATTCGGTTATCCGGTGGACAGCAGCGAGGACAGCGATGTGATCTATATGGGCATCGGCGTGATCATCGGTATCCTGATCGGAATTATCACGATCAACGTGGCCGGAATCCCGCTCTCCTTCGGCGCGGGCGGCGGCATCATGTTCCTCGGTATCTTCTGCGGCTGGTACAACGACAAGCATCCGCAGACCGGCCATGTAAGTCCCGGGGCGCGGTGGCTGATGAAGAGCATCGGCCTGAACGTGTTCGTGGCGTGTCTTGGCCTTTCCTCCGGAGCCACGTTCCTGTCATCTCTGAAGTCCATGGGCATCAATATGATCATCGCCCTGATCATCATGGCGTTCCTGCCGCACATTCTGAGTGTACTGTTTGCCAGATATGTGCTGAAGCTTGATATTGTGGAAGCGCTCGGCGGAACCTGCGGTTCCGGGACGAACACCGCCGCGCTGAACGGGCTGATCGACGAGACAGACAGCAGCATTTTCGCGACGGCCTATACACCGGCCTACGCTATGGCAAATATTATACTGACCTTTATCGGAACCTTTGCGATCGCAATATTCCATTAGCAAAGCGCCGCGTTTGAAAACGAAAAGAGACGGTCCCACGCGGGACGTCTCTTTTTGGTTTCATTCTTCTTTTTTATCATAAGGGCGCCCCGTCATCCATCTCCACGATGCGCGCCGGCTTTTTCCCGGTTTCACAGATCCTGCTCTGTCCCCGGATATGGCCCCGCCTGTTTCGGGTGGGTTGCCGGGAACGACATTGCGTTTCTCTGGTTCATAATCATCATCTGCAGCCGGTTCTCAATGTTGGCGAAGCTGACATCCGGATCGTAATCCAGGGGCAGGATCTGTACGTCCGGGAACATCTCTTTCAGGCGCTTGGCGACGCCCCGTCCCACCACGTGATTGGGAAGACAGCCGAAGGGCTGCAGGATCACAAAGTTCTTGCAGCCGTTCTTTGCATGGTGGATGATCTCTGCCGGGATCAGCACGCCCTCTCCGGCGTCAAAGGTGTGATGGATGATGGGATCGCTGTCCTTCACCATCTCCGGCATACGGCACACAGGGGTGTACAGCGGATGCCGCTTCGCGATGGAATCGGTGAGATCCTGGGCTGCCTCAAAAAACTCGTTCGCAGTGTGCATCCAGAGTTTTTGCCGGAGGGGCTTATCCAGGTGGTATTCCCGGTTCTGGGAATCCTGGTAAAAGTAGGTCTTGCGGATCACGTCGGTCATCCGGGCCTCGATGATCTCGAAACCGTTCTTCTCCAAATATTTCTCGATATCATGGTTCGCCCCGGGGTGGAAATTCAGCAGATATTCCCCCACAATCATCACGCCGGGCCGGACATGGCTGCGGTCATAGGGCACCTTCTTCATAATTTCAATCGCGCACTCGAAGCCTCGCTTCGCCCCGCGGATACCCTGATTCTGCAAACCGTCTATCACCGCGTCCATCCCTGCGTCGAAAGCGCGCTGGGCGCTGCCCTCCTCCAGTTCGTAGGGACGGATCTTGCGCAGCAGCTCCTCCAGCACGTCGATCATGGGCAGCGCATAGGCGATCCGCATGGAGGAAACCAGATTCATCTTGAAGCCCGGATGAATATTGTGATAATCCACATCGTCATTCGTCAGGATGGGAACATTCGCAAAACCGGCGTCGTCCATCGCCTTGCGCAGAAGAGCGCTGTAATGGGTCAGTCTGCAGTCTCCCACGTACTTCGCCATAGCCACCGCGATCTCCGTATTGTCGTACTTCCCGCTCTTCAGCTCGGCCAGAATCTCTCCCACCACGATCTGTGCGGGAAAGCAGATGTCGTTATGTACATATTCCTTTCCGAGACGGATTGCCTCCTCCCGGCCGATCGCAAGGGGCACGGCCCGGATGTGCTGGGTTGCGAAGGCAGCCGACATCACTCTTGAAAAGGCGTGGGAGCTGTTGGGCACCAGTACGATCTTTTCCCGGACGTCTTTTTTTGTAAATTTTACCGGGTAGGGATCCGCCAGGGCCGCCGCCTTAAGGGGAATGCGCCGGGCGCGCTTCCTGGCAATGGTTTCCACAAAAGAGCGGACACGGATGCGCAGGGGGCCCTGTATATCGCTCTCATCCAGTTTCAGCACCAGGGGCGTCTTTCCGGAAATCTCTTTCATCAGCCGGATGATCTCATCCGAGAGATAGGCGTCGTGGCCGCAGCCGAAGCTGACGATCTGCACATACTCCAGATGCTCGCTTTGGGCCGCCAGAATGGCAGAGGCGAGCATTCTCGCGTGATAGTTATTGACAATGTCCAGCCTGCTCCTGCTCAGATCCACCGATTCAATGCCCGGCACCGAGTCTGCCGTGAGCACGGCGATCCCCTGCTCCGTGAACATCTCCGGCAGATCATGGTTGACCAGGGAATCATTCTGATACGGGCGGGAAGCCAGAACCACGGCATAGGTGTCCCGTCTTTCAGCCTCTTCCAGCGCTTCCCGGCCCGCCTGGGTCAACGCCTGCCTGTACTGATTCCAGGCTTCATCCGCCGCCGCGATGGCCGCCTGTGTCTTTCGCGGCGCGATGCCAAAGGTTTCTTCCATATAGACCGTAAGCTGCCGGTCACGGTCTTTTTTCTTATGCCAGTGAAACAGCGGCGTGTCAAAGGGAATACCCCAGCGTTTCTTTGGATTGTCGGAATTGCGCACCACCAGAGGATAGCCCTTCACCACCGCGCACATGGACTCGCTGGTCTTCTCTGTGTTTTCCGATTCCATCGCCGTAATCACCGGCATGAAGATGCGGTCCACTTTTTTCTGGACAAGATTCCGGATATGGCCGTGTACCAGCTTCGCCGGGAAGCAGACCGTATCCGAGGTCACCGCCGACAGGCCCTGCTCATAAATCTCGCGGGTGCTCTTATCCGAGAGCTTCACCTGAAAACCCAGAGACCTCCAGAAAGTACCCCAGAAAGGCATACTGTCCCAGTAAAACAGCACCCTTGGGATGCCGATGATAATCCCTTTCTCTTCCTCCAGAATCGGATACTCATACTCCTGAAACAGCAGCTTTTCCCGCAATTTAAAAAGGTTGGGAACCTGTTCCCTGTTCTGCCTCTGTATTCTCAGCAGGGCTTTCACCTGTTCCTCCCGGGGATCTCCAAGTATTTCGCCCCGCTCGCACCGGTTGTTGGTCACCCAGGAATTTCCATTGGAAAAACGGAGGATCGTGCGCTTGCAGTGATTGGCGCAGAAAGGACAGGGAGAGTTGGACTCCTGGGAATAGGAAAATTCCTCCATGTGCTCCAGCCCGATAAACGTCCGCTCCATGTGCTCTCTCTCAAAGCGTTCTTTTGTGAGAAGCGCGGCCCCGATGGCCCCCATGATGCCGGGATAAGGCGCACGGATCACTTCTTTTCCCAGATACTGCTCCATGGCCCGGAGCACCGCATCGTTTTTGAAGGTTCCGCCCTGCACCACGATCTTCTCTCCCAGAGAATGGAGGTTGGAGATGCGGATAACTTTCGTAAATACGTTTTCAATGATGGAACGGCACAGCCCCGCCATGATATCCTGGGGCGTTTTTCCGTTGCGCTGCTCCGTCACAATGCTGCTGTTCATGAATACCGTACAGCGGCTTCCAAGCTGCGCTGGATTTTCGGCGGAAAACGCCGCCTGGGCAATCTCGTCCACCGGAATATGCAGCCCGGAAGCAAAGTTCTCCAGAAACGAGCCGCAGCCGGAAGAACAGGCCTCGTTGAGAACGATATTGGTAATAATGCCGTTGTCGATCCAGATCGCCTTCATATCCTGGCCGCCGATGTCCAGAATAAACGTGACATCGTCCACATACCGGCTGGCAGCCGTGGCATGGGCCACAGTTTCTACCACATGGTATTCCGTCTGAAATGCCTTGGAAAACAACTGTTCACCGTAGCCGGTGGTCCCCGCCGCAAGGATATCCAGCGTGATCCCGGCCGCCGTGTAGCGCTCCCGCATATCGATCAGCGCCCTCTTCGCCACCATCAGCGGATTTCCCTCGTTGGGGGCGTAGAAGGAATCCAGAATATTTTCATCCTCATCCATCAGGACAAACTTGGTCGTGGTACTGCCGGAATCAATTCCAAGATAGGCGCGCAGGGTGCGCGGGGAGGTAACTTCAGCGTCCGAAGCTTCCTGCTCCTTAAGCGGTTCCGGGGCGGCCGACGCATTTGTCTCTGTCCGGGCGGCATCTGCCGGTGAAAATGTTTCCGGCGCCATCCTGTGCTTTTCTATAAATTCCTCTTTTTCCTGCTCCGTCTCAAAATAGCGTCTGCCCTTTTCCTGCCCCAGAGCCTCTTCCGCATTGCTTTTCTCCCGAAGAACCCGGATCATTCCGTCAAGCGCGGCGGCTTCGCTCTCCCCCGCAAACATACGGTTCAGCGACAGGGCAGCCCCGCAGGCAATCATAATTTCCGGATGCTCCGGGATCAGGATATCCTCCGGTCTTAACTCCAGCCGCTGGGCAAACACCCGGATAAGAGTGGGATTGAAAGTCAGCGGGCCGCCCTCGAACACCACCGGAGGTTTAATATCAAGCCCCTGGGCCAGACCGCCGATGGTCTGCTTTGCGATGGCGTGAAACGCCGACAGGGCCAGATTCTCTTTCGACACGCCCTGGTTCAGAAGCGGCTGGATGTCTGTCTTGGCGTAAACGCCGCACCTTCCGGAGATATCGTACACACAGTTTCCCGCGCCGGCACAGTCATCAAACTCCTCGACCGGCACTTTCAGAATGGAGGCGATCTCATCGATAAACGCGCCGGTGCCTCCGGCGCAGCTTCCGTTCATCCGCATATCCTTTACCTTCAGGCTGCCCGTCTGCTTATCCTCTGAAAAGAAGATCATCTTCGCGTCCTGGCCGCCCAGCTCAATGGCCGTGCGCGCCTCCTTATACTGCCTGCGCAATATGATGGAATTGGCTACGACCTCCTGAATATAGGGGACGCCCAGCATCTCCGCCACCGGCTTCGCCCCGGATCCCGTAAACGCCACCCGCATCCTCTGACCCGGAAAGCGCCGGGCAATCTCCTCAAGGATCCCGCAGACGCTTTTCACCTGAGCGGCATTGTGCCTCTGATAATCATAAAACTGAATATTTTCACGCTCCGCGTCAATCACGGCCGTCTTGGTCGTCGTCGAGCCAACGTCAATTCCCACCAGAAAAGATTTCTCTCTCTTTTGTTTTCTTTCTGCCATTTTTTTCCGTCGCACCAGCGGTCTGCTGCTTTTTCATGCAAAAAAAAATATCTACAGCCGCTATTCACTTTAAAGCCTTTCTGCAAATCACAGTCTTACACGCAAATCTTTGCTAATTCTAACGCTTTTTGTCGAAAATGGCAACCGCTTTTTACACATTTTCGATCTGCCAGTCTATGGGCGCAATCCCATTCTGCTCCAGAAATTTGTTGATTCTGGAGAACGGGCGGCTGCCGAAAAATCCCCGGTAGGCCGACAGGGGACTGGGATGGGGCGCTTCCAGGATCATATGTTTCGGATTGTTCAGCATGGATTTCTTTAACTGAGCCGGCCGTCCCCACAGAATAAACACAATGGGCCGGTCAACGGTGTTGAGGATGCGGATGGCCGCGTCGGTAAACTCCTCCCAGCCGATTCCCCGGTGGGAGTTGGCCTGATGAGCGCGCACCGTCAGCACCGTGTTGAGAAGCAGCACGCCCTGTTTGGCCCACTTTGTCAGATATCCGTTGTTTGGAATGTAACAGCCGCAGTCCTCATGCAGCTCCCGGTAAATGTTTACCAGAGACGGCGGTATCTCCACCTCCGGTTTCACGGAAAAACAAAGGCCATGAGCCTGGCCCTCCTCATGGTAGGGGTCCTGGCCCAGGATCACCGCCTTCACCTGCGAAAGGGGCGTAAACGCAAACGCGTTGAAAATATCGTCCGCAGGCGGATAGACCACTCTGGTACGATACTCCTCGTTCACCTTTCTGTAGAGTTTTGCGTAATATGGTTTGCCAAATTCCGGTTTCAGCGGAACCAGCCAGTCGTTTGAGATAGGCGGCACGGATCGTTCCCTCCCTGTTGTATCTATCTGTTTCGTATTGTCACAGCCGCACAGGAACATTGCGTTCCTGCAGATACCGCTTTACCTCCCGGATCTCAAGCTCCTTATAATGGAACAGAGAAGCGGCAAGAGCCGCGTCGGCCCTGCCTTCGGTCAGCGCATCATAAAAATGTTCCTTTGTTCCGGCGCCCCCGGAGGCGATCACCGGCACGGAAACGTGTTCCGCGATCATCCTGGTCAGTTCCAGGTCGTAACCGGCCTTCGTCCCGTCGCAGTCCATACTGGTCAGAAGTATCTCCCCCGCCCCCAGGCGGTCCGCCTGCATGGCCCACTCCACCGCGTCAATGCCCGTATCCACACGGCCTCCGTTTTTGTATACGTTCCAGCCCGGACCGTCCGGCCGGCGGCGGGCGTCAATGGCCACCACCACACACTGGCGTCCGAACTTCTTTGCTGCGTCCCGGATCAGTTCCGGGTTCATAATGGCCGCAGAGTTGACGGAAATCTTATCCGCCCCCTCCCGGAGCAGCATCCGGAAGTCCTCAACGGTGCGGATACCCCCGCCCACCGTAAAGGGAATAAATACTTTTTTCGCCACTTCCCGCACCATATCCACCACCGTGTTTCTGGCATCGGACGACGCGGTAATGTCCAGAAATACCAGTTCATCCGCCCCGGCCCGGTCATAGGCCGCCGCGATCTCCACCGGATCTCCGGCGTCCCTGAGATTTACAAAATTAACGCCCTTCACGACTCGTCCATTGTTCACGTCCAGGCATGGTATGATTCGTTTCGTAAACACGGTTTCTTCATCCTTTCCTCTGGCTTATGCCGCAATACGCCGCAGCCGCCCGTTTCTCCGCCGTCACCTCTTAAAATCTTCACGGGAGATTTCCAGAAAGTTTTTCAGGATCGCCAGTCCCACTTCGCTGCTCTTCTCCGGATGGAACTGGCAGGCAAATACGTTTTCTTCCTCCACGGAGGCATCGATCTTTGTGGAATAGAAGGTGGAAGCCTTTACACTCTCCGGGTTTTCCGCTTTCAGATAATAGGAATGTACAAAATACACACAGGAATGCTCCGGGATTCCTGCAAACAGCCGTCCCGGATGGTCGAAAGTCAGGGAATTCCAGCCCATATGAGGTATCTTTAAACCCTCCGCCCGGGGTATTTTCAGTATCCGTCCTCTGCACAGCCCAAGGCCCTCAACGCCCGGAGACTCTTCGCTGGACGCAAATAACAGCTGCAGCCCCAGACAGATTCCAAGAAGCGGGATCCCCCGGCCCGCCGTTTCCCGGATCACCTCCACCAGATCATACTGGCAAAGCCTGCCCATCGCGTCCCCAAAGGCGCCCACTCCCGGCAGGATCACATGGTCTGCGGCCAGTATCTTCTTCGGGTCGCGGGTGATCACCGCCCGGCCCCCCAGATAATCCACCGCTTTCTCCACACTCTTTAAATTACCCGCGTCATAATCGATGATGGCAAGCATATTTTCTCCTCACAGTGTAATGATCCGCCCTGACTGCATACATACAGGCCCGATACAGGGATTCGTTCCGCGTCCGGCAGAGCACGGGACAATTCCAGCTTCCTGTCAATGGAAATTGTAGTAAGTCCTGCCGCTCTTCAGCGTCGTCTTTCCCTTATACTTCGCAAGCTGGCTCACCGTCACAAGCTGGTATCCTTTCTTGATCAGGGACGGAATGATCGTCTCCGCCGCGATCACCGTGGACTTGTGAATATCGTGCATCAGTATGATATCCCCGTTCTTCACACTGTTCAGCACGGCGTTGACGGTGTGCTGGGGATTGCCGGTGTTCGCCCAGTCTCTCGTGTCTATCGACCAGTAGATAGAGGGCAGGCCCAGACTTGCAAGCACGGAACTGTCGGAGGCGCCGGCCCCATAGGGAAGCCGGAAAAGGGTGGGCAGCCTGCCCGCTGCGCTCTTAATGGCGCTGTTGGTTTTGGACACCTCAGACCGTCTCGCAGAATCGGAGAGGGATGTCATGTAAGAATGGCTGTAGGAATGGTTGCCCAGCTCGCAGCCAAGCGTCGCCATGCGTTTCACCACGGATTTGTAATTTGATACGTTGGAGCCAACCATGAAAAAAGTGGCCTTCGCCCCATATTTTTCCAGACAGTCCAGCAGCCGGCTGGTATAGGGCCCCGGCCCGTCGTCGAAAGTCAGCGCCACCATAGGCCTGGAGGTGTCCACCTCGTCCTTTACCTTGACGCTGGAATCGTACACTCCGTTCTTGTTGAAATAGTAGCCCTTGCCGTTGATAAAACAGGTGCCGGTCACCCTGGCGCCGTCGCTGTCCAGATAATATTTCCTGCCGTCCAGCGTCAGCCAGCAGGACTTTTTCTTTTTGCCCTTCGCGTTTACATAATAGTATTTCTTCTTAATCCTGATCCATGTGGAAGTCTTCATCTGGTAGGTCTTTGTATCAAAGTAATACTGCGCCTTGCCGATGGTTTTCCAGCCGGTTTTCGCCTGCCCGGAGTCACTGCCGAAATAATATTCCGCGCCGTCTATGGTAGTAAGGCCCTTCGCCATGGCGCCGTCCGAATTGAAATAGTAAAGCTTCCCGCCCTTATTCAGCCAGCCGAACACCACGCCGGTTTTGTTTCTCACATAATAGAGGTTTTTCCGGTATTTCACCCACCCCTTGACCCGAAGGCCCTTGCTGTCCACATAAAATATATGTCCGTCCGCATTGATCCAGCGGTCCTTTACGTAGGTTCCGTCTGTCTTTCTGAAACGGTAAGAGGTCTTATACGCGACCCACTCCCCCTCTGCCGTCTCCGCGTTCGCCACATTTTTCAGGCTGTATTTCTTCGCACTTACGGTCTTTGCCTGCACCGGCATCAAAAACATCAGAAGAGCAACAGCCAGCAGCAACAGACCGGCTATTTTTTTCTTTATCCTGCTCATATATCTTCCTCCCAAACCCAAAAAGCAGTTCGGACGCGCAATCCCCCGGCGTCCGTTTACAGCCTTGAATATCCAAAGCTGTTTACGATCGCGTCGATCTTCTGTTTCTGCGCGCACATGGGGCATCCGGATGCGTCGTAAGTCCTGTAATCCGGCAGATCCTCCTCACCGAAAATACAGTTGACGTCTATCCCGTGTACCTGTTTGCTGGCGCTGAAGATCGCGGACACGCCTTCCACGATGCCGTTGTAATATTCTATGCACTCGATCGCACGGGCTATAGTGCGGCCTGTGGTGGCGGAAGCAATCAGGAGCAGACAGTGCTTATTCTCAATCATAAACTGCATATTGTCACGGAAGATTAACTGCCCTCCCGGATTCACCTCCGGCGTAACTACATACATGGTCTTATGCTGGTTCAGGGACATGATACCGGAATTTGTCAGCTCGTCCGCCAGATAAGCGCCGATGACTTCGCAGCCGTCCATGCAGATGATTGTGTCTATGTACGTGCTGTTCGAGTATTTCCGCGCCAGCACGGAGGCCGCGGCCGCCGCCTCGCTCCGCCTTGATTTCATAACCGTCATGTCCACATAGAAATTGATATGGGAATGATTTGTTGCAAAATGTCCCGGAATAACACGGATAATCGCGTTTTGGTTGATATTCGATACGATTTTGATTTCTCTGTCCTCCATAAGTACACCTCCACAATACTTTTTATTCAGTATAACCAATTGATACCTTTATTGCAAGCAATTTCTGGCATTATTGCACATTAAAACACACAGATCAGGAATTATTTGATACTTTTGCCGTTTTGGGTAAACCGGATCAGGATATACGGGCACCGGCAGCTTTGCCCACGGCAGCGACATGGCGACCGGCTGTATGCAGCCAGCCGGGGAATCATTGACGTTTCGGAGATCTTCTTTGACGCCCCGGAAGATCTTTGCCATGAGAAGGCCCCGCCCGTTGTACCCAACGGGCGGGGCTGAAATTCCATCTTAAAAAAGCACGGACACAGGGGAAATGGGAACCGCCCCCATGGTTCCTGCGGCAGCCCCGTTGTCTGTGCGCACTCTGAATCTCAGTTCCGCTTCACATTCAGGTAGTTCCGCCCTGACAGCGTTCGGTTCATACACAGAAGCAGAAACAGGATGATGCAGCCGGCTGTGAAGCCGATCCAGTTAAACAGGGCGGTGAGTATCAGCAGCATGATGCGCATGAATTTCACGGCGTACCCCAGTTCAAAGTTTGGCTGCGTATAGTTTGCCACGGCTACAAAGGCCATATAAAGCATCACTTCCGGGTTGAACCAGCCGGAATTTACGGAAAATTCCCCAAGCACCAGCCCGGCAAACACGCTGAGGGGCGTGCTCAGCATATTTGGCGTGCTCAGGGCCGCCAGCCGCAGTCCGTCGATGGCCAGCTCCAGCAGAAGAAGCTGATAGACCAGGGGAACGTTGACCGTATCCCGCACCGCAATAAATTCCAGAGAACGCGGGATCCAGCCCGGATTCTTCATAAGGAGCAAAAAGGTGGGCGTCAGGAACACGGTCAGGATTAAGATCAGAATTCTGGCAATTTTCAGGTACAGTGAAGTCCAGCCCGGAAAATAATAGTCATTTGCTTCCTCAATCATATCCAGGACGGATGTGGGCAGGATCATGGCCGACGGGGAATTGTCCACCAGGATCGCTACCTTCCCCTCCATGATACAGGCTGCCGTAGTATCCGGGCGCTCCGTAAATTTAAATTTGGGGAACGGATTGTACCACCGGCTTCCGATGAGCGCCTCCGCCAGGCTTTGCTGGTTCATGCATAGATCGGCGGTCTGTACGGCCTGGATCCTGCTCCGGACATTGTCCAGCAGCGCCTGATCCACCAGATTGTCCATATAACAAAGGACCACGTCCGATCTGGAGGACTGTCCCACCTCCAGCATTTCCATGATCAGATGCGGGTCCCGGATCCTCCGGCGGATCAGCGCCGTGTCAAAGACCACTGTCTCCACAAAGCCGTCTTTGGACCCCCGAAGGGATTTGTCTTTCTCCGGCTCATCCACGTTTCTGGCCGGATATGTCCGGCAGTCAATGGCGATGGCGGCCTCATAACCGTCGATAAACAGCACCGTCACTCCGGACAGCATATTTTTCAGAGCCTGTCCGAAATCTCCCAGCACATCCACCTCCACATAAGGGATGTTTTTTACGGAAAATTCGGTCGCGTCCCCAGGCATATCCTCCGCCTGCACCTTGATGACCGAGTCCAGAATCTTCAGCATGACTTCATCCTTCATCATCCCATCAATAAAAAAGAATGCCGCTTTCCTGCCGCCAATCACAATATTGCGCTGGATCAGGTCAAAGCTTTCACTGATGGGCAGGATCTGGTTCATGTATTCGATATTCTTTGTAATGTCCGGGTAAACCCCCCGGGGTTCTGCCACTTTTTCCACCTCCGATTCACATGACGGTTCGGACCGGCCAAATCGTCACATTATACTTTCATTCATTACAGAATGCCCGGAAAGCAGAAATTCTATTCGGAACAAAAAAGCCCACGCGGCGCAATACCGCATGGGCCATTCCATTCTTTTTTATAACGCCTGCCATTAATTGGATACGACCGTCGTTCCAAGCTCACAGTGCGCTACCAGATAACTGAGATCGGCAAGCCCCAGACGGACGCATCCGTCGGATTCGGCGGCGCGGCTATATTTGTCTTTCCGGCAGTGGATCGCGCATCCCCAGTTCTTTTCGTAATTCCAGGTAAAGAAAATACGCGGATAGCCACGGTATGTATCCTGTTTGAGGAGTTTAAATGTACCGACGTGGGTCCTTCCTCCCTTGCCGATCACGCAGTCCGCGCTGCGCACTTGCTTCCATTTTCCCTTGGAACCCTTAAAAATGGTGAGATTACAGGTATACTGATTGATCCAGATCAGGTATTTCGTTTTGCTGGAATACCCCTTCTTGTTGATGTATTTCTCTTTTACGTTCTGGTCATAATATTCCGTCGTCGTCTTGACATTGCCGTACCGGATCTTTGACCGGGCGATCGTAATCACCGTACCGTCCGCCATGGTCGCTTCAATCGTCTTCTTTCCGGCATTGGTATGGGCCACGATCTTTGTACCTTTGCTGAGCGTGATCTTCTTGCCGGTGGCCGCGACGGTCGCTTTGGTCTTGGAGCGCACGGTGGCGACAAAATACCGCCTATGTACCGTACTTAAGAAATTGGTGGTCTTGACCGATATGATGGAGGAACCCTCTCCTTCACCGCCCTCCGCATTATAGGCAAATACCTGGAAATAATACTGTGTGTTGGGCTCCAGATCCTTAACCGTATAGGTGTTTTTTCTGGTTTTCCCCACTCTTGTCAGGGTTGTCCCGTCCACGCGGTAGATCCTGTAATTTTGGGCGCCGGCCACTTTCTTCCACTCCAGGACGACGGAAGTATTGGTTGACATATTGACGACTACCGCTTTCGCCGAAGTCACCTGGCCGGGCGGATCCGCAGCGGCGCAGTGCAGCCCGGGAAAGACGCCGAACACGGCCAGCATAAACAATAACGGTGCAAGTCTTCTGATTTTTCTCATGGCGATACCCTCTCTCGTGAGGTTTCTCAATAAAACCTATCGAATTAATTTTAAATTTGAATCCGGGAAATGTCAATAAGGCGGATATTAAGAATTGCTTAATTTCCGCCTTTCATTCATAACCCGGAATGCCGGTTCCTGCCTTTTGACTCCTAGCAAAGCTAGGTGGGCAACCGCAACGCAACTGTCTGTCTTCCACTGCAAACGGAGGCCTGACATCTTTCTGCGCGATATAGGAATCCCATAAAAGTAAATGTAGGTTCAAAATTAGCAGGAGTATCGAACACCCCAGGCACTTATTATTATGTCTATTATAGCTTAATATATCCCCGTTCGCAATCATATTTTACGGATCACAGCGGAAAATTGTGCCAGAGCGCATCCGTCACAGAAGGCTCTCGTAGGTGGCCCGCACCGCCTTTATAAACTCTTCACTGTTCAGCACGGTGACATCCGCAAGAGAGGTAATCAGGGCCAGATCTTTCGTCATCCTGCCGCTCTCTATGGTGCGAACCACCGCCTGCTCCATGCGGTCCGCAAACAGCCCCAGTCCGGCAATGCCGTCCAGCTCTCCCCGCTTTCGCAGCGCGCCGGTCCACGCAAAAATCGTGGCCACCGAATTTGTGGAGGTTTCTTCCCCCTTCAGATATCTGTAGTAATGACGCTGCACCGTCCCGTGCGCCGCCTCATACTCGTAATTACCATCCGGAGATACCAGCACCGATGTCATCATCGCGAGGGAACCGAAAGCGGAGGATACCATATCGCTCATCACATCGCCGTCGTAATTCTTGCAGGCCCAGATAAAACCGCCCTCAGACTTCATAACCCGGGCCACTGCGTCATCGATCAGCGTATAGAAATAGGTGATCCCCGCTTTCTTAAATTTCTCTTTGTATTCCCCGTCAAAGATCTCCTGGAATATATCTTTGAAGGTATGGTCATATTTCTTGGAGATCGTATCCTTGGTGGCAAACCAGATATCCTGCCTGGTATCCAGCGCATAATTAAAACAGCTTTTTGCAAAGCTTGTGATGGACTCATTCAGGTTGTGAATCCCCTGGAACACCCCCGGTCCCTCATAGTCAAATACGGTTTCCCGCATCTGGGCGCCGTCCGCGCCGGTAAATACCAGTTCCGCCCTTCCCGGTCCCGGAATGACCATCTCCGTGTTTTTATATACGTCGCCGTAGGCGTGCCTTGCGATGGTGATAGGCTTCTTCCAGTTCCGGACACAGGGTTCGATTCCCTTCACAACGATGGGCGCCCGGAACACCGTGCCATCCAGGATTGCCCGGATCGTGCCGTTGGGACTCTTCCACATTTCTTTGAGGCCGTACTCCTCCATCCTCGCCGCATTCGGCGTGATCGTGGCGCACTTTACCGCAACCCCGTATTTTCTGTTGGCGTTGGCGCTGTCGACGGTGACCTGGTCATCCGTCGCGTTGCGGTTTTCAAGGCCAAGATCGTAATACTCGCTCTTCAGATCGATAAAAGGACAGATCAGCTCTTCCTTTATCATCTTCCACAGAATCCTCGTCATCTCGTCGCCGTCCATCTCCACGATGGGCGTGCTCATCCTGATTTTTCCCATACTGTTCTCCTCTGATAAATAATTTGGCGCATCCCTGCACCGGGTCGGCCCGGCCGCTCAGTTATCCAAGCCCGATTCTACCATCTATCCGCCGTTCCGTCAAATCATTCCGCAGCTCCCTTCTCCCGCCGGATTTCCTGGCTTTCCGGAATATTCCGATGTGCCGCGCTGCCGCGCTGCTTCAGTCTGCCGGTTTGCATCCGCCTGCCGGCCCTGTCCCGTCCTGCGGCCCGCGTCCCGGATTTTTTGCGCCATACATTCCTTATCTATCTCATAAAACGCATTCCCATCCATTACCGTCCGTGATGACATTTCTCTTCTCCTTCTTTTTTATACTTAATAAAATATGACGTTGGCACGGGATTGGCGTCAGAAGATACGAAGCGGAGCCTTCCGGCATATTTCCGGCCCCTCTTTCATACACATATACAAAAAAGGGGAGCCGCCATGCTTACAGCCCTGGACCGGGTCGCAAACCAGAATCATCTCCAGCTTCTCAAAGCCGTCGTCCCTTATATCCGGCCGGAGAATCAGGAGCTGATCTCTGTGTGCATCAAAATGATAGAAATGCAGAACATCCTTCGCTTTTTCGGACGGAACAGACAATGTATCAGCGCCTGCAGCCCTGATCGGGAACAGCCGGATATTCTTGAAATCTTATCGGATATCCGGAATTACTGCGAAGACGGGGAACAGGAAACGCTGGATCAGTGGATCCAGATTCTCTCCGCCATGGAACTGTATTCGGTATTTGCCCAGTCTCAGGAGGAAGCCCCGGCAGAAGCTCCCACAACCAGTGAGGAAAAATATGAGTGATGATTCATGGACCAGGAATCCGGCGCTCTCCGGTATCGATCCCGTCAAGCTGCAGACGCTGATCTCTCTGGCAGACCAGGCCAAGGGGAAAAATCCAAACGAGCTGCTGCCGTTTCTGATGGCCGCCGTCTCAAAACCACAGGACGGCAATATGGCGTTCCAGTCTTCGGAAGTGGACGCGATCATTGAGGTTATGAAAATCGGAAAATCCCCGGAGGAGGTGCAGCGGATCGACCGGCTGTGTACGCTGATGAAGCAGTTCCGGAAATGAAAATAAGAGAAGGGACCGGCTCAATCCCGGCAGCCGGTATCCGGCGTCCGGATCACGGCCAGTTCCTGAAAAACCGGATAAAGATAGGATGCGCCGAAGCACCCCAGCTTCTTTGGACCGGTAACTACGCGTCCCAGTTCCAGCGCTTTCTCCAGCGCCCGGTCTACGGTCGCCCGTGTGATGCTTTTCTCTTTCCTGGAGAAGAATATCTCGTTGCCCCGGATGGTATAGGTGAACGCAAGCCCTCTGGATGTGTGAAAAGGATACGACTGGAACAAAAGCAAAGCCTCCCACAGCCTCGCTTCTGCATCCGGAGTCTGCCGCCGGAGGGCCTCCTGCACCCTCTGTACGGATTCTTTTCGGGCGTCGCCCCATCCATCCTGATTGCTGTTCTTTTCGGTAGCCAAAAGCTTCCCCTCATTTCCTCTTTTGTATGCTCTTATAACAATTTTACATCATATACCCGATAAAGGAAACAGGAAATTATTATTCTGTTACGTTGATCTGACACATTTTCATTGCCTCAAGGGCATTTTTGTGGCTTTCCGGCGTGACCCCGGCACAACAGGCCGCGTCCACCGTGACGGGCGCCTCCGGAAAAAATGCTTTAAGCAGCAGCGCGTTCGATATCACGCAGATGTCGGTACACAGGCCCACCAGTTCGATTCCGTCCAGAGCGTCCGGGCACAGGTTCTCCTTTATATACTCTCCCAGGGCCACCGCCCCGAATGAGGGCTTATCGATGACCGCGCAGTTCTCGTCCGGCTTCAGGCAGTCTGCGATTTCCCATCCCGGCGTTCCCTTAATGCAATGGGGTACCGGCAGTTTTTTCCCCTCCTGGGTCTGCATATAATTCTCATAATGAGTATCCCGCGTGAAAATAACGGCTCCGTCCCAGCTTTTTATTTTCTCCGCCACCTTCGGTACGATGGCCTGCGCTTCCCTTGTTCCAAGCGCCCCGTCAATAAAATCATTCTGCATATCAACCACGATCAACAGATTCACTTCTCCGCCTCCTTCTGTCATTTCCTTTATTGTGACACAGGGCCTGGCAGAATACAAGATTCCATCAGCCGTAAGGGCGTCGTGTTTGCCCTGTGCCTTGCCGTCCTCCCGGCGCTGACCGGGTATCGGGAAGTCATCTGCGCTCCGGATAATCCTGGGAACAGAGAGAATCGGCTGCATAAAAAAAGTATCCGCCATATTGCGGGCCGCCGTAACCAGACTGCTGATCACGCCGGAAGCCTCCATCGCGGCCACGGCCCCGGATACTTTCAGATTTTTCCTTATGTCATCTTGTTTCCTGTCCTTTTCCATATCGGAACTGCCGCTTTATAACCGAGGATCAGGTATTCTGCGGACAGTTCCTTTATATACCTGTTTTATGGAATTGGAAAACTCAGATTACTGCACCACCGCCATATATTCGTCGTATACATAGCCGATGGTTCCGTCGCTGAGGGAGATCCTGTACCAGTCGCCGTCCATCTCGGAGACGCGCACTTTATCGCCGTAGTTCATGGCCGCGATAACCCCGCCGTTGGAGGAAGCAGAATCTCTGATATTAAGTGTCCCCGCCGTACATGCCAGGGTCTGGGGAAGATCCGGAGTCAGATAATCATCGCATATGTATGCGGTCTCCCCGTCAAATTCCACCTCGTACCATTCGGTACCCAGCACATTGCCGGTGACCTGGACATCTTCGCCCTCATAGGCGACGCCGACCACAGAACCGCTGGTAGAAGGCAGGCTTCTTACATTCACGCTGGACGCGCTGGTGACCGTCATCATAATATCCAGTTCGTGGATGTTATAGCCGGAACCGCTGTTGCCGGAAGAACTGCTGTAACTGCCTGCAGGAACAAGATAGTCCATATAGGAGTAACCGGACCCGCTGCCTGTGGAGATCTTGTACCACATACAGTCAGGGCACTGCCCGATCACATAGTAGGTTTCCCCCACAACCAGCGAACCGATGATCTCTCCAAACGGAGCCGTCCGGATCATCGCCGCGCCTGTCGCCACATAATTTGCGCCAACATAGATCAGATCCGCGTCATCATAAACATAATCGTTCTGGGCATCATAGGCATCGTAATCGCCGGAGGTTACCAGCTCCTCGATGTCCGTAGGCATAGCCTGTACGCTCATGGGCATCGCTGCCGCCAGCGCCATGATCAGCGCGTTTTTTAAAAGTGTTGATTTTCTCATTAATTATATACTCCTTTCTTACTTTTAACACATATTGTTATATCATTTTACAAAAACAAACACAACTGTTTTTACAAATATTTTGACTGGAAAAAGCTGCGGCAGCTAAACAGGTGATTCTCCATGCTGCAATATATCGGAGCCCACATTTCCGTCGGGACAGGAATTTACGATTCCCATCCCGGTAGGGACATCTCTTACGCGGCCACGCTCCGTATGAACACCGTACTGTTCCGCCGCCTCAGGCAACCGCTCCCCGCCACCTGTGCAAACCTTGTTTTGTTCTGTTCAGGCTGCATTGCCTCGTAACAGATGTCACCGGTTGCATTATTTTCAATGCGACGGCACCTTATGCAGATTATTCATTTTCGCTCTGTTCTTCCTCTTCGACTTCTGCAGCTGCTTCCGATTTTTCGGTTTCATCCATGTTAAGCAGGGCATTGAGCTCCGACAACCGTTTCAGCATCTCGCTTAACCCTGCTTCTTTCGGGAATGGCTTTGTAACCTCTTCCTTGATATCCACCTCTTCGAAAATGACGCCATAGGATAAAAAGAATGAGCAAAAACCGGAAAGACCGCATTTTGGGCAGTCCTTCCGGCATCTTTACAAGATATTATTTATATCAGCAGATTTCCGCCTGTGAAAATGAACCGACCGCGATGGACTTCCACAATCCATCGCGGCCTCGACTGGTCTGGGCGTTTCCCAAGAGCCTGGCGCTATCGGAACAACAAATGCAACGGAAATCGGGTACAGCGTCATCTGTACAGCGGCCCATATGCCCGGCAGGCAAGATAATCCGCCGCCTGCCTGTCCTCTGTACCGAACGCGCCCCAACAGTGCGGGCGATATATTTTTTCGACAGGCACATTATGCATGGATACCGGGATGCGAAACATGGAAGCTAACGTAATGAGATCCGCTCCGATATGTCCGTAAGCGCAGACTCCATGGTTTGCCCCCCAGTTAGCCATCACGGAATAGACATCCGCAAAAGCGCCTTCTCCCGTAGTGCGGGGGACAAACCATGTCGTAGGCCAGGTAGGATCTGTGCGGGCGTCAATAATCGCATGGACATCCTCCGGAAGCGTAATACTATGACCTTCCGCGATCTGCATGACGGGTCCTATACCGTCTACGATATTCAGCCGGAGCATCGTCAAAGGCATATCGGCTCTGGTAGCAAAATGCGAGGAAAAGCCGCCGCCCCTGAACTGACATAATTCTGCAGGACACCAGTCAACAGCCGCAAGACAGGAGCGGATATCTTCCTCTGTCATTTCCCACCACCGTTTCATTACCGGTCTGCCTGCTTTATCTTTAGAAGCGCCGGTAGCATCCAGACACGCCGCTCCCGAATTAATGAGGTGGATAAAACCGTCGGCTGCCGCCCCTCCCGGCGTTTTCCCCGTGACACGCCGGATTGCCTCAGGGCTCCAGTAGGTCCGCACATCCGCAAAAATTGCGGAGCATCCGGTGAGCAGGTTCGCAAGCAACATAGAAAGCCCATTCAGATTATCATTTTCTGTTGCCAATATCATTGGCTGCTTTTTGCCATTCCAGTCAAAGGTAGAATTCAAAATAGCCTCGGAAAAATCCCCGTTTGGTTTCCAATCGGTCCACATACGCTGCCCCTGGAATCCGCCCAGAATACCATTTCTTCCCAGTGCCTCTTCCTTGTATCCCATATCCGCGAGCTTTTCATTTCCCTGCAGAATATCCCTTATAATAAGTGTCATTTTTACGACAAATTTCCAGTCCTCCTCCTTTTTAGCTGCGCTGTGCGCCCTCTCCGGAGGATTTGGATCCCTCCCCTCCGGGCAGTTTTCCTTTACCCATGCCAGAGCATATTCATATTCATCCCGGTCAAAAATGCCCAGAGCTTCTCTCCGAAGGAGTTCCGTCATGTCTACCCATTCCGTGCGCATTCCCAGATATTTCCGGTAAAAATCCATATCGCAGTAGGAGCCCATAATTCCCATCGACACGCTACCGATATTCACATAGGCTTTCCCACGCAGTTGTCCGACAGCAATGGCGCAGCGTGCCCATCGGAGAATTTTATCTTCCACATCCTCCGGTATGGAATCATCATCCATGTCCTGTACATCCCGCCCATAAATTGAAAAGGCGGGAAGTCCTGCCTGATTATGGGCAGCCATGGCAGCTGCCAGATAGACAGACCCCGGACGTGAGGTGCCGTTAAAGCCCCAGATTGCTTTAATGGTGGCAGGTTCCATATCCAACGTTTCACTGCCGTAGCACCAGCTTGGCGTAACGCTCAATGTGGCGCATACGTTCTGCGCGGCAAATTCCGCCTGACAACGGGAAGCCTCTTCTCCGCCGCCAATGCTGCCGGAGAAAATCACGCATCTGACATATGTTCCGTCCGCGTAATAAAGCCTCGATTCTATCAGCGCCCTGGCTTTTTCCGCCATACTGCGGGTTTTCTCCTCCAGCATTTCACGAATACCTAGGAGTCTGGCATCGATAATAGGCCGGATGCCAATAACAGGATATTTTTTCATATGATTACCTCTTTCTTCTTGTAGTTATGTGCGGTTTCCGGAGAATACATGGCGCAGAAAGGCGACAGAACCGGCTGCATCCTTATCTAGACGTGCGCTGTCTGCTCCCATGCTCAGATCTCTCCAGAGCCTGATATCTTTTCCGATTGCGCCGCCGCTGGTCACAAAGGGTTCCATCACTACAGCCTTGTCGTAATGAATTTCCCGCAGGGCGCATCCGATCGATGCCCATGGAAGGCTTCCCTTACCGGGTACCCGCCGGTTATTTTCCCCGACATGGAAATGTCCCAGGCGTTCGCCTGCCAGACGGATAGCGTCCGCCATGCTGTCTTCTTCAATATTCATGTGGAAAGTATCCAGCATGATTTTTACAGCATCCACTCCTACCTCCTCCACAAATTGTCTGGCTTCCTCCGCCGTGTTCAGCAGATATCCTTCGAACCGGTTCAGCACCTCCAAGCAGTACTCCACCCCGCAGCTTTCCGCAATTTTCCCTACTGTGCGGACATTTGCCACGCTTCTGCCCCAGTCACCAACTTTGTCAACAGGTTTTGAATAATCCACCGGCCAGTAGGAATAAATTCCGCCTCCGACGGTGTGAATACCCAGATATTCTAGTTTTTTCAATATATCTGTATAAAAGGCAATTGCATGCCGGATTACAGCGGGATCTGCGCTTGCCAGATTTTCCGACGGTCCGGGACCGTAACCCGCGGTAAGGGTTACTTCATTGTCAGCTGCAGTTTTTTTTAAGAGTTCCAGCTCTTTCGCCCCCGCGCAGGCAATTCCTGCACAGGAAATTTCCAGGATATCGAAGCCAAGCTGTTTCACCTTTTCAATATATTTGATATAGTCCACATCCCATTCCTTTTCCCAGTATGCGAAGTAAATGCCATATTTCATTGGAAACCTCCTCGTGTAAAATACAGTTTACAGGTATTGACAGAGAAAGGCTTTGCCGTGTAACGGAAAGAATTAGCGTCAGACAGAGACAGTTCTGTCAGCTTCTCTTCCATAAGATTACAGTCCCACACAGCACGAAGCGGGAACATGGAGGTAAACCGCGCATTACACAGACTGTTCCCAGTTTCATAGAAGCGCAGGATCAAAGCATCTTCTTCATCTGCTTTTTTTACACAGTCTATAAGAATAGACGGATGGCTGCAGGTGAAGAGGGAATCTTCCGCAGGCAGGGAGCCTTTCTGACTGCCTATTTCTTTTGCCAGCAGCGGAAGGTTCATGGAATGCGCCTGTCTGACTGTGTCGCTTTCCCAAACTGTGCCGCTGTGGGCATAAAGAGCATAAGTAAATGTATGTTTTCCCCGGTCCAGCAACGGATCGGGAGCCATACCGGCTTTTAAAAGAGTAAGGGACATCCGGTTCCCACGGATAGAGTACCCGTATTTACAGTCGTTCAGCAGACTGATCCCATAGCCGCCTTCCGAAATATCCGCCCATGTATGCGCACAGACCTCATATTTTGCCGTATCCCAGCTGGTATTGCTGTGGGTCGGGCGGCGTACGCTTCCGTGCTGGATCTCAAAGGTAGCATATTCTGCATTTACGTCAACCGGAAACTCTGCTTTTAACACAGACGAATTCTCCTGCCAGTCAACATCCGTGACAAAGTCAATGCGCGGAATGTGGTGATACAAATAAATCGTCTGGCTGATGTAAGAACGATTGTATGTTTTCTGTATGCGCAACGCATAGCGCAAAGGTCCGCGTTCCAGCACCTCCGTATGCACTGTCCGATCGACTGGCCAGCTTTTTTCTTCATAATACATATCAATGTTCCAGCTGTCCCAGCGATAAGGACGGTCTTCATAAACCACCAAGCGGTTACCGACGGTATTTTCCGGCAGTATCATACGTCCGGCACGTTTATCGTAAAGGTGGACCAATTCGCCTGCATCGTTAATATCAAAGGAGAAAAAACTGTTTTCCATGTGGAAGGCATCTATGGGATACTGCGGCAGCGCGCCAAAGTCAGACATTCCTGTCTGTTTCTGTTGTCCGTTATATGACATTTCTCCCATGTCCACCGCCCGCAGAACTGTATATCCAAGAGCCGGAAGCCCGGACAGTTCCAGAAGTAGCTTTCCGTCAAAGCTTTTCTGACAGGGCAGCACATTGCCGGCAGTATCCAGATAACGCGTATTCTCCCCAAAGGGCTGATAAGCCGTCTGAAACAGCGCGTCTCTTTGAAAGGGCGCAGGTTGGAGTATTAGGAGCCCCAGACCGGACAGCGCGATCAAAGAAGCCAGGCGCTCCATTCCCACGTCCGTCAGCTCATCCATTTGTGCAAATAGATTGGCAAACTGCTCTCTTGAATCTTCATATACCTTTCCGATACAGCTGCCCGACAGAGCGTCATGGAACTGATTCAGCAACAGTGTCTCCCACATATTCTGAAGCTTTTCTTCCGGATAAGTATCTCCCATGCAAAACAAAAGGCTTTGCAGAAGCTCTGCGGCAAAAAGTCCCGTCTCCGCCCTGCGGTTATTTTTTTTGATTTCAGCGCAGGATGTATAGGTTCCCTGATGCAGCTCCAGATACAACTCTCCTGTCCATTTCGGAAGATATTTCCGGTTCTCCATCTGCCGGGCAAGCTTTTCAAAAAATGGCCGAACCGGGCCGGAGATAACAGTCGGGAATCCCGGGATTCCCCTTTTCATCCGCTCCAGCTTTTCCAGCATTTCCGTAGTCGGCCCGCCGCCCCCGTCACCGTAGCCATAGCACATAAGGACTGCATGGTTTATTTCCTTTTGCTTATACTGTTTCCATGTTCCGGCTACCGTTTCCGGATGCAGTACTCCGTTGTAGGTGGCCCCGCAGTTTCCTTCCGAGGCCCCCAGCTCCGGCGTAGTAAGAAAATAGACCGGTACTTCAGAACCGTCAATGCCCTTCCATAGAAAAGTATCATAGGGCATCGTATTCAGCATATTCCAGCTGATCTTGGATGTTACAAAAAAATCAATGCCGGATTTTTTCAGGATCTGCGGGAGGGCCGCACTGTATCCAAATACGTCCGGCAGCCACAGTACGCGGCTGTCTCTGCCAAATTCCCTGCGGATGAATTTTTTGCCGCAAATAATCTGGCGTATCAGCGATTCCCCACACGGAATATTGCAGTCAGCCTCCAGCCACATGGCTCCTTCCGGTTCCCAGCGTCCTTCCGCTATGCGGGATTTTATTTTTTCATATAGCTCAGGATTGTCCTGCTTTAACCAGGCGTAAAGCTGCGGGCTTGTATGCATAAAATAGTAATCCGGATACCGCTCCATACAGGATAATACCGTTGAAAAACTGCGCTGAGCTTTCAGGCGTGTCTGGTCATGATCCCAAAGCCATGCCATATCTATGTGCGTATGCCCGATGCAATGCACACTTACAGAAGGATCCGGTGCGCCGTATCCATATCGATCAAGGTAAGCGCGCGCCTTTTTTATCCCCTCATAAAAATCAGAGCTTCCCGGATTTCTCAGATCCAGAAGGCTGATCGCCTCATTAACGGCATCCAATAAAGCGAATTTCTGCGGATACTGCTCCGGCATTGTTTGCGCGGCTTCAAATAAAGTCAGCGCATCATAATAAAACTCCTTTACAGCTGTGTCCAAAACGCAGATTTCCGGAAGGAAGCCGTACCTGGCATCCGTCAGCCCCGTGTATGCCTGGAATGCCAGCTTTAGCAGCCCTTCCCGATAATCCTCCATGTCCAGGAGGAAAGCAGTGTGATTGATATCCATTCCCTGGCGGAGCCTGCCGTTTACAAATACCATAAACTGCGGATTCATCAAATCCCAGCTATGGTTGCCCGCAGATACAAAGGTGGACAAGAGGGCGGTATCCCGCTTCTGGACTGCGGCTGTAGAAACTCTGAGAAGAAGCTGTTCTTTTTCAAAGCCATCGGGGAGATGTACCGACGCAAAAAACCAGAAGTAGGCGTTACGCCCGCCCCATTGCCCATATATAGGATAAGGCTGCGCCTTGGATAAAAAAGGCGCGGCCGAATCCGGCGAATCAAAACGCCCGTTCAACATCCGGATATCCGTTACCGGAATAGCCGCTTTTATCTGAAGGGCATCGAGATCCGTAAGGATCCTGCGGATCCGGTTATTGCGGAACAATGTATTCATTCGTTTTCCTCCAGATGTTTTTTAAATTCAGGGAAATCCTCTGCGGCACGAACCAGGCCGCCGTAAACATTTGTTGCGCTGACTACCATACTTGGCAGCTTTTCGTAATTTTCATTCACGCATTCAAACGATCCCTCATTTTTAAAGCAGGCAGTCACCTTCAGGAGCGCGTCCGCAGCCAGAGAAAAATCCTTCTGTGCGAGGCACCAGAGAATCCAGCCGGTGGCCGTGGCCCAGTAAGCGCCATTCTGATATGTCTCCGGTTCAACGGAAATCAGCAGCTTTTGCCAGTATTCTCCTTTCAGCAAATGACGTACCTGCCCTTTATACATATAGCGGCCATAGTTTTCGCACAGAAAAGCAAGAATCGTTTCTTTTTCCGTATCACCAACCGGGAATCCGATGTAAAGCATATAAGCCATGCCCCAGATATCTATCTGTCGGCAGTCGCCAGAGGCTGCATAGTATAACCCCGTATCCGCATCTCGGAGCGTTCCGAGACAGCGCTCTACAGAATCGGAAAGAGCCGCGTATTTCAACCCGCCGCCTGTATTGTACAGCGTACAGAGTGTCTCCATCATGCGGCATGCCCGCCAGAACAGCAGAGATTCCATGAAAAGCCCTCCCGTTTTACAGACAGTATCCGTAAAGCCATACGGAGAATGGGGTTTCACCGGATCATTATAGACCATTCCTTTCTGATCTAACGGAATCAGGGAAAGCCCTCTGGATAAACAGGGTTCCCATTCCCGGAACAATGTGCCAAAATGTTCCATGTCCATGCGCTGATATAAGCTGTATACTGTAAAAACCAGAAACGGAGTGTTGTCCAGGTTCGCCTCTCCAATGGGGGAACCCATTTCACCGGCAGCATATACTCCAACGCCGTCTCTGGTCACACGGTCTGGCATCCAGCCGTCCTCTCTGCGGTGCCGGATAGAATAGCGGATACAGGAAATGATATCCTCCTCCGGGATCGCAAAACCGGCATACTCGGTCATGTAAGAAAAATCGCGGAGCCACTGCGCATTGTAGTTTGCGATCCCGTCCGGCGTATACAGCCAGGTGCCATCATATGCCTGTGCGCGGCATCCGCTGATCAGTACAGAAGAAAGTTCGGCTAAATAAGATTTCAGTGTGGAATACATGTCAGCGTCCTCCTGTCTTTTGAATGGCCATAATCTGTTCCTGCGAAATTACAGTTCGGATCGGCGAACTATAACTCCACAGGAACATTATAACACATCTATTTTGATATGGAAAGTATTTTTGTAAATAATTTTATCATAAGTTATTTACAAAAGCGAGAAAGAATGCTATAATGGCATCGTAATTAAAAATGGACAGGGGAGATGCCATTTATGAAAAAAAACACAACAAAAGTTTTAAAGGCGGCCAACAAGTATCTGGTCATGCAGTGCATACAGACGTATGAACCGGTGACCACCGAGGAAATCAGTTCCAGAACATCTCTGAGCAGGCCGACCGTATTGGAAATTATCAGAGAGTTTCTGGAAGAAGGCTATATTATGAAAAGCGGATTTTCAGAATCCGCCGGAGGACGCCCTGCGGCGCTGATCCAGATTAATAAGGATTCGGCTTACGCGGTTGGAATTGATCTTGAGTTTCCGAAAGTACGGATGGCGGTATCTAATATGAAGAAGGAAATTATTGCGAGCCGTGAGATAAAGTTTCACATCGACTGTGAAGCAAAGGAGGTTCTGACCAGGCTGCTGACAGAGATTGCGCTTCTGATTGAGACAGCCGACCGTCCAAAGGAAAAAATGGCAGGAATCGGTCTTGGCATATCCGGCACCATCCGCCAGAAGGAAGGGAGATCTCTTCATATCAAAAGGATCCGCGGATGGGATTACATCGATATGAAACAGATCTTGGAGGAGCGTTTCCAGATGCCGGTATACATGAAAAATGATGTGCATCTTCTTGCCCTGATTGAGAAAGAAAAATATCTCTCTTCGGAGACAGAGGATTTCATTTATATCGGAATCCGTTCCGGTATTGGAAGCGCCATATTTTGCAGAAACCGCCCTCTTGATGGAAATCACGGAAACGCAGGCTACATCGGCCATACCACGCTGAATGTGAATGGCCCGCTATGCGTCTGCGGCAACCGCGGATGCCTAGATGCCTATGCCGGTGAACTGGCACTGAACAAATCTTACCGCAAAAAAACACATCAGGAGAACACGGAGGAGTATTATACTCTCTATGATTTTATTGAAAAAACAAAGCAGGGCGACGCAGACAGCGCAGAAATCCTTCAGACAGCAGCTTCTTATCTTGGAATCGCGATTTCCAATATGCTGAAGACGCTGGAGGTGGAAACAGTGATCATCGGCGGATGCCATAATCTTGACGGTTCTGTTTACTGGGATACCCTACAGGAAACGGTGAAAAAAAATCTGGTTCATGATATGGAAATGAATCCGGATGTCCGTGCAGGGAAACTTAAGGAAGAGGAATATCCTCTCGGAGCCTGCTGCTATGTATTTGAACATATGTTCGCCAGACCTAAATTATCCCTCGCCGTCATTTAATCCGATTTAGTCCGATGGAACCGCGCACTGTCGGATTGAATAACAATAATTTAAATTCCAAAGGAGGAACATTCATGAAAAACAAATTTATGGCAGTATTACTTAGTGTAGGTATGCTTGCCGGTCTGTGGACAGGATGCGCATCCGCAGAGGATGGAGCAGAAAGCAAAGAAGCGGTGACATTGGAAATTCTTTCTCTCAAGACAGAGGATGGTCCCCAGGCTGCATTTCAGGAAATGATGGACAATTATACGGCAGCCAATCCCAATGTTACCTTCGAGATCCAAAGCATGAGTTCTGACGACTTAAAGACCACGCTCCGCGCCAGAAGCGCTTCCGGGGATATGCCGGATATCATTACCTGGATGAAAGAGGTGGAACCGGAATTTCTTGTAGATTTATCAGGCGAAGAGTTCCTTTCCAATCTGAACGAAGACACCGTGGCAGGCGCTAATGCCATTTATGAGGATGCCGTTTACGCCATGCCGATAGACAACGGCTATATCGGTCTGTATTATAACAAGGACGTGCTGGAAGCCAACGGCCTTGAGGCGCCCGCAACGCTTGACGAGCTGATTTCCTGTTGCGAGACGCTGCAGGCAAATGGCGTAACGCCTTTCGCATGCAGCCTTAGTGACCTGTCCGTACCTTATATGTCACTCATCGCCTTGTTTGCGGAAACGGTATACGGGCCGGATCCCGACTGGAGCGCCGAGAGAGACGCGGGCGAGCATTCTATCGTTGAGGACGAGGGCTGGCTGCAGGCCTTTGATATTTTAAAGGATGTCATTTATAAATATTGTGATCCGGATACTGCCTATAACCAGTCCTATGACGACTGCGCAGCGCTGATCGCAAATGGTGAGGTCGCCTTTTACGGCAACGGTTCCTGGGCGCTTTCCGGTATCAGGGACGTAAATCCGGATGCGAATATCGGCCTGATGGCATTCCCCATCTCCGACAATCCGGATGATAGCAAGCTGCTCTGCTTCCCGGACACCTCCATGTCCATTTGCGCAGACTCTGAAAATATTGATGCCGCAAAGGATTTTCTGGCATACATGGCAAGCGAGGAGGCCGGAACCATCTGGGCTGAGAATGTAAAGGTTTCTTCCGCAGTAAACGGTGTAAACGTAGATTATGATCCCATTGCAGCAGACATTGATTCCTATCTCACCAGCGGGCAGTTTACGCCTTACGGCGACAGAGTGCTTCGCAGCGTGTTTACGGATAAACTCTGGGAAACCTTCTCCTATTATATGCTGGATGAGAGTGACTGGGAGAGCCTTGCGACAGAGCTGGATACCTACTGGGATAAAGCGCTTGAAGAAGAAGCCGCTGCCAAATAACTTGATAAAAATGATATGAAACCAGGGCGCAGAAGTTCCGAGATCCCATGTAAGCCTGCTTGCAGGAATACTTGTGGACTTTGATCCCGCCAAAAACATGAAATGCCTCGGTGATGCATGAATCATTGGGGCATTTTCTGAAATCAGAATGGCAGGGAGATTGCAGAAAAGGAGCGAAAATGAAAAAGAAACAGAATCCCTTTTATATGGCCTTGCTGATGCCTGCTGTCATCCTTTTTGTGACGTTCTTTATTGTGCCGGTGGCGCAGAGCATATGGCTGTCTTTTACGGATTCCTATGGAATGAAGACTACCTACAATTTTGTGGGATGGGACAATTATATTGAGGCTTTTACCGATAAAACCTTCACGAAAACCATCCGCGTAACGCTGAAATATGCTTTCATCACTGTGGCTGCGGGAAATATTCTGTCATTAATCCTTGCGCTTCTTCTGGATTCCAGGATTACGTGCAAGGCTGTACTTCGGACATTCTTCTTTGTTCCGAATATCATGAGCCTTCTGGTGGTAGGCTACATCTGGTGCTTTGTCTATCAGCAGGTTCTTCCGGATATTTTCAGCGCCCTCAATATAAAGGGGATCACGTTGCTTGGAAATAAAAGCACTGTGATCCCGGCTCTGGCGGCAGCAGGCATATGGAATTGCGCAGGCTACTACATGGTAATTTATATTGCGGCCCTGCAGGGTATCTCGGATGATCTGATTGAAGCCGCGCGGATAGACGGCGCAAGTACAGGGCAGATCCTGCGCTACATCAAACTTCCGCTGATCTCTCCTACTATCATCACCTGCCTGATCCTGTCCGTAGCGGCTCATATGAAAATTTTCGAGCTGCCCTACACCATGACCAGCGGCGGGCCGGTAGGGGAATCGGCTACCATGGTTTACAAAATCTATATGACGGCATTTAACGCGAACAGGAACGGCTACGCTTCCGCACAGGCCATGATACTGTTTATTATCATCGGCAGCATCAGCCTGGGGCTGAACCTGCTCATGAGAAAAAGAGAGGAGCGGTTGGGATGAAAAAAAGAAAAACTGTTTTGCTGACGGTGTCCGTGTGGATTCTGGCTCTGGTATTCGCAGCCCCATTACTTCTGGTTCTCATTAATTCCTTTAAGACAAAGGGAGAAATCATGACTTCCGCCATTTCCCTGCCATCTTCCCTGTATATGGGAAACTTTGTGCAGATCGTAACGGAGAGCAATTTTCTGTCTTCCTTTTTCTGCAGCCTGCTCGTGGTGACAGTGACCACCTCATTGACCGTGCTGGTAGCAGCTGTAACCGGATACGCCCTGGCCAGATGGGACAGCAGACTGTGCCGCATTCTGATGCTTGTCATTATGTCCACCCTGTTTGTACCGTTTCAGGTTTATATGGTCGCCCTTATCGTTGTCGTGCGGAACCTGCATCTGGTCAATAACCTTATCGGCCTGATTCTGGTATATCTTGCCCTCGGTATGCCTGTACCCATTTTTCTATGCCGCAGCTACTCCGTAGGTATGTCCAGAGAAATTGAGGAATCCGCCATTATTGACGGTGCCTCCAACGGAAGGATGGTATTTTCCATTGTACTCCCTCTCATGAAACCTATTCTGGCAACCGTCGCTGTGTTAAATGCCTTGTGGGTATGGGGGGAGTTTCTGGTTGCCTTCCTGATGTACGGAAGCGGGAAACCTATGACACTGCCATTGTCCCAGCGATATTTTTTCGGAACCTACACGAATCAATGGAACCTGATTCTCGCCAACTTCCTGATTTCCAGCATCCCCATCATTATCTTCTACATCGTAATACAGAAACACATTATAAAGGGAATTACAGCGGGAGCAATTAAGGGATAAGCTTCGCCCGCAGGGCGCCATCTAGCGCAGCGGCCGCTTTTTCTCCAGAGGCAAAGAGAGGGTGTCCCAAAAGTCATGAAATGACTAGAGGGACTGTCCTTTTGTTTTTGGGGAAAAAATAGAGAGCTTAGAGTATGCCGGATATGGGAGTGAGGAACTATGAATTTTTAGAAGAGAAGCTGCTTGGCAGTTATGTAAAATACAATAAATTCCATTGGGAAAAGAAAAACGAAAATCGTGAGAATCCCTATCTGACAGAGAACTTGCCTTATGATCCGGATACCGATAGCTTTATCTGCCGTAATGGAAGGCGATTGTTATCGCAAATACATAACAGAAGCCGGTTATGAGACAAGGCGGGATTATTACCGGCATGCGGATTGTAGCGGCTGTCCTTACGCATCAGAGTATCAAAACACGGAAAAAAACTGAACGATACGGATCTCCCATCTGCTAAATGAATTAAAGAGGAAAGCCAACGAGAACCTTTGCTCCGAAAAAGGAATGCAGCTCCGCTCACAGAGAGTGGTGGAGGTGGAACAAACCTTTGGACGGATCAAAAGTTGTTGGTCGTTCCGTCGTTTTCATTTGCGAGGGGAAGATAAAGTAAAAATCGCCCGCCTGCATCCACATTGAAACCTTGTGTCTTCAATTCATCGAAAATGTTGTTCTCCATAGTATACCATATGTTTCTGCCGGGTATATCCTGCAGAACATAAAAACAACGGCCACCTTTGCCGGCAGCCGCCATATAATACCACATAAAGGAATCTGAGTGAGTGTCTCACAACATTAATTAATCATTATTCGGGTTCGCCTTCGGGCGCACTCTCACCCTCTGGAGCGCCTTCACCGCCGTCATTGTTCAGGTTCGCATCGCCCGGAGCCTGATCCGTACCTATTTTTCAGGCGATAGTTCAATCTCCAGATCCGTCAGCGGGAAACTGCAGCAGGGATGGATATAGCCGTACAGAAGATCCGCTTCCCGGCGGCCGTCCACGGATTTGGGGACATATACCTCCCCGCTCACCAGCCGGGAATGGCACCAGCCGCACACACCGCTGCGGCAATGGGCGGGCGCGGCTATTCCGTTGGCCTCCATTGTCCTAAGAAGCGAAGTCCCGCCGGGCGCTTGGATTACACGCTTATCTCCCGCGATACTTACGGTAAGCTGAACCTCCCCTGGAACGTGCTGCGGGTAGTCCGCTTCCTTTTCCGGATGGAAAAATTCGCCGAAAAGCTCATGCCGGATATATTTCCTTCGCAGATGCAGCGTCTCGATTTCCCTGTCCACAAACTGATACATGGCCTGCGGCCCGCAAAGGAAGAGGGAATACGGCTCCTGCGGGGCGTATTTACGGATCAGATCCGCAGTAATAAAACCATGTTCATAGCCCTCTGCCTGTTCATTGCTTAATATATTTACCAGTCTGAACCTCGGGCAGCTCTTTTCCAGTTCCCTGAATTCCTCAAGGAAAACCGCGTCCGCCAGTGTCCTGCTTCCATAGAGGAGAATGAGGTCCGCATCCTCATCGCCGTCCGCAATGGCTTTTGCGAGGGAACGGAAAGGGGTAATCCCGCTTCCCCCGGCGATGCCGATGACCGTCTTCGCATCCCGGAGAGGTTCATAGGTGAACGTACCCAAGGGGCCGGAAGCGCACACCTCTGTCCCGACCCTCCAGTTGTCGAGGATGAATCCGGACGCAAGGCCGCCCTCTGCACGCTTGACCGTCAGCATATAACGCCCCTCCAGCGCTTCTCTTGGAGAGGACGACAGGGAATAGGGCCTGCTGAGCCTCTGGCTTCCCACCGCCAGCGCAACAGACAGATACTGTCCGGCGCAGAACCACGCGAGGCTCTTTGTCCCTTTTTCCGCATCCGCTTCCAGCTGAAAGCTGAACGTGTCCGGCGTCTCCTGAATAACCCTGCTGACCTTGAGATACTGAACGTCGGGGTGAAGCTTTTCTGCCAGCATATTCGGAACATAAGATCCGGTCGGGGGGACAGGCGTGCCTGGGGCAGCCGCAATCCTCTCCTGACGGGCAGGCGTCATTTTGGTGAAATCCATTGGATTCAGTTTGTTAAGTTTCGGTTTTGACATATCAGGCGCCTCCTTTCAGCCTCCGGGCAACTCTCTTGCCAACCATATCTCCCATAAGGTAAGCGCAGCTATAGCCGTCCCCCCGTATGTAATGGCCCCCGCAGAAATTCAGGCCCGGGATGGCATAGTCTGTGCGCTCTGCGGCGGTCCGCGCCATCAGGTTGTCCCAGCCGGAGAGCTTATAGCCATAGATTGTGCCTTCCGGCGTCCCCAGATACCGCGCGAAGGTCACGGGCGTCGCCACGCTGATCTCCTCGATATGGGGCATAATCGAAATATGCAGGACTTTTTCAGCATCCTCTATATATTTCCTGGCTATATCGTTCTTATACCTCTTGTACTGCTCCGGCTTTAAATCTCCGGGAATATCGCCGCCGAACACCGGAATCGTGAAAAACAGGGTGCATGTCCCTTCCGGGGAGCTGTCAGGAACCACTCTGTTGAGGCAGTTTACAATATAAAGCCCATCCTCCAGCCGCCTGTCATACTGAATCCTCGGATTGGGGCTGCCCTGGATAAAAACAGTATAGTCCTCCATCCCAAGCTCATCCGCGGTGCAGTCCAGTCCCAGATAAACCGTGGCTACGGAAATTCCAAACTCCCTGGCATTCGCCAGCTTCAGATTGTATTCCGGGATATTCCCCTCCCCGCTCATGTCGTACACATTGTGCGGGATCACGTTCGAGATGAGTTCTTTTGCATACAGCTTTTCCTTCCCGTTCACCTCCACGCCAACGGCGCGTCCGCTATCGTCATACAAAAATCCCGTGACCTCGCTGTTGTAACGGATCTCGCCGCCATGCCTGTAAATCACGTCAGCCAGCGAAAGCGAAAGCTCATGGGAACGGTGATGCGGCATAGCCGCTCCATCCACCACATAATCATAGAGCATATTCAAGAAATGCATGGCGTTCAGCTCGTCCGTGGGAACACCCAGGTAGCCCCAATAGGTGCCGATTATGTTCTGCGCCTTCTTCGGAACGCCAAGCGCCGTCAGAACCTCTTCTACGCTATGCCCCGCAACGCGCATGAAATCCCCGTGCTTCAGCAGCATTTTAAGCCCGTTCGGATGACCCTCAGTGGCATAAATGTAATCAATCGCCGCATTGATCTTCGGCTTCAGCTCCAGATACGCCTTCACGCTGTCCCGGCAGCCAGGCACCGCCTCCTCCAGGGAATCGCAGAAACCGTCAATTCCCCCTTTCAGTGTCACATCATAGCCGTCCTCCCCCTTGACGATGGCGCGGAACACGTTGTGCTCATATTGCCAGTCAACCTTAGCGCCCAGGTCTGCAAATACCCTGTAAACGCTGTTTGGGCGTTTGGCTGTCCCCACGCTGCAGAGCTCATGCAGCGAAGGCTCAAATTCAAAGCGCCCCCTGCGAAAGCTTGTGGCGCAGCCGCCCGGAATATTATGTTTCTCCAGGAGCAGTGTGCGCAGCCCTTCTTTAGACGTATTGGCAGCCGCGACAAGGCCCGCGTTGCCCGCGCCTATCACAATAACATCATACGCTTCATTCATAGAATCCCTCCTTTTCCGTCAAAGCTTGTTCTATTCTATTTGCAGCATTGCAGTTCTTACTACAGGCCCCTCATCGCTCCGGCATGGCGGCGCTCCCGTATCCTGGCTGTATTTATATAATTTCTTCAACCTTTCATTCCATTATACCGAAAGAAAAAAGCATATTTCAAAGGATTTCAGGGTATTATTTCCAGTCGGATATAAACGCAAATACTGTTTTCCAATATGTCTCACCCAGAACTGCCCGGGATTGCGCATGGCCGGCGCCTTCTGCAATAAGCGTGTCCTTATTTTCTCCCGGCTTTGCCTGATATAGAATATCCAGCATTTCAAAAGGAACAAAGTCATCCTCCGTTCCGTGGATGAACAGCATAGGCTTTTCACATTTCTTGATCTGCTCCAGGGCAGAGGCTTCCGTAAAGCTATAGCCCGCGCGAATCTTTGATACAGCGCTTGCGCTATAAAGAACCGGAAACTCCGGCAAATGAAAGCGGAGCTGAAGCTCTGAGGAAAAAATATCCCATACGCTGGTATACCCGCAATCCTCTATAAAAACTCTGACTGCATCCGGTGTCTCTTCACCGGAAGTCATTATTACGGTGGCGGCGCCCATCGACACGCCATGCAGGACGATTTGAGCATCCGCATCCGTATCTAAAATCCAATCGATCCATAAAAGGATATCGCCTTTGTCAAGCCATCCCATGCCAACAAAATTTCCCTCGCTGTCTCCGCATGCCCTCAAATCCGGCATAAGAACCTGGTAACCGGCGTCGTAGTAACGCTGGGCATAATCTATCATGGTTTCATGATTGCTGCGGTATCCATGTATGATGACAGCCCAGTCATGGCTGTTATCCTGCGTATAATAACCCGCCGTCAGTTCAAGACCGTCATCTGACGTAATTGAGGTATGGTTTTCTATGGCACGGCTTTTAAAGTCTTCGGTCAACACACTCTGTTTTTCTTTATTTGCCGCAATCTGTTTCTCTGTATCGGTTGCCGCAGATTCTACATCCAATGATGCCGTCCGGTTTGCGCCGCCGCCTGACCGCCCGATGGCATAGGTCACCAGAAAGCTGCTGACTCCGGCAAGAGCCAAAACAAGAAGGATTAAAACACCCAGAAGGATCCCAATCCAGACTTTCTTTTTAGACGTTCCTTTTCGACGCATCTGTAAACTCCTTTAATATGTGTTCTTTTCTCAACTTTCGTCGGATCCCGCAAAAGCGGAAGGCAAATTCCATTCGCCCTTCGCATTTGAGCGGGCATTCTCCGTGGGTTCCCGCATTTCTGAAGCTATCTGTTCCAGCGCTTCTGCTAGCACCGCGGAAAAACTGTCGGCGGCCTCGCCGTGCATGTGCCCGTCAAGGTCGGTAAAATTACTTTCGCGGTGGCTGAACAGGTCAAAGTACGTGTTGTCGTTGAAGTTCAGGTAGGGCGCCTGCTCCTGCTCGAAAAAATCCCCGAAATACTCCCACGCCTGCGCAAAACCGGCCTCGAATTTTTTCAGCGAGGCGAGGGGGAGCGGCGTTGTGACTGCCGCGAACTCGATCCCGTTTTCCCGGCAGAGCGCGATGACCTTCCGCAGATATTCCATGTTCGTTTCCTTAACGTCAGATACGCGAAATTCCGTCAGCCCGTCAAAGGTAAATGTCGATGGGTCAACGCGGCTGCGCTCCACGAAACCGTCCTCATGGTACGCCTGCGTATCCGAACGCAGTGTCTTAACGCCGTAATCGCCGGTAGCCTTTTTCAGCACGGTCTCTTTGATATGCGCCAGTTCTGTGGACAGCGGATATTCGTACCACGGAAACAGCAGCGTACGGAAGTTGCAGCTCAAAATACTGTCTGCAAAGTAGGACAGCTTTGCGAACGAAAGCGGGAACTCATGGTAAAACAGCAGATAATTGTTCCCCTCCTCCTTCTCAGTCGTGAAATACCCCGGCGAGATTTCGTAGATCACCCGTTCCGGCGCGGTACCCTTTTCAAGAACAAGCTTCAGCATATAATAAACGTCGCGGCTGTATTCCCCGCCTACGCAGAGATTGTGGCCGCTGCGCCCGTTGACTTCTTCGGCCGCCGCCGGATGAATATTCATTTTCCCGTGAGAAGTACCGACAAAAAGGTCGTCCACAGCCGCAGTCGTCACAGCATGAATATCATTTCGCATAAAGGTACAGGGATACAGGAGAAAATCCAGCCCCCCCAGAACAAGCAGCAGTATGGCAAAGACCGCGGCCGCATAAATTGTTTTCCTAAAATTGCGCATAAATAAAACCTCTCGGCGCTGCCGCCGCGCCAAACAGACCAATGGACACCAGGAGCAGCAGATTGACCGCAACCGTGGCCGGCAGCGGCAGCTTCGCGAAAGCTGTGCGCAGGCCGGTCCCGCGCTCCTCGAGAAAGCCGGCCGATACCATCACGGCACAGCCGACCGCAATGATCAGCAGCGCCCACGGCGCAAAGGCCGCGCCATACTGCCCGGCGGGAATCTGCAGCAATTCGGCGGGGGCAAAATGCGCCGCCGCCTGGCGGATCATGTAAAAGCCCTGCCCGAGACTGTCCGAGCGGTCGAAAAACCAGCGCAGATTGACAAGAATATAGGTCCTCACAATCGCAAAGATGCGGAACCACGTTTCTTTTCCGGAAATGTGCAGCGCATTCTTCCAGCTTCGGTAAGTACCGCCCATCAGTTCGCTGAAAGCGATAATACCGCCGTTCATCAGTCCATAGGCTACATACTTCCAGCTCGCCCCGTGCCAGATCCCGACCAGAAAAAATACGATGAGGTCAGCCAGCGCGATCGGCACGACGCGGCCCTTCTTTCTGCCAAAAACCTTTTTTGACCACCTGGAGAAGCGCATCATCCATTTTGAGAGGGAAATCGGATAAAACACATAGTTCATCATCCATTTCCCGAGCGTCATATGCCAGCGCTTCCAGAAATCGGCCATGGATGTCGCGAAATAGGGCCTGCGGAAATTTTCATCCATATGGATGCCAAACAGATTCCCGATGCCGATCACAACATCCATTGCGCCGGAGAAATCCGCGTAAAGCTGAACGCCGTACAGCACCAGGCCGAAAAGCATGATGCCCGAATAGCGGTCAGGATCGCCCCAGATAGCATCGACAAAGACTGCAGCCCAATCGGCGATGATCATTTTCTTGGCAAAGCCCCAGAGAATCCGCTCGAGAGCCCTGCCCGTCTGTTCCCATGAAAACTTATGCGGGGCGGTAAGCTGAGGGCCAAGCCGCCCGAAATTGCCGATGGGTCCCTGCATAAGCTGCGGGAAAAAAGCCACAAACAATGCGTATTTAAAAGGATTTTTCTCAGCTTTTGTTTTCTTCCAGTAGACGTCGAGCAGATAGCCGGTCGACTGAAAGGTGTAAAACGAGATGCCCAGCGGGAACAGGATTCCCATGCCATGAAGCTCCAGTGAGAAAATCCGGTTCAGGTTTTCGACAAGGAATCCGGTGTATTTGACAAGCCCCAGCATACCAAGGTTACACACAATTCCCAGAATCAGGAATCGTTTGATATCCTTTCTCTTTTTGCCCGCCCGCTGCATCCGGTCAATCTGAAGCGCCGCCAGATATGTCACACACGTCGAAAACAAAATAAAAAACAGATATTTTGCATTACCCGACAGGTAATATATGTAGCTGAACAACAAAAGCACAACCCACTGTGCGCGCGGCGGCACAAGATAGTATACGATGACCGCCGCCAGCACAAAGAGCAGGAATGCGTTCGAGACCAAAGACATGTCTAAACCTCCCGTTGAAGTCCTGTCTTAATAGAACAGGCCTCCCTCGAGACAGTTTTCAGCCGGCGCTGCCCCGCCTGAAGAAGTATCGCCGGACCAGGATTCTTCGTAGTACGTCTCCTCATAGAAAGGGCTCTCGCAGTAAGCGTCATAGAACGCCGCCTCACCGCCTGCCTCCGTCACCGCAGCTTCATATTCATCCTCGAAGGTTACGACCGTATCCCCGCTTGTCTCGCTGGTATAAATGAGATAGGGGACACCCATCTCCATGTGAATCTCCGCTTCCTGCATATCTGTGAAATCAAGCCCGTGAAGCTCCCTGCTCTCGTCGCCCTCGAAAGTCAGCAGCACATCGAACAGGGCGGAGCCTTCCGCTGCGTCACCGGCAGCTTCTTTCTCATATGAAAAGATTCTTCTTTCGCGCGGAACCAGCGGTTCGTCCTCCAGGAGCCCTTCCTCCGGATAATCCTCCGCTTCCGCATTCTTTATCGCAACCTGCACGATCTCCCAGTCCGTCACGTTGACAAACTCAATGGCGGGCAAGTCCTTTGCCGCGTCTGTCTGCGCCTCCGCCGCATCTGCGGACGCCTCTGTTTCGGCCTCCGCCGCGTAAACTGCCATCTCCGCTGCGCCCGGCGCCGTAGTGGCCAGCATGAATGCCGCCGTTATTCCAGCAATCAACCATTTCTTATGCATTTTCGTTCTCCTTCATGCCGGTATGGATACCGGCCGCTGATTATTCTGTTTTGTATTTTATTGGTATGTCAGTTCAGTCTCTTATATTTTGTATACTGGTATGTACCCTTTGTTCCGTATGTGAACTTAAAGCCCTTTCCTTTGCCATAGGCGCTGGCGAAATTCGGGTCGTAAACCCAGGTCTTACCGGAGCTGGCGTCGATCTCGCACCACGCATGCTTGCCGAGCCTTCCTTCCTGGTCCAGCTTTACATAGCCGCTGACAAAATGTACGTCGTAACCAAGACGCCTGGCCATCCAGTAGAAGGTGTAGGCCATCGTATTACAATCGCCGCGGCTTTTTTCAAAGCCATATGTTCCATAATATTCCGCATGGCTTTTCAGATAGCTTTCTGATCTGGACCCGAGCGAATAATAATGAAGGCCGGAAGCCCAGTTGAAGGCTGCTTTCAAAGTCCTGCCGGATTTTTCCAGCCGGATACCCGCCAGCCCTTCCACTTTGCTGAGCTGCGTCAGTACGCCGTTTTCGTCGCTCTCATAATACTTCTTTCCGATTTTGATGCCGAGCCTGCTGACCTGGAGCTGGCCTTTGCTATTAAAGTAATACGCTTTGCCGCCGATCGTATTTTTTCCGGTCGCCGCCGCGCCGTTCCTGCCGAAGTAATATCTGCATGTCGTCTTCTTGCCGGCTACGGTCACTTTGACGCTTTTCCAGCAGTTCTTGATCTTCTTGCCGTTTACGTAGTAATAATATTTGCCTTTTGACTTTTTGAGCCCTTCTTTAACAGCGGCGGCTTCCACCTTCGGCGTCCCGCAGGCTGCCGTCATCGGAGCCTGGATAAGCATTATACAGAGAAGGACAAATATTATTTTTTTCCACAACCTCATATCTTCTTCCCCCTTTTATCGCGGATAAACGCCGAATACGATCTCTTTGCCGTCGTTGTAGCGGAACAGGCTTACTATCACATTCGCATATGTAACCTGTACATCGACTCCTTCCCCCGGCAGGTAACAGCTGTCGCTTGTCTCCTCCTTAACGGGCGTCCCAAGCAGCTTACGGATAGCCGCCGCATTCTTCCCATACCCGGCGGCCTTGTTATAGCTCTGGCTCTTTGTCTTGTTCCAGACGCCCCTGCTGTTGAAGAAATAAATCCTGCCGCTTTCAGTGGCATAAACGCCCTTCACCATATGCCCATAACGGTCGAAGCCATATGTTTTGCCGCCGACCTTCCTGACAGCGATATTATTCTTCATGCCGCTTACCTTCTTAGCGGTATAAGCGGAACCGGCCTTTCCAAAGTAGTATCGGTAAGTTACCTTTTTGCCGTTTTCCTTTACCTTAACGTTCTTCCATTGATTCCTGATTTTTTTGCCGCCAGAATAGTAGTAATATTTCCCATTCGAGGTGACAAGCCCCTTCTTTGCGGAGGCCTCCGCCCCAAGCGATCCCAGGGAAGAGGCCGGCAGCGCCGCCATCAGCAGTACCACGGCCATTGATAACAGCAGTCTTTTCAAGTTTTTCATAAATACCTCTCTTCCATTTTTCCTTTTATTGATTGTATGCTTCAGAATTCAACCTCCGTGTAGCGGCGGTTGAGATACATGTAGCCCACCTGGCTCATTGTCTTATAATAACAGTTGCCCGCAGCAAAATAGCGGTAGGCATCGGGATCGAACACGTACCACGTACCGTTGATTTTTATCTCGCACCAGCTGTGCGTAATGGTACCGCCGCCAAGCTTCTGTGTATATCCGTATCCGACGCGTACCGGCAAATCTGTCGCTTTTTCTGCAAGGCAGGCGAACAGCGACGCATAGTGGTAACAGGTGCCGCCCCCCGTAGAAAGCATGTGCTGCGCCCGCTTTTTGTACCAGTCCTCGCCGCCCGGCGTCGTGTTGCGGTCCGCGTTGTTATAATTATATGTCCACGTCACATACTGAAACAGCTTGGATAGCTTTTCGTTTGTGCTATCCGAGGTTTTTGTCTTTTTATCAACAATCTTCAGAAGCTGTTTTTCCAGCGAGGTGATGCTTTTTGTCCTGCTCTCGACAAGTACGCCGTTCTTTTTGAAATAGTAACGCTTGTAGCCGATGCTTACCCATCCGGTCGCCATCTGACCCTGCGGACTGCCGGTAGGCGAAAAATAGTATCTGCTCTCTCCGATTGTCTGAAAACCGGTCTGCAGCGCCCCTTTTTTATTAAGATAATAATACTTGCCGCTGATCTTTTGCAGGCCGGTCTTCATCACGCCTTTCTTGTTAAAATAATAGCGTTTCTTTTTGATCGTCTGCCAGCCGGTGACCTTTTTGCCGTTCCTGTAATAATACTTCTTTCCTGCCGAAGTCACCCAGCCGTTCTTCTTTTTTGCCCCCGTTGTGGCGCTGGCCGCCGAAACACAGGCAGTCCCGGGGCCGCTTCCCGCCGCCCCGCACAGGCACAGGACCATACAGAAAAGAAGCAGTACCTTCAGACGCTTTGCGGAAAACCGCCTTTTGTTTTTGTATTTCATAACTTTCTCCCTTTAAAATGCATGTATGCAGGTAGAAAGATTCTACCAGAATCTACACGCAAAAATAATTACTGCTATTGTATCACAGGCAGCAAATCACGTCAATTCTCACGTTTCCGATACAGGCTTGATATTTCCGACAGCCTGGCGGATGGGAAAATAAAAAATCTCTTGCAATTTGGTGTCTATGATGCTATACTCCCGAGTTTGACAGTGTTTTGACTAAAAAAGTCCCGGAGGAGGCACTGG
>CAZQAB010000023.1:0-35585 GCA_964591265.1 uncultured Lachnospiraceae bacterium
GTGTACTGCACATTTTCCATGTGATACCGGATTATGATCTGAACATCATGAAGGAGAGACAGACGCTCTTTGATGTGACGACAGCCGTCCTGACGAAAATGAAGCAGGTTTTGGAAAAGGAAAAACCGGATGTGGTGCTGGTTCACGGCGATACGACATCGGCGTGCGCCGCAGCCATGGCCTGCTTCTATCTGCGGATCCCTGTGGGGCATGTGGAGGCGGGACTTCGTACCTATGATATTTACAGTCCCTATCCGGAAGAAATGAACCGCCGGTATATCGGGATTGTGGCCAGATATCATTTTGCCCCCACTGCGGAGGCGAAGCGTCATCTGCTTATGGAGCAGGTGCCTGCGGCAGATATTTTTGTAACCGGAAATACGTCGATTGACGCTATGAAGACCACTGTTCGGGAAAGCTATACGCACCCGGAGCTGGAGTGGGCGGCGGGCTCCCGGATGATACTGATCACGGCCCACAGAAGGGAAAACCTGGGGCGGCCGATGGAGCGTATGTTCCGGGCAATCCGAAGAATTGTGGATGCGTTTGAGGACGTGAAAGTAATTTATCCGGTACATCTTAATCCGGCGGTTCGCGTATGCGCCGGAGAGCAGTTGGGCGGCTGCGGCAGGATTCATCTGATCGAGCCGCTTGACGTGTTGGATTTCCATAATTTTCTGTCCAGAAGCTATCTGGTTTTGACAGACAGCGGCGGCATCCAGGAGGAGGCTCCCGGTCTTGGGAAACCGGTTCTCGTCATGCGTGATACGACCGAACGTCCGGAGGGGATCGCAGCCGGTACCCTGAGACTTGCGGGAACGCAGGAGGATACGATTTATCGGTTATTTTATCAGCTTCTGACAGATGAAGCGGAGTACAGGAAAATGTCACATGCCTCAAACCCGTATGGGGATGGATTTGCCAGTGAAAGGATTGCGGATGTACTGGAAAAAGGCTGCTGCCGGGAGTACTGAAAGGGATGCCTGGCCCGAGCCGGAAGATTATTTGGGAGGTGAGCGAAAATGAGTAACGCAAAATTGACGGTTTTGATTGCGGACGATTCCAGAATGAATCAGGAAATCCTGTCCTCCATGCTTGAGGATCAATATGAGATCGTGCAGGCAGCGGACGGCGCGGAGGTGGTGGAGCTTCTTAAAGAAGATAGAACCCGGTTTTCCGTGCTCCTTCTGGATATACAGATGCCGGTCATGGATGGCTTTGAGGTCCTGAACTATATGAACAGCGAGCTGTGGACGGATGAACTTCCCACGATTGTCATATCCTCAGAAACGGCTCCTGCTTACATAGAGAGGGCATATGACCTGGGCGCGGCAGATTATATTCCCCGTCCGTTTGATGAAGCGGTGGTGCGCCGCCGGATACAGAATACCATACTGCTGTACAAAAAGCAGAAGCAGCTTACAAATCTTATTGTGGATCAGATTCAGGATAAAAGGAGAAACGAAAAGCTTATGATTTCTATCCTGGCCCATATCGTGGAGTTCCGGAATGGGGAGAGCGGCCTCCATGTGAAACATGTCCATGATATCACAAAAGAGCTGTTGAAACGGCTGATCGGGAAAACCGACCGGTATTCGCTGACATCCGAGGACGTCGACCGGATTGCCATGGCATCCGGCCTCCATGACATTGGAAAACTGAGCATTCCGGACGAAGTTCTAAACAAGCCGGGCCGGTATACGACGGAGGAATTTGCGATTATGAAGGGGCATTCGGCAGCCGGCGGCGATATGATTAAGGATCTGCCTTTCCCCGGTGAGGATAAGTTTTTGAAAAACGCCTATGAAATCTGCCGCTGGCATCATGAGCGCTACGACGGAAAGGGCTATCCGGACGGCCTCAGAGGCGAGGAGATCCCTATATCCGCCCAGGTGGTCTCCCTCGCTGACGTTTATGACGCCCTGACCAGCGAGAGGTGTTATAAAAAAGCATATACGCATAAACAGGCGATGGAGATGATCCTGAGCGGTCAATGCGGCACATTCAATCCCCTGCTTTTGTCCTGCCTCACGGATATCGGAGCCCTGCTTGAACAATGGCTGTATAACGACAATCCCTTCCAGGTCGGGACGGAGGACGGAATCTATGAGGATATTGAGGGGGCGCTCTGCGCTTACGGCCTGCTCTCCGCAGAGCAGCATGCCAAAAGACAGGAATACTTAAGCCAGCGCCGCCATTTTTGGACAGATTGTTCCGATGAGATTTTTTTCTGTTATACACGATCGCCGTCGCGTCTGTCGTTTAACAGGCGCGGCGCTGCCAGCCTGGGCCTGGCCCCGGAGATTGAAAACCCGCTGAAGGACAGGGCGGCGCTGAATTGTATGGATACGGATACGCTTCGGCTTTTTAAAGAGATGGCCGGAAAAACAACGCCCGATCATCCGGATTTCAGCCTGGATATCGCTCAGAAAGGCACAGTGTCGGACCGTCATTTCCATTGCTTCTGCCGTGCGATCTGGCTGCGGAAGGAAGCCTCTTACATGGCGGTTGTCGGCAAACTGGAAGACGCGGGAAAGGCCGGTCCGGGCGCGGGAAGGGAAGAATATTCCGATGCGGCGATCCGTTCGGATAATTCCCTGCCGGATCCAGATCCCGCCGTCAGACATCGCCGTCTCACGGGCGAAGAGACAAAAACGCTTTTGTCTTACCTTAATACGTTCTATGACACCGCCCGCCTGGTAGATCCTGTAAAAAATGTCCAGGTTACGTTGGACGATGCGGGAGTATGCAGGGAGACACCTTACTGCTGCTACCGGATCTGGAACAGGGAGGAAAAGTGTGAAAACTGTATATCCGCAAAGTGCATTGCAGGAAAAGGGCAGCTGACGAAGTTTGAATACAGCGGGGAAGATGTCTTCCATGTACGGGCGGTTTATGTGGAAGTGGATGGCGTCCCCTTTTCCCTGGAGCTGGTGGATAAAGTAGAAAAAGAAATTTTTTTGCATGGCATGGAAAAGGATTATCTGATCAAATCCACCGAAGAGTATCAGAGAGAGATATATATGGATTCTGTAACCGGCATTAAAAACCGCCGTTATTATGAAGAAAGGCTGAAATGGCGCCGGGATATCCGCGCCGTGGCGGTGGCCGATATAAATTTTTTCAAAACCATTAATGATACCTGTGGACATCAGGCAGGAGACCGGGCGTTGCGGCAGGTGGCGGAAGCCCTTTCAAAGTGTGTCCGGAAGACGGATGAGGTAGTCCGCTACGGAGGGGATGAATTTGTGGTGGCGTTTTTGGATATTCCCGCAAAAGAATTTGTCAGGAAGCTGGAACAAATGGCGGCCTGCGTCCAGGCAATGGTTTTGCCGGAATATGACGGAATTCAGCTTTCCGTCAGTATCGGCGGCATATATGGTTCAGACATGGTTTCCGATCTGGTTGTCATGGCGGATGACCTGATGTACCAGGCAAAGAAGGAAAAATGCGGCGTTAAAGCCAGACTTGGGGAGGTAATATATTGTGGAACTAAGAGAATGTTATGAGCGTTTGGGAGGAGACTACGAAAAAGCCATGAGCTGCCTTCGCACACCGATGCGTGTGGAACGGTTCCTGCTTCTCTTTCTGGAGGATGACAGCTACGGGAAACTGGTGCGCTCGCTTGAAAAAGGCGACCGGGAGGGGGCGTTTCTGGCCGCCCACACCTTAAAGGGGATCTGCCGGAACCTTTCCTTTACATGCCTGCTCGCTTCCAGTACGGCATTAACGGAGGCGCTGCGCCATGGAGGGAATGCGGATCTCTCCGAGCTGGCCGGCCGGGTGGGGGAGGATTACCGGAAGACTGTTTCCGCAATCCGGATGTTTAATGAAGACAGGAAAGGGCGTTTTGTGCGTGAGGAGAGAAAATGAGACGAATACAATTAAAAGAAAAAACACTTCGTGGTTTTATATGCTTTTTAATCGTTTTTTCTCTCTGCGCGACGCTTCCGGCGCTGGCGGCGGAACGCTGTATTCCCCTTAAGTCCTATGGATTTCAGGATTGGCCCGATGCGGACACAGAGAAAGCCATGGCTCTGGCGTATTCGGAGGAGGAGAAGAAAGTGATCGAGTTAGGCGAGGAAGTGAAGGTCGGGTTCTACACGGAATGCGCCCCTCTCGCCTACGAAAAGGATGAAGACGCCTACGGCGGCGTTTTTATCGAGCTTCTGTCCTACCTTAAAGAGGAGTCAGGGATTAACCTGACCCCATATCCCATCACCCCGGACAGGAACTGGAAGGAGCTTCTTAAAAACGGAGAGATCGCTTTCTATATCGGGGCGTCGGATGTAATCGTAGCGCAGGATGAGGACATCCTTACAACCGATGCGTTTATGGAATATGCAAATGTGCTGGTGACGCGGACCGACTGTGCCTTTGGCCAGCTGGATACCCCGGTCATCGCTTTGACCCGCAGCAGATCCAATTGGGGCGACTATATAAAAGACCACCTTGGCAAGGAAATTGAGATTCAATATTACATGACCGCAAAGGAATGTATGCTGGCGGTCAGCAGGAAAAAGGCGGATGCGTCGCTTATCAATAACCTTGAATTCAATTACCAGTCAAAGAACCCCAGGCTTGCCGGCCTGATCCAATGGACTGTCTACCGTTACCCTACGCAGGTCAGCTTTGCGGCTTCAACCGGGATCGATCCGCTCCTGTTTTCTATGCTCAACAAGGCGTTGGGGCTGCTGCCCTCCGGTTATATGGATGCGGTTGTGGATGAATGCCTGAATATGCCGTACTCTTATTCAGCGGCGGATAGTATTTACAGTGCGCGTATTCCGCTGATCCTGGCATTCGGCGCTTTTTTGTTGGTTATAGCCATCGTAATTATGATAAGGATAGCCGGTGCGAAGAGGCGGGCTTTATTACAGGAAGTACAAAAGAAAGAGCGCCGTCATCTGGAAGCCCTGGCGGCCATGAGCCGGGATTTTGTCATGATCTATTATGTCGATTTGGACAAAGACAGCTATGAGTGTCTGCAGCTTTTTGAGGACAGTATTTCCTCTATGCCGCCGCAGGGCTGTTTTTCCGCAGAGATGCGGAACTATGCAAGAGAAAATGTGTCCCCTGAGGACCTGGATGCGGTTCTGGCGCTGTGCGAACCGAAGGATCTGAGCCGGAGGTTTCGCGAGACCGCTTTTCTTTCTGTCCGCTACCGCAGCCTTCCCGGAAGCAGCGCAGGAGAGACCTATGAGATGCTCTTTGTATACGCGGGGAAAGACGAAGAAGAACAAAGGATGGTATTTGGCATCCGCTGTGTTGACAGCCTGCTGCGGGCGGAGAATGAGCAGCATCAGCTCCTGAAGGACGCGCTGGCCGGCGCAAACATGGCAAACGACGCAAAATCCGAGTTCCTTTCCCGTATGTCCCATGATATCCGCACCCCTATGAACGCAATCATCGGAATGACGGAGATCGCCGCGTCCCACACGGAGGAACCGGGCCGGGTGAAGGAAGCCCTGGCGAAAATTTCCGCATCCAGCCATTACCTTTTGAGCCTGATCAACGATGTGCTGGATATGAGCAAGATCGAATCCGGGAAGCTGTGTCTTGCGGAGGAAAATATCAGTTTTTCGGACTTCATCAATAATTTTCTGACGGTTATTCAGCCTCGCGCGGAGGAACATCATCACAATCTGCACATCAATATCCGGGATATGAGACATGAGGCTGTGATCGGCGACAGCCTTCGTCTCCAGCAGGTATTTGTGAACCTGATCGATAATGCGGTAAAATACACGCCTGATGGCGGGGAGCTTTCCGTGACCATCCGGGAGCTGCCTGTCAATACGCTGTCCGTAGGCTGCTACGAATTTGTGTTTGCAGATAATGGGATCGGGATGTCAGAGGAATTCCAGAAGCATATCTTCACTCCCTTTAAGCGGGAGGAGGATCTGCGCATCAGCAAGATTCAGGGGACCGGGCTGGGGCTAGCCATTACCAAGAACATTGTCCAGATGATGAACGGCAGCATAAAAGTAGAAAGCCGGCAGGGTGAAGGGACGGCCTTTACCGTAACCGTTTTTTTGAAACTCCAGAAGGAGGATGACGACGATATATCGGGGCTGGCGGATATCCCTGTGCTGGTGGCGGACGATGAAGAAGACGCCCGCGAATCCCTGCGCGTGATGCTCGGAGAGCTTGGCATGAAAGGGACGTTCTGCGCTTCCGGGCAGGATGCGTTGGATGCGGTGCGTCTCTCCTTAAAGGAGAATCACTCTTTCCATGCCGCAATTCTGGACTGGAAGATGCCGGGCATGGATGGGATAGAGACGGCCAGGGCGATTCGGGATATTGTCGGCGGGGACCTTCCTGTCATCATCCTTTCCGCCTACGACTGGTCAGAAATCGAGCAGGAGGCGAGAACTGCGGGAGTAGATTCTTTCCTGGGCAAACCTGTGTTTAAATCCTCGCTCATCCGGCTGTTCAAGCTGCTTGAGGAAGAAAAACGTGGGAATGCGGACGCGGCCTCTTTCGGCTCATCCCTCCCGGAGCCCTTTCTCAGCGAAGGCTGTGCCGGCTGCCGGGCGCTTCTTGTGGAGGATAACCCGTTAAATCGGGAAATTGCAAAGGAGATCCTGGAAATGAGAGGGCTTATCGTGGATGAAGCGGAGAATGGAGAGACAGCCCTGGAGCGGTTTTCCTCTTCCCCTGAGAACTATTATCAGATGGTCTTTATGGACATCCAGATGCCGGTCATGAACGGCTATGAAGCGACAAAAACAATCCGGGGCCTGGATCGCCGGGACGCAAGGACCGTGCCTGTTATCGCCATGACTGCCAACGCCTTTGTGGAGGATATGCAGAAATCAAGGCAGGCTGGGATGGACGAACACCTGATTAAGCCCATCGATTTTAAAAACCTGGACCGGATCCTGGTAAAATATCTGGGGACGGGAGATTCCGTCACCTGACGGGGGCGAAAGATTGAATATACAGCAAAGAGTCAGATCAGTTGCATTGAAAAGAACTGCTGCGTTTGTGACAGCTCTTTTTTATTAGGAAAATGAAAAAATTTACAAATTAAAAATACCTTTACAAAAAGAAAATATTAGTGTATAATGTCAACAACATCTGATCAGGTGAACAGGAAAACGGATTACAACAAAAAGAATGGAGGTCAAAAAGCATGAAACGCATAATGAAACATATCTGGGGTATATTTTTTTGGGGAATATTGATTATGTCTTTACACGGCGCGACGGTTTTTGCTGAAGAAAGTGTGGAGCAGACCGGTGATGGAAAGACGATCGGGGTTGCGCATTTCTGGTTGGGGAACGATTGGAATAATAATGTTCAGGACGGATATACAGAATATCTTGAAGCGCGTGGCTATAAGGTTACTTCCACGAACGCTATGAACAGTACGGAACAGCAAATTACGGATATTGAGAATTTTATTTCCAGCGGGGTTGACGGGATCATCATTGCAGGTGGTGAGCAGGATGCCTTTTATACGGTTGCAAAACAGGCGATTGACGCCGGTATTCCTGTTGTTTGCTGTGATATGGTGGTTCCCGGCAACATCACCTCAGCTTCTGCCGATAATTATACAGGCGGCGCCGCACTGGGTGTTTTTGTCGCAAAGCATTTACGCGGAGAGGGAAAAGTTTTCTTTTTGACAGCGACATGGAAGTCCATGCTGATCCGGGAGACTATGATTAAGGCTGTGCTGGCAGATTTTGACATAGAAATTGTAGAGGAATCTGAAACAGGAGCGGATACCATTAATGAAGCTTACGCGATTACGAAGAGTGTGCTGCAGGCGAATCCGGATTTGGGAGCGGTGATCAGCACATGGGGTCTTCCGGCTATTGGCGCTGCCCAGGCAATTCGGGAGATGGGATTACAGGATCAGGTGATGATCGTGTGTGCCGACTGCGATATGTCTATTCTTGAAGAGATGGGCAGGGAAGACGCACCGCTGTGGGCGACAATTGGCGTAAATGCGGCGATTTTCGGAGAACGGGCTGCAGAGGCGATTGACATTGCGGTAAATGACGGTGATGTGTCAGAAATTGATTATGTTCAGTATGGGCCAACGTATATTGCTACAAATGCACCTGATATTGAAGATGCTTTTGGCAGTTTTGTTTATGTGGACGTCAAGACTATGTGGACGGAGGCTTATGGCGAAGAAGAGAATCCTTTCTGATTGCCCGGCATAAATCAAAGAGGGTGTCCCAAAAGTCATGACACCCTCTTGGTGATTTATCTGTTTGAAAAGGAGAAGCAAACATGGAGGAATATATTCTAAATGCATCGCACATTCGTAAATCTTTCGGAAGAAACCAAGTGCTTTCCGATATCTGTCTGGAAATAGAGGCAGGGGAAGTGCATGCAATTGTCGGAGAAAACGGTGCAGGGAAATCTACATTCATCAAAATTTTATCCGGCGAATATACTGCGGACGGCGGAGAGATTATCCTTAATGGCAAGGCATGCGCGGGTCATACAGTCAGAGAAATTCAGGAATATGGCCTACAGGTTGTCCACCAGAACCTGAATCTTGTTTCAAGTATGAGTGTCATGCAAAATATTCTGTTGGGTCAAATACCTGCAAAACATGGTTTCCTGGACTGGGAAAAGGGAAGCGCACTGGCTGAGAAGTCGCTGAGGATGGTGTCCGACCGGATTGACTTGTATACATCGGTAAAAGCTTTGAGCGCGGCAGAGAAGCAGATGGTGGTCATTGCGCGTGCAATCGTTAATAAACCAAAGATATTGGTGCTTGATGAGCCGACTGCACGTTTGGGCCTGGAAGAAACACAGCAGCTTTTCAAAATGATGGATACTCTGAAAAAAGAGAAGGTCACGATAATCTACATTACACACCGCCTTGAGGAAATCTATCAGATGTGTGACCGTGTAAGTGTATTCCGGGATGGAGAAAAGATACTGACATGTGCGGTGGAAAATATATCTGAAGAAGAGATGGTGCAGGCAATGCTTGGGAAAAAGGCGGATGCGTATGTCCCGGAGCGTGAAAGATATCTTTCGGACGAAACGGTATTAAAAGCCGAGCATTTGACATACAGAAACCGCGTTAAAAATGTATCTCTGGAGGTTAGAAAAGGTGAAATTGTAGGCTTGATCGGCTCAGTTGGAGCTGGAAAAAGCGAAACACTTGAAATGATATTCGGAACTCTAAAACCTGACAGCGGTTCTGTTTTTTTAAAGCAGAAACAAGTGAAGGACAGTTCACCTCAAAAGTCCATCTGCCGTGGTATCGCGTTTGTGCCGGAGGACAGGCAGATACAGGGACTGGTTTCTGATTATACGAATCGCGAGAACCTGTTTCTGTCGGACCTGAAAAGTATTTCAAAATGGGGTGTACTGAACAGAGCGCGGGAAAAACAGATTGTCAACAGACTTATGAAAACGTTGCATGTCAAACCGGATGACCCGGAATATCAGACTGGCTTACTGTCCGGTGGAAATCAACAGAAAATAGCTATTGGAAAGTGGCTGACAAAAGAGTACGACATTTATCTTATGGATGAAATCACATCCGGCGTAGATGTCGGCGCCAAGGCGGAAATCTATCGTATCATTTCACAGCTTGTTAAAAAGGGAAGTTCTGTATTGCTTTCAACAAGTGACATGGCGGAGGCGCTGACTTTGTGCGATCGATTTATAGTTTTACATCGTGGAGAAGTTGTGTGTGAGATGAGCCGGCAGCAAGCCGGTATGGGAAACCTTTTGATGGCTATGATGGGGGAGGTGGCATCATGAAAAAGATATCGCTTAAACGGTATATGAACCAGTTTGCGATGCCGGTTGTGATTTTGTTTTTTATTCTTTTCGTTCAGCTGTTGAATCCACAAAAGCCGCTGCTGACCATAAGTAATATTACAGTGATCCTTGTACAGTCCTCTGTTGTGGGGCTGATTGCTCTGGGCCTGACGCTCATCGTGATCGCCGGAGAGACAGATATGTCTCTGGCAGGATCAGTGGGTCTGATTGGCGCCACATTTGCAATGGCCATACAAAAGGGACAGTCCATTCCGGTCGCGATACTGTCAGCCGTTTTAATTACAGCGGTCATTGGAGGATTGTACACAGTGTTGATCGCTAAATTTGGATTTTCATCTATTATTATCAGCATATGCCTCATGTTCATCTGCAAAGGGACGGAACGCTTGTACAATGGAGCTATCAGCATCTGGATCACCAAAAATAATGTGGTTGGTTTCGCAAACGGCACCATTCTGGGAATTCCAAACTTTGTCGTGCTAATGGCAATCGCCTATCTAGCGTGTTATGTGTTTATTAATCAAACCCGAATCGGCTTTAAGATTCAAGTTACGGGAGAATCACCTCAGGCAGCCGTAGAAATGGGATTCAATCTGACAAGAATCAAAGCGATAGCGTTTTCTGTTGCGTTCCTTCTTTATGTTGCTGCCTCAATATTGCTGGTACTTCGGGTCGGCGGGGCAGAAGCATATTCCGGTGAGAATTATCTGTTGCCGGCAATGACGGCGACATTTCTTGGAAGCAGTATGTTTGTGCCGGGGAAGGTCAATATTTTGGGAACGCTTGTAGGGTCGCTGCTGATGACTTTTGTTACCAACTTTATGACGATTCTTGGTGTTAGTTATTATGTTGTGCCTTTTGTACAGGGAAGTTTGCTGATTATCGGCATTGGACTTACAACTATTCATGATCATTCCATTAAGCAGGTCAGACTTTGAGGGGAGGGAGAAAGGGCATGAAACAAAAAATCATGGGCGGCATCGGATTAAATGGGAAGAGGTATCTTATGCTGTTTGTATTGCTGCTGTTGGTCACAGTTCTATTTACGTTGATTAAACCAGCATTCTTCTCATATGACAATCTGCAGAACACGATGATTGGGATCACCCTGCCGGTTATTATTTCCATCGGAATGGCTATCGTTATCTCTGCGGGCGGACTGGATATGTCGATTGGCGTAACATGTGGCCTGACAGCCATGGTGGGCTCAATGATGATGGTCAATGCAAAGACGGGTATACCGGCAGCAGTTATTGGCGCGGTATTATGTGGCGTTTTGGTTGGTGCTTTTAACGGTTTTCTGGTTGCATACATGGGTATCTCGTCTTTTATTGCTACGCTGGCGACACAGTTTCTTATACAGGGCCTTCGGTACTGGTTGTCGAATGGGCTTACTTTTTCACGCTTTCCTGCTGCGTTTACCACTTTCGGTACAGGGAAAGTATGGGGCATACCTAATCTTTTTATCGTGATGCTGGCGTTGGCGTTGATAGTTGCCTTGATTATCAGGGAAACGACGTTTGGCAGACGGCTGACATCCCTAGGAATGAATATGGAAGCCAGCCGATATTCAGGTGTGAACACTAGGCGGCTGACAATGCTCTCATTTGTGTTATGCAGTGCCTTTGCGGCAATCTGCGGCATCCTGATGGCGGCCAAGACAAGCAATGTGACCGTGGCTTCGGGTGATAGTTATACGCTGGATTCCATAACGATCGCTGTTTTCAGCGCGGTGGTTTTTAAACGCCTGAGGATGACGGGTATCATCATGGCAGCGATTTTCGTGACGATCGTTTCCAACGGTATGTCAATGGCAGGCATAGATTCGAGCTGGATTAGTCTGACGAAAGGAATGATCCTTCTTGCTGCTGTTGTAAGCGGACGTTTTTTAAACCGTTAAGCGGATGGGCGATCTTCCATCAGATATCGGGCGGTATCCAGATCCGTGATGAGAATATTCACATATCCGTTTAAAAGTGCAGCCCGGATCGGGGCAAGTTTGAAATCTCCTCCCGCGAGTGCAAGCACTTTTGGAATTTTTTTCAGATCAGGTAAGCGAAGACCGATAAATAGCTGATTCATTTGCGCTGCAATGCGCGCGTTTGAATCATCGGAGTAAATAGTATCTGATACAAGATACTCTCCATCTGCGGAGATGAATTGGGAGTTGATGCCATACAGGTTTGAATTTGTGTCAAAGGATTCGCCAGCCAGATCAGTGATTTGTTGTTTGAGCGCGGTATATTGAGAAAACTGTCCGCCAATCCCAACAATGGCGATGTCTACATTTTTCGCCTGGGTCAGCACAGACTGGATATCGGGATTGCTGGTGAGCGATTTGTACTGTTCTGTATTGGACGCAAAAGTAGGCGCGTAGAGGAAATAGCCTTTTCCAGGGTATTTGTCGAGAATCCGTTGTGAGATTGTATTGGAGTGATATTTGGAATCCCAGTAAAGTGAGCCGCCGACGATAGATACCACGGAGAAATTCTGGATAGATTGATTCCCTGTCAGGTGAGAAGCAAAGGATTCAATTGTTTTTCCCCAGGAGACACCAATGCTCATGTTGTTCCGAAGGATACGTTCCACATATTGCGCGGCAGCTGCGCCGATGCCGTCCAGGATATCAGCCTTGGACGCGTTGGTGCCACAGTCGGCGATGACTACGTCAAGCAGGTTATATTTCTGCTTGATGGCGGATTCAAGGGTAAGCATGGAGTGTGCATTGTGGATGTCATGTATCTCAATGGTAACTATGCCTTCTTCCAGAGCCTCTTCCATATAGCGGGCCAGAGTTGGTCGGGAAATATTGAGAAGCCTGGCAACTTCCTTTTGGCTGACGCGTTCAATATAAATTAACTGTGCGGCTTTAAGCTTAATGTAATACTTATCGTTTGAGGCACGGCTCATGCTGACGACACCTGACTTTCCTATAAACTATCCCTCTTAGGGCTTGTTTTTATAATATATTTTTATTTTGTAAATTGCAACTCCAAATGAAAAAACATTTTGTGAAACGAAAATAGGAGGAAATAAATGAAACCGATAGACATTGCTACTATGATTGATTTTACAGCGGTCACAGCTTGTGCGACGAAGACAGATGTGGCGGAACTTGTTTCTTTGGCTAAGCAGTATCATTTTAAATGTATTGGCACAATGCCCTGTTTTATTCCCTATGCCAGGGAATTGCTCGGGGAGGATGAATATACAATTCTCGGAGGATGTGCTGGATTTCCTTCCGGGGATGATAAGACTGAGATAAAAGTTCTGCAGGCCAAAGATATGCTGGCAGATGGATGTAAAGAAATGGATATGGTAATCAATATCGCCTATATGAAATCCGGGCTTTATCAGGAAGTGCTGGACGATGTGTGCGCCGTGAAAAGAACTGTTGGCGATATTCCGCTCAAAGTAATCCTGGAAGTGACATATTTGAATGAAGATGAAATAAAGCGTGGCTGTGAGATTGTGGCAAAAGCGGGGGCAGAGTTTATTAAAACAGGTACCGGCTGGGCGCCAGAGCCAACGACCATTGATCACATTAAGTTGATTCGCTCACAGGTCGGTGATAGTTTGCAGATCAAAGCGGCCGGCGGAATACGGGATCTGGATACCCTTCTGCGTATGAGAGAATTAGGGGTTACCCGGTTCGGAATCGGCAAGAAATCTGCACTGAAAATTATGCGAACGGCACAGGCGCGTTATGGAAATGAGCTGTAATTGTCTTAAAGATTAAAGAAAGGATTGTCAGGACGATCGGCCTGACGGGGAGCAGTAATGAAAAAAATTATAGCGTACGATTTGGGAACAAGCGGATTGAAAACGGCTCTTTTTGATAAAGATGGAACGATAATCGCATCTGCATATGCGTCATATCCAACGTATTATCCACAGTTAGGATGGCGGGAGCAGCGCCCGGACGACTGGTGGAAAGCTATTGTCTCTACGACGCATCAGATATTAAAAAGGACAGGAGAAGCGAAGGAGAACATTGCCTGTATGGCAGTATCCGGATATAGTTTTGGAACGGTGCCGGTGGATGAACAGGGATATTTGCTGTCGGAACGTACTATGCTTTGGTCGGATACCCGATCCGGCGAAATGAGCCACAAGCTGTTAAACAAGATTGGGTTTGACGACTGGTATTTGCGTACCGGCGGGAATGTTCCGGCAATCCATCCCCTGTTTAAGCAATTGTGGATACAAAAATATTGCCGGGATGTATATCAAAAGACTCATAGATTTCTTGGCACGAAAGACTATGTAAATTATCGGTTGACAGGCGTACTGGTCACAGATCACTCCTATGCATCTGGAAGCGGCATGTATGATTTACAGCAGCGAAAGTATACGGAAGATATCATTGAATTGGCAGGCCTGGATTATACGAAGCAGCCAGAGATACTGGAATCCAGTGAGATTATCGGTTCTCTGACAGTTGAGGCTGCGGAAACGCTTGGCCTGACGACAAAGACGCTGGTTGTATGCGGCGGTGTCGATAACTCCTGCATGGCGCTTGGGGCTGGCGGAATACGAAATGGAAGGATATATACGAATCTTGGATCCTCAGCGTGGATTGCCGCTACAACGGATCAGCCATTGTTGAATACCGAGTGTTATTCCAATGTTTATGCGCATGTGATTCCAGGTATGTATAATTCAGCAGTGACGATTTTTGCTGCCTGCTATGCGTATCGGTGGCTGCGGGATACGTTCTTTTTAGATTTTGTGGAACAGGAAAGAAGAGGCGGGCCAGATTCATATGAGAGAATCAATGCGTTGGCAGAAAAATCACCGGTTGGGGCAAACAAACTGCTGTTTGATCCAACATTGAACGGCGGGTGCCAAATTGATTACAGTAAATTCGCGAAGGGTTCCTATAATGGACTGGATATGAAGCATACAAGGGGAGATATGGCCAGGGCGTGCCTGGAAGGCGTTGCGCTTAAACTGGCACAAGGATTGGACCAGCTGAAAGCGCTCACAGATATTTCGGGCGAGATGTTATTGGTAGGCGGCGGCAGCAAAGGGAAAATATGGCGGCAGATACTTGCCGATACCTGTCAGTTGATGACTGTGATTTCAAACGTGGGCCAGTATGCGGGAGCGCTGGGGGCAGCGGCTGTTGCAGCGGTGGGCACTGAAATCTGGCGTAATTATGATCGAATTGATGAGCTGCACAGTGAAAAACAATATGCGTATCCGAATCAGGACAACGTAAAAAAATATGAACAGATCAAACCCATATTTAACCGAATTGCGCACGACAACGCAAGAATCGGAGAGGAACTGGAAAACCTGCATATCTGAAAATATCTGGTGAAAGACCTTTCTTCCGGTTGCTTCTTAGCGTTTTTTGAGAGAAATGTAATACCGCATTTTGATACAATCCCCTCTGCGTAAGGGTTTGAAAAAGTGCCTAAAATGATTCTGAAGCTTTTTTCTTTTATCATGAAATAAGGCGTGATATAAGCTGAATACGGCATAGAGTCGTAATTAAATAAAGCATTTCGGCACAAAGAAAAGTATAAACGGAAAACCCCCACACCGCTTTTGCAGTCAATGACAGGATGCATGGGCGGTGTGAACCGCGTCATGCGTATGGCAGCGCATACTTATGGTCGGGGGGTATGTTTTCCGCCAGCCGTGTCACAGCCACATAGATCTCCTGTATGCGATACCAGGTTCCCGGACCGCTGACACCGTCCCGGGACAGACCGAAGATCTTCAGTAAATTAGTCCCCACAGGGACGATGGAGAGGGGAAACCCGGGGTAGGATTTCGGCACTCCGGACACTTCTTCCGCAGTGTTGATGTATATGGCCCCCGCAATAATACCGGATGATACTCAGTGCATCGTACTCCTGCTCTCCAAGAACAGCACTTCCCCACTGGGAATTCCACTGAGGACAAGTGCCCCGCTGGTCGTCGCAGTACCGAGTCAGGATCGGCTGGCGCATGTTGGGGCGGGAGAGATAATTCAGGAATTTAGCATCCACTGCCTCGTCGATGTTCTCAAAGAAATTGCGACCATGTATCCACATCTGATCAAAGGCAGTGGATGAGATGATGGTAAAATCATATCCCTTATTCCGGTACCATTCCTTATTGATCCGGTTCATGGCGAAAGACCGGAACGCCAGGATATTTGCAATCAGCATGTCGTAAGACCAGATGGCATGAATTTCGCTGCTGGCTACATTCTTGATGTAATCCTTGTAGCGCATGTAGTAATTTCCGGCTGAGGTGTCCCGGGGCGTTCCGTCATGCACTACTGCATATTCAGGGTCAATCGCGTCATAAAGTTCCCTGTAACATACATACTTTTATCATATGCATGTGCATGCGCAGTAAAATTACATTAAAAAATATTCCAATGTAATTTTCAAAGATAACGATTGAATTACAACACAGGATATGGTAGTTTTTTCAATTTGAGCATAGATAACACTTGCCGGCGTTGTTGCTGAGTAAATCCGCATATGCCGCATTCCGCGCTTTGCTTTGGCGTTTAGCTTCAGCAACGCATCAGAAGAGAGAGGCGCCGGAGGATCATATGAAAGCGTTTCTTATTTCGGAAAACGGCCCTGTTTTCACAGGCGGGTGCATCGGTTCGAACCGCGAAGTGATCAGTGAGATCGTTTCTAATACTTCCATGACTGGTTATCTTGAGGTGCTGACCGGCCCCATCCTGCGCCGGACAGGCGGTGGTGATGACTTGTTTGCCTGAAAACTTAAAAAAACGGGTGAGGTCTTTGGTTCATATTTCGGAAATTTGTCAACTAAAACGGAAAAATAGTTGACAATATAAAGCAGCCTGTGTAAAATGCGTTTGACAAAAAGAATTTCATTAAAGGGAGAGAAGTGCAATGAAAGACAACAGAAGTTCAACAAAGAGGATTGTTCTCACAGGTATGTTTGCGGCGGTGCTGGCAGTGCTCTCGCAGATATCCTTTCCGCTGCCCTCCGGCGTGCCGGTGACGCTGCAGACATTTGCGGTGGCTCTGGCCGGTTTTGTCCTTGGCTGGAAATATGGTCTTGCCTGCACGGCGGTCTACATATTGCTGGGTGCGGTGGGCGTTCCGGTGTTTGCCGGCTTCAGCGGCGGCGTCAGCGTCCTGGTGGGCATGACCGGCGGCTTTATCTGGGGCTTTTTATTTATGGCTGCGGCCTGCGGCTTTGCTTATTCCCGGAATGATGCGGCGCGCATAATTCTCCCTCTTGCAGGCCTTGCCGTCTGCCATCTGCTGGGGGTGATCCAGTTTATGGCGGTTATGGGTGCGGGATTCGGAGCCTCCTTTGCTATGGTTTCTGTTCCGTATCTGGTAAAGGATGTGGTTTCTGTAGCGCTGGCGTACCTTGCGGCAAGAGCGGTCCGCCGGGGGCTGCATGCTGCCGGGATGACCCTGACACAGGAGGCGTGAGAGGATGGAGCTTCGGGCGCATCATCTGCTCTGCCTGCCCATGTATCGTGGACACGGCTACAGTGAGGATTTCTGTATGCACATGAATGAGATGATCAGGAGGATAAGGGTTCGGGAAGCGGCGTTTCGGATCCTTGCCTCCCCGGATGAAGTGTGTACGCGCTGCCCGCATCTGCTGGCGCCGGAAGGTGCAGAAAAGACGCGGCCGGCTGCAGGCGTCTCTGGGGCAGGGGAACGGCGCTGCGACGAGGAAGAGCGGATCTGCCGCAGGGATATCCTGCTTCTGGATGGGTTTGGCCTTACCGGCGGCAGGAGCTACGGGCGTGAAGAACTGAGGGAGAAAGTCCTTTCCGGTCTGACGGAGGAGCTTTTCCGGGAATCCTGCGGAACCTGCACCTGGTATGTCCAGGGATTCTGCAGCTATGAAATGTGGCGGGATAATTTTACAGAATTATTCTGATCTTTTCTGGAATTCTGCAATAAGGCTTTTGCTGTGTTTGTAACTGGATATCCGGAAGGGACGGGCTGCGGCATAGAAAACCGTACGGCCTTCTGTATCGTGAAAAATACAAAAAAATTGCCTCAATTTTCAGTTCCGAAATGGACAAATATCGTGATATGTGCTAAACTTGATTGTGTATGAGTAATAATAATGAGTTATAAGCTCAAATTATAAGGAGGAATTGAAATGGCAAGAAAAATGAAGACCATGGATGGTAACCATGCTGCGGCTCATGCTTCCTATGCATTCACGGACGTAGCGGCTATCTTCCCGATCACCCCTTCGTCTGTTATGGCTGAAGCGACGGATGAGTGGGCCACCCAGGGCCGTCTCAACATGTTTGGGCAGACCGTACAGGTCACCGAGATGCAGTCAGAAGCGGGCGCGGCAGGTACGGTACACGGATCTCTTGCAGCAGGAGCGCTGACGACTACATATACCGCGTCGCAGGGCCTTCTCCTGATGATCCCCAACCTGTACAAAGTAGCCGGTGAGCGGCTGCCGGGTGTGTTTAACGTATCTGCGCGTGCGGTTGCGAGCCATGCGCTGTCTATCTTTGGCGATCACTCAGACGTTTATGCATGCCGCCAGACGGGCGCATGTATGCTCTGTGAGGGCAGCGTACAGGAGGTTATGGATCTGACGCCGGTGGCTCATCTTGCTGCGATCAAAGGCCGTCTCCCGTTCATCAACTTCTTCGACGGCTTCCGTACCTCCCATGAGGTTCAGAAGATTGAGACCTGGGATTATGAGGATCTGAAGGAGATGACAGACTTTGACGCGCTTCAGGCCTGGAGAGACCAGTGCCTGAACCCGAATCATCCCTGCCAGAGAGGCTCCGCACAGAACCCGGATATCTTCTTCCAGGCAAGGGAAGCGATCAACCCGTACTACGACGCTATGCCGGCCATCGTCCAGGAATACATGGACAAGGTAAATGCAAAGATCGGTACGGACTATAAGTTGTTCAATTACTATGGCGCGGCAGACGCTGAGAAGATCATCATCGCTATGGGCTCTGTCTGTGATACCATTGAGGAAACCATCGATTACCTGCTCAAGGCAGGCGAGAAGGTAGGCGTCGTGAAGGTCCGCCTTTACAGGCCGTTCTCCGCGAAGGCGCTGATCGAAGCGATTCCGGATACGGTGAAGCAGATCAGTGTGCTGGATCGGACAAAGGAGCCGGGGGCCATGGGCGAGCCGCTGTATCTGGACGTGGTTGCAGCTCTCAAGGGCAGTAAATTCAACGACACCCCGATCTTTACCGGACGTTACGGCCTTGGTTCCAAGGATACCACGCCGGCGCAGATCGTTGCCGTATTTAACAATACCGATAAGCAGAAATTCACGCTGGGTATCGTGGATGATGTGACCAACCTCTCTCTGGAGCTGGGCGAGCCTCTGGTTACCACGCCGGAAGGCACCATCAACTGCAAGTTCTGGGGGCTTGGCGCGGACGGTACCGTGGGCGCCAACAAGAACTCCATCAAGATCATCGGCGACAACACGGATATGTACGCCCAGGCATATTTTGATTATGATTCCAAGAAGTCCGGCGGCGTTACCATGTCCCACCTGCGTTTTGGCAAGCATCCGATCAAGTCTACCTATCTGATCCATAAGGCGAACTTTGTTGCCTGCCACAACCCGTCCTATATCCGCAAGTACAATATGGTACAGGAGCTGGTGGACGGCGGTACGTTCCTTCTGAACTGCCCGTGGGATATGGAAGGCCTCGAGAAGCATCTTCCCGGCCAGGTGAAGAAGTTCATCGCGGATCACAATATTAAGTTCTATGTGATCGACGGTATCAAGATCGGCAAGGAGATCGGGCTTGGCGGACGTATCAATACCATTCTCCAGTCCGCATTCTTCAAGCTTGCGAACATCATTCCGGAGGAGCAGGCCATCGAGCTTATGAAGGCTGCCGCAAAGGCTTCCTACGGCCGCAAGGGCGACGCCATCGTTCAGATGAACTATGACGCCATTGATGCCGGCGCGAAGCAGATTGTGGAGATCTCCGTTCCCGATAGCTGGAAGAACGCAGAGACGGAGGATATTATCGCGAAGGATGTCACCGGAAAGAGACAGGATGTTGTGGATTTCGTCAATACCGTACAGCATGCGGTGAATGCCCAGGAAGGCAACAACCTCCCGGTATCCGCGTTTAAGGATTATGTGGACGGCACGACACCTTCCGGCGCGGCCGCATACGAGAAGCGCGGTATCGCAGTGGATATTCCGATATGGAATCCCGAGAACTGTATCCAGTGCAACAGGTGTTCCTACGTTTGCCCGCACGCGGTTATCCGTCCGGTCGCCATGACCGAAGAAGAGGTGGCTGCGGCTCCGGAGGGCCTGCGGACTCTGCCGATGACCGGTATGGCGGAATATAAATTTGCTGTTGTGGTTTCTGCGCTTGACTGTACCGGATGCGGTTCCTGTGCGAACGTCTGCCCGGGCAAGAAGGGCGCGAAGGCCCTTGCCATGGAGAACATGGAAGCGAATGCCGGTTTGCAGAAATATTTCGATTACGCAGTAGAGCTTCCGGCAAAGGAAGATGTGGTAGCGAAATTCAAAGAGAATACGGTAAAGGGTTCCCAGTTCAAGCAGCCGCTGCTTGAGTTCTCAGGCGCCTGCGCGGGCTGCGGCGAGACTCCGTACGCGAAGCTGATCACCCAGCTTTTCGGCGACCGGATGTACATTGCCAACGCAACGGGATGCTCCTCTATCTGGGGCAATTCCTCACCCTCCACACCGTACACGGTTGATCAGAAGGGCCGCGGCCCGGCGTGGTCCAACTCCCTGTTTGAAGACAACGCGGAGTTTGGGTACGGAATGCTGCTTGCACATAACGCGATCCGCGGCGGCCTTAAGACAAAGGTTACGGCGCTCCTGGACAGCGACGGATGCAGCGAGGATGTTAAGACGGCTGCACAGGAATGGCTGGATACGTTCGGTGTAGGCGCTGCCAACGGTTCGGCTACGGACAGGCTGGTCGCTGCCTGCGAAGCCTGCGGATGCGATGCCTGCAAGGAGATCCTGAAGAATAAGGATTATCTCGCCAAGAAATCCCAGTGGGTATTCGGCGGCGACGGCTGGGCATACGATATCGGCTTCGGCGGTGTGGATCATGTGCTTGCCAGCGGACAGGATATCAATATCATGGTATTCGATACCGAGGTTTATTCCAATACAGGCGGACAGGCTTCCAAGTCTACACAGCCGGGCGCAGTTGCGCAGTTTGCGGCGGGCGGCAAGGAAGTCAAGAAGAAAGATATGGCTTCCATCGCCATGTCCTACGGTTATGTATACGTAGCCCAGATCTCCATGGGCGCCGACTTCAACCAGACGGTCAAGGCCCTGGCCGAGGCCGAGGCTTATCCGGGACCGTCCCTGATCATTGCCTACGCTCCGTGTATCAACCACGGAATCAAGAAGGGCATGAGCAAGGCTCAGACCGAGGAAGAACTGGCTGTCAAGTCCGGTTACTGGCATCTGTTCCGTTTCAATCCGGCGGCTGCTTCCAAGTTCAGCATGGATTCCAAGGCTCCCACCGAGGATCTGATGGAGTTCCTGGACGGAGAGGTACGTTACAACTCCCTGAAGAGGGCAAATCCGGAGAGAGCGGAGAAGCTGTTTGCAAAGAATGCCCAGTGCAACAAGGAGAGATACGAGTACCTGAACAAGCTGGTTACACTGTACGGCGCAGAATAAACGCACCGGCAGGAACATGGCTTTCCCGTCAAAGAATCAGAAATATGGGCGCATCGCGTTTGCGGTGCGCCCAAATATATTTGCGGAAATGCTTGCGCCTTCGTTTTTCAAGTAGTAGAATGAAATAGGTACGGAAGAATGGGGAAGGAAGGAAATGGCAAACGAAAGGAAAAAAAGTAACAGTGTAAGGAGAACCAGACGTATTCGAAGGCGCAGGGTGTTTACACGCTCCAATGCTCTGGCTGCGCTGGTCTGTTTCCTGTTTATTTTCTGTTCTTCCGTGGTTCTTACCCTGAATCTGCGGCAGATCTACTATTTCGATATAAAGTATCAGAATCTTGCCTCCGTCTCCGGATTGTCAGAAGAAGCCATACGGGAGAATTATGATGCACTGATCGATTATAATCTTCTGACTAAGGGAATCTCCACGCTGGAATTTCCGGATTTTACCATGTCAGAGCAGGGGCGTACCCATTTTGCAGAGGTGAAACGTATATTTATCGTATTTCAGATTATGTCTGTGATATTGGGTATACTACTGGCAGCGGTTTTATTTATAAAGTTCCGGCGGCGGGATTTTGGATGTCTGAAGATTGCTTCCATACTGACCCTGGCGATATCGGCTGTTTTGGCCCTGCTGATGGCGGGGGATTGGAATGTTTTCTTTGTGAGATTCCATCAGCTTCTTTTCAGCGACAGCTACTGGATATTTGACCCTGCCACCGATCCGGTCATCAACATCCTGCCGGACGTCTTTTTCCTGCACTGTGCGGCGGCGATTCTGCTGTTTATGCTGGCGGGATGCGTCTTATGCGCTTTGCTGTACCGCTTTCTGGCGTCCGGAAAAAAACAAATAGTTAGGAGAGATAGAATATGAACATGGAAAACCTTCCACAGTATACCCTGCTGCAGAGCGAGCGCATCGAGGATATTGCCTCCGACGGGTATCTTCTGCGCCATAAAAAAAGCGGGGCAAGGATACTGGTGCTGCAAAATGAAGACGACAACAAGGTGTTTCATATTGCGTTCCGCACCGTACCCGCCGACAATACCGGCGTAGCGCACATCCTTGAGCACAGCGTCCTGTGCGGAAGCCGCCGTTTCCCTGCCAAAGATCCCTTCGTGGAACTTGTGAAGGGGTCGCTGAATACGTTCCTGAATGCCATGACCTATCCGGATAAGACCATGTATCCGGTGGCAAGCTGTAATGAAAAGGATTTCTGCAATCTGATGCATGTCTATCTGGATGCGGTATTTTATCCGAACATATATAAGAAAGAAGAAATATTCCGGCAGGAGGGATGGAGCCGTCAGCTTGAAAAGCCGGAGGATGAGATCCAGTACAACGGCGTGGTGTACAACGAAATGAAAGGCGTGTTTTCTTTGCCGGAGGATGTGGTTGACAGTATATCCATGCATTCCCTGTTTCCGGACACCACTTACGGCCTGGAATCCGGCGGGGATCCGGACCATATTACGGACCTGAGCTATGAGGATTTCCTGAATTTTCACCGGAAATATTACCATCCATCCAACAGCTATATCTATTTTTACGGGAACATGGATATTGTGGAGCGTCTTACATGGCTTGACAGGGAGTATCTGAGTTATTTTGATGAGAGGGAGCCGGACTCCGAAATCAGGCGTCAGGAGCCGTTCCCCGTCATGCGGGAGCTGTGGGAGCATTATCCGGTGGCCCAGGATGAATCTCTCGAAGACAACACGTATCTGACCTATAATGTGGTCACGGGGACCAGCCTGGATGTGGATCTGACTACTGCGTTTGCGGTGCTGGAATACGCGCTGCTGACAGCGCCCGGGGCCATACTGAAACAGGCGCTTCTGGATGCGGGGATCGGCAAGGATATTATGAGTTCCTATGAGAGCGGAATGTATCAGCCGTTTTTCAGTATTATAGCAAAGAATGCCAATGCCGGGGACCGGGACCGCTTCCTGCAGGTGATCCGGGACACGCTTACCCGTGCTGTGGAGCAGGGTCTGGACCAAAAAGCGCTGCTGGCCGGAATCAACACAATGGAATTTAAGGCAAGAGAAGCAGATTACGGTTCTTTCCCGAAAGGACTGATCTATGGCATCGATGTGCTCGACAGTTGGCTGTATGATGAGTCGATGCCCTTTGCGTATCTGAAGCTGGACGTATACAGACGTCTGAGAGAGAAGGCGGACACCGGATACTTTGAGGAACTGATCCGTACCTACCTGTTGGATAATCCCCATGCAAGTCTCGTTGTAGTGGAACCGCTCAGAGGGCTGACCGCTGAAAAGGATGAGGCCGTCCGGGAAAAGCTGCGGGAGTATAAGGCTTCTCTCTCAGGAGAAGAGATACAGGATCTGATCGAACAGACCGGGCGTCTCCGTGCGTTTCAGGAAACGCCTTCCACACCCGGGGAGCTGGCCGCGATCCCGCTTCTGGCGAGAGAGGATATTGGCCGGGAAGCGACGCCGCTTTGCAATACGGAGTATGAGTGGGAGGGCGTCAAAGTCCTGCATCACGACGTGTTTACGAACGGGATCGCATATCTGGATCTGCTCTTTGACATCAGCCGGGTGGAACGGGAGGACATACCCTTCCTTGGACTGCTGAAAGCCGTCCTGGGCATGATAGACACGGAGCATTATGCATACCAGTCCCTGAACAATGAAATTAATATGAATACCGGTGGAATTTCTCCGGGGATCAGCGCCTATCCGGTGCTTTCCAAACCGGATCAGATCCGCGCCTTTGTCGGGCTGAGGGCCAGAGTACTTTACGACAAGCTGCCCTATGCCTTTGAAATGATGGAGGAGGTTTTGCTGCGCTCCGATTACTCAGACGATAAAAGGCTGTATGAGATCCTGGCGAAATTAAAGTCCAGGCTGTCCATGCAGCTTGCCTCCGATGGACATTCCACAGCAGCCGGCAGAGGACTTTCCTATATCTCGCAGCTTAACGCCTTTAACGACGCCATCGGCGGCATTTCCTTTTATCAGCTTGTGGATGATCTGGAGACAAATTTTACAGACCGATGCGGGGAACTGAAGGAAAAGCTTAAAAAGCTGGCGGGCGCACTGTTCTGCAGGGAGAATCTTCTGGTGAACCTCACTTCCGACGGGAAGGGGCTTGAGACAGCGCGGGATTCTTTTGGAGCGTTTTTCGGCGCTCTGCCAGAAGCAACGGAGAGTACGAAAGACAATACGCTTCCCACAGAGAAGAAAAACGAAGGATTTATGACATCCGGGCAGGTGCAGTTTGTGGCCCGCACCGGTAATTTCAGGCGGGCCGGTTTCCAGTACACCGGGCTTCTCAGGCTGATAAAGATCCTGATGGGTTATGATTATCTTTGGACCAATGTCCGTGTCAGGGGAGGGGCATACGGCTGTATGTGTTCCTTTGCCCGCACTGGAGACACGTATTTTGTGTCCTATCGGGATCCGAATCTGAGAAAAACCAATGAGGTCTATGAGGGAATACCGGAGTATCTGGAGCAGTTTGACGCAGATGAGCGGGAGATGACGAAATACATTATCGGCGCCATCAGCGACCTGGATACGCCCCTGACTCCGTTTTCAAAGGGACTGCGCTCTGCGGGGGCATATTTCAGCGGCCTGACGTCGGAGGATCTGCAGAAGGAGCGGGATGAAATTCTGTCGGCGTCCTCCGAACAGATCCGCGCCCTTGCGCCCCTGGTGCGTTCCGTGCTGAAGGAGGAGGCAATCTGTGTGGTCGGCAGCGAGGAGAAAATCAGGAAGGAGCAGGAACTGTTCGCATCGATCCGGATGCTGACAGGCTGAGGATACAATGGAGAACGGGAAATTTAAATCAGGCTTCGCAGCGCTGGTCGGCAGGCCGAATGTAGGTAAATCCACCCTGATGAACCATCTGATCGGGCAGAAAATTGCGATCACTTCCAGCAAGCCCCAGACGACCCGGAACCGGATACAGACGATCTATACTTCCAAAGAGGGACAGATCATCTTTTTGGACACGCCGGGCATCCACAAAGCCAAAAACAGGCTGGGAGAGTATATGGTGAACGCGGCGGAAGGGACGCTGGCGCAGGTGGATGCGGCGCTGTGGCTTGTGGAACCGGGCAGTTTTATCGGAAAGGGAGAGCAGCATATCGCGGCGCGGCTCAGGAAAGCCAATATACCGGTGATCCTGATTATGAACAAGATCGACACGGTGGATCAAAGCAGGATCGGAGAATATATGGATGCGTACAGGACGGTCTTTGACTTCGCGGATATAATTCCCGTATGCGCGCTGCGGGGCATTGGCATGGAGAAAGTGATTCAGGCTGTTTTCCGCTGTCTGCCCTATGGGCCGAAATACTATGACGATGATATGGTGACAGATCAGCCCCAGCGCCAGATCACTGCGGAGCTGATCCGGGAGAAGGCGCTGCGGTGCCTGGAGGAGGAGATTCCCCACGGCATTGCGGTTTCCATAGAGAAGATGCAGGAACGCCCGAACGGGCGGATCATGGACATCGAGGCCACCATCATATGTGAGAAGGAATCCCACAAGGGGATCGTGATCGGCAAGGGCGGCGCCATGCTGCGCAGGATCGGCGCCCAGGCCCGCAGGGAAATCGAGCAGATGCTGGAGATGCAGGTTAATCTGCAGCTCTGGGTGAAGGTGAAAAAGGACTGGCGGGACAGCGATTACATGATCAAAAATTTTGGATACGACAAGAAGAAATTATGAGTGAACCACTGCGACTGACCGGCATGGTGCTTTTGGCGGCGCCGTCGGGGGAATATGACAAGCGAACCGTCATCCTTACAAAGGAGCGGGGAAAGATCACCGCGTTTGCAAGAGGCGCCAGGCGGCCAAGCAGCACGCTGCTGGCGGCTGCCAGCCCCTTTGCCTTCGGCGTTTTTACGCTCTATGAGGGAAGAAGCGCCTACACCCTTGTCAAAGCGGATATTTCAAATTATTTCGCAGAGGTCAGGGAGGACATTCTGCTGTCCTGCTATGGCTGCTATTTTATGGAGGTGGCCGGATATTATACCAGGGAAAATCTGGACGGAGCGGCGGTGCTGAATCTGCTGTATGCCACGCTCCGGGCGCTTGTAAAGGAGCAGCCGGACAATGAACTGATCCGCTTCATATTTGAGATGAAAGCGATGGTTCTGAACGGCGAATATCCCCATGACATCCTAAACGACGCATCGCTTTTGGATTCCACCAGATATACGCTTGGCTATGTGCTGTACGCACCGATTCAGAAGCTTTACACGTTTACGGTAAAGCCGGAGGTGTTTGCCCAGCTTCGCAGGATACAGGATGATTTTAACCGGAGATATATTGACCGGGAGTTTAAATCACTGGAGATTCTCAGAACAATGAAAGAAATGGTTGAAACGAAAGGTTTTTGAATGTATAATAAACTGGATTGTTAGGAGGGACTACAGTGAGTTGGAAGAGATTAACGGCGGCAGCGGCCCTTATCGCCGGTATCTTGTCGCTTGGCGGATGTGAGATGCCAGGTCTTGGCAGCTGGACGCCCCGGGAATCCACCGCCATATCCATCAGAAAGGACGGCACGATTAAAGAGATCGTTCAGGAAACGCTGGACGCAGGATATTACGACGCATCCGAGCTTGAGAAAATGATTACATCCGAGGTAGAAGAATACGATGCCCGAAATGGAGAGGATTCGGTCAGGGTAGAGAAATTTTCGGATGAGGACAGCATGGTAAACCTTACCATGGAATATGCATCCGCCGCTGATTACGCGGAGTTTAACAATACGGAATTTTATTACGGTTCCATAATCGACGCCCAGCTTAAGGGCTATCTGTTTGACGTATCCTTCTACCAGGTGGAGGATGGCGTTGCGCAGGGGGAAGTATCCGGCAGCGAGGTCATCCCCTATATGGACAAGGCTGTGCTGATCCTCCGCGCCCCCATGGAGGTGCAGGTGCCCGGGGACGTGCTTTTTATCAGCACAAACGCTGAGGTTCTTGCCTCCGACGTAGTCGATGCCACCGGAGCGCAGCAGGAGGAGATTACAGAACTGGTCCTGCCCTCCAGCGGCGTATACCGCAGCGGCGAGGAGTGGGATTATGAACAGCAGCAGTCGGCCAGCCTCGTATATATTCTTTTTGATGATACGAAATAAACGGAGGAGTATTTTTTATGGAAAAGACAATGGACAAGATCGTGGCTCTGGCAAAAGGCAGAGGCTTTGTTTACCCGGGATCCGAAATATACGGCGGCCTTGCCAATACCTGGGACTACGGCAATCTCGGCGTCGAACTGAAGAACAATGTAAAAAAAGCGTGGTGGCAGAAGTTCGTCACAGAAAATCCTTATAACGTTGGCGTTGACTGCGCCATCCTTATGAATCCCCAGACATGGGTGGCTTCCGGGCATCTCGGCGGTTTTTCTGATCCGTTGATGGACTGTAAGGAATGCCATGAGCGTTTTCGCGCGGACAAACTCATTGAGGATTACGCCCGGGAGAAAGGGATTGATCTGGGCAGGCCCATCGACGCCTTTTCCCAGGAAGAGATGCAAAATTTTGTGGAGGATAACCGTGTTCCGTGCCCCACCTGCGGCAAGCATAACTTTACGGATATCCGCCAGTTTAATCTGATGTTCAAGACATTCCAGGGTGTCACGGAGGATGCGAAGAACACCGTGTATCTTCGCCCGGAGACTGCCCAGGGTATTTTTGTGAATTTTAAAAACGTACAGCGTACCTCCAGGAAGAAGTTGCCCTTCGGCATCGGCCAGATCGGTAAATCCTTCCGGAATGAGATCACGCCTGGCAATTTTACGTTCCGGACGCGGGAGTTTGAGCAGATGGAACTGGAATTTTTCTGTGTGCCCGGCACGGATCTTGACTGGTTTCAATACTGGAGAAGCTTTTGTTTCAACTGGCTGAAAACCCTTGGCATGAAGGAGGAGGAACTCCGGCTGCGGGATCATTCTCCGGAAGAGCTTTGTTTTTACAGCAAGGGGACCACAGATATCGAATTTCTGTTCCCATTCGGCTGGGGCGAGCTGTGGGGCATTGCGGACCGTACCGATTACGACCTGACCCGGCATCAGGATATCTCCGGGCAGGATATGGCTTACTTTGACGACGAAAAGAAAGAGAAATATATCCCCTATGTGATCGAGCCGTCTCTGGGAGCCGACCGCGTGGTTCTTGCTTTCCTGTGTAGCGCCTATGACGAGGAGAACATCGGAACGGAGGAGAAACCGGACATGCGGACGGTACTCCATTTCCATCCGGCCATCGCCCCGGTAAAGATCGGTGTGCTTCCCCTCTCGAAAAAGCTGAATGAGGGCGCGGAAAAGGTGTTCACCCTTCTGTCAAAGTATTACAACTGTGAATTTGACGACCGGGGAAATATCGGAAAGCGCTACCGAAGACAGGATGAGATCGGTACGCCCTTCTGCGTCACCTATGACTTTGAGTCCGCAGAGGACGGCGCGGTTACCGTCCGGGACCGGGATTCCATGGAGCAGGACCGGGTGAAGATCGAAGATCTGAAAGCTTATTTTGAAAAGAAATTTGAGTGGTGAGAATCCGGCCTTGCGGCGGAAATGAAACTCTGTTATAATGTGTTGACTGCCGGAACGCTTTCCCTGACGGGAGATGCCAGAGATAGATCGCGGCAAAAGAACAATAGAGCGCGCCAGCCCAGGGGGGATGGCGGTACAGAAATCAAGGAGGAAGAAAACATGAGTGAATTAAAAGGTGCAATGATCATAGGACAGTCCGGCGGACCTTCTTCCGTGATCAATGCGAGCTGTTACGGCGCCATCAGGGCCGGTCTGGATTCGGATGTGATCACAAAGGTATACGGCGCTGCAAACGGGATTGTCGGCGTGCTGAACGATCAGCTTTATGTTATGGACGAGGAGGATCCAAAGGAACTGGAGATTATGCGTTATACGCCGTCTTCTGCGCTTGGCTCCTGCCGCTATAAGATCGCGGATCCCGATGCGGATGATACAGACTACAGGAGAATTCTTGAGATATTCAGGAAGTATGACGTGCGCTATTTCTTCTACAATGGCGGCAATGACTCCATGGATACCTGCAACAAGATCTCCAAATATATGAGCAAAGTGGGATATGAGTGCCGTGTGATGGGAATTCCGAAGACCATCGACAACGATCTGTTCGGCACGGATCACTGCCCGGGCTTCGCATCTGCTGCGAAATACATCGCCACCTCCATCGTGGAGGTGTATCAGGATGCCCACGTATATGACAAGGGACAGGTCACGATCGTAGAGATCATGGGCCGTCATGCCGGATGGCTTGCGGGCGCGGCTTCCCTGGCCCGTGTGACCGGCTATGGCGCGGATCTCATATATCTGCCGGAGGTGGATTTCAACCTGGAAGAGTTCCTGGAGGATGTGGCGCGGATCTGGAATGAGAATAAAAACGTCCTGATCGCTGTATCTGAGGGAATCCATTATGCGGACGGCACATTCGTATCCGAGGCGGAGACCTCCGCCACCGACGGTTTCGGACATGCGCAGCTCGGCGGTCTCGCGGCGAAGCTGGCGGATGTGGTGAAGAACGCGATTCCGGACGTAAAGGTTCGCCCCATCGAGCTTTCTCTGCTTCAGAGATGCGCGGAGCACTGCGCTTCCCAGACGGATTCGGATGAAGCCTTTATGGCCGGGCAGACCGCTGTGAAGGAAGCGGTGGCAGGCGTTACGGACAAGATGGTTGGATTCAGGTGTACCCGCGATGAGAACGGCTATCGGTGCGAGGCGGATCTTCTGGATCTTTCCGCAGTGGCAAATTATGAGAAAAAGGTCCCCACAGAGTGGATCAACGAGCGGGGCAATGATGTGTCGGATGCCTTTATCGACTATGCGCTTCCGCTGATTCAGGGAGAAATTCAGATCAAAAAGGAGAATTCCCTTCCCAGATTTGTACATCTGAAGAAGGTTCTTGCGAAATAATTACAGGTTAATGAATGAACATCGTGCGCTCCGGAGCATTTTGCGCCGCTTATACCGGTTAAGGTACCCTGTGGGGATACCCATTCTGTATAGGTGTATATGCTGCTCCGGAGCGCATGACTCGTTCTTGCATTTCAAAAAGTATTGTCAAAATTACCAAAAAAAACAAAATATCGATTGACTTTATGAATAAATATGATAAACTGAATATGTGCGGTACATGGATGTATCGCTTCACACCGGTTAGTCATTACCGGTTTTTTTGCGCACTGACGATACGGCTGATATTTATTTTAGGAGGAATTGTAATATGGCAAAATGGGTTTATATGTTTACCGAGGGGAATGCGGATATGCGCAACCTTTTGGGCGGCAAGGGGGCGAACCTTGCCGAGATGACGAACCTCGGCCTTCCGGTACCCCAGGGCTTTACGATCACGACGGAAGCCTGCACACAGTATTATGAGGACGGCAGAAAAATTAATGATGAGATAATGGGTCAGATTATGGCGGCCATTGAGAAGATGGAGGATATTACCGGCAAGAAGTTCGGCGACAGAGAGAATCCTCTCCTTGTTTCCGTCCGTTCCGGCGCAAGGGCTTCCATGCCTGGTATGATGGATACGATCCTGAACCTTGGTCTCAATGAGGAAGTGGTGGAAGTGCTGGCTGCCAAGTCGGGGAATCCCCGTTGGGCCTGGGACTGCTATCGCAGGTTTATTCAGATGTTCTCCGACGTGGTTATGGAAGTCGGAAAGAAATATTTTGAACAGCTCATCGACAAGATGAAGGATGAAAGAGGCGTCAGCCAGGATGTGGAACTGACTGCGGAGGATCTGAAGGAACTGGCGGATCAGTTCAAAGCCGAATATAAGGCGAAGATCGGCTCCGATTTTCCGGTTGACCCGAAAGAGCAGCTTGTGGAGGCGATCAAGGCCGTTTTCCGTTCCTGGGACAATCCCCGTGCCAACGTGTACCGCCGCGACAATGATATCCCCTATTCCTGGGGTACCGCAGTCAACGTACAGATGATGGCATTTGGCAATATGGGCAATACCTCCGGTACAGGCGTAGCGTTTACCCGCGATCCGGCCACCGGTGAAAAGCATCTGATGGGAGAATTCCTTCTGAACGCCCAGGGAGAGGACGTAGTCGCCGGTGTCCGCACACCTCAGAAGATCGCCCAGCTTCAGGACATCATGCCGGAGGTTTATGAACAGTTTACCACGATCTGCAATACTCTGGAGGATCACTACAGAGATATGCAGGATATGGAATTTACCATTGAGGACAGGCATCTTTATATGTTGCAGACCCGTAACGGCAAAAGGACCGCACAGGCGGCCCTGAAGATCGCCTGCGATCTGCTGGATGAGGGAATGATCGACGAGAAGAAAGCGGTTTCCATGATTGATCCCCGGAATCTTGACACGCTGCTTCACCCGCAGTTTGATCCAGCCGCCCTGGCCCGTACCGCGCCGGTGGCAAAGGCTCTTGGGGCATCTCCGGGAGCGGCTTGCGGCCGCATTGTGTTCTCGGCGGAAGACGCGAAGGAATGGGCGGCCCGAGGCGAGAAAGTGGTCCTTGTCCGTCTGGAGACCTCTCCGGAGGATATTGAGGGCATGAAGAGCGCCCAGGGAATCCTGACGGTCCGGGGCGGCATGACCAGCCATGCGGCGGTTGTCGCCCGGGGCATGGGTACCTGCTGCGTATCCGGCTGCGGGGATATTACCATGGACGAGGAGCACAAGCGGTTTGTACTTGCAGGCAAGGAATATACAGAAGGAGATTATATCTCCATCGACGGTTCCACCGGAAATATCTATGACGGCGTGATCCGTACAAAGGACGCTACCATCGCCGGGGAATTCGGCAGAATCATGTCCCTGGCCGACAAGTTCAGAAGACTTAAAGTGAGAACCAACGCGGACACCCCGGCGGACGCAAAGAGGGCGCGTGAACTGGGCGCCGAGGGCATCGGACTTTGCCGTACCGAGCATATGTTCTTCAACGGCAACCGCATCGACGCGTTCCGTGAGATGATCTGCTCTGAGACAGTGGAAGAACGGGAGCGTGCGCTCGCGAAGATCCTTCCGGAGCAGCAGAGTGACTTTGAAAAGCTGTATGAGGCCCTGGAAGGCAATCCGGTGACAATCCGTTTCCTGGATCCGCCGCTTCACGAGTTCGTTCCCACAGAGGAAGAGGACATTAAGAAGCTGGCAGATAGCCAGGGCAAGGATGTTTCCACGATCAAGGCCATCATCGAATCGCTCCATGAGTTCAACCCGATGATGGGACACCGGGGATGCCGTCTTGACGTCACTTTTCCTGAGATCGCCAAGATGCAGACCAAGGCCGTGATCCGTGCGGCGCTCAATGTGCAGAAGCGGCATCCGGACTGGGAGGTTTGCCCTGAAATTATGATCCCCCTCGTAGGCGACAGTAAGGAACTGAAATACGTAAAAGCGATTGTTGTGGAGACTGCGGACGCTGAGATTGCCGCTGCTGATGCAAAACTGAATTATCAGGTCGGCACGATGATTGAGATCCCAAGGGCTGCGCTTACCGCTGATGATATAGCGAAGGAAGCGGATTTCTTCTGCTTCGGCACCAATGACCTGACCCAGATGTGCTTCGGCTTCTCCCGTGACGACGCGGGTAAGTTCCTGGAGGCATACTATGACGCAAAGATTTTTGAGAACGATCCCTTTGCGAAGCTTGACCAGAATGGCGTGGGCAAACTGATGGAGATGGCGATTCAGCTCGGCAAACCGGTTAACCCGAATCTTCATGTGGGTATCTGCGGCGAACACGGCGGTGACCCGACTTCCGTAGAATTCTGTCACCGGATCGGCCTGGACTATGTTTCCTGCTCTCCGTTCCGCGTGCCGATTGCGAGACTTGCGGCAGCACAGGCAGCGATTCACGAAAGCGGGAAATGCTAAGTACTCAAAAATCATTGAGTTTACAGTTACCGAAGAAGATGCAAAGAATTACCTCTATGCAAATTCAACGAGGCATAGGATATTTAACTGGTATGACTTTAAGGTAAGTATCTATATGTAATAAATACGGGGCACATAGCTTTTGCTGTGATGCCCCTATTTTGCGTTCTAAGACAGTTTTTTCTATTGTCACGAAATATATAATAAACGCGACAAAAAAGGCGAGCTGAACCGATTAAAGTTAACCCGCCTAGCAGGGTTTTCCTCTAAGTATTCACGAGTTGCTGTAGACAACTCTATGTCATTCAAATTGATAGAGTTAAAGCAACCATATCTGAAGAGGAACTCCAATGGCTTACATTCACAACCGATTTTGAGGAACAGATAAACCTTGATAGCTTCAATCTGAGCATCTCTCATTTGCCCGGTTTTCTCTATATATTCAATTAAATTATGAACAGTGCATTGCTCGGAAGCATACCACTCTTTGCACTTGTTCTCTATCATTTTATAGAACATACTGTTCCTCCAGTAATTAATGTTTTCGTTTCTCACACATATCTACAAGTTTCGCACCAATGGCGCCAATGAATATGGGATTGAGGAGAAGATATATGCGGGATAATAACGCTATTACGCTTTCAATATATCCTCATAGGTAACGAGGGTTACGTTGCCCATCTCGCTTGCTCTGTCGATACAGCCTTTGGTAAAGCCTGTTTTTGCAAAGAGATAAAAATGCGTTTTCTTGTAACTGAACAAGGTGCTACGCTCCACGAGAGTTTCAAGCACACCAAGGTCAACCTTTTCATTTGTCCATTTGCACTCGGCAAAAAGGGCTGTATCCTTGTCCGTTCCCATAATGTCGATTTCCTCTTGGGATTTGGTCTTGGGGTTCGCTCCCCACCAACGACCGAGATCGGTAAAATTCACCGCACACTTACCCTCAAGGAGCAACTTCCAAAGATACTGTTTGCAAATATCCTCAAAAACGCCGCCCATATATGAGGAAAGCTCGGGAGCGATGCGGTTATACGCCAAGTCGATAGCGCCTCTTGAAATAACCGAAGTGTTTTCAGGCACAAAGCGATACCAAAAACGGAACATATTATCCTCGATAGAGTAAATCGTCTTGCGAGTGGACTTTTCACCGTAAGGCGATTCTTTTTTTACAATGCCGAGTGTAATCAGGTTTTTAATGTAGGTAGCACACACGCTTGTATCTTCGTCAATCTTATTAGAGATTTCATTCATTTTGGATGAGCCGGTGGCAATAGCGGTAATAACTGCATTGTAAATGGCAGGCTCACGCACCTCTTGCTTTAAAAGGTTGTTCGGCTCTTCAAAAATAGAAGAAGCGGGATTTAAGTGTGTGTTTTTAATATTTTCCTCAATAGAAAGGTTATCGTTAAGCTGCATTAAGTATTGGGGAGTTCCGCCCACAATACCGTATGCCAATGCCTTGTCCTCACCCGACAGTTTACTGAAATAACGGCAGGCTTCAAAAAACTCAAAAGGCTTGATTTTGAACTGAGCCGTTCTTCTTCCGTAAAGGGGCGCTTTATATGCTAAAACGTGATCTTCCATATAGGACATAGAGGAGCCACAAAGAATTAAGAACAGCTTTGATGTATCCTTATTTTTATCAATCAAAAGCTGAAGCGTGGAAGCAAGGCTTTTGGATGCACGGGCAACGTAAGGGTACTCGTCAATAACAAGCACAATCCTTTTGGTTTTGGCAAGCTCGAAAACGTGTTCAAGAGCCATTTGAAAGTTATTAAAGGAAGCTCCTGTCGCAAGCCCCGTATTATATTCCATAATGCTTCTTGAAAGGTTATCAAGATTTTGCTTTGCATTGGTTTCAAGGCCGGTAAAGAAAATGGTATCTTTACCCTTCACAAATTCATTGATAAGGGCAGTCTTACCGACACGGCGGCGACCGTAAATAACGGCGAACTCAAATTTATCGGAATTATAGAGCTTGTTTAACGCATTAAGCTCGTTTTCTCTTCCTATGAACATAGGTGTACCTCCCTATAGAAAATTCGTGCTTTATGATTTACTTGATTATACTCCACAACGATGCAATAGTCAATAACTTTTTGAAAATTTACTTGATTATGATTTACTAAATTCCAAAGCACGATATATTGAGCATATAAATTTGTTGTTAGTGTAAAATTTTAATTGGCAAAATAAAGGGAAGAAGTAAAATACCTCTTCCCAATCACACAGTTTTTCTTTATGATGTTAACTGCGAAGAAAAATCGTAAAGGAGACTGTATG
>CAZQAB010000024.1:0-34619 GCA_964591265.1 uncultured Lachnospiraceae bacterium
CGGTGCGGTGAAACCGCCAGTCCGGCCGATTGGAAACCGGCTGTCCGGGCTTAAGGAAACCGGTAAGATGGCGGCGGAGCCGCCCTCCCAGAGAGCTTAGCTACCGGGAGGCGGGCGCCAGTTAAAGGGTTACAGTTATTCGCTTAATGCCGGATCCAGACCGTATACTTCTCTCATGGAGCGATAGTTGGACGGATCTGTAGGAACGATATTGATCTTGTAGGCATCGTGCTTGATTCGGTCAAGGATCGCTTCAGCAAGAGGACTGTCATCTCCGCCGAGCTGGTCGTACCAACCACTTGGATCGTACTGGGAGCAGAAGATGGTAGAGGATTTCTTCCGCCTTCTGTGCAACAGTTCCAAGATGTCATGTTGTTCTGCCTCTGCGGCTTCAGCAGGAGCCATTCATCAATGATGAGCAGAATCGGATTGGCGTACTTGGCCTGAACTTTTTTGTATGATCATCTGTGCGTGCCAGGTCGAGCTCAAGGAGCATATCTGGAAGGCGCACGTACTTTGTCTGAAGCGCTGTTTGCAGGCTTCCATACCAAATGCGCAGGGCATGTAAGTTTTACCACTTCCCGATTCTGTCAACCCCGTGACACAAACTTTTTTAGAAATTTTTCTTGAAAATAAAGGCTTTCTGCTCTATCCTTTGAAAAATAAGGACAGAGCGTGTTTTTCAAGTGTCATAAAATAACTTTGTTGGTGTTACACAAGTGCTTTCACTATTCACCATCTGCCAACAGGGGCATATTGATCAATTCCTGCAATTTCTTCTGCAGAACACTCTTATCAGGCAATTGAAGTTGATATTCTGCCACCATCATAGGGGACAAGGTTCGACTCATCGCATATTCAACCACTTCATCGTCTTTAGATGCACATAAAATCATACCGACACTTGGATTCTCGTTTTCCTTTTTCTTCTGTCGATCAAGTGCTTCCAAATAGAAATCCATCTTTGAAATGTATTCCGGCTTAAACTTTCCGATCTTTAACTCAAATGCCACAAGGCACTGCAGCCCTCTATGGAAAAACAGCAAATCAATTTTATAGTCTTCTCCTCCAACCTGAACCCTATATTCTTCATCAATAAAAGTGAAATCTTTTCCAACTTCTAATATGAACTCTTTCATGTTCCTAATCAAACCTTTTCTCAAATCGGCTTCCTTAAAGTTTGACGGCAGATCTAGAAATTCAATCACATAGGAATCCAGAAATGGATTTTCCTTCAATCCTTTTATCGGTTCCGGCAGTAACTTCTCCTTAGATAGCATGTACCTCTCATAATAACCACTATCAATCTGCCTGGACAGTTCTCTTGCCGAATAATTCTCTTTTACGCATAGTGTAATATAAAAATGCCTTTCCTCTTCTGTTTTTGCCTTGGACATAATAGCCAGATGATTTGACCAGCTAATTTGTGACAACAGTGTTGACACAAATTCATCATTTTTATAAGTTTCATAAAACTTTTTCATACGATACAAACCACGCCTGTTAAATCCCCTGATCCCCGGAAAAGCCTCCTGTATTTCTTCAGCAACTGAATCTATATAAGCATCTCCAAATGAAGCCTTCACAGATTCTATACTTAGATATTCTCCAACCTTCCAATACATATGAATCAGTTCTTCATTGACCTTCTTCAGTGCATTTTGTCTGGACTGACTGATGATTTGAATTAAATTCCCTGCCCCTGTTATTTCATTGCTCATAATCTCTGCCTCCCTTCAAATTTGTGACAACAGTGTTGACACAATTCCGTATCTTCACATTTATCAACAGTTAGCTTCCCAATATCCTTATGCAAAAAAGCAATCACAGGTATCTCTTTTTCAAGTGCATATCTAAACTCTTTTTCTGTATATCCCAGCCCTGTCTCTCTATCAATAGAACCATACTTGCCCGCCACAATCAGCAGATAGTAATCGCTTTCGTCAATAAGTCCCTCGCTCTGACTATGCCGCAGGTTCCTTCCGCAGCATCCACATGTCACCCTGCCTACCAGAACATGGTGATCCTTCTGCTTCTGCTTCCACTTCCTGCCGGTCTTTGTAAACCTCGTCTGCACCTTATCAAATGTTTCCCGGTCTATGATCGGCTCATGATGGTTTTCTGTGATGATCCATTTCTTCGGATCCGTCATCCGTCTGTCGTCCCGGATCTTCCTGCACTCATAAACGCCCTGTACAAGATCGCCGACATACGCCCTGTTCTTCAGCATCTGAAGCATTCCGGCATGCTGCCATACAAAGACGCCTCCCTTTGGTCTGGCTACCCGGATTCCCTTCTCCATATCTGTTTGGACTCAGTGAGTCCAAAGTTTTCTCCTCAGATTTGGTACGTATGCGTTCCGCTTTTTCTGACTTCATTACGCATATACCTCCCCCGGATAAACCGGATTCAAAAATTTCGTCCACTGCAGGCGTTCGCATTCCTGAAGCCTCATCCACTACCTCATTCATGGCAATCACTCATACAAATCCTCGATTGTCCCAAATCCAAACATTCTTTTACACCGTCAGATTTTTTTCTTCGATTTTTATTTTATCATGTGTGCCTTGCTATAAAACAGTAATTTTCTTTCTTCGTCTGTATTCTTTTATACATTTTTTGTATGCTTTCGTACTGCCCTGCATAAAATGAATCCTGCGCACAGCAGTCTGCACCTACTTCGGTCCTACATAGTAAGTGAGTCCCGCACGCACAGCGCCCCATACCCCCATCTGGTTATTCGGCCACACCTCAAAGCCCGGCAGCTCCCTCGCCCCCCGCTGCAAATACGCACGCACCTTCTCCCCGTATGGTGCTGTCAACTAAGGACTAACAAAATTTTATACTTTTTTAATATTTTCATCGTTCTTCAATATAATTTTCAACAACTTCACTACATCCTCAATCGATTTGAGCCTCATCAGATTATTCCGCGCATTTTCCGTACCAAGCAGCTTCAGGTCTCCATGCCGCATCAGCTCACATAGGGACCCAGAAACTTTCCATGAATAACATCATCAAGAAATTGGGACATCTGTCACAAAATTGATGAGTGGACATTACATCAATGTCACAAATTCCATTCATCCAATTTTCTAACTCGTATACTATTTTAACAAATCATATATTGTTTTTTCACTCTTTCGAACTTTAGATAGTCTTTTATATTCTTGAAGGCTTTTTTCCAGCACAGATATATCAGAAAAATAGCCCTTAACAAATGCAATACTTTTCACATTTTTCATTCCCAAAATCGATTTGCAATACTCACTTGGTGACATATTCTTTCTCTTTTCAAAATCTTTAAACTTATCTTCATTACAAATTATAAGCATTTCTATTTCTGGTGCTGTAATTACATTTATAACATCTACTTTGTTCTCATATGCTTTACTGATCTTGAAATTTTCTCTCCGTGAATCCAATATTCTATATACTGTTATTTTGCCTGAAAATTCCTTTCTCAAGTATTTTTCTTCAAAGATTTTTCCTTTTCTTGTTTTAAGAATTTTACCTTCAAGTAAATCATCTCTTGAAAAAATCAATTTATCTTGGTCTAACAACAGATCCAATATTGCTCTTTCAGCCCCACCTTCGCAAATGCAAGCCGTATATTTAGTCATACTATTTTTCAGCCCCCTCTATTCTAACGCTAGAAAGGACTTTTTTTAATGCCATATATGCCTCATATACTGGTACAGTGCCTTCCAGATATCCACTTTCATATGCCTCACTTTTTTTAATATCATTTCTTTTTAAAATAAGTGACAAGTTTTCTGCAGTTATTCCACCTCTATTTCTTACAATATAAATACAATCATTTCTGTCAAATTCATCTAATAATTCTGAGTAGTGTGTAGAATAAATTAAAGTAGAACCTTGCTTATTTACCTTGGGATCCATAAAAAAACGAACAAGTGTTGCAACAATTTCCTCATTAAAATGATTTTCCAATTCATCCACAATTAGATAACCACCTTCTACGAAACAGAGTAAAGCATTCATAAATACATTAATTCCTTTTATAGTTCCTGAAGAAAGATATTTTTCGATTTCACTGGGACCCTTCAAGATAATTTCCTCTGAACCATAAAATTTCAGTCTCAAATCTGTAGATTTCTTCTCAATACTACATTTAAAATACTCTATGCTCGGATCCAAAAAAGTTAAAAGTTCTTTTGGAAATTTGCCAAGGATATTCAACATATTATGATTCGTCCACATTGACATATCTCTTAAAGGAAAAACTGATTGTTTTTCCTTATTTATAGCAATCATAACGCTTACATCATCTGACAAAAATTGTTCTTTTTGATTTCTTTCAATTTTTAAGTCCGAATCTTTAAAATCAAATAAACTTTTCTTTGTTTTAACTCTCGTTTCGTCTTTTTCCCATAATTTTTCATCCGAAATCACTAATTTCTCACTCTCATCAATCGGATTTATTATTTTAGTAATAACTGTTTGAAGTTTATAAACTTTTTTTTGTTCATGAAAGAAACTTATAATCTTAACATTGTCTCCTTCTACTAAATCATTCAATATTTCCTTTGCTCTAATATTATTAATAGGTTGATTATTTAGTAAATTTATTACAAATGAAATAGTATTTAATATTGTTGTTTTTCCAGACGCATTAATTCCAATAAGCGAAACAACTGGATTAATATATATATTGGAAAAAACACGATAAAGACTTTCTTTATCATCTTCATCAACCCTCTGTTTTGTAATGAAGTCTATATCTATATTTCCCTTGAACCGAGGCAAATTTTGTATACTAATTTTTAATAGCTTCATGTGCTTCCCTCCATTTACATGCTTTATGTTTTTATATTTATATTATGCCACATTTTTATCTAATATTCAATATTTTTTACATGTTTTTCGTTTTTAATTTCATGTCGCACGGTTCAGCGCACACTAGCTCAATACATTTTGTCCATCACCGATAAGCAAAAATACTCATTAATCAACCTTTTTAACTTTGGAACAGGAGACCATCCCTCACATACAGCAATCTGTGCTTTCCACTTCGCCCTACACCGGCAATGAGTCCCGCACGCACAGCGCCCCATACCCCATCTGGTTATTCGGCCACACCTCAAAGCCCGGCAGCTCCCTCGCCCCCCGCTGCAAATACGCACGCACCTTCTCCCCGTACAGGTACGGATCGTTCCCGTCCGCAATGCCCCACTGCATCAGCAGCGCCGCCGCTCCCGTCACAAAAGGCGTGGCAAAAGAAGTGCCGGTCACGCTGACATAGCCGCCCCCAGGGGCGGTGGTGGTGATCGCCACGCCGGGAGCTACAAGGTCGGGGCGGATCTGATAGGGCTGATCCGGCCAGCCCCTGCCGGAAAAAGGGGCGTAGGAATTGAGGCGCGCATCATACGCCCCCACCGCGATCACCTTGGACGCGGTGGAGGGGATCGTCATCGTGGCGTCCACGGAGGGGCGCAGGAAACGGGTGCCGCTGCCTCTGGCCCTGGAATCGATCATCCACAGATCATACGCGCCGGTGACGATACGCACCGGCGTCAGCACGATACGCCAGATACCGCTGTCCAGATAGGTTCCATCCGGAATAAAATCAATAAAGATCTCCTGATTCTGCTGATACGGGCTGGGCTGCCCATAATAGACCAGCAGGGTCTGGCTGCCAAGCTGATACCGGGCAGCGCCAGGTTTCCGGCTAAAGGGGCCGATCACCCTCCCGTCCGGATGGATCATGGATATGGTATACTCATCCGCATAATTCTTCCATAGCTGAAGATTCAGGGCCGTCTCAAAGTCATCCACCAGGAACCGGATCTCCTCCGGCTGGCCTTCAGTCAGACGGCCGGAGGCATGGCCGGCGGCGCTGCCCTCATTTCCGGTACCCACCGCAATCACATTGCGTCCCCGGTCTGCCATGAGGTCAATATAGCTCTCCAGAAGGGAATCGCCCCGGTGGGAACCGTATACATTTCCAAAGCTGAGATTGACGGCCACCGGAAGGCTGATTTCCTCCGCTTTTCTTATGATATACTCCAACGCCTGCATCAGTTCTGTCGTCCGGGGGAAACCGTCCTCCCTGGCGGTTCCCAATTTGGCAACCAGTATCCCGCTCTCCGGGGCCACTCCCCGGTAGCGTCCTCCGGAGGCCCGGCCATTTCCCGCCGCTATGCCCAGCACCTCCGTCCCGTGGCCGCTGCTGTCCTGCTGGGGCACAATCTCATATCCGGCTGCCCGGCTGCCTGTCATAAGCGCCCGGTCGATCTCTTCTTTTGTATACTCCACGCCCTGTGTAAAGCCCCGGGGCGGGCGGGCGCCGCCCCCGCCGGTCTGATCCCACAGCGCCAGAATGCGCGTACTGCCGTCCTCATTGCGAAAATCCGGATGAAAATAGTCCGCGCCGGAATCAATGACCGCCACCAGGATTCCCGCCCCCATCAGATCATACTGCGGCGTCTGCACCGCCGAAATGCAGGAAGCCGTCCGACCGGCATTCACTTCAAAATAAAGCCGCTTTGGCTTCTCCACATACTGGATCTGAGGCAGCGCCGCCAGAGCCTCCACCTCACTTTGGGGAAGGGTCAGGATCGCGTACCCGCCGGAGAGCAGCACTGCGTCCCAGCTTTGCGGAATATATTCCAGCAGATTGCCGCTGTAGCGCACGATCACCTCCCAGGTACGCTGCTGTTCATCGTACCCCACCTCAAGACTCTGGGACTTCTCCCGCTCCTCCTGCGTGGCATCCAGCGCCAGGTTCAGCAGATTCTCGATCTTCTGATCCGCCATACAATCTTCCGCCTCAGATTTTTGGACTGTCACTGTATTCTATGCAGACGGTCAGCCATAAATGATGTATGTCTGAGCTGCGGCATCGTTACACCCTGGAAAGAATGATATTATTCCGGCCTTACTCCTCGAGCATTGTATTGATTCTGCGGAACCGGCCGCCGTTTTTTTTCTCCATGCTCTCCCAGAGCTGCTCCGCAAGCTCCGCCAGTGCGTTATCGGAAAATCCGATCCTGCCCCCATAAATGCTCATGCCCTCGGCGATGGCCTGCTGTGCCTCCAGATACTCCTCGTAATGGTCGTCCCCCTCATAGAAGTCGTGCTTCACGTCGATGCCGTACCGGTCGCCGAAGAGCTGTTCCAGTTCCGGCTCACTGTCCGCCTGCTTTTCCCCGAAAAACACCGGGCCCAGCATCTCATAGAGAAGCTCTTTCTGCTGCTCCCGCACGGCTTCATCCTGGGCGACAAGAAAAGCGCTGCCCTCTGCTGCCAGATCTTTTTTCTCCCAATCCATATGCCATTTCCATCTGACTCTCTCCCCAGGACCGTCAAAATCCGGCATTCACATATTCTCATTTACATATTATCTTATTATTTGTATTTTGTCAATATTGTTTCTACAATCTGTTCTGTGTTATGAGAAAAAAGGATACTGTCTCAGCAGACCGCAGATGAAAACGTTCCAAAGGAGGAATGGCGCGGCAGAATCAACCAAACTGCCAGCAGGTTTCACTCTGCTGGCAGGAAAAAATGTTACTTCTTAAATATCATATTTTAAAACAGTAAAACGGGCAAAAAGCAGTGATCAGATCAGGTTTTTGAGTTTAGAGACAAGATTCTTGGCCGTGGAAGCGACATCCCCTCCATCCGCGCTGCCCAAAAGTTCCTTAACCACCTTTGCAGCTTCTTCTGCGTTTACCTTGTAACCCTTTTCCTCCAAAACCTTCTGAACCTTCGTGATATCGACTCCTTTAAGCGCCTTCTTCAGAGTCTCCACCAACTCCTTGTTACTCTTCAGTTCCTTCATTAATTCCTCAAATGTCTTCATAATGTTCTGCTCCTTTCTTCTGTTTGCCGTGATTTCAACGGCATGATGGTTATCCCCCTGGGGATTTCTTCTTGGACCGTGCCCGCCAGGCAGGCACGAATGTTTACTATGTTACTTGCCCTTTTATACTGCAAATGAAATATGCTCACTGGATCTGCCTCATCATATGCTCAATCTCCTCGACGCATTTCTCATAGCCCAGCTTCTCGCTGTTCAGGCAGAGATCATAGCCCCGCGCATCGCTCCAGTCGCCCCCTGCGTAGCGGCGGTAGTATTCCATCTTGCGTTTGTCGTCTTTTTGCAGAAACCGCTCCACATCCTCGCGGGTACCGGAGATCTTTTCAGAGGCATGCTGCACACGGAACTCCCACGGGGCATGGATGAACACGCGAAGCGTGTCCGGCCTGTCCTTCAGAACATAGTTCACACAGCGGCCAACCGCCACAAAGGACTCCTTCTCCGCCAGGTCATAAATCACCCTTGCCTGATAACTGAATAGATTTTCATCGGAAATAAACTCCTTACTGTCCGGCGGGATCAGTTTCCCCTTGTACAGGCCGGTCCGGTTAAAGAGAGAGCCTTTTACCTTGTCGCCGCCCTCGATTTTCCAGAAAAGGCTTTCGTCAATGCCGCTGAGGTCCGAGGCCATCCGGATAATTTCCCTGTGGTAATAGGAAATACCCAGCTTCTTTGCCAGCATATGGCCGATTGTCCGTCCGCCGCTTCCATACTGCCTGGCGATCGTAATAATAAAATTACCCATTGTTGTTACCTCCCAATATATAATTTGCGGATTCCCCGTTGATTTACAGGCCGGATTACTCTCCAAGATACGCTTTCTGGACGGATTCATTGTTCAGCAGTTCCTCCGCCCTGCCCGTCAGGGAGATGGTCCCCGTCTCCAGTACATAGGCCCGGTCCGCAATGGAGAGAGCCTTTCTGGCGTTCTGCTCCACCAGAAGTACCGTAGTACCGCCGTCGCTGACCATCTGGATGATATCGAAGATCTCATTTACGAAGATCGGCGAAAGGCCCATGGAGGGCTCGTCCATGACGATGATCCTGGGATTGCTCATCAGCGCGCGGCCCATGGCCAGCATCTGCTGCTCCCCGCCGGAAAGGGTTCCGGCCCGCTGATTCTTCCGTTCCTCCAGACGGGGAAAACGCCGGTAGACCTCCGCCAGGCTTTTCTCGATCTCATTCTTATCCTTGCGGGTGAACGCTCCCATAAGCAGGTTTTCATATACGCTGAGCTGGGAAAACACCCGTCTCCCCTCCGGCACATGGGCAATGCCCATCTCAACGATCTTGTGCGCCGGTACTCTGGTGATTTCTTTCCCCTCAAAGGTGATGCTGCCCTGCTTTGCCGGGATCAGCCCGGTGAGGGTGTGGAGGGTGGTGGTCTTGCCGGCTCCGTTCGCGCCGATCAGGGCAATGACCTCCCCCTGATTCACCTCAAAGGAAATTCCCTTTAATGCATGGATCACACCGTAATATACGTGCAGATCCCTGACTTCCAACATTGCCATATATACGCCCCTCCTACTCACCTAAGTACGCAGTGATCACAGCCGGGTTGCTCAGCACCTCGGACGTCTCGCCCTGTACCAGGATCTGGCCGAAATTCAGTACCGTCAGTTCCTCGCAGATACCCGCCACCAGTTTCATGTCATGTTCGATCAGAAGGATCGTCATGTCAAAGTGATCCCGCACAAAGCGTATCGTGTCCATCAGTTCCTGTGTCTCATTGGGGTTCATCCCGGCCGCAGGTTCATCCAGCAGCAGCAGCTTCGGCTCCGTAGCCAGCGCCCTGGCAATCTCCAGCTTGCGCTGCTTGCCGTAGGGCAGATTGCCCGCCAGAAGCTGTGCCTCGCCATCCAGATCGAACACCTTCAGGATCTCCATGGCCCGCTCATTCATCTCTTTTTCCACGCGGTGATACTTCGGGAGCCTGAGAATGCCGGCCAGTGTCGAATAGGAATGATGGTTGTGAAGCCCCACCTTCACGTTGTCAATCACCGGCATCGCCTTGAACAGCCGGATGTTCTGAAAGGTTCTGGCGATCCCGGCCCTGCTGACCTCAATGGTCTTCTTGCCGGTAATGTCCGCACCGTTCAGTTTTACGATCCCCTCCGTGGGTTTATATACCCCCGTGAGCAGATTGAACACCGTAGTCTTGCCCGCTCCGTTGGGCCCGATCAGGCCGTAGAGCCGGCCTTTTTCTACCGTAATATTAAAATTGTCAACCGCGCGAAGGCCGCCGAACTGAACAGACAAATCGTTTACTTCCAATACTGCCATATCAAGCCGCCTCCTTACGTTTATTTCCTCTGATCCGTTCCAGCATACGGCTTCTCCAGTCGCGGGCCGCCGGCGCCCAGTTGAAGAGCATCATAGCGATCAGGACGATGGCGTAGATCAGCATCCGGTATGTGGAGAATCCACGCAGCAGCTCGGGCAGGGCATACAGGATGATCGTGGCAATGATGGAACCCCGCACATTGCCGATGCCGCCCAGCACCACATATACCAGAATCAGAATGGACAGGTTATAGTCAAAAGTCGTCACCTTCAGCATAGCCAGGTTATGTGCATACAGCACTCCCGCTATCCCGGCAAGGGCCGCGGATATGGTAAAGGCCAGCAGCTTGTATTTTGTAACGTCGATACCCACGGACTCCGCCGCGATCCGGTTGTCCCTGGTGGACATGATGGCCCGGCCGCTTCTGGAATTCACCAGATTCTGTACGATAAACAGGGTGATCAGAATCAGGATTACGCCGATGGGGAAAAACCATGACTTAATATCCTTATAGAGCGTAGCCGTCCCGGAAATACCCAAAGCCCCTTTCAGAATCTGCTTGCCGTCGGAGGCCACATGAAAGTTTGCGGAGCTGGTGGCCACATGAAAGCCTTCCGAATCAAAACCGACATATAAAATATTGATCAGATTTTTAATAATCTCTCCGAAAGCCAGCGTCACGATCGCCAGATAGTCGCCCCGCAGGCGAAGTACGGGAATGCCGATGAGCACGCCGAACACCGCCGCCACCGCCGCTCCTATAAGGATAGCCAGAATAAACCGGGGCACGGAGGGGAGCGCATCTGCCGCAGCATGGGAGAAGATGGCGCTGGAATACGCGCCCACGCACATAAAACCCGCGTGTCCCAAACTCAGCTCACCGGAAAAGCCCACCACCAGATTCAGGGAGATCGCCGCAATGGTATATACGCACAGAGGCACCAGAAGCCCCGTGAGCAGATTGGAAAGGTTGCCCGTTGCGGAGAGCGCCTGTACGATAATGAAGAGCAGGATGACCATCAGGTATGTGATCCGATTATTCTTTGTCGTTTTATTCATGTTTTTTTTCATATCGGCCTCCTACACTTTCTCCTGGATGTTCCTGCCGAAGAGTCCGGTAGGCTTGACGAGCAGCACAATGATCAGTACGGCAAACACAATGGCGTCCGCCACCTGGGAGGAGATGTACGCTTTGCCGAAAATCTCAATGACCCCCAGAAGGATGCCTCCTACCATAGCCCCGGGAATAGAACCGATTCCGCCGAACACCGCCGCCACAAAGGCTTTGATGCCAGGCATGGAGCCGGTATAGGGAGTGATGGTGGGATAGGCAGAGCACAGAAGCAGCCCCGCGATCGCCGCCAGTCCTGAACCAATAGCAAAGGTGAGGGAGATCGTGGCGTTTACATTGACGCCCATGAGCTGGGCCGCGTCCCGGTCCTCCGAGACCGCCTGCATCGCCCGCCCTGGTTTCGTCTTTTTGACAAACAGGGTAAGGGCGGTCATGATCACAATACACGCGACAACCGTGACAATCGTGATCCCTTTGATAGAAAGCCGGCCGTCAAATAAAGTCACGGTCGGAACATTAATCACCGTCACAAAACTCTTGGCATCCGCGCCAAAGATCAGCAGCGCCAGATTCTGAAGCAGATAGCTGACGCCGATGGCCGTAATCAGCACGGCCAGATTGGAAGACGCTTTGCGCAGGGGACGATAGGCCACCATCTCAATCGTGATGCCCAGCGCCGTGCAGAATACCACGCCGATCAGAACGGCAGCGGCAGGCGGCAGATTTGCTTTTGTAATGGCTGTCAGTATCACAAAAGCTCCCACCATGATGACGTCTCCGTGGGCAAAATTCAGCATCTTTGCAATACCGTACACCATCGTATAGCCAAGCGCAATAATCGCGTAAATGCTGCCCAGACTGATTCCGTCTTTTAAATAGGATAAGAAACTCATATTGCACCTCGTATTTATTAGGTCTGTTTGGCTGATCACAGAATAATGCAGCGCACTTTCCCGCAGTAGTACGAAAAGGGGGCGCTCCCCAAACACAGGTGAACAGCCCCCGTCCCTTAAAAGTCCTTTCCCAGCGTTCTTGGGGAAGCGCTTTTTATATCCTTAATTATCCATCATATCGTATACGCCGTCAACGATAACCGCAGCCTTCGGGGACTTGTCGCACTCGCCGTCCTCGGTCCATGTGGAAGTACCGGTCAATCCGTCCAGCGTAATGTTCAGCATGGAAGCGGACATCGCCTCGCTGATCTCCTCATTGGACATATCCGGCGTCACGCCGGCATCCTCTGCCGCCAGCTTCATGGCATAAATAACATCATAGCTGTCCGCCGCAAACTGGTTCGGGGTCTCGCCGTTATTGGCTTCCTCATAAGAAGCGACAAAAGCCTTTGTAATATCGCTGTCCTCTGTAGCCGCAAACGGAGTCAGAAGCATAACGCCCTCTGCCAGAGAGGTGTCAAAATTCTCAACCGCCAGAATACCGTCCATGCCGTCCACACCGAACCACAGGACGTCCAGGCCGATGTCTGCCGCCTGCTGGAAGATCAGAGCATTGTCAGAATAATAGTTCGGAAGGAACACCAGCTCTGCGCCGCTCTCCTGGATCTTTGCGAGCTGCACGGAGTAATCTGTGTTGCTGTCAGTGGTATAAGCCTCGTCCGCTACGATCTCCAGACCGTACTCAGCCGCCGCCTCAATGAAAGAGTCATGGATACCTACGTTGTAATCTGCCATGGAATCATAGAGCACCGCAACGGAAGCAGCAAGCTCCTGCTCCGCGATGAACTGTGCGGCTTTCCTGCCCTGCCCCGGGTCGGTAAAGCACATACGGAATTCGTTCGTACCGGCTGTAATGCAGTCAACCGCGCTGCCGGACGGAGTGATCATAAAGGTAGCTTCTGCCGCCTCCGCACTTACTGCGATGCAGGCGCCGGAAGTAACGGTACCGCAGAGCATCTGCATCCCCTTGTCCAGAAGGTCGTTGTAGGCGTTTACGGAAAGCTCCGGATCGCCCTGGTCATCGCCGGCATCCAGAAGCTCCACCTGATATCCGTTGAAACCGCCATCCTCATTAATCTCGTCCACCGCGATCTTAGCTGCATTGTAAACGCCAAGGCCATACTGTGCATAGTCGCCGGTCATCGGGCCAATCACGCCGATCTTGAAAGTCTCTTCCTCTGCAGATACAGACACAGAAGCTGCAACGCTCATCGCCATAGCCGCTGCCATAGCGATACCCATTACTTTTCTTAATTTCATAATGATATCCTCCTCCATAAAATATTTGTTCTAAAGAACGCAGACCGTCCTTGAGCCGGAACGTCTGCGTCCACTAACTAAGAGCATAACCACTTCGCAGGGATTTGTCAAGCCTTTTTGCGTCTTTTTCGCCTACATTTGTCCGTTTATGGCGGAATTATGGATGAAAACGCCCCGGCATCACAGGATTGCCCGGATCTCTTCTGGCGTGGGCATCACGCGCAGGGCGCCTTTTCTGGTTGTGACAATGGAGGCGGCCGCGTTCGCAAAGGTCAGCATCTCTTTGAGATCCTCATCCGACAGCCCGTCCAGACCCTTCTCGCAGATATAGTGAAGCACACAGCCGCAGAAGGTATCCCCGGCGCCGGTGGTCTCTATGGTGTTTTCCTGGAGATGCGCCGGGACTTCCACAATGGAGCCGCCGCAGTACGCACGGCTGCCCTCCCGCCCCATGGAGACGAGGATCAGCCGGATGTGCGGATACCGCTCTCTGATCCAGGCAACGCCCTCCGTGTAGTCCTTTCGGCCGGTCAGCCACTGGATTTCATTATCCGATATCTTGAGGATATCGCAGTATTTCAGCCCGTAGAGCGCCTGCTCTTTCGCCTCCTCCAGAGAATTCCACAGCGGCGGACGCAGATTGGGGTCAAAGGAAATCAGCGCTCCCTGCTCTTTTGCCAGGGTCAGCGCCTTTTTGGTAGCTTCGCGCACGCCGCCGTGGGTCATGGAAAGGGTTCCGAAATGAAAGATCTTCGTGTCGGCGATCAGTTCCCCGGGCACTTCGTTGGCTGTCAGCATCATATCCGCGCCGGGATTGCGGTAAAATGAAAAATCACGGTCGCCGTCCGGGAACGTATGTACCAGGGCCAGAGTCGTGTGTACCTCCCCGTCCATCCTGAGATACTGCGCGTCGATCCCCGCTTCCGTGATTGCATCCCTAAGCTGCGCGCCAAAAAAGTCTTTTCCCACTTTGCCGATAAATGCGGTCCTGTGCCCCAGCCGCTCCAGCATTGCCAGCACGTTGCAGGGGGCGCCCCCGGGATTCGCCTCAAACAGCGGATTCCCCTGGCTGCTGACGCCATTTTCCGTAAAGTCGATCAGCAGTTCCCCCAAAGCGGTCACATCATACTTTTTCATATTGACTCTCCTCTCCTCATTAATTCCGGCTTTGCTTCAGAAAATTCTTTTTTCAATTATAAAACAGGCATCCACAAAAGACAATTAAAAAAGAAGAGTTATTCAAAACAAAAAGGATATCTCCTGAAATTTCTCTCAGAAAATATCCTTACCGCACATAATATAAAACGGTCCTATCCGGCAGACATACCCTGTTTACCTGTCAGAATCTTCTTTATTTTCTTATATATTTCATCCTTTTCCGCCTCATATTCCAGCGGCTCTTCTTTCAGGAAATCAGGAAACTCTTCCAGAAAAGCGGCTTGTTCCTCCAATGACAGTTTTGCAAGGTACTTCTCGTAAAAATCCTCATCCGACATCTGAATCCATTCTATTATTCCGCACATATCTTCCCCCCTCGCCATAATTCGCCGTTATTTGCCCTTTTTCACTTTTGCAAGCAACCATTTGGTTGCATTTCTGTATTTATTATGCCACCGTTTGATAGCATTGGCAAGAGGTGATTGCGATGTATTTCCCACAATTAGAAAATTTAAGAACAGACCATGATCTGACTCAGGCACAGACGGCGGAAATATTGCATTGCAGCCGCGAGGTCTACCGGCGGTATGAAAAGGGGTACCGTGAAATACCGACATGGGCGCTTCTGAAGCTGGCAAAGTATTATAACTGCAGCACGGACTACATACTGGGCGTTTCCAATATCAAACGGCCCTTTGGCAAATAAAGCCTAGCTGAGGATCCGGATCGCCACATTTATCTGCTCCCGTATGATCTGGTTCATCTCATCCGGCGTCTCTTTCTTTCTGTGGGCCATCCATACCAGAAGATAAGCGACCAGCAGCGCGGTAAAAGTGGCGGCATAATAATCGCCGTTTTCCGCTGTGACTTCCCCGCTTACATCAGAAAGTTCCAGCACCTGGCGAAAATTTCTCTGGTGTACACGAAGAAAAACGCCTATCTTCTGTGCCCGGATCAGCTGCTCCGCCAACATGGAATTATCATAGTAAAAGTTCAGAAAATACTGCGTAAACGGGGGACGGTTCTCCCTGGGTATCGCAATATAACTATTTTTTACTTCCTGAATCTGCTCCTCATACAGCCATTCCAGCACATCCTCCGTCTGGTCAAAGAGCCGGTAAAAGGTAGCGCGGCTCACCGTGGATTCTTTCTGAATATCCACGATCGTAATACTGTCAAATCTTTTCTTTTCCAGAAGCGCCAACATAGCGTCGCCGATCAGCCTGGCTGAGGTTCTCGAACGCTTATCCGGTTTGATATGATACACTTTTTTCTCCTTTGTTTTATTTTTGTTGAAGATATTGTCACAATATGTCGCGAATGGTATAATAATGCGCGGACTAAAATATAATACATTTGTATTATAAACGCATAATATGCAATGTGCAAGCGCAAATTATCCGCAATTAATGCATTGCCTGTCCGGGCATGAAAACCCAGCGCACAACGCATATGCCTGCTTTGCATACACTGCCACTTGGGAAGGGGAATTGAAATATGAACACAGCGTTGGACAGCGTTTCTCACACGGTCCAGAGAAAGGCCTTTGGCACAATCATAGATATCGCTCTGAAACAGCTGCATAAAGACCGGGAAAAAAGTTATCTGCAGCTTATCGACCTCGCCGGCAGATTCTGGGGCGACGGGGTTTCCAAAGAAAGCCTCGACAAAGTGCGGGCCGCTGTTACCGACCCGGAAAACAAATGGATCCGCTATATCAACCGTATTCTGGATGAGACAGATCCTCATGTAGCTAAAATGGCCGCCCTGAATCTTGGGTATGAGGCTTTTTTCCGGGGCACAAAGATGATCCGGGAAAACCGGGAAATATATAAATGCAACATCCCGTGGCTGATCCTGTTCGACCCCACCAGCGCCTGCAATATGCACTGCGCCGGATGCTGGTCGGGCACCTATGGTCACAAACACAATCTGACTTTCGAGGATATGGATAAGATCGTTACCCAGGGCAAAGAACTGGGGGTATACCTCTATATGCTCACCGGCGGCGAACCTCTTGTGCGAAAAAAGGACGTTCTGCGTCTGGCTGAAAAACACAACGACGTGGAATTTGCCATCTATACCAATTCAACGCTGATCGATGAGGATTTCTGCAAAGAGGCGGTAAGACTTGGCAATCTGGCCTTCCTGCTCTCCATTGAGGGCACGCCGGAGACGAACGACGCCCGCCGGGGGGACGGCCACTACGAGGCAGTTATGAACGCAATGGATCTGCTGAGGAAATACGGGATTATCTTCGGGACCTCCGTCTGCTACACCCGGGCAAACGTGGAGGCGGTCACCAGCGACCAGTTTCTGCGGATGATCAGTGAAAAGGGCGCCCGCTTCGGCTTCTATTTTCATTATATGCCCGTTGGAAACAACGCGGTACCGGAACTGCTGCCCACCATGGAACAGAGAAAATATATGATCGATCGGATTCGATATATCCGTTCTGAGAAATGCGATATAGACTTTTTCCCCATGGATTTTCAGAATGATGGAGAGTATGTAGGCGGCTGTATCGCCGGAGGACGCAATTACTTTCATATTAATTCGGCGGGGGACGCGGAACCCTGCGTCTTCATCCATTACTCCAATGCGAATATCCACGATTCCTCCATCCTGGAGATCCTGCAAAGCCCGCTGTTCATGGCCTACCGCAACGGCCAGCCTTTTAATCAGAATCATCTGCGCCCCTGCCCGATGCTGGAGAATCCGGAGCTTTTACAGCAAATGGTCCATACCACCGGCGCCCACAGCACCGACCTGGAATCCCCGGAGACGGTAGAGCATCTCTGCGGAAAGTGCCGGGATTATGCCGGCTCCTGGCAGCCGGAGGCAGAGGAAATCTGGGAGAGCCAGACACACAAGGTCCCGGCCTACCAGAATTACGCTTCCTGAAGCGGCGGAATATGGAAATGAACCGCAGAAACGGGGCTGCTGCATTGTTTTGTGCAGCAGCCCCGTTCCTATGGCTCAATCTTTCAGGGACACTTCAATCAGATGCTCACACAGCTCGGGAAAACGGATTCCCAGCGCCGCCGCTTCCTGGGGGAGCAGGCTTGTGGGGGTCATACCTGGCAGGGTATTGGCCTCCAGGCAGTAGATGCTGCCGTCTTTCCCCATCATAAAGTCCATCCGCCCGTAGCCTCCCAGTTTCAGAGCCTCGTAGGCCATCTCCGCATAGCGCTGCATCTGCGCGGCGGGTTCCGGAGGCAGCTCGGCCGGACAGGTCTCTATCGTGGAACCCGCCTGGTATTTGTTCTTATAATCATAAAATCCAACAAGGGGTGTGATCTCAATGATGGGGTAAGCCCTGCCTTCCACCACGCCCACGGAAAACTCCCGGCCTTCAATATACTGCTCTACAACCACCTCATCTTCATATCCAAAAGCAGCCTCCAGCGCACGAAGATATTCCTCCCGGGTACGGGCGATCTCCACGCCCACGCTGGAACCGCCGCAGCATGGCTTTACCACACAGGGCAGCCCTACGCCGTTCTCCGGTGCGCCGAGCCGCCGGTCGGTGCTTCTTAGCACGATCCCTGCGGCCGTTGGGATGCCGGCCTGGGCAAAGATCTTCCGGGAGAGCCCCTTATCCATGGCGATGGCGCTTCCCAGCACGCCGGAACCGGTGTAACGAATCCCCATCAGATCAAAGACCGCCTGCACCTTGCCGCCCTCGCCGTCCTCGCCGTGCAGCGCCATGAACACCACATCCGCCGCCTGGCACAGTTCCAGAACCTTCGGGCCAAAAAACTGCTTCCGGCTCCTTTTCATGGACGGGATCTCCCGGTTAAAGGATTTCATATAATCTGCCGCCTTGTCCACGTCATAATTCTCAGCAAAAGCCGATTCCACATCCGCTTTCGCATCCCCGCAGAAAACGTCCGTGAGAATCGCCAGATGCCCCCGCTCCCGCAGGGCTTTACAGACCATGGTCCCCGACACAATGGACACATCCCGCTCCGTACTGATGCCTCCCGCCAAAACTACTATTTTCATTGAAATGATCCTCCCCAGAAAATATTCTGTTGAAACAGCGCAGTTGTTTCCGTTTCCGGAGGGCATTACGCCCCTCGGGTATATTTCACAGATAATTATATATGCGGATAAAAGATTCTGAAAGCCTTTCTCTGCTGTCATTCTTTAAAAAAATGCTCATTAAAGCGCTTCCGCAAATTAAGTTGTAATTCAGTAAATGACCTCATCCTGTATGGTTATGTCAAACTCGGTCCACGCATCCCCGGCAGCGCTGGTATCCGGCGTATCTCCCGTATCAGAAATACGGTCCGTTCCGGAGGCGCCGTCTGTATCGGAATCGCCGCTTCCGTCTATGATTACAATATCCTCACCCGACGTATCGGAAGCATCGCCGGCGGCAGTGGCGCCGCTGACCGTCTGCTGGGAATAGCCGTAATATATGCCGGAGCTGTAGCACACCACAGGCGTTCCCACATCAATATTCTGATAGATAACCGCCGCCTGCGCCGTGGGAGTATTGATGCAGCCGTGGGAACCGCTGTATGTATAGATATCGCCCCCATAGACCGTCCGCCAGGTATCCGCGTCGTGAATTCCCACGCCGCCGTAAAATGGCATCCAGTAGTCCACCGGCGTCTTGTAATCCTCGCCCACCAGCGTGGCGTTTTCCTCCTTGCCGACGATACAGAACACACCCTCCGGGGATGCGGTGCCAGCGCTGACATTACCGGTGACCACTGCGGTCTCCGCCAGCAGGGCCCCATCCTTGTAATACCACATCCTCTGGTTCGTGTAGTCGATCTCCACATACGTATTTCCGATATCATTTGCGCCTCTCGTTCCCGCGCTCTCATACCAGACGGGGCTGCGCTGGGCAGACTGCCCGCTTAAAAGCTGCCGGTAAAGCTCCTCCGTCTCACTGTCCCGATCCATCTCCCATCCATAAGTCCTGGACTGCGGATATACAGTCTCCCCGTTGGAGGTAACGAAGGGGAGGTACGACCCGATGGTGTCGTACTGATCCGCCAGCTGCTCCACCCAGGCCGCCACCGAATCCCGGTCGATGGCCGCCTGATCGTCCTCTGTGATGGAAAACCAGGAATAGATCGTGTCCGGATCCAGAGTGACGGTAACGTCGCCGCCCATATAATAGGTTACGGTGATATTGCTGTACTGATTCCGCAAAGACGCTTCCGCCTGAAGCCCCGCATCGTCCGATAAAACGGCCGGCTCTATGTAGCACCCCGACAGATCCAGGTTGACAGCCCGTCCGCCCCCGTCCGCGGTCTCTCTGACCGCCGCCACCGTCTTTTCCGGGTCAAGCTGATTCCCGGCGGTCTCCGGTACGACCGCGTAGGCGCCGTCTGCCTGCTGCTGCACGGAGGCATCCTGGGGCGCCGTCATATTTTCCTCCTGCATACAGGCAAGGGCGGCCACAGCCCGTGCCAGCTTTTCCTCGTCGTAGACCGTGGAGGCTTCCATGGTATAGATGGACTCCCGCCCCAGAAACGCCGGCAGCCAGAGGAAGATATTCTGCTGATCCAGGAAGCTCTGCACTTCTCCGCCGGAGACGAACCGATAGCCGATATCCGCCCCTTCGATGATCTCCTGGGTCTCCTCCCGGGTAGTGACCGTGATGCGGTAATCCTCCGCCTGCTGCGCGATCAGGGCCTCCGCCTCCGCAGCCGTCCGATCAGATACGTCCATCCCGTTGATGGACGTATTCTCAAAAAAATACGTCTGGTACCGGAGCCCGATTCCGATATACGCTCCCGCCATTCCCGCGACGATCAGAAATATAATAATTAAAACGCCTATCGTCCTTTTTTTCATCCGTCTCATCTCCTGCCATCCAGTTTACTCCCGATGAAGCCAAAATGAAAGAAAGGCAGGGTTAAGACAATCTTGCGTTTTTCTTAAAGATGAAGTCATTCCCCTGACGCCGTCCGGACATCAGAAGCTGCGCCGTCTGCCCCGGACCCCGTCCTGTCAAATTCGCACGCCACCAGCACGGCAGAGGAGCAGGCAGGCATCCGGATCCTCGTCTGCCTGTCCTCCACCGGATAGATCCGTTCTTTTTCAGAGAAGCCTTCCGCATCGGTACAGAACACGCGGCGCAGCACCTGCTCATTTTGGATGCCCAGCAGCCATACCGGGATGCAGAGCTCTTTCTCGTCGGTATTGTTGTTGAAGACCACCACGATCTGTTCCTCGCGGCTGAACCGTCCGTAGGCCAGCGTATTGTAGCCGCCGGTCAGGAACCTCAGGGAACCGCTTGCCAGCACCGGATATTTTTTGTGCATGGCGATCGCGGCCCGGTGGAACTCGATCATCTGCCGGTCTTCTCGCCCCCAGGGATACGTCCGCCGGTTGTCCGGATCTGTAAAGCCGCAGACTCCGGCCTCGTCGCCATAATAGACCGTCGGAGCCCCCGGCCAGGTCATCTGCATCACCACCGCTTCCCGCATGACCTCCGGTTTCACATTCTGATCCGCCGCTTCACTGCCAAGCTCAGCCACTCTTCCCACAACTTTGTTTGTCCTGGTGAGGAACCGGGAGTGATCGTGGTTGGAAAGCTCGTTCATGGCCGTCTGCAGCGACGGCGCCAGAAAACCGGCCATATTATTGGTCATCCTTTCCATGAAGCTGTCCGCGTTGCCCAAAAGTTCCTCATTATAAGAGTCGCTGTGTTTTTCCATGCCGGTAAAAAACCAGGTGAGGGGTTCCATAAAGGCATCATAATTCATAACCGTATCCCACTGGTCTCCCTGCAGCCATTCCGCGCCCTCCCCGTAATGCTCCGCAATGATGATCGCATCCGGGTTTGCCTCTTTGACCACTTTGCGAAACCTTCGCCAGAAATCATGGTTGTACTCCTGGCTGAAGCCCAGATCAGCCGCCACGTCCAGCCGCCAGCCGTCTGTATTGTACGGCGGGGACACCCATTTCCGGCCGATCTCCATAATATATTCCACCAGCCTGGGCGACTCCTCGTAGTTCAGCTTGGGCAGGGTATCATGGCCCCACCAGCCGTCATAAAATGGATTGTAGGGCCATTCGTGCTCATTGTGGAATTTGAAAAAGCTCCTGTAAGGACTGTCCGCCGAGACATACGCCCCCGGCTCATAGCCCTCCTGATTCTCATAGATCCGCTCCCGGTCCATCCATTTATTGAAAGAACCGCAGTGGTTGAATACCCCGTCCAGGATGACCTTCATACCCCGCCGGTGCACCTCCTCCACCAGCTCAATAAACAACCGGTTGCTGGCCTCCAGATTGTCCAGCCCGGTCACCCGGTTGATATAGAGCGTGGCATTCCGGTTCTCATGCTCCCAGCCCCGGAGCGTATGTCCCTCGTCCCGGACGATCTTGCCGAAGTGAGGGTCAATGTAATCATAATCCTGTATGTCATACTTGTGATTGGAGGGGGACACAAACAAAGGATTGAAATACAGCACGTCCACCCCCAAATCCTGCAGGTAGTCCAGCTTATCCATCACTCCCCGGAGATCGCCTCCGTAAAACTCCCGTATATCTATGCTCGCCGGCATCCTGTACCAGTCCTCCACCCGGCGGACCGTCTCGTTGATATAGACATACTCCCCGTCCCGCACATCATTCGTGGGATCCCCGTTGCAGAAACGGTCGGTAAATATCTGATACATCACCGCTCCCTTTGCCCAGTTTGGCGTTGAAAAGCCCGGAACAAGGCAGAAAGCCTTGCTCTTTTGGAGATCCCGGGATATGCCGCATTTATTATAGAAGCAACGGGTCTTGCCGCTCTGCACCTCAAAATAGTAGTGTACCGGCTCTTCCCCCATGACGAGCTCCGTGGAATAGAAGTCAAAGCGTCCCACCGTATCCTCAAGCTGCATCTCCGCCTTGGTGGCGCCGCTGATAAAGTAGACCATATCCACATTGTCCTTCAAGGTGCGAATCCGTATCTTCACCGTGTCTCCCGGCTTCGGCTCCATAGGCGTCACAAAATTCTCTGTCTCATCGCTGAACAGCGCGTCCGTTTTGAACACCGGGCGCATCAGTAAAATGTACCGTATCTTCTGAAGAATCGTTTTTGAATGCTGGTCCATAGCTTCCTCCTGCTGCCTTGGAATGTCTTCACAATAATGCTGACATCCCCATTTTATAATAATTTTCCGGATTAGGCAACACATTCCGTGCCGGCTTCTTCTTTACCTTTCCTTTCATCTGCCGGGGATCCTTTTTACTTAAATAAATATGTATTCCCGTTTTTCCGGTACGTCCCGGTCAGCGCGCTGCCGTCGGACAGAAGAAATTCCATCGCAGCCACCCTTGTATCCGCGTCAATGGAATAGTCCGTCAGCGCCGCCGAAGCCACCTTCCTTCCCTGCCCGTACAGGTACGCATACATGGAAAACTGCAGCTCGTAAACGTTGTCCAGATAATTTGCCAGCACAGAGGGAAGCCCGGTTACAGAAAGGGTTGCAGCGTTATACCCGGAGGCTGGCCCCTCCTGTGTCTGAGGCTGGGTCCTGGTTTCCGTCTGATTTCTGGTTTCTGTCTGGGTCTGCGTTTCCGCCTGGGACTGGAGCCGGGAACCCCGCGCTGTGTCCGTCTCATTGAAAATAAACAGGTAGTTTCCCGGATAAGCCGCGTACATCAGGACCGTTATGGACGGCTCCTCTTCCCCGTCAAGAGAAACCTCCCAGGCATAAGCCCCGGAGGCGGAAACACGGGCTTCCCCCACAAACTCCGCCGTCGCCGCCGTTTCCCCAAAACCGGACAAAAAAGAGGACAGGGCATACACAAAATCCGATTCCCGGAATCCTGCGGCGTCCCTCTGGGCATCGGTAAGCCCTGATACCCGGATCTGGCTGACGGCCACCCCCTGGCTTTCTTCCCCGAAAAACGCAGCGGCATCCCGCACGTCCCGCTCCTCCGGCTCCTCCTGCGTCTGTGCTTCCTCCTGCGTCTCACGGGACATATCCGGAATGACCGGGGGCTGTACCTCCTCTTCCCCGCCGCTGACAAATACCATCCCGCCGCTGCCATCCCCATCCTGCGCTGCCGGAATTTCCGTATTGGAAGCCGCGTTCAGGGACGGCTGCCGGAGAAACCAGAAACACAAGGAACCCAGGGCTGCAACGACAGCGACTACGGTAAGAACCGTGAGTACATTTAAAAATGAAAAAACGCCATGCGATCCCGGTTTCTCCTGCGAAATTCCGCTCTCATCCCCGGGCGCGTCCGTTTCCTGCGATACATCTGTATCCGGCGTTTCGCGAACATTATCCGGTGGCATTTGAGCGTCCCGGGGCACATTATTCTCCTGCGCCTCCACCTGGAGGCGGTCATCTTTTTCCTGATCTTTCATCCTGCTTTTCCCCTCCTTTATCCGGAAAAACTGAATTTTCCAGTCTTTTTGCTGTATGTGCCGGTAATGGAACCGCCGGTGGACAGCGCGATGGTAAAATCCGCCTTTTTCGCCTCCGGATCGATCTCATAGCCGGACATTGTGCCGATGATGTTTCCCGTCCTGCCTGTGGACAGGACATACTCCCACGCTGCTTCGTAAAAAACGTCTTCTCCGCCCACATAAGACAGAAACGTGGTGGAGACAGACATGATGTCAAAGGATGTCCCGGTCTTTGACCCTGTGGAGGCGGCTCCTGCAGGCGTCTGGCTGCCTGTCCCCGAAGAAGCATTTCCCGCCGGCATCTGACCGCCGACGCCGCCGGAATATGCGCTCCCGCTGCCGTCCCCGTTGGCCGCCGCTGTTTCGGTCCGCGCCTCCGTCTCCTCCCGCACGGCCGTAAAAACGTAGGCATCCTCCTGCGTATAATAGGTAACGAGGATCTTCCGGTCAGGGTCGTCATCCAGATAGACATAATAGTACAGCTTATCCGAGTCCATTGCCCCGCTGTAGGGTTCCGTGCTGAAGGTCACATCCGTCACGCCGTAATACTCACTGCGCGGAGATTCCACATGGAGCGCTTCTCCTATTGCCTGAAGAAATTCTTCGTCGTCAAATGCACCGTTAAATGCCGTGATGATGTCAGCCGTCAGGTTATGCAGCGTCAGGCCGCCAACGGCGTCTTCTGTTTCCTTCTCTGTCTCCATCTCTGTCTCATTCCCTGCCGCGTCCATTTCATCCGTCCCGGCTGCATCTTCTGTCTCCCCGTTGCTTTGGAAATTAAAATTCACGATGATATCATGCCCCGGCATGACAAAATTGACGCGCATCTCGTTCCCGGCCCCGGAAACCCGGGTCACATAGCTGTCCACGCTCTGGAAATCGTAATCCAGAATATCCACGCTCTCCAGCACTTTCCCCTTTGCCGGTGTCACCAGCAGGGCGACCAGCGTCCCTTCCTCGATCGTCAGGACGCATTCCGTGTCGGAATCGCTGGTAAGCCAGGTTTCCCTGAAGGATATGCTGGCGGCATCCGCCTTGTAAAGCAGCGCTTCAAAGGCAGGCGTCCGCGTTTCTGATTCTGTCTGCACTTCCGCCTCCGTTTCCGGCTGCACCGTCCTCTGAACGCTTTTCCAGATGGAAAAGATGGCAAAGACCGCCAGAAGCAGGATCCACGCCAGGATGGCCGCGTACAGGGGCAGGTTTTTCTTATTATAATTCACTTGGGTTCATCCTCCTCTCTATTATCAGGGCTTTCATGTTCCAAAATACCAGTTGCCGCCAATCTGTACGGCGTCCGCGCCGGTCACTTTCCCTTTCGTGCTCCGAAAGCTCGTATAACTGTGGTTCCGTATGCCTTTTTCAAGACAGTCATACACCGCCTGTTTGACATAATCCGGCACGTTGCCATTAAGCCGGGCCTGCCAATAGCTGTCCAGGCTGTAGCAGTACTGCCCGGATGCTGTGAGCTGCTCCAGAGCCGTACTGCCCAGATAGCCCCACCTGGCAGATTCCGTCCGGTTCATGGCAGAACTGATGACCGCCAGCGCGCCCTCATAGGAACCATTGTCCTCCTGCGCTACAATCGCCCAGATCAGTTCGAGCTGTTCCTGCGTATATCCCGCTGCATCCGTCCCGGAAGAACCGCCAGAATCGGCAGAAAGGATATATCTGCGAATGGAAGTGACCGGTCTGTAGGGCGCCGGGCTCACCGTCGGTCCCCTTCCGGGGCTGTCCGCTGTATCCGAGGCTGCCCCGGAGCACTGTACTACAAAGCCGTTTCCGATATAGATTCCCACATGGGGACCGGAGGCGTAATAGACGATATCCCCTGGCTGCGCGTCGGAAAGGCTGTCCACCTCCCGGCCATACGCCCCCTGTTCCTGGGCAAGGCGCGGGATGGAAATCCCAAACGCCGCAAAGACGGACTGTGTAAATCCGGAGCAGTCCGCGCCCTCCGTAAGGCTTGTGCCGCCCCACACATAGGGCAGTTTCCCCACAAAGCTCAGAGCGAACGCGGCCACCTGTGCACCCACGTTTTCCGTGGTGACGGCGGATTTTGTGGATCGGAAGGTAAAGTAAACGGAGCGATTTTCCTCCGGCTCCAGGTACTGCTTCGCGAGCTGCGCCTCCTCCTCGCCCACCTCACCTATAATCCCCTCCGCCGCTTCTCCGGACAGGATGACATCCTTCTCCAGGAAGCCCCGGACATCGCCGGATTCCACATACAGCCAGCCATCCCCGGCATCCTCAAGCACATAAACCAGCGTCCCTGAGAATACGCTTCCTGCCATGCGGGAGGAGGTATCCCGGTATTCGTAAATCCCGCTGCCACACAGCGCCACGGCATATTCCTTTCCCGCGAGCACCTCATAAACCGTGGTGTGCGTATAGGTAAAAGCCTCATTATCCGCCTTCTCCACAGCCATAGCTCCCGTCGCAAAAGCGCCGCCTCCCACGGCCTCCACAACCTTCTGCGCACAGGAGGCGTCCATCAGGATATCCGGCTTGATAAAGCCCCGGACGCCGCCGGATTCAATATAGTACCAGGTCTGGCCGGTGGAATCTGCGGTCTCTTCAAGCACGTAACAAATGCTGAAATACGGCAGCGTCCCCGCCACCGCGCTCCCCTCCCACGGCTCCTGCAGCACTGTGGCCGGGGCTCCGCCGTTTTCTATAACGGCATATCTCTTATCCACCTGCGTAAAACGGAAATCCTCAGCCAGAAACCAGCTTGCATCCCAGAGAAAAGCGCCGGAGGGGCTGTGCCGGGAATCGGCGCTGTCCCCGGCGGCAGACAGTATCTCCGTTGGTTTTTCTGTCCCGGTTTCTCCCGCCGTCCGGCTTCCGGTCTCTGTTTCGGTTTCCGCCGTCCGGCTTTCCGTCTCCGGGGCATCCTCTGTCTCTTCTCCCGTACCGTCCGCTTCCGTACCGGCTTCTGCCGCGTCTTCCGTATTCTTTTCCCCACCCGGTTCCGTTTCCTCCTGGAGTGTTCCCGTCTCCGGCTCTTCTCCCGGAGGTGTCTCTGCTTCCGGTCTTTCTGTCATGGGTATCTCCGTTTCCGTTCCTTCTTCCACAGACGTCTCCGCCTGCGCCGGGTTCTCTCCCGGCGCTTCTGTCCCGGTTTCCGCCTCTTCCGCCCGCACATTCAGCAAGGCCGCCAGTCCGCAGACTGCCGGCCGGGTAAGCGCCGCGCATAAAAGCAGCGCGGCATATCGTCTCAGCTTCAAAGCAAACCATCTCCTCTTCATTTTACAGTGATTCTATTTCCCCTTTCTGCGTTTGCGAACCTCCTGGCAAATCAGCAGGATAACGCCGCCCATGATAAAGAACGCCGCCGCGCCGTAACGGAAATAATCCCCGGTCTTCGCGCCCGCCGCAATCACAGATCCGCCGCCGGAAGAGCCGGCGCCAGGCGTACCGGTTCCGGACGCGGCGCTCTCTTTCTTTCCGGTCAAATCCACCGTGCTGTCCTTCGGATAGTCATACATGACGATTTCCTGTGTTTCCATGGCGTCCGTAACCGTAAAGTACACCGTGTCGGCAAGCTCATAGCCTTCCGGGGCGGTCTCCTCCACGAGGGCGTAATCTCCCGCCGCCAGTCCTTCGATCCATTCCCCTGCCGCCTTTGACGTCCATTCCTTCACAGCCCGGCCGGTGGAGTCCTTTATGATGAGTTTCGCCCCCGCCAGGTAAGAATCATCCGTCACGTCCAGCTTTGATACGGACACCTGCGTTAACCGGTCAGACATGGTAACCTCCCAGGATGCCTGGTCGGAGGTGACGGTAAATTCTACATCTTCCGCTTTGGCATAGCCGTCCGGCGCTGCGCTCTCGGACAGGGTATAAGACCCTGCCGCCAGGTTGAGCACATGAGCCCCGCCGTCTGTCACCCAGGAATCCATGACGTTTCCTTCGGCGTCCGTCACGGTGAGCGTCGCTCCGGCAAGGGGCTCCCCGCTGTCGGCATCCTTTTTAATAAAGGACACGTAAATAATCTCGTCCCGCATAACCACCTGCTGGATCTCAAGGCTGTCGGCCACCGTGAAGATGACGGAGTCCGCGATGGCATATCCCTCCGGGGCGGCCGTCTCCGTCAGCGTGTAGACGCCTGCCGGAAGCGCTTTGATGAAATGAGGCTCCTCCGTGGACACCCACTCGTCCATCACTTCCCCGGAGGAATCTGTGACAACAAGGGTTGCCCCGGGCAGTTCGTCCTCCCCTATAATGCCCTTCTTGGAGATCTCCACGCTGTTGGGCGTATTGCCGATCTTTATGGTATAGTTATCCTCCCCGCCGATCAGGCCGTTATCATCCACGGTAAACTCATACACTGCAGCGTCCAGGTTGTAGCCCGGCAGGGTCTCCGTCTCGTACACATAGTACGTGGCCCCATGGAGCAGATCCTCCCTGCAGATCAGGCCGTCCGCGTCGGTGGCGTACTCCGTCCCAAGCGCTGAGTAATCCGTGATCTCCAATTCGGACATCATCTGCTCTTCCAGGGCGGTTACCGCCGCCTCCTGGGATTCCTGAAGGGCCGCTGCCGCCGCCTGATGCTCCGCTTCTTTCTCTGCAAGCGCCGCCGACAGCGCAGCATTGTTTTCCTCTTCGAATGCTGTAATCTCCTCCTCCGTATGACCCCCGGCCACGTATGCGTCATAATATCCCTGATACTCCGCTTCGATCGCGGCAAGCTCTTCGGCCTGGGCAGTAAACAGTCCGTCCATCTCCGCCTGCTGATCTGCGCGGAGCGCTTCGACGGCCCGGGCGATCTGCAGCGCTTTCTCGGCTTCCACGTCGGCAGACGAGAAAATGCGGAACCGGATTCCTTCAAGGGCCGCAGTCTCATCCTCCGCGTTGACCTTGTACAGGTTAAAGGACGTCTTTGCATCCACAGCCTGCACCGTTGCAACGACCGATTCCTCCTCACGGTCAAATCCGATCGTAACAGGGTAATCCTGCGCGGATATCGCGTAATATTGGGCCGCCTGCACTTCCCGTACCACGTAACCGCCCACCGGGAGGCTGCCGGAAACTGCGATGCCGTTATCCGAGGTGGACACGGTCTCCACCAGTCTCCCGGCCGTCAGCTCAATCTCCCCGCCGTCAACGGTTATGGTGCGGACCGTCCCGGCCGGGTCTGTAATGTCCGCATCCCCTACATAAATTTCAAACGTAAACCCTTCCCCAAGAACGGCCCCGTCTTTATTCAGCTTGGTGATCTGGATCCGGCCTGTCTGGACGGTATCGTAGCATTCCACGATAAGAGGCTCCTCTACTGTCGCCGTTTCCGCCGCTTCAAAGGTAAACGGGGCTGCCAGGACGTATCCCTCCGGCGCAAAGGTTTCAACAAGCGTATAAGTTCCGGGATCAAGCGCGGAGGTCAGCGTAAGCGTACCGTCCGCTCCCGTCGTAAATGTATCCGTCAGCCTGCCATATTCCATGTTGTCCTGCATGATAAGGGGCGTCCCCGTATTATCCAGCACCTGGAATTTTGCGCCGGCAACGGGAATCGTATTGCCTGTCGCCAGATCCTTCTTGACAATCTGGACCGCTATGTGTATCTTCGTGTTCGATACCACGTATTTCAGTTCTACGCCCTGCTGGGTGATCCTGATCCGGGCGCTTTCCAGGCCGTCGTAGCCATCTGGCGTGTTGGACTCGGTGATCGTCCAGGTGCCGTAAACAAGAGGATAGCCTGTCCCGGCGTATCCGTATCTGTCTGTCACAATTACCCTTGCATCGGGATCCTGCCGGTCCATTCTGTCATTTACATCCGGATCTTCATGGGAAAGCGTGAAAGTGATTCCCTCCAGCTTACGGCTGTCATAAAGATCCTGAAGCTGCGCTTCCGTCATATCATCATCAAGATATTTCATCAGCGAAACACTGCCCTTGATGACCTCCTCTGTGGAGTTTACCGTCACTTCCACGTCGCTGCCGGTCACCGGATAGACCGTCGTATCGGGGTTATAGCCAGTCGGGGCTTTCGTTTCCTTTACCCAGTAATTCTGCATCGGAAGCCGGCTGCTTTGGGCCGCGCCGGTGGAATCCGTGGTTATAGCCTCCACCGCAGCTGTGCAGGAGGAATCGGAATAGATCGTGTAAACCGCTCCCGCAAAGCTGGCGGCCGTGTTGTTAGGCTGTGCCAGGCCGGTATCCCTGTCATATTTCTGAACCCTGATCACTCTGGTATCCGGCCAGTCCACCGAAATGCTGTACGTCTCATCTTCCGGGAAAATAACAAACCCAAGATCCTGGGCGTCGCTGTTGCTGATGGTGTAGGCGCTGGCGTCCGTGGAATATTTTTGCGCAAATTCCAGCGTCATGTCCCCGGTCACGCCGGTGTCTGCCTTCATATAAAAACTTTCCCCGGCATATACCCTGGCGGTCTTGCCGGATGCATACGTCCTGGCATTGCTGCCGGTCACCACAAGAGTGACCCCGGATGGAACCGTCGTTTTGATAAAGTTGCCGTCACTGTACGCTCCGAAAGAACTGAAAGTGACAGAACCTGTAACGCTCATTCCGGACGCGGAATCATAGGTTCCGGCCAGGGATGTCGCGGAAAGGCTGGCGGATGGGACCGGGAAGCTCTCGATCAGGTTTGCCGCCTTCCTGATAAATGCCTGGCCGTCGCTGTTGATCACCGGGCTGTGGGACACCCAGGCATTCCAGTCCCCGCCGGCCCCAAGGTAGATATAGGCCAGTATGTAGTGTGTCAGCGCATACCTGTAGGACCCGGCCCCGGCCTCAGAAAACAGATCGCTCAGATTCACGCCGTTCACCGTGGCGCCCCAGCCCGGCCCGCCATACAGATAGTACAGCGCTTTGCCAAGCGCAGACGACAGACTGATGGAGCTTGCGGCGCTCCTGCTGTACGAATATTCCGGATCGCTCTTGGACGGCTCCAGGCAGTATACGTTGTACGTGACCCCGTCAATCGTGAGCGTCCTCCAGACGGTACCGGCGTACATATTCACCGTATCCGCCTGGAACTCTTTGTTGACGTAAAGGAATCCGTCTTTTGATATATCAAACGTACCCGGCAGTGAAGTGAAAAGCATACGTGTATCAGCGGCAGATTCCTCCGCCGTATCCTCCACCGTTTCTTCCGCCGACAGGGCCATGACCGCCGTATCCGGATCTTCAATTCCGGTTTTGGAACCGGCCCCGGCCCCGGTTCCCTCTTCCGTGGCATCTTCGGTCCACGCTTCCGTCTCCGCCTCTGTCTCTGTCTCTGTGTCTGTCTCTGTCTCTGCCTCCGTCTCTGTGTCTGTCTCTGTCTCTGCCTCCGTCTCTGTGTCTGTCTCTGTCTTTGCCTCTGTCTCTGCGGCAGTTTCCTCCCCTTTTGCCGCCACGACGACGGGCCGCAGGACGAACCAGTATTTCCCGCTCTCTGAATCGTCCACCCGGTAGATGGTGCTGTAGGTTCCTGCCGCGCTGTAATCAATATCATCAGAAATATACGTGACGGTGAGGCTGTCCCCTTCATAACCGAGGTTTGTAAAATCTGTGCAGGGATTGAAGTCCCATGCGTCAGAGGGGATTGTCACGGGCTCCACGGACACGATGCTCCCCGCTTTTGGCAGCCCGTCTTCCTCTGTCTCCGGCTCATATGCCTGAAGTGTTTCACTTTGAGTATTCTCCTGGCCGGGGACGTAGGCTTCCCCCTCCCCATTGCTCCCGGATGTCTCCGCCTGGGCCGCCGTCTGGTATGTGCCATCGGTTTCCCCCTCCTCCGCGCCATCCTGGCCTGACCTCAGAGGCGTCACGAGCGACACGTCCACCCACACGTCCTCATCCGGCATCCTGAATACAACCGTATCCTCTTCTTCCCAGGAAAAGCGGATATCCATAAGGTCGCGGCCATAAATATGCACCCCGGCTATAGAATAACCGTCCTTTGTGGAAAAGGTGACGGATATTTCCTCTCCCGGGGCATAGAGGAGCACGGTATCCGCATCCTTATCCGCAGGATGATCTGCATCCGGATCTTCCCGGTCCGTTTCATAATCAAAGGAAAGCCCCTCCTTCCGCAGCAGTGTGGCCGCATAATATAGGATGGCCTCTGTTTCTGTTTCCTGCGTCTTTGCTGCCGCTGTTTCTGTCGGGACTGCGGCAGGCTCCGTCCCTGCCTCCTGCGTCTCCCCGCTTTCGGCGGCGGGGACCGCCAGTGGATATCCTATTGCGGAGACGGACAGGCAGAGAGCCAGGAGCAGCGTCAATGTTCTCTTAAAAACCGGTTTCATATATTTGTCATCCTTTCTTAATTCTCGTGCTGATTTTTTTCATGGTATATCTCCTCTCACACGGGGAATCTCTCATGCGCATCCCTCCTTTCCCGGAAAATGGGCAGAAAAAAAGGCTGTACGCTTTCACGTATCAGCCTTTTCTGTTCCGCACTTCTTCAATTATAAGTATAATAGTTTCAAAAACGCCTGTAAAGGGTGCCCGTGACGCCCTTTTCCCGTTTTTGGGGGTGTCACGGACACCCCTGCAGCATACTAACTTGCGGCAACAAAACCCGTGACAGGCTGCGAGAAGATACTGTTCTTTCGCATGATGATTTTCCCCGGCTGATGACGACCGCTTTTGTCACGAGATACCCCTGCACAGTCTGCCGGGTCGCGCTGGCGTCGGAACAGGTGGAGAGGGTCACTACCGTATCTCCCGGGGAAGCGGCAGCGCCCGTATCAATGGCGGACGCTTCCCTCATTTCGTCAAGCCAGGCGGTATACCCGTCATAATCCGCGAACCGCACCGTATAGGCTCTGCCGCTTTCGGACGCGGTATGCACGGAAAAGATGCGGTACAAAAGATCCGTCTTTGGCGTATAGATCCAGAAATAAGGGCAGACAGAGAAGGTTTCCGGATCCTTGTACCGTTTTAATTCCCCGAACATGGAGCCGTCCCGCATATTGTGCCCGTATAGGACCGTATTCAGGTTGCTGAAATCCGCGCGGTTGTAATAATCCATAAAAATGCTTCCTGCATACAGGTATTCTCCGGAGGGGGCGCGGTGCAGGTAGTATTCGTTGTCCTCCCCCTGAAGGACCGGATAAGACCGGTCTATGGCCGGAAGCTGAAGCCATGCAATGACTTCTTCATTCTCCGATCTGAGGCCGTCCCAGTCTACGCAAACCCTTGGCGGGGCATCTGCCGGAATATATTCTTCCTCTCCCTTCTCCCCGCCGTCTGAGCCTCCTGCGGCCGGTTCTGCCCCGGAGCCGGCGGCCGTGTAGCGGTCCTCCATATCTGCGTAGCGGTCCCGGCCTTTTTTGTATTCCAGGCAGATCTTTCCGGCCATCCCGATCCCGCCCAGAATAAAGAGAACAGCCAGGACAGAGAGAAATCTTTTTTTCATATGAAATTCTCCTTCATATTCTCCATTTCCTCTGACAGCCGCCGAAACAATGCTTCCGGGGATATGGGGTACAGATCCTCAGAGCTCCACGGGCCGGTCTCCTCCTGTCTGCGTTTCGCATTCCCCGGGACGGCGTTTAAGAGATGCAGGAAGGCTATGTAAGCCACAAGGCTGCAGAAGTATTCCGGCGCCGTGCGGCGGCCTGCCTCCCATCCTTTCAGGGTGCCGACAGGGACGGCAAACACCTCGCCCATCCGTGTCCTTGACATGCCAAGGATCGCGCGCAGCTTCGGCAGGGGGGCGTCCGCCACCTGCCTTACGCAGTCCAGGAACCGCTCTTTTTCTTCGGCGCTTAATTCCTCCGGAAACGGGAGCGCCGCATCCCCATATCCTCCCGGCGTCTGCTTTATATTCCGGCGCATTCCGGTAAACTCCGTATAACTGATATACATATGCCGTATGGTTCTGCTCATGCTTTGTCAGCCTCCATTTCTCCGGATCATATCCCGGTATTCTGCCCTCAGCCATGCCGATTGGGAATTATAGAGGGCCAAAAGCGCCTGGACCGCCGTTCCCAGCTCCTTTCTGAGCCCGGCGGGCCGGATCTCCTTTGCAGAAGCGTATTGCTCCTCAGCGATTCCGTCCACAAAAACCGCGATCAGGATCCGGCTCCATTTCTCAGGCAGCAGCCGGATACACCGGCAGACCGTCTTCAGTTTCTCTTCCTTCAGATAAAGGGAACAGGACGCTTTTACATACTCTTCCACCTGTATTTCCCGCAGCCGGTACGCACGGGCCAGCGTCTTATAGGACGTGTCGGTATTCACCTGCCCGCCTCCGGTAAAATCATTCCCCATCCCCGGCAGAGAAGCGGCTGCAATGCACTCATTAAATGAGCCAATCAGTCTGGAAATCCGTTTCCTCTCCTGCGCAAGGGTTTTTTCCAGCTTTTTCATACCGCGCAGATAATTCCTCATCTGTGACGCATCCATGAAAAGAACAACATCCTCCGTCAACACCTGACCCCCCGTTTTTTAAATTCAAAATTCATCTCAAAGCTTCTTTTTTCTTTCACATATAGTAATAATATATCATATATTATATAAAAATCAAGACTTTTTTCATATGGCAGAATATCAGAATCAAAAGCTGCCGGACTGCATATTACAACCAGAAGATAAAGCCGGCCGCGTTTTTCATGCGGCTGCCTTATGAATAAATACTTGACACTTCACGGGCAATCGTACCTGTCTTTCGGAGTTGATGTAAAAAAATAGTGCTAAGTCATGGGTCAGAACCT
>CAZQAB010000025.1:0-33580 GCA_964591265.1 uncultured Lachnospiraceae bacterium
GGCGTGACATTCGAAGTGACGTCCCCGGATGGGAGCAGCACGGCATATACAACGGATGCAGACGGATTGATCGACCTGCGCGGAACGGCAACCGGGACCTATACGATCCGCGAAACGGCAGGGCTGGATGGCTATCTGCCAGGCGAGGACGTTTATCAGGCAACGATCACGGCGACGACATCGGGCAGCGACATTCGTATTACCAATACGACAGGAGGCGAAGTGGTATCCCAGACGGATACTTACCAGAAGCTGGATGACGCGGCGGCAACGGAGAAAGCGGTTACACTGACCGTGACGAACAAAAAGGCGAGTGGGGAAACAACAGGCGTAACGGAAACCGAAACGCCGGGCGGCACAACTCCTGCTACAGAAACAGAAGCAGAAACGGAAAAAACAACAGAGACAGAAACAGAAACGGAAACGCAGACAACTGCCGGGGCTGCAGAGACAACCGCGTCTTCCACAGAAAAAACAGCCGCCGCATCCACCAAAACAGGAGCGGTGAATACAGGAGATGAAACACCTGTTGCCGGGTATCTGTTCCTGCTTATTGCCGCAGCTTTTGCAGGAGAGGAAACATTCCGACGCAGAAAGGCAGGATCGCGGTAATCACGGCCTCCTTTTCAACGCTGGCTTTGGAAACTGAAGTGAATCAGCAATAAGAAAGCGCCTCCCTGGATGGAAGGCGCTTTTTGACGAGAAAACCAACAGGCTTGCCTGTGAAAATTTCTTCTGGCGAAATATCTGCGAAAGAGATGATATATCCGTTTTTTATAGCAAGCTGCCTTATGAATTCCCTCTGGGTCCTCCCGCTGCCTTCCCGGAAAGGATGTAACGCGTTAATTTCTGAAAAGTAGAACGCAAGCTTTTTTACAAAATCTTCCATTAAACCTCGTTGAGTATTGCCTGTCGGAGATCATCTCCGGAATAAGTCCCATTTTTATATGCTTTTAGTAACAGGATATCTTCTTGTGCCAGCTGCATCCCTTCCATTTTTAAGGTTGCTGCCACTTCATTAATTGCCTCTTGCGCTGAGTAATTAGCCGGATTCAGTTTTACGGAAAAGTACGGAACACGCGGGGGGCACGTAACCCCGTCCGAGGGAGTGGCCCTCGGGCGGAGTTATTGACTGAAAATTTTAACGGCGCAAGCTCCATCTGAACTTTGTTCAGGCGGAGAGGACAAGGTCCACCATTGGTGCAGGAAGGAGATCTGTAATCTTGTGCGGGGATGGCGCTGCGAGGTGGCATCCGTGTATTCCTCATAAACCCAAAGAATACGTCCGCCCTCGCGTTCGACGGCCCCGGCGCCGTAAAGTGAGATGGGAAGAACCATCCCTCTGCACCTTCCAGGGAGGGAAGCGCTGTCATACGGATCTTTTCCGCTGCCGGAAGGACAGCCTCTTTTACGGTTAAACAAAGCGGTTGCCGAACCACATTCAAAAGCGTATAATAAAGGGGAAAGTTCCGGAAAGCATAAACCGGAAGGAAACGCCCTTGGGGCGCGTCATATGACAGGGGAGGAAAAATGGACGGGAAGAGAAGGACGCTGGGATATCTGCTGAGTATCGCCGTGCTGGCCCTGAGCCTTTTGCTCGGCGGATGCGCCCGGGAATCACGGGGCGGCTCAGAAAAAGCCGAAAGCCAGGCGCAGACGACGGCGGCAGATAGTTTGGAGATCTCCGAGGATGGGACCTACACCTCCAGGGAGGAGGTAGCTCTCTATCTGCACACATATGGGCATCTTCCGGACAATTACATCACCAAAAAGGAAGCGAAGGCCCTGGGGTGGGTGAGTTCAGAGGGCAATCTGTGGGAAGTGGCTCCCGGGAAGAGCATCGGCGGAGATTACTTCGGCAATTATGAGGGAAATCTTCCGGAAGTAAAGGGCAGAACCTATTATGAGTGCGATATTGACACGGACGGCCACTACCGGGGGGCGAAGCGCATTATCTACTCCGACGACGGCTATATCTACTACACCGGGGATCACTACGGAACGTTCGAGGAGCTATATTCCGGAGCGGAGCGGACGGCGGCCTGAAAGAGCAGACCGGGAGATCAGACGCGAAGAAAACAGGAGCGGGCATATGAAGATTATTTTGGATGCGGGGCAGATGGAACGGAAAAAAGAAGCCCATGCCTATTTGAAGGAGCAGCTGCGTTTCCCGGAGTATTACGGGCAGAACCTGGACGCCCTCTATGACTGCCTGACGGAGATGGAGGATGTACAGGTGGAGTTTATCCACGCGCAGGAGGCGGGAGGATACTTTGAAAAGGTTCTCCGCGTGTTCCGCCATGCGGCGGGGCAGAATCCGGGGCTTACCCTGGAGCCGTCCCGGGGGCAGAATGTGTGAAGCACGGCAGCCTTGCCATTTCGGGACGGTTATGGTAGAATGAGGAAGATCCCCCGGACAGACTGCGGCAAGGCCGGCGGGGAAAGGTCAAAGCGGCCCGCAGATACGGAGGTTTCTGGGACAGATGGAAGGATACAAGCAGGAATTTATCGAATTCATGGTGGACTGCGGGGTGCTTCGCTTCGGAGACTTTGTGACCAAGAGCGGAAGGAAGACCCCGTTTTTTGTGAACACCGGTTTTTATCGGACGGGCACACAGCTTTGCCGCCTTGGGGACTATTACGCAAAGGCCATCCATGATCAGTTTGGCCTGGAATTTGACGTGCTTTTCGGGCCGGCCTACAAGGGAATCCCATTGGCGGTGGCGGCCGCCATGGCGATCAGCGCACGGTACGGCCGGGAGATCCGTTACTGCTCCAACCGCAAGGAGATCAAGGATCACGGGGATAAAGGCATTCTGCTTGGCAGCCCGCTGACGGAGGGAGACCGGGTGGTGATCATTGAGGACGTCACTACGGCCGGCACTTCCATCCGCGAGACCCTGCCCATCATCAAAGCGCAGGGAAATGTGGAGGTGGCGGGCCTGGTGGTTTCCGTTGACCGGATGGAGCGGGGGCAGGGAAGCCAGAGCGCGCTGCAGGAGATCGGGGAAACATACGGTTTTAAGACCGCCGCGATCGTCACGATGGCAGAGGTGGTGCAGCACCTGTACGGCAGAGAATACAAAGGAAACGTGATCATAGACGATACTGTAAAGGCCGCAATCGACGCATACTATGAACAGTACGGGGCGTGTGGAGGAAACACGCCGTAATTTCATTACTCTGCGATGTTTGAGCCAGTCTGACAGGAGGGAAAACCATGAACGAGAAATTTTACGGCTTTGTTTCAAACGCGGCCGTCTGGAGCCTTGTGATGGGGATTGTGACCATCGTTACAGGGGTGGCGACGGGCGTGCTTTTGCTGGTCACTTCGGCCCGGCTATTTAAAAGCAGGGACGACGGGCTGTACTGATGTCGGCGGCGGTTCGGAAAGGGATCAAAATATCCGGCGCCTGCCTGTTCTGCGTGTATCTGGCAGGGCTGGTGTATTTTCTGTTTTTCTCCGAAGGCTATGGGCGGGGCGCGGCGGAAGCCAGCTACAGTTATAATTTACAGCCCTTCCTGGAAATCCGGCGTTACCTGGCGAACTGGCGTATCATGGGGATCCGCCTTACGCTTCTGAATCTGGCGGGGAACATTGTGGGCTTCATGCCCTTCGGGGCGCTTTTGCCTGTTCTGTCAAGGAGCGCCAGAAAGCTGTGGAAGGTGGGACTGTTGAGCCTTGAGGTCAGCGCGCTTGTGGAGATCTCCCAGTTTTTGCTTCAGGTGGGATGCTTTGATGTGGATGATATGATCCTGAATACGCTGGGGGGCGCGCTTGGATACGCCGTGTTCCGAATGGCCAGTCATGTGGCCGGAAGGATCGCACACAGATGAGGGAGGCCGGTTCTATGGCAAAAAAAAAGATGTATTCCTTTGAGGAAAAAAAATATTCCGCCAACGGCGCCGCCTCGGCGGTACTTGCCATACTCTCGGCCATATTTTTATTTGGCCTTCTCGGGATCTCATATCTGCTGAAGGGGAGGGCTGCAAGCTGGATCGGCGCCATGGGCTTTACGGGAATCGTTATGGCTTTTCTTGGACTTCGCTATGGTTTTGCCGGATTTAAGGACGAGTGCAAGTCCTATTTCTGCTGTAAATTCGGTACGATCCTCTCCACAGCGGTGATCGCGGGATGGTTTTTCATCGTATGCCTCGGGCTTGCCAGGGGGTAAGATACCGGGTGAAGGCGGGCGTATAGAGAGCCGGCAGCAGAAACAGATATATGGAGGCAGAACGGAGAATATGGATAATTTTGAAGAAGAGATCAATGAGAAAGAGGATTATCTGAGAGAGCGGTACAGTCTCGCCATGGAGCGGATTCACGGGATCTGCCGGGAGCAGACCGTAGCCGCTCCTTTTTGCGGATATTTTCAGGCCGTGGCCGGTTTCCTGATTCAGATGGAGGATCTGAAGGCGAAACTGGAGAACGGCGAGACGGAGAAATATACGCTGGAACAGTGGCAGGAGCTGAATATAGCCCTTTATCGCGATATTCTGCCGGAACATTATGAGGAGAGCTACGGCAATCCGGCATATGCCGTAAAACAGCTTGGGGAAGTCCATGGCAGGATCCTGTCCTTCCTGTACACGGAGCTGCGGGGCCTGATCGTATATATTTTTGAGGGACGGCTGGAGGAAACGGCAATTTTGCCGGAGCTTTTTGTGGAGATCTATAATGCCTTTGAGCAGGAGGAACTGCCCCGGTACCGGACGATCCAGCAGATTGTGTACTGGTATGTCAGCGATTACAGCGACCTCTTTGTGACGTCCAGAGTCCGCGAAACGGTGGACCCGGCGCTGGATTTCGCCACCCGGATCGTCATGGACGCAGACCTGACGGATCTGCGGTATCTGTACCGGTATGGGGAGTATGTGTCTGAAAACGAATTAAAGACGGCGGCCTATCTCAACTCCCTGTCCGGGGAGGAGATCGCCGCCATGGCGGACACTTATACGGAAGGATACCGCATGGGGTTCATAACCACGGGGAAGGATATCTCCATCAAGAAAACGGTAAATATCCGCTATATGCTCGGATTTGAGCGGATGATACGCCGGGCTGTCCGGAATTTTGAGAAGATGGGGCTGCGGCCCGTCATCTACCGCTCCGCGGTGAGCACGGTGAACAAGCGCCGGCATCTGCGGGTGGGCTATTCGGGCGCGGCGCCCAATAAGCAGTTTGACTATGACCACCGGGCGGACAGCGCCATCTATCTGGATAAAAAATTTACAGAGCGGAAACTGGCGGTCATGCGCTCGGCCTATGAGCATTTCAGGCAGCTTGCAAAGGAACACGGGGGTCCTGCGGTGGTGGAGGTTTTCGGCGAGAAGCCTTTTGTGCCGGCGCCAAAACCGGAGGCATATCACCTGTCCGAGAAGCAGCAGAAGCTCTCGGTGGAGGCGGACAGCGAGGCCGCCCGGCTTACGAACCAATATATTATCGGGAAAGAGCGGAGTTTTACGATCATTGCTTTTCCCATCCCGGAGATCGGGGAGCAGTTTGCGGAGATTTTTCACGAGACGATCCGGATCAATACCCTGGACTATAAGCTGTACCAGCAGATGCAGCAGGCGCTCATCGACGCCCTGGATCAGGGGGTGGCGGTCCACATCCGGGGCCGAGGGGAGAACCGGACGGATCTGAGGGTGGCTCTGGCAGAATTGAAAGACCCGGAGAAAGAGACGATCTTTGAGAACTGTGTGGCGGATGTCAATATTCCGGTGGGCGAGGTGTTCACCTCCCCGAGGCTTTCCGGTACCGACGGCATTCTCCATGTGAGCCGGGTGTATCTCAATTCCCTGGAGTATGTGGATCTGGAAATAAAATTTGAGAGCGGTATGGTGGTGGATTATAGCTGCGGCAACTTTGAGACCCGGTCGGAGAATCGAAGTTACTTTTTCGAGAATGTGATGCATCACCATGAGCGGCTGCCTCTGGGGGAGTTTGCAATCGGAACCAACACCGCGGCCTACGTGATGGGTCGGAACTACAATATTTCCGGAAAGCTGCCCATCCTGATTGCCGAGAAGACCGGGCCCCATTTTGCCCTGGGGGATACCTGTTACAGCTGGGAGGAGGATACGCCCGTGTACAATGCGGACGGCAAGAAGATCATCGCCAAAGATAACGAAGTATCGATCCAGCGCCTGGAAGACCCCGGCAAGGCGTATTTTGGGTGCCACACAGACATCACGATCCCCTACGAGGAGATCGGGCACATCGTGGTGATCCGGCCCGACGGCAGCACAATCGCGCTGATTGAGGATGGAAGATTTGTGCTGCCGGGCGTCGAAAAGCTGAACGAGCCGCTGGATGAACGGAAGATCGGACGCTCCAATGCCCGGGATTCACGGGAATAAGTTTTAAAAGTGTACGGCGTCCTGATATGTAACAAAAATTTAATAAAATGGCCCGCAGCCATTGACAACCGGCCGGTAAATAGGTAGAATTTAACCGTGTGGCTGGCAAGGGAAAAGGAGCGGATACAATGGCGAAGGTGGGGATTGTAATGGGCAGTGATTCCGATCTGCCTGTGATGGGCAGGGCGGCAGATATGCTGGAGAGGTTCGGGATCGAGTATGAAATGACGATCATCTCTGCACACAGAGAGCCGGACGTCTTTTTTGAATATGCAAAGACAGCGGAAGCAAGAGGATTTAAGGTGATTATCGCGGGAGCGGGCATGGCCGCTCATCTGCCGGGTATGTGCGCGGCGATCTTTCCGATGCCGGTGATCGGTGTTCCGATGCACACTCCCTCTCTGGGAGGGAAGGATTCCCTGTATTCGATCGTGCAGATGCCTTCCGGTATCCCGGTGGCCACCGTAGCCATCGACGGCGGAGCCAACGCGGGTATTCTGGCCGCAAAGATCCTGGCGACGTCGGATCCGGAGCTTTTACAGAAGGTAAAGGACTACGCGGCAAAGCTGCAGGCGCAGGTGGAAGAGAAGGACGCCAGGCTGCAGAAAGTGGGATACAAAGAATATGGCCGTTAGGAGCATGACGCAGATATCGCAGAGCCGCAGGGAGGAAGCGCATGGATTACAGAAAAGCGGGAGTAGACATTGAGGCCGGGTATAAATCCGTCGAGCTTATGAAGGAGCACATCAAAAAGACCATGAGGCCGGAGGTGCTGACGGAGATCGGCGGGTTTTCCGGGGCGTTTTCCATGGAAATGATTAAAAATATGGACGAACCGGTTCTGCTGTCCGGCACAGACGGATGCGGCACGAAGGTGAAGCTGGCATTTGTCCTGGACAAGCATGACACCATTGGCATCGACTGCGTCGCTATGTGTGTGAACGACATCGCGTGCGCCGGGGGAGAACCGCTGTTTTTCCTTGACTATATCGCCTGCGGGAAAAATTATCCGGAGAAGATCGCTGCCATTGTCAGAGGTGTGGCCGGGGGCTGTATCCAGGCGGACGCGGCGCTGATCGGCGGTGAGACGGCGGAACATCCGGGTTTGATGGAGGAGGATGAGTACGATCTGGCCGGTTTTGCCGTGGGCATTGTTGACAAAAAGGACAGGATTACCGGGGAAGATCTGAAAAAAGGGGACGTTCTGCTGGGCATTGCCTCCTCCGGCGTACACAGCAACGGGTTTTCCCTGGTGCGAAAGGTGTTTCCCATGGAAAGAGAGATCCTGGATACCTATTATGAGGAGCTTGGCGCCACCCTTGGAGAGACGCTTCTGACGCCTACAAAGATTTATGTGAAGGCGCTGCGCAGTGTCCGGGAGGCAGGGGTGCGCATTAAGGGGTGCAGCCACATTACCGGCGGCGGATTTTATGAGAACATGCCCCGGATGCTCTGCGCGGGCGTGCGCGCTGTGATCCGGAAGGACAGTTATCCGGTTCCCCCGATTTTCCGTATGCTGGCGCGCAGGGGAGACATTGCGGAGGAAATGATGTATAATACTTTCAATATGGGGATCGGCATGGTCGTAGCGGTGGACCCGGCGGATGCGAACCGGGCCAAGGCGGCCATGGAAGCGGCCGGCGAGGCGGTCTATGAGATCGGAGCCATTGAGAGCGGGGAAAAAGGAGTTACTCTATGCTGAAGCTGACCGTCATGGTTTCCGGAGGAGGGACGAATCTGCAGGCGATCCTTGACGCCATTGGGTCAGGCAGAATTACAAACGCACAGGTGGTGAAGGTCATCAGCAGCAGCCGGAAGGCCTATGCGCTGGAGCGGGCGGCAAAGGCGGGGATTCCAAGCCAGTGCGTTACCCGGAAGGACTATCCACAGACGGAGGAGTTTGACCGGGCGCTGCTTGAAGCGCTTAAAAAGTCCGGCGCGGATCTGATTGTGCTGGCCGGATGTCTGGTGGTGCTTCCCCGGTGTGTGGTGGACGCGTATCCCAACCGGATCATCAACATCCATCCGGCGCTGATCCCCTCGTTTTGCGGTACCGGCTATTACGGCCTGCGGGTCCATGAGAAGGCGCTCGAACGGGGCGTTAAGATAACCGGAGCCACCGTGCATTTTGTGGACGGCGGGACCGACACCGGGCCGATCCTCCTGCAGAAGGCGGTGGAGGTGCGGGAGGGAGATACCCCGGAGGTATTGCAGCGCAGAGTGATGGAACAGGCAGAATGGGTGATCCTGCCGGAAGCGATCCGCCTGATTGCCAGCGGCCGCGTCACCATGGAGGACGGCGTCGTCCATATTCTGCCGGAAGAAGGAACAGATTACTGACGGATGGTGTGCAGCCCGCAGAGGAGGCGGAAACAGGAAGAAACAGCTGGGAGGCAAGGAATGAAAATACTGATTGTCGGCAGCGGAGGCCGGGAGCATGCGATCGCATGGAAGGCCGCCCGGAGTCCGAAAGCGGAGAAGATCTACTGCGCGCCGGGCAACGCCGGAATAGAAGAATATGCAAAGTGCGTCGGGATCGGCGCCATGGAATTTGATAAGCTTGCGGCATTTGCAAAGGAAAAGCAGATCGATCTGACGGTGGTGGGCATGGACGATCCCCTGGTAGGCGGCATCGTGGACGTGTTCGAGGCCAGAGGGCTTCGTGTGTTCGGCCCCCGGAAAAACGCGGCCATCCTGGAAGGTTCCAAGGCCTTTTCCAAGGATCTGATGAAGAAATATCATATTCCGACGGCAGCCTATGAGAATTTCTCAGATGCGGCCGCGGCGCTGGAATATCTGAAAACGGCCCGGTTCCCCATCGTCCTGAAAGCGGACGGCCTGGCGCTGGGCAAGGGCGTGCTGATCTGCAACACGTTCGAGGAGGCGAGAGCCGGCGTACAGGAGATCATGCTGGACAAAAGGTTTGGCAGCGCGGGCAACCGTATGGTGATCGAAGAGTTTATGACAGGCCGGGAGGTATCCGTGCTTTCCTTTGTGGACGGAAAGACGGTCCGGACCATGACCTCGGCGCAGGATCACAAGAGGGCCGGGGACGGAGATACAGGACTGAATACCGGCGGCATGGGTACTTTCTCACCGAGTCCTTTCTACACAAAAGAGGTGGACGATTTCTGTCAGAGGTATATATATCAGCCCACGGTGGACGCCATGGCGGCAGAAGGAAGGCCGTTTAAGGGCATCATTTTCTTCGGGCTGATGCTGACGGCGGACGGCCCGAAGGTCCTGGAATACAACGCCCGCTTCGGAGATCCGGAGGCACAGGTGGTTCTTCCCAGGATGAAGACGGATCTCATCGATGTGTTCGAGGCGTGCATTGACGGGACGCTGGACCAGATCGATCTGGAATTTGAGGATAACGCGGCGGTCTGCGTGGTACTGGCTTCCGAGGGGTATCCCGTCCGTTATGAGAAAGGCTATCCCATTGAGGGTCTGGATGCGTTTCAGGGAAGGGACGGATATTACGTGTTCCATGCCGGCACCGCGAAAAAGGACGGCGCGGTCGTCACAAACGGCGGCCGGGTGCTGGGGGTGACAGCCAAGGGCTCCGATTTGAAGGAGGCGCGGGAGAATGCCTACAGGGCAGTTGACTGGATCACTTTTGAAAACAAATATTACAGAAACGATATCGGCAAGGCAATCGACGAGGCATGACGGGACAGAAACAGGAAAAGGAGATGGATGATGATGAACAGAAAAAAAACATTTAAGGTTTTGCTTCTTCTGATGATCACGGCGCTTTGGGTGATGGGGACAGCCGTGTCTGCCAGCGAGGACGACAATTCCCTGGCTTCCCTGGGAATCCTGACGGAGGGCGCGGAGGTCTCTCCGGAACTCACTTACGGGATCATTGAATACAACGTGACGGTGCCCGCCGGTACCACCGAGCTGGAACTGGATCCGGAGCCTATGGCGGAGGGAGCCTGGATCGTGGATATTAACGGTACCACGCTGGTGGACGGCAAGGCGACGGTAGAGATCGTTGTCTCGGCGGCAAACGGCGACCAGTATTCCTATTATCTGTATGTGACGGAAGACGGGGAAGGAACGGCTGCCCAGACGGAGCCTGAAACGCAGACGGAAGAGGAGACGGAGACAGAGCCTGAGACGGAGGATCCCCGCTACATAAAAGTGGACCGTGACTCTCTGGAGGAAGCGGAAAACACGATTACAGCCCTGAAGACGGAGACCGGCAGCTATCGCTCTAAGGTGGGCATACTGACCAAGATCCTCTACGGGATGATCGCTTTCTGTGTGATTCTCCTGTTTATCGTGATCAGCCTCCTGCTGAAGAAAAAGGATCTGAAAGCAGAAGTGAACGCGTACCGCTCCCTCGGCTATGCGCCGGGAACGCCGGAGGATTACGCAAACGGGCAGGATTACAACGGCCAGGCTTATGATAATCAGGGCTATTACGGCTATGAAGGCCGGAACAGCCAGGAAGGCCATTATGAGGAGCCGTCCCGAACCGCCCAGAAGAAGGACAAAAAGGAAAAGGACGATCCGACGACCGTGCCGAAACCTCCGAAGACACAGAAAAAGCCGATGCCGGAATACCAGCAGCCGGCTCAGCCCTACGAATACCAGCAGCCGTCCGGTGAGAAGAAAGACAGCGATGTAGAGGTCACGATGGTCGATCTGTAAATCGCCGTGAACCGGAAACTGCCACGCAATACAGAGCGGAACTGTCATATTAGGAATGCTGCAGTTCCGTTTTTTATGCCTTTTACCGTTTTTTCCATGTTGACAGGGGGAGTCCGCCTGTTATACAATGTGTATCACAAAGGAGGAAACGACGGATGCTGATACAGATAGATTTTCAGAGCGATGAGGCAATTTATATGCAGCTTCACAATCAGATCGTTGTCGGAATAGCCGCGTCCATGATCCATGAGGGAGACGTCCTTCCCTCGGTACGGCAGCTTGCGGGAGATATCGGAATCAATATGCATACGGTGAACAAGGCGTATGCGGTTCTCCGGCAGGAGGGGATCGTGACCATCGACCGGCGCAGAGGGGCGATCGTGGCCCTGGAAGCCAACAAACTGCAGGCGGTCTCCGAGATGCGCAAGCAGCTTCGGGTGGTACTTGCCAAGGGCAGGTGCAAGCACATCTCGCGCAGAGAAGTACACGAGCTTGTGGATGCGATATATGACGAATATGAAAAGCAGGAGGACGATTGATGCAGGATAATTATACGCAGAGCGCTGTCCGGGTTCAGACGCTGGCGGCAAAGGCGGCCAGAGTCTGCGGTCACAGCTATATTGGCTCCGAGCATCTGCTGATCGGGCTTGTGCAGGAGGAAAAGGGCGCGGCCGGGATGCTGCTGCGCATCCATGGTGTGGAATATCAAAAGCTCCGGGAACTTGTGGACCGGTTGATCGCTCCCCGGGACGGCGTGATGCTGGCGGATAAGGAGGGGCTGACGCCCAGGGCGCGGGCGCTTCTGGCGGATAGTGTGGAACTGGCCCAGTTCCTTGACAGCGACAGCACCGGGACGGAGCATATTCTTCTGGCGATCCTGCGGGATGTGGAGTGCGTAGCCGCCAGGCTGCTGCACACGCTGGGAGTGAATCTTCAAAAGCTTTACACAGATCTGGCAGAGGTTATGAGCATCCCGGAGGAAAAAAGCCGTGAACTGATCCGCGGCAGCCAGGCCGCAACCGGCGCGGGCAGTACGCCGATGCTGGACCAGTACAGTCGGGATATGACGGAACTGGCGGCGGCCCACAGGCTGGACGTTACCATAGGCCGCGAAGAGGAGTTGGAGCGCATTATGCAGATTCTCAGCCGGCGCACGAAGAACAATCCCTGCCTGATCGGGGAGCCGGGCGTTGGCAAGACCGCCATTGTGGAAGGACTGGCCCAGAGAATCGTGAACGGCCAGGTGCCGGAGCCCATGAGGGGCAAGCGGGTCGTCGCCCTGGATATGGCCGGTATGGTGGCGGGATCCAAGTATCGGGGGGAATTTGAGGAACGCATCAAGCGCATCATCGGCGAGGTAACCGCCAGCGGCGATGTTCTCCTCTTTGTGGACGAGCTGCATACCATCATCGGGGCAGGCGGAGCGGAGGGGGCGATCGACGCCTCCAACATCCTCAAGCCCTCCCTGGCGCGGGGGGAGCTGCAGATGATCGGCGCTACAACCCAGGAGGAATACCGGAAATATATTGAGAAGGATCCGGCGCTGGAGCGCAGGTTCCAGCCCGTACATGTGGAGGAGCCCTCCCAGGAGGAAACGCTGCAGATCCTGAAAGGGCTTCGCCCGGCCTACGAGAAGCATCACGGAGTACAGATTACGGACGAGGCGCTGGAAGCTGCCGTCCGCCTGTCCAGGCGCTATATCAACGACCGTTTTCTCCCGGACAAGGCCATCGACCTGATGGACGAGGCCGCAGCGAGAAGGCAGCTTGGATGTTACGGCGGGACAGGGCGGACGGAGCAGCTGAACGAGCAGTATGCCCAGCTCCTCTCCCAGCGGGAGGAAGCCCTGAAGGAAGGCCGGATGGAGGAGGCCAGACGGATCAACCAGGAGAAAAAGGAGCTTGAGGTTGTGCTGAACCGCCGCAGGAAGCGGGGCAGCCGGAAAAGCACAGGAAAGGATGCCCGGGTGACGCGGGAGGATGTGGAACAGATCGTATCGGTCTGGACGAAGATTCCGGTACAGAAGCTGGCGGGGGAGGAGAGCAGAAAACTCCTGAAGCTGGAGCAGCTGCTGCATCAGCGGGTGATCGGCCAGGACGAGGCGGTACAGGCGGTTGCCAGAGCCATCCGCCGCAGCCGCGCCGGGCTTAAGAGTCCGGGCAGGCCCATCGGTTCCTTTATGTTTCTGGGGCCCACCGGCGTGGGCAAGACGGAGCTTTCCAAGGCGCTGGCGGACGTGGTGTTCGGCAGCGAGCAGTCCATGATCCGGGTGGATATGTCCGAATACATGGAGAAGCACAGCGTTTCCAGGCTCGTGGGTTCCCCGCCTGGTTATGTCGGCTATGACGAGGGCGGGCAGCTCAGCGAAAAGGTGCGGCAGAATCCGTATTCCGTGGTACTCTTCGATGAGATCGAGAAAGCGCACCCGGATGTGTTCAATATTCTTTTACAGGTATTGGACGAGGGCCATATTACGGACGGCCAGGGGCGGAAGATCGATTTCTGCAACACGATCCTGATTATGACCTCCAATGCCGGGGCGCAGTCCATCGTATCGCCGAGGCATCTCGGCTTTGGCGCGGGAAGCGACGAGAAGAAGAACCACGAGGCTATGAAATCCAGCGTGATGGAGGAGGCCCGGCGGATCTTCAAGCCGGAATTTCTCAACCGGATCGACGAGATGATCGTGTTCCATGCGCTGAGTGAGGAGCATATCCGAAGCATTGCGGGGCTTCTCCTGAAGGAACTCAGGGACCGGTGTCAGGAGCAGATGCGGATCACGCTGAAGATCAGCCCCGCAGTCAGGGCCCACATCGCGAAAACCGGATTTAATCCGAAATACGGGGCAAGGCCGCTGCGCCGGGCCGTTCAGAGCCAGGTGGAGGACGCCCTGGCGGAGGAGATACTTGCAGGAAAGGTGAAAGCCGGGGATACGGTGTATGTTTCCTGTCACAAGGATAAGATCATATTTACAGGGAGGGCATGAAAATGTCAGGAATCAGGGAGCTTATACGCACAGAAGAAAACGGGACGCTCAGCTTCGGGGATTATGAGCTGGAGCAGAAGGCAAAGAAATCAGATTATGAGTTCGACGGAGATCTGTATAAGGTAAAGACGTATGCGGATATTACGAAGCTGGAACGCAACGGTATGCTGGTCTACGAGTCTGTACCGGGTACGGCGGTGAAGAATTTCTCTGTCACAGGAGAGGGCGTTTCGTTCGAGGCAGAGGGAGAGCGGGACGTGCAGATCACGCTGGGCCTTGAGGAGAATGCCGAGTACCGCATCAGCATCGGAGGCGCAGATATCGGCACGATGAAGACCCAGATGGGAGGCAAGCTGGTACTTGGTGTGGAGATAGCAGACACGGGCAGTGTCCCGGTAAAGGTAGTGAAGCTTTAAATGGCAAAGACAAAGACCGTATTCTTCTGCCAGAACTGTGGGTTTGAGTCCTCCAAGTGGATGGGACAGTGCCCCGGCTGCAGGGAGTGGAACAGCTTCGCAGAAGAACCAAGGATAACCGTAAAAAAAACATCGTCTGGCGCCGGAGGGCGCCGTGAGGCGCCCCGGCCCACCACGCTGAACCAGATCAGCCTCGGTGGAACAAACCGCTGCAGCACCGGTATCGGTGAACTGGACCGGGTGCTTGGAGGCGGCATCGTCCAGGGCTCCCTGGTGCTGGTGGGCGGCGATCCCGGGATCGGCAAATCCACGCTGCTCCTTCAGGTGTGCCGGAATCTGGCCGGGAACAAAAAGAAGGTACTGTACATCTCCGGGGAGGAGTCCCTTCAGCAGATCCGGATGCGCGCAGAGCGGATGGGAGAGTTTGCCGAGGATCTGATGATCCTGTGTGAGACGAACCTGGAGGACATCCGGGAGGCGATCGTCAGCGTGGACCCGGAGGTAGTGATCATCGATTCCATCCAGACCATGTATAACGAGAATGTCTCCTCCGCCCCCGGCAGTGTCTCCCAGGTGCGGGAGTCCACCGGGGCGCTGATGCAGATTGCAAAGGGCATGGATATTTCGATCTTTATAGTGGGGCATGTGACCAAAGAGGGCGTGGTGGCCGGCCCCCGGGTACTGGAGCATATGGTGGATACGGTACTCTATTTTGAGGGGGACCGCTACGCTTCCTACCGGGTGCTCAGAAGCGTGAAGAACCGTTTCGGTTCCACCAACGAAATCGGCGTCTTTGAGATGCGCGAGACCGGTCTTGAGGAGGTGGCGAACCCTTCGGAATATATGCTGGAGGGAAAGCCGCAGGGGGCTTCCGGCTCTGTCGTGGCCTGTACCATGGAGGGTACCCGCCCGGTGCTTCTGGAAGTGCAGGCCCTCGTATGCCGCACGAATCTGGCATTTCCCCGCAGGACCGCAGCCGGGACCGATTTAAACCGCGTAAACCTGCTGATGGCGGTCCTTGAAAAGCGGGCGGGCCTGGGTCTTTCTTCCTGCGACGCCTATGTGAACATTGCGGGAGGCATCCGCATGAACGAGCCGGCGCTGGATTTGGGGATTGTTCTTGCGCTGGCGTCCAGCATGAAGGACGTGCCGGTGGATGAGAAAACCATCGCTTTCGGCGAGGTGGGCCTCAGCGGCGAGGTGCGCTCTGTTGCGATGGCGGAGCAGCGGGTGCGTGAGGCAAAGAAGCTGGGTTTTGACACAGTGATCCTCCCCGGAGTGTGCATGAAGCAGGCCAGCCGGGTGGAGGGCATTCGCCTTACAGGCGTCCGGACGGTCCGGGATGCGATCCGCGCCATTCTCTGATTTATACGTCTGGATTCATACGTCCCGGTGTGATTCATTGATTCATACGTCTCGGTGTGATTCATTGATTTTTCGTTGACAATTCTGGCCGGATGTGGTATAAGAATATGGTGAGTTGCCGCATAGGGGCTTGGTCAAGTGGTATGACAGGAGTCTCCAAAACTCTTAGCGGGAGTTCGATTCTCTCAGCCCCTGTTTAGAAAGCGCCGCGTCTGCGGCGCTTTTTCTTATGGTATAAAACTGAAAAAATTAAGATATACGTTGATATAAAAAGGCGGTATCCATGGGAAGGGTTCTGAGAGCGGCGGATGTGGAGAAACTGCCTTCAGAAAAGAAGCGCCTTCTCATTAATCGTGCCGGTTCCTGTTGTAAATGATCATGAGGCCTTTTAGCAGAAGCTGGTCGTCGATGACGATCTCATGGCGGCAGTAGGGAATAATCGCCCTGGCCAGGCCGCCGGTGGAAATCACTGTGCATTCTTCCCCTAATTCCTCCTCGATCCGCTCAATGACCCCGTCGATGCTGGAGGCGGTGCTGTAAATGATGCCGCTCTTCATGCAGTCGATTGTGTTGGAGCCGATGACCTTTTTGGGCGGATCCAGGCTGATCTTAGGGAGCTGGGAGGTGCGCATGGTGAGGGAATCCAGGGAAACCCGGAGTCCGGGAATGATCATGCCGCCCAGGAAGTTTTTGTCCCCGTCGATCACGGAGATGGTGGTGGCTGTGCCCATATCGATGATGATCAAGGGACAGGGGTAATCATTCACGGCGGCTACCGCGTCCGCCACCCGGTCGCTTCCGAGCTGCGCGGGATTGTCCAACCGGATCTTCAGACCGTTTTTCAGGCCGGGTCCCACCACCATCACGGGCCTGCCGGTGAGGCGGAGCATGGCCTGCTGAACCGTATGGGTGACGGAGGGAACCACCGACGAGATGATTCCGCCTTCAAAGTCCCGGTCTTTCAGATCGTTCAGTTCCAGAATATTTTTGATCATAACCGTGTATTCCAGCGCCGTGTAATACTGGTTGGTGGAAAGCCGCTCAATGAAAAGGATCTCATTGCCCTCAAAACATCCCAGCACAATATTAGAATTTCCGATATCAACCGCAAGAACCATTTTTATCCTCCTCATAAGACGCAGCCGCCTGGCCTCGGTTATGCTTTCGCGTGCTGCATGGCGGGAACGAAGTGCGCCTTATACAGCGCAAGCCCCACCGCCCCGGTGATAACGGTGGAAGAGACCATCTCGCACACGGCGTTGATCCCCACAAAGCCGCAGATAAATACGATCACATTTTTACCGCCCATCAGCCCCTGCATATATTCCGTGCGGCCGAAGAGCAGGACCAGCGCGGACATAAACAGCACCGTGTTCAGAAAGGCGGAGCAGAAGCCGGTCGCCAGGCAGGCGACAGAGACGTTGGATACCCTCCTCACGCCGCGGAAAATATAGCCCAGCAGCAGGCCGTCGACAAATCTTGGGACAAAACGCTGAATGAATGCGAGAACCGGGTTTATCCCGAATAAAACGGCGCCCATGGCGCTGGTCCCGCCCACGCCGATGCACTGGAGAAAGCTGGTGAGCCCGAACACACTGCCCACCACAGCGCCTCCCACAGGGCCAAGGGTGATGGCGGCTATGGCTACGGGTATTACGTTAAAGGTGATGGCGAGGGGCCCGATATTCAGGTAACCAAGGGGTGTGTACGCCATGAGCAGCAGAATCGCGGTCATCAGACCGAGAATTACGAGTTGCGAAGTGTTGAATTTCCTGTTTTTCATATGAAATTTCCTCCTTGTTATTATTCCCTTAAAGAGTATGGCAAAAGATACGCCTCCGGATACGCCGATCTCACGGCGCGGCGTATTCCGTCAAAGATATCTGAAGCGGTTATCCGCCCGGCGCATCCGGCTGCCATCCGAAATCAGGTACATCGCGTCCCGTCCTTCCTGTGGTATGACGCCTGTGCATCCGTGGGGAATGCCGGTCAGATACTCAGATTGTTCCATCTGCCGCTCCCGAACAGGGATACAATACAATCACCACCTGAGTATATCATATTTGTTTTTTTTTTACAACTTTTCATAAAACTATTTCCCTATCTGCCGCAGATGTGGTAAAATAACGAAGAAAATGGACGCTGTGCCTGCACGCGCAGGCATTTGACGGGAAAACCCATCGAGACGCCAGTCGAGATGGTAAAATGTTCAGGAAACCTGTGGGCGGGTCGAAGCGAAGCGAAAACGGGCGTCACTGCGAGCCGTCTGTTATATTTGCGGAAAGAACAGGAGAAAAAATGCTGAATGGAAAAACGGTTATTCTCGGCGTGACAGGAAGTATCGCCGCCTACAAGGCCGCCGGCCTTGCCAGCCTGCTCAAAAAGCAGCGCGCGGATGTGCATGTGATCATGACCGGGAACGCCCGGCAGTTCATAAATCCCATCACCTTTGAAACTCTGACCGGCAACAAATGTCTGACCGAGACGTTTGACCGGAATTTTCAATATAATGTGGAACACGTGGAACTGGCGAAACGGGCCGATCTTGCCGTGGTGGCTCCGGCCACGGCCAATGTGATGGCGAAGCTGGCCCACGGCCTTGCGGACGATATGCTGACCACCACGCTGCTGGCGTGCCGGTGTCCGAAGCTGATCGCCCCGGCCATGAACACCCGTATGTATGAGAATCCGGTGACCCGGGACAATCTGGAGCTTCTGAAAAAATACGGCTGGCAGGTGATCGCGCCGGAGGTGGGGCGTCTGGCTTGCGGGGATGTGGGAGATGGAAAGTTCCCCGGCGAGACCATCATTCTGGAGCATATATTAAATGAGATCGCCTGTGAGAAGGACATGAAAGGGCTGAAGGCGCTGGTCACGGCCGGCCCCACGATTGAACCCATTGATCCGGTGCGTTTTATTTCAAACCATTCCACCGGGAAGATGGGGTATGCCCTGGTGCGGGCCTGCCGCCAAAGGGGCGCAGAGGTGACGCTCATAAGCGGCAGGACAAATCTGAAAGCGCCGGTGGGGGTGGAACTGGTTTCGGTGTGCAGCGCCCGGGAGATGTTTGAAGCGGTGACAAAGATATCTGAGGAGCAGGATATCATTATAAAGGCGGCGGCGGTGGCAGATTACCGGCCGGCAGAGACGGCGGACCGGAAACTCAAAAAGAAAGAGGGCGAAATGACCCTCATGCTGGAGCGCACCCAGGATATTCTTGCGTGGCTTGGAGAACATAAGGGTGAGGGCCAGGTGCTCTGCGGTTTTGCCATGGAGACAGAGCGCCTGGAGGAGAACGCAAGAGAGAAGCTTCTCAAAAAGAATCTCGACCTCATCGCAGCGAACAATGTGAAAGTGGAGGGCGCGGGATTTGGCGCGGACACGAATGTGGTGACGCTCATCACCCGGGATAAGACAAGGACACTGGGATTAATGAGCAAGGAAGAGGTGGCGCAGAAGCTGGTGGACGAACTGCTGGGCCTGCGTTCCAAAAAGCGGATGAGGAGAGCGGAATAATCATTCTAAGGAGAGCTTGTATGTGGCTGAGCAGATATTTTGTGTGGTTTGTGATCTACAGCTTTATGGGCTGGGTCTATGAGACAATTTATGTAACGGTAAAAAATAAAAAGTGGGACAACCGGGGCTTTCTGTACGGTCCGATCTGTCCGATCTACGGGACGGGGGCCGTGGCTGTGTCCATCATTCTGGAACTGCTTCCGATGGAGCAGGCGGCCAGTATGGAGTGGTGGAAGATTTTTCTGATCGCTTTTTTCGGCAGTATGGTGCTGGAATACGGCACTTCCTATGCCCTTGAAAAGCTGTTTCATGCCTATTGGTGGGACTACAGCAATATGCCCCTCAACATCAACGGGCGGATCTGCCTGCCGGCTTCGGTTCTCTTTGGACTGGCGGGGATCCTTGTCGCGGAGGTGATCTATCCGTGGATAAGGGGACTGACCGGAGGCTGTCCTCCAATTTTCATGGAGTTTCTGAGCCTGCTCTTCATGGGGCTGATCGCAGTGGACGCGACGCTGACGGTATCGGCGCTGACGAATTTCCGGCGCATTGTGGAGTCTGTGGACAAGACGGTGAACCAGCACATGGAGGAGATTGTGACAAATATGGACGGCAGGATCGCAAAGACCAGTGCGAAGCTGGCAGAGGAGCGGGAGCGTTTTTCCAGGGAGAGCGCCGAGAGAGCTGTATCTGAGATGGCAGGCGTATATCGGGCAGCGGTTTCCCGTATGCAGGGCATCCGTCCAAAATATGAGGGGAAATTTATGAGGCACGCCCTTGCGGCGGCCAAATCCAGGCTGAGTAAGAGAGAAAATCCCTGAGGGGATACCACGATGTCCGGCACAGCCGGACAGTAATAAGGAGAGGTGGAATGATTATGGCAGAGCAGACGTGCAGCAGCGCGGCGAGCTGCAGCAAAGAAAGCTGCGAGGGATGTCCCAGCGCGGGGGGCAGCGCTCCGGAGAGCTTTCTGGCGGAGTTAAACCGTTATTCGGATATTAAACATGTGATCGGGATCGTCAGCGGAAAGGGCGGCGTGGGGAAATCCATGGCGACCGCGTCCCTGGCGAATCTGCTGGCGGGAAAGGGCTTTCGCGTCGGCATTATGGACGCGGACATCACCGGACCGTCCATTCCCGGAATGTACGGTCTGAAAAGCCCCGCCATGGCAGACGACGAGGGCATCTATCCGGTACACACCGAAAACGGCATCAAGGTCATGTCCATGAATCTTCTGATGCCGGATCCGGAGACACCGGTGATCTGGCGCGGCCCGGTGATCGCGGGGGTGGTAAAGCAGTTCTGGACGGACGTGATCTGGGGCGAGCTGGATTACCTGCTGGTGGATATGCCTCCCGGGACCGGCGACGTGCCCCTGACCGTCTTCCAGTCGCTTCCGGTGGACGGCATTCTCATTGTGACCTCTCCCCAGGATCTGGTCAGGATGATCGTAAAGAAAGCCTATAATATGGCGGAGGCTATGAAGATCCCGGTGCTGGGCGTTGTGGAAAATTTCAGTTATCTGAAATGCCCGGACTGCGGGAAAGAAATTCCGGTGTTTGGCAAAAGCAGGACGGAAGAAGCGGCCAGAGAGATGGGAGTGGCCGTGCTGGGCCGGATTCCCATCGATCCTGCGCTCACGGAGTTGTCGGACGAAGGCCGGTTTGCCCAGGCCGCGCCCCCATACCTGGAGGCAGCCTGTCAGGCCCTGCAGTTTCTGAAAATAAAAGACTGATCCGGGATTAATCCCTCAAAAGAAGGGCAACACTTTTTTATGAGGCGCGGCCGGGCAGGCCGCGCCGGATAAAGGAGCGCTGCCTTTTATGTTAAAGAAAATCATTACGTGGGCCCGGACTGCTGCAGCGGTGTTTTTCTGTGCACTGCTTTTAAACGGCGTCGTATCCGCCGGCCATTATCATCTGCTGCAGCAGGGGATTGCGGAATCCGTGCTGCGCTTCCATGTGCTGGCAAACAGCGACAGTGAGGAAGATCAGGCCGTGAAATATCAGGTGCGTGATCAGGTCTTGTCCTGGCTGTCCGGCCAGATGGAGGGTTTTGAAAAAGAAGAGGAAGTACAGTTCCTTTCCGCCCATTTGTGGGAGATCGAACAGGTGGCAGACGGGGTGCTGGAGCAGCGGGGTTTTTCCTACCGGTCTGAGGCAAGGATTGAGACCTGCTATTTTCCGGAACGGACCTACGGGAGATGCACCTTTCCGGCAGGGTGGTATGAGGCCCTTCGCCTCTGTATTGGGGAGGCACGGGGGCAGAACTGGTGGTGCGTGCTCTATCCAAGACTTTGCTTTTCCGACTGTCTTCACGCGGTGGTGGAGTACGGCGAACTGGAGGAGCTTGAAAAGACGCTGACAGCGGAGGAATACGAAAGTCTGCTCCGGGATCCGAAACAGTGGAAGTTCAGCTTCCGGTGGTTTTAATGAAGTTACAGGAAAGGATATCAGGACAATGAGCGCGATCGTTACGCTGAAAAAAGGAGAAGGCCGCACGGTCAAGGCCGGCGGAGCCTGGATTTTTGATAATGAAATTGACCGCATCGCGGGAAGCTTTGCCAACGGGGACATGGTGACCGTCCATGATTTCGACGGATATCCCATGGGCCGGGGGTTTATCAACCAGAATTCCAAAATCCGCGTTCGTATGATGACGCGTCGGGCCGATCAGGAAATTGACGATGAGTTCCTGCGGATGCGCCTGCAGACGGCCTGGGATTACCGCAAAAAAACCGTGGATACCGGGTGCTGCCGGGTGGTTTTCGGCGAAGCGGATTTCCTGCCGGGCATTGTGATCGACAAGTTTTCGGACGTGCTGGTGGTGGAATCCCTGGCTCTGGGCATCGACCGGCTGAAACCCAGGATCGTGGACCTGCTGAAAGAGATCCTCGCCGGAGACAGAATTTTCATCCGGGGGGTGTACGAGCGCAGCGACGCCAGAGTGCGGGAACAGGAGGGTATGTCCCGCTATAAGGGCTTTCTGGGCGACGAATTTGACACGAAGGTGCAGATTGAGGAGAACGGCGTGAAATATCTGGTGGATGTAAAGGACGGCCAGAAGACCGGCTTCTTCCTGGATCAGAAATACAACCGACGGGCCATCCGCAGGATGTGCCCGGGAGCGCGGGTGCTGGACTGCTTCACGCACACCGGCTCCTTTGCCCTCAACGCGGCTCAGGCCGGGGCGGCCAGCGTACTGGGGGTGGACGCGTCCCGGTTTGGTATAGAGCAGGCCCGGGAAAATGCCAGGCTCAACGGTCTGGAGGACCGAACGCAGTTTATCTGCCGGGATGTGTTTGAACTGCTGCCCGAGCTGGAGCGCGAGGGGGAGAAATTCGATCTGGTGATCCTGGATCCCCCGGCTTTCGCAAAATCAAGAAACTCTGTGAAAAATGCGGTAAAGGGCTACCGGGAGATCAATCTGCGGGGCATGAAGCTGGTGAAGGACGGAGGATTTCTGGCCACCTGTTCCTGCTCCCATTTTATGACCTTTGAACAGTTCACCCAGACCATCCATCTGGCCGCCCGGAACGTACATAAACGTCTTCGCCAGGTGGAATTTTGCACCCAGGCCCCGGATCATCCGATTCTGTGGGCGGCGGAAGAATCCTATTACCTGAAATTCTATATTTTTCAGGTGTGTGAGGAGAAGTGAAAACTGTTCGATAAAATTGTTAGAAAATTCTGATAATAATAAGTTAAAATATATAAATTAAAAAAATAGAAAAATAAATTAAAAAAACACAGAAAAATACTTGACAAACAGCAAAGAACATATTATAATAAGCATAACAACAAAGAAACCGGACAACAGTGAAACCAAATCTTCAGGAGGAATGGTCCCATGGGATAATTACTTAAAGAAAAAAGAAATAAATACAGGAGGTTATAAAGTGAAGCTTCAGATTATTCACTGAAAGGGCTATCTGATTCCATAAAATCAGGTAGCCCTCTTTTCATATTCCCAGGTGACAGTGCTGCCGTCCGAGCGGGCAATGATTGTACCCAGTTCGTCCGTTCGCAAGACTGTCACGCCATGTTTTTCCAGACGCCGCAGCGTCTGCTGGTGGGGATGGCCGTAATCATTGCCAACGCCGCAGCTTATGACCGCATATTCCGGCAGCACGTAATCCAGAAACAGTTCGCTGGTGGCATTGTAGGAGCCGTGGTGGCCGACACAAAGAACGTCGCTCAGGAGGGAAAGATTCGAAGCGCACATGGCCTCCTCGCTCTCAGTCTGGGCATCGCCGGTGAGGAGAAAGCCGTTGTCGCCGTTTACGATACGGATCACAAGGGAATTGTTGTTCGGCTCTTCCGCGACCTCCCGGGGAGCGAGGACTGTGAAAGCGGCGTCCCCCAGCTCGTATACGGAGCCCACAGCGGGATGAGTCAGGGCAAGACCGGAACCGTCCACAGCCCGCAGGAAGGATTCATAGGTCCAGGAATTGTACGCATAATCCGGACCCATCACCGTACCTGCGGTAAACTTGTTGAGCACGCCCACCAGGCCGCTTAAATGGTCGGAATCATAATGGGAGGCGATCACGTAATCCAGATGCGTGATGCCCTGGCCCTGCAGATAGGAAACGACGAAGGAGGAGGCATCGCTGTCTCCGCCATCGTAAAGAAGGGCAGCCTTACCGGTCCTGACGAGAACAGACAGTCCTTCGCCTACATCCAGGTAGTGGATCTCAAAATCATCGGTTCCGCTGGCGGCAAGCTCATCCTGAAAGCCCGGCAGGGAGATCCCCAGGGATTTGAGGAGCGCCTGCAGCTTGTCTAAGGCAGCGCCCACCCCATTCCGGATCCGGGTATGGGAAGTCTGTATCATCTCCTGTACCGGCTGCGGAGCCAGTGCTGTTATTTTACGGACCGGTTCCGGGTAAAAATAGAGCAAACCGCACAGTAACAGGATGAGCAGCAGGATAAGGCGGCCTCCTCTGCGGCGCCGCGTGTGTTTTGCAGGTCTGTGAGCCATGGCGGAGAACTCCTTTCTATTCTGTAAAACAGTATACCGTACCTCTGTTTGATTTGCCAGAAAAACTTTCTTTCCGGGCAAGGACAAGATTGATATGGAGATGTAAAGAAGCTGAAAAGAAGCTGCCGCAGGCTCTTGACAGGAGTCGATTGAAATGGTATAGTAGTTAGTGAAAACTAACCAAAGACAGTTAAATGTTACTTAGCGCCAGAATCGGCAGCCACGCTGCCAATTTTCAGAGCCAATGGTTTAGAAAAGACGAATCAAAGGGAGAGGTGACAGCATGAGCGTCGTTATCATAGGCGGGAACGAGGGAATGGTGTGCCAGTATGAGGGTATCTGCAAAAACTACGGATGCAAGGCCAAGATCTTTGCAAAGGAAAACGGGGCGATCCGCAAAAAACTGGGTTGCCCGGATATGTTTATTCTTTTTGTAAATACGGTATCCCATAAGATGGTCAGGAGTACGCTTCAGGAGGCGAAGCGCAACAAAATTCCGGTTTTGCGTTGCCATAGCAGCAGTGCGGCGGCATTGCAGGAATTATTAAGCGAACATTGCGCATGATATAAACCGCGATCTTCACCGGTGCGCCCAAGGCTGCCGGGAAGATGTGGGAACGCAGATCTGCATTTTGTATAAACGGAAGGATTGTGCAATGGGAACGGAGGCGATCGGTTATGTGACCGCAAAACAGCGTGCGCCGGCGCCACCGTGGCCGGCGGCGAGGGCGTAATCTGCAGCGATGCGCCGGATGAAGAGGCAGAGGCAGCCCTGAAAGCGCTGGGAGGGGCGCCGGCGAAGCTGCTTTACGAATTGACCGCAATATTAAATCGTTTAGAACAGCAGGCAATAAAGAAGGCGGGGTACATCGTGATACCCCGCCGGACAATTCATATTCTTAAAGCTTAACTACATTAGCAGCCTGCATTCCGCGAGCGCCTTCGGTCATATCATAAGAAACTGCCTGTCCTTCTTCGAGCGTCTTGAACCCTTCGCCCTGAATTGCAGAAAAGTGAACGAAAACATCCTTTCCATCCTCGCCTGTGATAAAGCCATACCCTTTTTCTGCGTTGAACCATTTCACTGTACCCTTGTTCATTTTTGGTACCTCCTTAAAAATTAAACGAAAGCCAGCTAAAAAATTCACTGACTATTATAGATTACAAAGGCTTTCGTTTCATACTCTATAATAGTCAGTGAAAGTTATTAACCAGTAAATCTTTAGCAGTTTCATTATAACACAATCCAAAATGCTGTCAAGTAATAATGAGAGGAATTTTCTGCATTATTTCTGCTCTGCCGGAAAGAAAGCCCATCGCATACCGGCCCGGCTGTTTCCGGATGACCAGAGACATAGCCGCAGACACGGCAAACCATATCTGCGGCTGTTGGGAATCCCTTCACAGTGATTTATGCTTCCCCTTCCGTCTCGAGTTCAAGATCGAGATCGACATCCAGCACATCGTCCTCATCTCCGTTATCTTCGTCATCCTCATCCGGAACGGTGAGTTCCTGCGTCACATCCGCGTTTTCGTAGAGATAATTCCCGGCCACGGTGTCGAAGAACGACCATACCAGGGAGTCGCGTCCGCTTTCCTCCTCGAGTTCAGCGGCGCTGTCATAGCCGTACTCGCCGGCCAGTTCCGTGAGGTATTCCACATATGCATCCTCGGAGATGTCCAGATCATATTCTACGATGAGGGCGTCGGTGAAAAGATCCCGGTATACGTAGCTGACGATCTCGTCTTCAAAATCTTCTTCTGTCAGATCACCGAACAGATCGTAGATGTCTTCCTCGTCGGTAGTGCCTGTAAAGACGCTGTAAAAGGCAAGCTGTTCTTCCCTGCACTGCTCATAGAGATCGTCCGGGTAACCGGTGAATACCGTCTCCTGCATGGCGCTGTCAAACAGGGATTCAATGGCTTCATAGCGGCTGCTTTCATTGTATTCTTCTTCCAGATATTTGCGGATCGATGCTTCATACTCTTCCGTGGTAGAGTAGTCGGTGTAGGTGGACACAAAATCATCGTCATACTCCGGATACTCCAGTTCGCAAACACTTGTGATCTCAAGTTCAAAATCAACGGTCTCGTCCACCCATTCGTCCATCCAGATATCATCGTCAAACGTGATAGAGAAGGTCACCGTATCGCCGGCGGAGACTCCCGTAATCGCCTCGTCAAATTCCGCGTTGTATTCCTCTTCGCCAACTGTAAAATAGGTAGTTTCAGAAACCTCCGAGTCCTCCGCCCCCTCGATCGAGTAGGTCATTTCCGCATAGACCACATCGCCCTGGGCGCTGGCGCGGTCTACCTCGATTTCGTCCGCGTAGGAGTACAGATCCATATCGATCTCTTCCTGTACAAGATCATCCGTGATTTCATAGACGTATTCGGTCACCGCAAGGCCCGACAGATCGCCCAGCGTCACATAGCTGTCGATCTTGTCAACCAGATAATCCGACGGGGTGATGGAAGCAAGCGCCGCCTCCGTCCCGTCCTCATACAGAGCCTCCGTGTATTCCTCATCCGTATCGTCCAGAACCGCGTTTTTTGCGTCCTCCGCATCCGTATCCTCAAGGTCTGCGTCTTTTGCATCGTCCGCGTCCGCCGCGTCTGCAGCCTCCCCGGCTGAAGCAGCGCTCTGTACCTCGTCCGCAGAATTTCCGCAGCCTGCCACGGCCATGGCGGTAACAAGGCCAAGAAGTATTAAGATTTTTCTTCTGTTCATATTTCAATTCCTTTCTGCAATAAAAAGTTAATAGAAATATAACATTGTTCGGGTATATATGCAATTAAATTTTCCTTAAATCACAGTTTTTTCACTTTTCGCTTTTCAGGAAATGGCGGCTGTGCTATGATAAGGCTACGGGAACAGCAAAAGGAAAAGACAGCGAAAGGATTGACAGGATGATTTCCATTAATATTCCGGAAAAAGCGGATTATATTTTAAATACACTGCATCAGAATGGGTATGAGGCCTACGTGGTAGGCGGCTGCGTGCGAGATTCGATTCTTGGCCGCAGGCCCGGGGACTGGGACATCGCCACATCCGCCTCTCCCCCTCAGGTGAAGGAACTGTTCGGCAGGACGGTGGATACGGGGATTCAGCACGGCACGGTGACAGTCATGCTGGAAGGGGAAGGCTTTGAGGTAACCACCTACCGGATCGACGGGGCGTATGAGGACTTCCGGCATCCGAAGGAGGTAACTTTCACCGCCGAATTGACGGAGGACCTGAAGCGAAGAGACTTTACGGTCAACGCCATGGCTTACTCCAGAGAAGAAGGACTGATCGATCGGTTTGGAGGACTGGAGGATCTGGAAAAAGGGGTGATCCGCTGCGTGGGAGAACCCAGAGACCGTTTTACGGAGGATGCCCTCAGAATGCTTCGGGCGGTGCGGTTTGCGGCGCAGCTTGGATTTGAAGTGGATGAAAATGCAAAGGCGGCGATCCGGGAAATGGCGCCGGAGCTGAGGCAGATCAGCGCGGAGCGCATCCAGACGGAGCTTGTGAAGATCGCGGTTTCCCCGAATCCCCAATGGCTCGCCCTTGCGTATGAATGCGGGATCACAGCGGTGGTTCTTCCTGAATTTGACCGGATCATGGTGCAGCGGCAGAACAATCCCCACCATGTATACAACACGGGCAACCACACTCTGGTGGCGATGCAGAACATTCCGGCCCGCCGGGTGCTGCGGCTGACCATGCTGTTTCACGACATGGGCAAGCCGGAGGTATTTGCCACGGACGAGAACGGGGTGGATCATTTTCCGGGACACGCATCCCGCAGTGAGCGGATTGCAGAAGAAATTATGAGGCGCCTTAAATTTGACAATGAAACCATTCACAGGGTCTGCGTTCTGGTAAAGAATCACTCCCGCTATCCCCAGGCGTCCGGCAGGGATGTGCGCAGGATCGCGTATGAGCTGGGCGGCCGGTCGATGTTTGAGGACTTCCTGCTGGTGAAGCGGGCAGACGTGCTGGCCCATCATCCGGATGTAATGGGGGACATGCTGGATTATTTAAAGGAAGTGCAACGTATCTGGGAGCATATACTGGCGAACCGGGACTGCCTCTCCCTTAAAGAGCTTAAACTGACCGGGGCCGATCTGCGGAGCGAGGGCATGGAGCCGGGACCTGAGATGGGACGGGTCCTCCGGCTGTTACTGGAGTGGGTGCTGGAATTTCCGGAGAATAATGAAAGAGAACTGCTGCTGGAGAAAAGCCGTCTCTTGCGGGAAGCTCTGGCAGAAGAAAAGAGTACGGAAGGGAAGGATTTGCCATGAGATCCCCGCTTACAACGCTGTGCTATGTGGAGAAGGACGGACAGTACCTGATGCTGCATCGGGCCGGCAAAAAACAGGATGTGAACCAGGACAAATGGATCGGGATCGGCGGCCATTTTGAGGCGGGGGAAAGCCCGGAGGAATGCCTGCTGAGGGAAGCCAGGGAGGAGACCGGACTGACGCTGACTTCCTGGCGTTTTCGCGGGATCGTCACCTTTATCGCGGAGGGCTGGCCGCCGGAATATATGTGCCTGTACACGGCGGACGGCTTTGAGGGCACAGTGTCGGAATGTAATGAGGGCGCGCTGGAATGGGTGCCGATAGACAGGCTGGAGGAGCTGAATCTGTGGGAGGGCGACAAGATCTTCCTGAGGCTTCTGGCGCAGGAAGCTCCTTTTTTTTCGCTGAAACTGACGTACCGGGGAGACGAACTTCTGTCCGCGTCGCTGGACGGCCGCAGGCTGGCCGTCTGAATCCGGGAGGCTCGAAGCGGCCTGATGAAAAACCGGGAATCGGGAAACCGACCCGAACCGAATTTTGAGGAGAACGGAACTTTATGAATAAAATGTCGCTGAGAAATTCCCTGCTGCTGCTCCTGACGGCGATGATCTGGGGCGTCGCTTTTGTCGCCCAGAGAGTGGGCATGGATTACGTGGAGCCTTTCACCTTTAACTTTGCCAGAAGCATTCTTGGGGGTGTGGTGCTGCTTCCGTGTATTTGCCTGCTGGATCGGATCAGAAGTAAGGGGCAGGGCGCCAAAGAGAGTGGAAGCGCAGTTTATACCTGGAAGAACCGGGAGCTTTTTACCGGCGGACTGTGCTGCGGCATCGCGCTTTTTACAGCTACCAGCCTGCAGCAGTTCGGTATCAAATACACCACGGTAGGCAAGGCGGGTTTTATCACTGCGCTGTATATTGTCATCGTTCCTCTGATTGGGATTTTTCTAAAAAAGAGGACGGGGATTAAGATATGGATCAGCGTCGCCCTGGCGGTGGCAGGGCTTTATCTTTTGTGTGTGACGGGGGGTTTCTCACTTGGAACGGGGGATTTTCTGGTGCTGCTGTGCGCGGCGGTTTTCTCGGTACATATTCTGATTGTCGATTATTTTTCCCCCAGGGTGGACGGGATACGGATGTCCTGCATCCAGTTTTTTGTCTGCGGCATTCTGTCGGCTGTGGGAATGGCGTTTACGGAGCATCCGCAGATTCATTTGATCCTGGCGGCGTGGCTGCCGGTGATGTACGCAGGAGTCTTCTCCTGCGGCGTGGCCTATACGCTTCAGATCGTGGGGCAGAAGGGTATGAATCCCACGGTGGCATCCCTGATTATGAGCCTGGAATCCGTTGTGTCGGTGCTGGCAGGGTGGATCCTGCTGGGCCAGACATTGAGCAGCCGGGAGCTGGCCGGATGCGCGCTGATGTTTGCGGCGATCATACTGGCACAGCTCCCGGAGCGGAAAGCGTAGATTTTAAGGCGTATCCTGTTAAAGCGGCGTAAAAGACGGTCAGCCTTTCTCTTTCGCCTTTTCATCCCAGACCGGAACCGAAAGTCCCGCCACATCCGAGGTGAAAGGCGTCCCATCGTTCTTCTCAAAATGAATCGCGGCCTTTTTTACATACCGGAAGCCCAGGTACAGCAGCGGAATGTTGCAGTAGGCGATCAGAATATTGGCAAAATCGGACAGATCCCACAGAGAGCCAAGATCCATGCCCGCGATGCTGGTCAGGACGCCGAAGGAGATTACCGCCAGGCAGAGCACGCGGATCATGTTGATAAAGGTCTTCTTTGTGGAGATCCGGTTGGCGCAGATTTCCGTGAAAGACATAAAGCCCAGCAGGCAGGTAAAGGCAAACAGGCCAAAGCACACGGAGATAAGCAGGGAGACCAACGTGTTGAAAGCGGTTCCCGGGGTCAGCTCCGTGGCGGAGGCCAGGAATTTCGGCAGTCTGTCCAGCTCAAACCATTCTGCGGAGGCGTCGGTACGCCACACGCGTCCCATGATAACCACAAAACCGGTCAGAGTACAGATTACGATGGTATCCAGGAAGACGCCGACAGCCTGCACGCATCCCTGGTCGCAGGGATGAGCGGCGTTGGACGCGGCGGCGGGCATGGTGATAGTACCCTGGCCGGCTTCGTTCGACATCAGGCCCCGCTTTACGCCCTGGGCCAGTGCGGTCCCGAAGACGCCGCCAAATACGGCTCCCGGCTTAAAGGCCCCGGAAAAGACCGAGTAAAAGAACCAGGGAATCCTTGTGAAATTGACCAGGATCAGCACAAAAACGGTGAGCACATACACCACCGCCATGATGGGGACCAAAAGATCGGTGAGCCGCGTCACTTTCCGGATACCGCCGAAGGACACGGCGATCACGATTACGATCAGGATCACGAAGGAGATCCAGTACAGGGCAGAGTTTGTGGGGATCGATTTCCCGGTGAGGGTTTCTGCAATCTGCCCCACTGCGGATACCGTGTTGAAGCCCTGGGCCGGGAAGCACAGCAGCGCGTAAATTATATACATCAGGGACAGGAGCACACCCGCCGCGGCGGAGCCTTTCAACAGACGTTTCCCGTAGAAGGCAAGGCCGCCGATGTATTCATCCCCCTTCTTTTCCTTAAAGATCTGAGCCATCGTTGACTCGGTAAAGGCGGTGGCCATGCCGAAGAACGCAGAGACCCACATCCAGAACAGCGCGCCGGGACCGCCCACGGCGATGGCGCCGGTCACGCCGAGAATGTTTCCGGGGCCGACACGCATCGCTGTGGACAGAAAGAACGAGGCCAGAGGCGAGATGCCCGTCCCGGCCGCCCTGCTGTTTTTCAGTATATGGATGCCGTACCGGAATTTACGCACCTGAATGAACCTGAGCTGGCATGTGAAAAAGATACCCGATCCGATCAGAAGAATGATGGCCAGTGAAAAATTCCCGAGGATCGGAATGCTCGCGTACCATGGGAAATTCGTGGGAAAATCCCAGAAGAGATCCGAGACAGTCTGGATCTTGCCGCACACGGCGTTGATTGCGTCAAAAATTGCCTGCATACATTTTCCTCCTTTAAAAAATGAGGAGCAGAACGTGCAAAAAACTGCAATTCGGCTCCGCCTCCCTGCTTATTGTTTATAATAATATACATCCGCCGTTTCCCAAAAACAATATGAATTGCCGGATAAATGTTGAAAATAGTGCTAAGTGGGTGGTTTTGCTTTTCTGATTGTAGGGGAATCGGGAAATGTGTTAAGATAGCATTGAAAATACGTCAGAAGGAGAGCGCATTATGGGAATCGTGGTATTTGGGGCGGTGTTTGTGGATATCAAAGGGTATCCTCTGGATGTCTATATTCCAAGAGGGAGAAATGTGGGGCGTGTAGAGCAGGTACACGGCGGCGTCAGCCGGAATGTAGCGGAAAATATCGCCAATGTGGAGCTTCGCCCCACCTTTGTCAGCCTGGTGGACGATACAGGTATGGGCGAAGATGTGATCCGCAAGCTGAAAAAGCACAAGGTGAACACGGGTTACATTCGCCGGGTGCCGGACGGCATGGGCACCTGGCTTGCCATATTCGACAACGACGGCGACGTGTGCGCGGCAGTGTCCAAACGGCCCGACCTCACCCCGATCCTGGATATCCTGGAGGAGTCCGGGGACGAGATATTCCGGGAGGCGGACAGCGTCGTTCTGGAGATCGACATGGAGAAGGAAGCGGTAAAGAAGATTTTCCAGTTGGCCGAAAAATATAATAAACCGGTGTACGCGGTGGTCTCCAATATGAGTATTGCCGTGGAGCGCCGGGACTTCCTGCGCAGTGTGGAATGCTTCGTGTGCAACCAGCAGGAGGCGGGCATCTTGTTCTCGGAAGATTATTCCAGCAAAACGCCGGAGGAGATGGCCGGTATTCTGGCAGACAGAGTGAAACAGGCACAGATCCGGCGCATGGTGGTGACCATGGGCGGGGCCGGTTCGGTTTATGCGCAGACAGACGGAGAGCAGGGTTTTTTCCCGGCCCAGAAGGTAGATGTCAAGGATACCACAGGGGCGGGAGATGCCTTCTTTTCCGGGGTGGCCATCGGCCTGACCTACGGAAAGAGCCTGCGGGAATCCTGCGGGATCGGTACCAGGCTGGCGGCCTCCGTAATCTGCACGTCAGAGAATGTATGTCCCCGCTTCATGCCGGATGAATTCGGACTGAAGGTAAAAACAGGGGGTTGAATACCGGGGTTGCGTAATCCTATGTGATCGCCTGCTGCAACGCGGAGAGCTTTTTGTTAATAGGAATGAAATAAAGCCCTGCAGGGTTTATTTGATGTACAAAAAAACAGGTCAAATATCATTGAGAAAAACAAAGAGAAAGTTGCCAACGATTACTTGACACAAACAAAAAAGGAAGGTATCTTGACAGCAGTCGATGCGTTTGATACAATATGACCGAAATGGGAAAACGGTCAAACAGTGGTGACAGCTATGGCAAAAGCATTTTCGCAGAAGGAAACGGATATGATTCTGAAGGACCTGAAGGCGTCTGCCCGGAAGTACGCCGTCTCTTGCGGGATGCGTAAAATAACGGTAGAGGAGCTTGCAAAGGAAGCGGGCATATCCAAGGGCGCTTTTTACAAGTTCTATCCCACCAAGGAGATGCTGTTTTTTGAGCTTCTTGAGGATCTTCACAGTGAAATCTATGAGGCTTGTGCCGATGTTTTAATGCAGAACCAAGGGAAGTCGGCAAACAAAAGAGCAGCGGAAGCGGTACTTGAGGCCTGCAAGCTTATGGGACAGTCGGGAATGATGGACTTTATGGAGCAGGACGTTCCGTTTTTGCTTCGCAGGATCCCGGCGGAGGTGCTGGAAGAACATTATCATGGGGATGAGACCCACATCAAGGAGCTTTTGGAAAATGCGGGTTTGAGGCCGGAGGGCGGTATGGAGTTGGCGGCTGCTGTGGTACGTGGACTGTTCCTGACAGTATCCCACAGGGAGGACATTGGCTCACTGTATCCAC
>CAZQAB010000026.1:0-30549 GCA_964591265.1 uncultured Lachnospiraceae bacterium
CCGTTGTATATGCCGTGCTGCTCCCATCCGGGGACGTCACTTCGAATGTCACGCCGGCAAGCGGCTCTTTCGTCTCCTCATCAAGCTTCTTAACCTTCAGTTTCCATACCGGGGCCATATAAAGCCCGAAATTAACGGTATAGCTGCTTTCCTGGAATACATTCGAGTAATACCCGCTTACTTCCACTTTATTTTTTAAATTACTCAAAATAATTGAATCCCCGGCATACAGGGTGTTGGTGCCCAGCTGCGCGATCAGGTAGTCCAAGCCTACCCCTGACTCATACTGCTGGTAGGTCACGTAATCCCTGGAGCCCGTATCAATGCCGTACTCAGATGCAGATACGCTTCCATCCAGGGCAAAGCTGTAATTATAGGTATACGCCATCGCCTTCACCAATTCATCGAGCATACGGTCCGTCTCATACGGCGCATAGTTTGTTGTCAGCACCTGGGACTGATAAACTGTGCCGGAAACCAGCGCTTCCTCCAGTTCCCATTCCTCCATGCCAATTTCACGGTAGGAATCGTAGTTGTACCATACGTCAAGCCCGCTTTCCGGGGAGATGATCTTTGCCATGTTTTCGAGGGAAAGCTGGCTCAATGAGGTAATTTCCCTGATCTCACTATAATCTCCCGTAATCCCTGCCGCCTTAAGCTTCTCATCTGAGGCGTTCCTGAACCAGTAGACAAGATAGTTATAATAGCTGTAATCCTCACCGAAAAGCGCCGCCCACTCTGCCTTTCCTGCATAATTTTCTGCAATCTTATCTTCTATCTTCACAAGCTGCGCCATTGTCAGGGCGTCCTGCCCATAATCAACACCATAGAGGTCGCAGTTCATATAATTCGTTACCCTCAGCGTTGCCGTATGGTTGTAGGTCCCGTCCTCGTTTTTTGTATAGCAGTAATACCCGATAATCACCCAATCCGTATCGGAATCATTTGTAATGACCGTCTTTCCCGTTTCTGTCACTGCTTCCGCATTTGAATGGGTTTCATTAAGCGCGTCTGTCAGGGACAGCTTCACAACAGATGAATCGGCATCCAGTGTGCTTACTTCCGTATAGGAGCCATCCTCATTTTCCACAAAAATATGGTTCCCATCTGTTAATGTCCCATCTTCGCCGTCAATCTCATCCCCTGTCACAGCCGTAAGCGCCAGAGGATCTTCCGTACTGGTCTGCGGGATCAGCTGCACCCCGATATAATAGCCATTCGCGTTGAAATTGCACGCCACTGTATTCTTAGTGTCATTGTCTGGGTTTGTCTGGACCATTCTGCCATCTGAAGTTATGCCAAAGTAACCGGTAAAATCCAAATATCCTTCAGCAGACATTACATAATGGTACACTTCCGTGTTTACAGACCCGTCTTCCCCATAATCCGGTATTTCCACTGAATAGGATGATGGAGGTCCTCCTTCGGATACAGGCTGCACTTCATGCCCTTCGTCGTCATAAAGCACGATGGAAATATGCTGGTCGATGGTATTATCCAGTGTGACTATTACCCCCCCCTCGGGCAATAGTTCAAAGGAAATCTTTCCACTGGAAATTTCTGTCACGTCAACGGCTGCCGCCTGGTATCCATCCTCCTGCTCATATCCCGTAATCTGGCTTCCATTTTTGGAAAGCGTAAGCGTTCCAGCTGCTGACTGGTAACCATCCGCTTCTATTACATAGCGGTATGTACGGTTGTCCGTTATATAATAGTGCCAGCTATACGGCTGGTCGCCGTCCGCCCCGCCTGTAAAAACATATCCGGCGGGAATCTCCCATCCTTCCTCACTGTACAGCCTTACGTCGGCGTTGATCGGCACATTGGTAATAATTTCTATCCCTGTCGTTGATGAACTGTAATCGTAATCGCCAAGATAGACATAACTGCCGGAAAACAGATCAGAAGCCGGGTTGTCATCCCCTGAATATATCCCCTGCTGTTGGCTGGATCTCAGGGTAACCCCGCCGTATCCTTCGACGCTGAGGCTCTGCGCCGCTGTGTCGCCTGTTGTGAGCGTCCCTTTTACATAGGGTGTACAGGTCGCCTCTACGTTTAAAACATAACAAAACTCGTAGGTCGTGTTTGCCTCCAGGGCATACAACGGCAAATTGCCTGTCAGGGAGTTATTATAGCATAGCCACTCTGTTTCCCTCGATTTCCGGAGATTCACAGACGCGCTGTAGCCGCTCATCTCCTTATTATCCCTGTAATATCCCATATCAAAATAAACATTTACCGTGCCGTCGCCGACTACAGTCGGGGATACGACATAGCTATACCACCCCAGGTAAAAGTAATGCCCATAATCCGCCATATAATGCAAGTTAGTATTGAGACCACCAAACGAGCTTTTTGACGTCGCATAGTCGGACAGGTAAGTGTATCCGTTGTAATCTGAGTCGAAATTTTGCATAAGATTCGAAGAATACCCTGTCACAACTGCTGATCCGGCCTGCGCAGCGCCTGTCGCGACGGTCCCGCTTACATATGCCGTTTCCCCGTTTTTCAGCGTCATATTGTAGACATACTGATAGGTCGTATTTGCTTCGAGGGAGAAAAAGACATAATAACCATAATAAACATTGCTGTATCTGCAGGAAAATGTCTCCCAGTCTGAATCCGGTTCCGCTTTTATGCTGATGCTCCGGCTGCTGATCTCATAATCTGAGGCAGATGAATAATACAGATCAAAAAAGACAGGGATCCCGCCTTCGCCCAAAACATCCATTGTAAAAGATCCGTTTGCTGCCGTACTCCTGGCGAGCGAAAACAGGCCCGCCTCTTCTTCCAGTGAGAGTTCTGTCTCCGATTCCGTTTCGGATTCAGATTCCGTCCCGGGTTCAGACGCTGTCGCAGATTCCGGCGTCTCTCCTGTCTCTGCTGCCTCTGAATCAGCCTCTGAATCTTCTTCTGTTTCTTCATCACCGGAAGCAGCTTCCGTTTCCGGGGCGGACGTCTCGCCTGCTTCCCCGTCTGCGGTTTCGGATTCTGCCTCCATATTGCCATCCGGCGCCGTTTCAACGTCCTTCGTTACATCGCCCGAATCGGATTCCGGTTGTCCTGCCTCGTCGCCGCTTTCTGGTTCGTCTGTTTCCGACAGACCAGCAGCCGGGCTCCCCAGGGTGTCCTGACTTTCCTGTACTTCCTCCATTGCCTCTGCTGTTTTTCCCCTGTACGCCGGAGCCACGGTACTAACCGCCGAGATGCACAGTACAGAAAACATGCAAAGGGCTATGAAGCGTAGGATTCTTGGATGCCTTTTCATTGTATCTTTCCTTCTTTCTGTGTTTTTCAAATATGATAGCACTGGCGAGAGAAAGAATCAAGGAAAAGCTGCTTTTTGTATGTTCTAGGGGCATTGCAAAAGGCAGGACATAGCTGCCTTTTTCCCATGATTGACACACAAATTTGCAGGGCATATAATGATCGTATAATCATCATGAGAGAGGATATGTGATATGGAAAAATTAAGGGATACCCTTAAAAAAACACTGACAAGCAACCAGATCACCGCACGGCTGCTGCCTGCAGCAACTGTTTTTTTAATGATCTATCCGGTTGCACAGCTTCTGACAAGATTCTTCTACCTGAAAATATATTATTCGCTGTCCGCGCTGCTGTACCTGCTGTACATCGTCGGCGTTGTTTTCAGCTTCGCGATGTCGGCTGACCTGGCGCTTGGGATTTCATTTGCCATGCTTGCAGTGTCATACCTTATCACCATGATAAAATCTTTTACATTTAACCAGCTTGTATACACAGCCTTTTACGCCGTGCTGGCTTTTCTGGCTTTCAGGAACTGGAAGATTGTATCTCCAGATAGCTCTTCCAAAATGAAAACGGCTACTGCTGGTAAGATACAGAAACTGGATGCAATCTTAACAAAACTTTGCCCGGAATGCGGGAAACGGATCCGCGCACAGTCAAAATTCTGCCCTTTTTGCGGCAGCCCATGCCCTGACATGAACAAGGAGGCAGAGCAAGGAACTAAGGCGGACAAGGAGCGGAAATGGCATGGTATGGGGAAAGAAGTCCAATCCGAACGCCGCCAATCAAACGCATCCTCATGGAATACCGTCGCGGATGTTTGCGGCAGCAGTACAACGCTGGTTTTTAATATATTTTTTTCCGCTTATTTGCTGCTCAATGTTTTTGCTGATTTTTCGTTCCTCGGCTTCCTGTATAATATCCCAATGATAGCGATATGCGTTGGGGTGTGGATGTTATATGCGAGCAGCCTGGGAGGACAGACAAAAACATCCGGGTTCACGGTACTAGGCGCCGCGGTATTGGCCTGCCTGATCGTCAAGATCATACCGTGGGCGCTGGGTGTAATCATAGGGTTCCGCCTGGTTGCGGCTGGCGATTCTGCAGCCAGCATCGGAGCCATAGTGCTTATATTGGCTTTGAGCGGGCTTGCATTGGTTTTTGTGTTCTGGAATGAGATACGCAAATGTTCTGTACAGGGGAAGAAAGCTCTGTCAGACGAGACAGAAAAATGGACTGTATCCAAGCTGGCCATTGTGCTGACAATGCTTACCATAGTACGGAAAGTGTTCGCCTTGCTGCTTACGCTTGGGACAAACAGCATCATGGACAGGCTGTTGGACAGCATCATATATGGTTCGGCTGTGAACCCTTATGCCGCTGAATCTTTGTACTCTTCCTTTGCTCCATTGTTCGGGCTTGCCAGCGAGAACGGCATCCATGCCTTTGTTGCAATGCTTAATATTGCGGTCTCCATCTGCGCGATATGTGTCTTTTTACAGATTGGAACCGGGCAAACAACAGGGACAACAGAGGATGAAGAAAAGGCGGATTGAACTGTGCGCCCATCGCGCATGTGTTCTCAGATACGGACATACCCGGTAGAGGGGCCAGCCCCGACTTTGGCAATCTGGCCGTTTTTTACTAAAGCTGTTAAAGTTCGCTCTACCCGGTTCTCAAACTCATTATACGCTTTGAGTAGAATATCCAGATAATATTTCACGAATGGCTCGTAATTGTTCTCTCCGTCATACCAACCGACCGAGCTTGCCTGTAATGCCTCATAATAGGTTTCCCTTGTTTTTTCAATCAGCATTTCCATACTGACATATTTTCCTGCGATATAACCTGCTTTATAAAACAGAAGCAACATAAGCAGTCTGCTCATGCGCCCATAAAGCAGGCAAGGCCTGCCCCGGGATCATACTGCGGGCTTGTTTCTGTACTTCCGAAGGATGAAAGCGCCAGACGCATCATAAAGTGAGGATGCCCCCTCACTATGATTTTAATCAATCATAGCTTGGGGACACCCTCATCTGCCGCAATATTTACCTGAATATCGGTTCAGGTGAAGATTACTCTGCGTTGATCACTGCATGATAGAAGTATTTCATGCCTTCCACCGTGCCGTAAACGCCTTCTACATAGCTCTTGACCATATACGGATCGTTGTAGTAGTAGAGCGGAACCACGCACCAGGTATCCATCAGCATATCCTCTGCCTCATGCATCAGCTCTGCACGGGCTTCCAGGTCTGTGGTGGTACGGATCTCGGAGATCAGGGCGTCATATGAGGCCCAGTCAAGGTCCTTGCTGTCATCGCGTCCGAACTGGCAGTCGTTGTTGCCGGAATCGGTGAGCCACATCTCCAGCATATTGATCGGGTCGTTGTAATCCATGATCCAGCCTTCACGGGCCACGTCGAAGTCGCCGTTCTTACGGGTATTCAGGAACACGTTCCACTCCTGCTGGTCAACGCTCATCTCAATGCCTACGGAAGCCATATCCGCCTGGATGGCCTCGCCGATCTTAACGTTCGACTCGACGTTGTTGGTCAGATACGTAAAGGCTATGGTCTGATTTACGACGTCCGCACCTTCGTCCATAAGCCCGATGGATCTGAGAAGTTCTTTTGCTTCCTCTACGTTGGCGTCATAGTCCGTCCCAAAGTAATCGGTGTTCTTGAACTCACCGCCGGCGCCGTCGGAGCAGCCGGCCGGGATAAAGGTAGTGGCGATCTCCTGCCCGGTCTGGGCAATCGTATCAATGATGTACTGACGGTCGATGAGCAGCGTCAGCGCATGACGGAATACCTTCGCCTGCTCCTCATCCAGTCCAAGGCTCTCATACAGATCCGAGTTGTAGTTGAAGCCAACATAGTAGGTACCCAGGTTGTCAAGGACTACGAACTCGTCCGACTCCATTGCGGTAGCGATCTCAGCGGTAGGAATACTGTCGATGAAATCCAGGTCGCCGGTCTGATACGCGGTGTAGGCAGTGGTTTCGTCGCTGGTCAGCATGACGTTCAGCGTGGTAACGCTCACCGTATCGGCCTCCCAGTAGTTATCGTTCTTTACGTAGGTCATATCGGAATCATGGTTCCAGCTTTCCAGGGTGTATGCGCCGTTGGAAACAAAGCCAGCCTCCAGGGACCAGGTGCCGGCCGGCATCTCATCCGTCACGGAAGCCTCTACTTCTTCCTCGTATACCGGGAAGAAGAAGGGGAACGCGCACAGATCCAGGAAGTACGGGCAAACCGCGTTCAGGGTAACGGTAAGGGTCTTGCCGTCGTCGGAAGCTGTCACTACATCCTCCGGAAGCCCTTCCTCATAGGTAAAGCCCGGGAATACTTCGCACAGATAGCTGTAGTCTGCCGCTACCTCCGGAGACGCCGCGCGGGTCCAGGAGTATACAAAGTCGTTTGCGTCCAGATCTGCGCCGTTGGACCACTTCAGGCCGTCACGCATGGTGAAAGTGTAGGTCAGTCCGTCCTCAGATACCTCGTAGCTCTCCGCGCAGGCCGGCTCCAGCTCGCCGTCCGAATTGTAGCGCATCAGGCCCTCGAAAGAGTTGACTGCCAGACAGCCGCCGTCCACGCTGCTGTTCAGCGCGGGATCCAGATGATCCGGCTCGGATGACATCCAGATGTTCAGCGTAGTTGCATCGGTCTTCGTGCTCTCAGAGGCGTATACGGCCGGGGAACCGATAAACCCCCCGACCAGGGCCGCAGCCAGCACGAGAGAAATTGCTTTCTTCATTCTTATTCCTCCTAATTCTTTGTGGAAAGGGCTTCGGGCCGTTTCCGTTTATTTTGAAAATCGCACCATGCAGGCCGCACGGGACGCTTTTCACATATTTTATCACACAAGCCGGATAACTGCAACGCCAAAATTTACCTTATCACAGCTTATTGCCTTAACGGTTCCAGCAGGCCACGAAATGTCCGCCGCCCCGGTCTTTCAGTTCCGGTATCTCCTGTGCGCACTGCTCTGTGGCATACCGGCAGCGGGTACGGAAGGGACAGCCTGTGGGCATACGCAGCGGGGAGGGGACGTCTCCCTCCAGAACGATCCGCCTGCTGCTGCGGGCCGTCTTCGGATCCGGGACCGGCACTGCTGAAAGCAGCGATTCCGTATAGGGGTGGATGGGATGTCCCATCAGTTCATTGGCGTCGGCCAGCTCCATCATATGTCCCAGATACATGACGGCGATACGGTCGGAAATGTGATGCACCACCAGCAGGTCATGGGCGATGAACAGGTAAGCCATGCCCCTCTCCTTTTGCAGGTCCTCAAACATATTTACCACCTGGGCCTGGATCGACACGTCCAGAGCGGAAACCGGCTCGTCGCAGACGATAAATTCCGGATCCACCGCCAGCGCCCTGGCGATTCCGATACGCTGACGCTGGCCGCCGGAAAACTCGTGGGCGTAACGGGTGGCATGCTCCGCATTGAGGCCCACCGTCTCCATCAGCTCCAGCACCTTCTCGTGGCGCTCGGCGCGGCTGCCGTACAGCTTATGCACATCCAGAGGCTCTCCGATGATATCCTCCACCGTCATGCGGGGGTTCAGGGAAGAATAGGGATCCTGAAACACCATCTGCATCTTCTTGCGCAGTCCGTAAATATTCTTCTCTGTGATCTCCGTGCCCTTAAATTTCACCGTGCCGCCTGTGGGCTTGTAAAGCCGGAGCAGCGTGCGCCCCACCGTAGTCTTTCCGCAGCCGGACTCTCCCACCAGCCCCAGGGTCTCTCCGGGACGGATATTAAAGGAGACGTCGTCTACCGCCTTCAGCATATTGGTTCTGAAACCGTTTTTGACAGGAAAATACTGCTTCAAGTGACTGACTTCCACAAGATACTCACTGCTCATTGTGCATTTTCCTCCTCGTATTCTTCTTTTATATTCATCCAGCAGGCCGCAAAATGATGGTCTGCCACCTCGATCTCCAAAGGCGTCTGCTTCAGGCATATCTTCATGGCGGCGTCGCACCTGGGACAGAAAGCGCAGCCCTTTGGCATATTCAGCAGGTTGATGGGCGTGCCCCCGATGGGGATCAGCCGCTCGTCCGTATTGGAGAGCTTCGGGATGGAATGCAGAAGCCCTTTGGTGTACTCATGGGCCGGCGCGTAGAAAATATCGTCCGCCGTTCCCCGCTCACAGACGCGTCCGCCGTACATGACGATGATCTCGTCGCACATGGCGGCGATTACGCCCAGATCGTGGGTCACCATGATAATCGCCATCCCCAGTTTCTGCTGCAGTTCCTTCATCAGCTCCAGGATCTGCGCCTGGATCGTCACGTCCAGGGCCGTAGTGGGTTCGTCAGCGATCAGAATGTCCGGCTCGCAGGCCAGCGCCATGGCGATCATCACCCTCTGGCGCATCCCTCCGGAGAGCTCATGGGGATACTGCTTTATCCGCCGCGCGGGCTCGTTGACCCCTACCAGCGTCAGCATCTCGATGGCCCGCTCGCGGGCTTCCTTTCTGCTTCGGTCCGTGTGCAGCAGCACCGCTTCCTCCAGCTGATAACCGATGGAAAACACGGGGTTTAAGGAGGTCATGGGGTCCTGGAAGATAATGGAACAGCATTTTCCCCGGAAACCCGCCATCTGTTTTTTATCAAATCCGAGGAGATCCTCCCCCTTATAAAGGATCCTGCCTCCGGTGACGCCGCCGTTGTCCGCAAGAATCTGCATCACCGAGTAGGCGGTAACCGATTTGCCGGAACCAGACTCTCCCACAATGCCCAGGGTCTTCCCCGGCTCCAGGGAGAAATTCACGCCGTTGACCGCGTGTACATCCCCGTTGTCCGTCTTAAATGTTGTGTACAGGTCCTGCACATCCAGAATATATTTGTAATCACTCATTTTTCTCACCTCATCTTGACAGTTTCGGGTCGAACGCATCCCGCAGCCCGTCTCCAAGCAGATTCAGCGCCAACACGATCAGGCATATGGTCAGGGCGGGGAAAACCAGCCGCAGCGGATACGTCTGCAGGCCGCCCCTCGCTTCATTCGCCAGAGATCCAAGGGACGGCATCGGGGCGGAAACGCCCAGTCCCACAAACGCCAGATAGCTCTCGGTAAAGATCGCCGTAGGGATCTGAAGCGCCGTTGTGATGATGATCACCGACAGGCAGTTGGGCAGAATGTGGCGGCGGATAATGCGGGGCGTGGAAGTACCGATGCATTTCGCGGCCAGCACGTACTCATTCTGCTTGATCGTCAGAACCTGGCCCCGGATCAGGCGCGCCATGGACACCCAGTACAGCAGGCCGAACACAATAAACAGGGAAATCATGTTGACCCCCAGCTTTGCCAGGATCGTCCCCTGTATCGCGGTTCCCAGCGTCTCATTGAGCACCACCGCCAGGAGAATGATCAGCAGCATATCCGGCAGGGAATAGATAATGTCAACGACACGCATCATGTACATATCCACCCTGCCCCCCAGATAGCCCGAAACCGAGCCGTACAGCAGGCCGATGATCAGCACCAGCACGGAGGCGAACACACCCACGCACAGGGAAACCCTCGCCCCGAAGACCACACGGATGAAATAATCCCGGCCCAGGGAGTCCGTGCCGAAGATGTGCGGGAATACCGATTCGCCCGCCGCGATCTGGGCCTGCTCCGACGCGCTGTATTCAAAAGGCCCGAGGTTCGCGGAACCCTTCATAATCTCCGCGTACCCGTAGGGCACCACCACCGGCGCCAGGATACAGATCAGTATGATCAGAAGCAGCACCACAATAGACCCCATTGCCAGGGGATTCTTTCTCAGCCGTCGCATCCCGTCTTTGAAGAAAGTGGTGGACTCTCCCATCACATCCTGCTGCTTTTTTTCCTCATCCGTCGCACGCTCAAAATCCTGCATATTGAATTTGCTCAGATCCACCTGGGCAGAAAAAGGAGCTCTTTTAAAATTATCCGTCATCTCTTTCCCCTCCTTAATCAAGCTTGATACGCGGATCAACCAGCTTGTAAACGATATCTGTGATCAGGTTCGCCGCAACCATGATACACGCCAGGAAAATGGTGGTAGCCATGATCAGCGTGTAATCCCGGTTGGTAATCCCGGACACAAATTTGGAACCAAGTCCGCCGATATTGAACACCGTCTCCACCACCATGGAACCGGTGAGAATACCGCCGATCATGGGCCCGACGTATGTGATGACCGGGATCAGCGCATTGCGCAGGCCGTGTACGAAAATGACCTTTAGCTGGGGAACGCCCTTCGCCCGGGCCGTCCGTATGTAATCCTGCCCCAGCGCGTCCAGCATGGAGGTCTTGGTCAGCCTGGTGATGTACGCCATGGGCGAGAGGGACAGGGCGATGACCGGAAGGACGATATTATTGCTGCCTGCCGTGAAAGCCGGCACCCAGCCCAGCTTCATGCAGAACAGGTACAGCAGCAGCGTGGCCATAATGAAGGATGGCATAGCCGTAATCAGCGTGATCACAAATACAATGACGCGATCCGGCCACCGGTTCCTCATAAGCGCCGCCGCAGACCCCAGTACCAGGCCCAGGATGATCGCTACAATGGCGGCCGCCAGCCCGATCTTCGCCGAAATCGGGAAGCTCTCGCCGATGATGTCTTTGATCTCGCGCCCGGTCTTCAGGCTGACGCCCATATCGCCCTGAAACAGTCTCTTCATGTACAGGACGTACTGCACCGGAACCGGCTTGTCCAGGTTGTATCTGGCTTCAAGCGCCGCCTGGGTCGCCGCGCTGGACGCTTTCTCTTTGTTAAATGGCCCTCCCGGTATGGCGTTCATGGCGAAAAACGTAATGACCGTGATCACGAACACCGTCAGAACCGCCAGGAGGATACGTTTTACTACATACTTACCCAATACTGCTCACTCTCCTTTATTCTTTCCTGGATTGTACTCCGGCCGGAAACAGGGCGGCTTGCGGCCGGATCATCGCACACAGGCTTTTCATGCGGGAGAAGGCTTTTTTGCTTTAACGCAGGAAAGCATTCTCCATAACACAAAAGCACCCCTGCCTTCCCCCGGCCCCTTCGCCAGATTGCTCTGTGATACCGTAAGAAATACAGTTGGTGCATTCGTCAGACAATACTATATTCAATTATAACGGAATCGCAAATATTGTCAATATGAAAATGATTCCGTTCCCGTTCCGCGCCGCATTTTTTGGGGCCTTGTACCTGATTTGGTACATTTTTACGGTTTCCGTTCCTGTTTCCGGCCGGCATACCGGGCAATAATCCCCAGCACGATCTTCACCACCGTGTCCATTCCCTCCGCCGTGATGTGCTCGTAGGGGCCGTGACAGGCGTAGCCGCCGGTGCCGAGGTTCGGGCAGGGCAGCCCCATATAACTCAGCCTGGCCCCGTCCGTGCCGCCCCGGATCGGGGAGACGTCCGGTTCAAGGCCCAACTCCCGGATTGCGTCTTTTGCGTTGTCGATCAGATGCATGCAGGGCTTTATCTTCTCCTCCATATTCCGGTATTCGTCCCGAAGGGTCAGGACGACCGTCCCCTCCCCGTATTTCCCGTTCAGCGTCTTTTCGATCAGGCGCAGCGTCTTCAGGCGGGCCGCGAAGCTGCCCTTGTCATGGTCCCGGACAATATAATCCAGGCTGGCGTGTTCCACGCATCCCTCCATGCTGTGAAGATGGTAAAACCCCTCGTACAGCTCCGTGTGCTCCGGCCGCTCGCACCGGGGCAGCATCGCGTCGATTTCCATCGCCACCAGAGCGGCGTTCACCATCTTATCCTTGGCCCCGCCGGGGTGGATGTTGACGCCCTTTATCTGAAACCGGGCGCTGCAGGCGTTAAAATTCTGATAGACGATTTCCGTCTCAGCGCCTCCGTCCACGGTATACGCGAAATCCGCCCCGAAGCGTTCCACGTCGAAACCGTCCGCGCCGCGCCCGATCTCCTCATCCGGCGTAAATCCGATACAGATCTTCCCGTGGGGAACGTCCCCCGCAAGAAGCGTCTCCGCCACCGTCATAATCTCGGCCACCCCCGCCTTGTCGTCCGCCCCCAGCAGGGTCGCTCCGTCGGTGGTGATCAGCGTCCGTCCCGCCAGGGACGCCAGATGGGGAAACATCTCCGGGGACAGCGCCCGGCCGCTCTTTCCAAGCGCCACAGCCTTTCCGTCATAATTTGGAATCACCTGGGGATTTACCTTTTCACCGCAAAAATCCGGCGACGTGTCCATATGGGCGATCAGCCCCAGGGCCGGACATTCCCCGAAGCCCGGCGTGGCCGGGATGGCGGCGTACACATAACACTTTTCATCCACACGCACCTCCTCCGCTCCCATCTCCCCAAGCTCCTTTGCCAGCAGACGCGCAAGGTCAAACTGCCGGTCCGTAGACGGCGTCTTCGCGCTTAAAGGATCGCTGGCCGTAAAAATTTTCACATAGTTCAAAAAACGCTCGCTTGCTCTCATTTTCCGTTTCCTCTTTTCCTGCCTTCATTCCAAAACTATTATATGTACAGGCTTCTCTTTTATCAAGTAAAAGAATATAAGATAAAACACAATTCAAAGGCGAAAAAGGCTGCCGCTTCGGCCCGCGGCGGTTTCGTTTCCGGCCGCGTCGCCAAAGTGGCAGTCTTCTGGGGGTACTGCGTTTCTGTTGCTTTATTATTTACTTCACCGTAACGGTCACCACAAATTTCTTGGAACCGGATTTCACGGTGATCTTTGCTTTGCCCTTCTTCTTAGCCGTAATGACGCCCTTTTTGGTAACCGTCGCCACCTTCTTATCCGAGGTGGAGTAGGTCACCTTGTCCTGGGACGTGATCGGCGTGATCACCGGGCTTAACGTGAGCTTCGCCTTTGCGGCAAGGGTCACCTTCTTCGACAGGCCCGAGATCTTCGTCGTCCTGACCGCCGCCTTCTGCACCGTCACCTTCACCGTCTTAGACGCGCCGCCTGCAAGCGTGATGGTCAGCGTGGCCTTTCCGGCCTTCTTCTGGGCCGTCAGCTTGAAGGTCCCGCTTCTGTTTACACCGGAAACCTTCAGCACCTTCGTGTTGCTGGAGGTCACGGAGGCAAGGTAATCCCCGTTCGCCATGCCCGTCACCGTAAATCTGGTGGTGGACTGCTTTACTTTCATCTTCAGGCTGGAGGCCGTCAGCGTCATGGCGGACGTCAGCTTGCTCCCGGCCGTCCGGGTCTGCGCCGCGCCGCAGACTTTACAGGTGCGCTTCTGGGTGGCCGCCGCAAACACGGTCGCTTCGGATACGGTCTCCCATGCGCCGTAGCTGTGGCCCGTGGCCGGGATTGTCTGCGTCTCCGTAATCGCGTGGCAAACGGAACACTTTCTGACCTTTGTACCCGCCGCCGCGCACGTGGGCTTCGTTGTGATCTCCCACTCTCCGGGAGTGTGGCCCGTGGCCGCCGGCTCTGCCTCCTCTTTCGTTTCATCGCATCTGGTACAGCGATAGACTGTGGTTCCGGCCTGCGTACAGGTCGGCTGCTTCGTAACGGTTCCCTCCGTCTCCCACAAGTGGCCCAGCGCATCCGCGGTTTTCTCCGTCTCCGCTTCTCCGCATCTGGTACAGGTGCGCGTTTTCGTGCCGTCTTCTGTACACGTCGCCTCTTTCGTCACCCAGTCGCCCCAGGAATGGCCTCCTAAATTCTCCAGAACCGTCTCTTCTTGGAAACCGCAGACCGTGCATACACGGATTTCCTTTCCGTCGTCAACGCAGGCGGGATCCACACGCTCACTCGTCGCCCACTCATGCTCTCCGTCGCCACAGGATTCCAGTTCCAGCGAAAACGGGCTCAGGGACGGCGCGCTAAACGTGATCGTGTTCTCTTCGCCCCTGACAAAGCTTATCTTTACTTTCTCACTGTTCACCGTATGATAGAGGGCGAACGTGCCGTTATAGTAGAGCGCCGGTATCGTTATGGTAATGCTGACGGGAGCCGTAAGCCCTACGTTCTCTTTCACCACAGTTTCATCCGCGGTTTCCGTGTCTGTGGCGTACGATACAATCTGCATGGAAATCTCCACGCTGTAGCTCTGCTGATAGCTTTCCGGATCCTGTGTGGATCCATTGTCCGTAACCACCAGCTTTGCTCCATAGGTCTTGCCCTCTTCCGGGGTGATCCCGGATGAAGCGTCGTTCAGAAGGCCCGCCACCGTGACGGCCGCGCCTTCCACGCCGGAAGCCGTCACCTGCGCATTGTCATCGGAAGGTTCTGCAACCGCGGACTCTGCAATTGAGTACCCGGAATCGTCCGACAGCAGTTTTTCTTCCAGATTCTTGACCAGTTCAGAGCCGCTGTCAATGAGCGCCTGGTTATCAATCCCGGTCACCGTATTCACCAGTTCCTTGATTGTTTCGGAGTCTTCCGCGCTTTCCAGCGCGTCCTGCGCGGCCTGGATCTGCTTTGCAGTCTCTGCATCGACAGACCCGCCTACTTCTCCGCATACAGTGCAGGTCTGATAAATTGCCCCGTCTTCACTTTGCTGAGGCTCATACTGATGGCCCGGCGCCGGGATCTTCTGCGTCTGCTTCGCCTTGCATCTCTCACAGGTGCGCGTCTTTTCGCCGTCTTCCGTACACGTCGCCTCTTTTGTTGTCTCCCATTCGCCCCAGGAGTGGCCGCAGAAACGGTAGGAGCTGCCCGCATAGTCCTCTTCCTCGACCGTGCTTAAACCGCTCAGGAAAATATCGTCGTCCTCGTCATTCAGTTTCGTGATCGTAACCGTCTGTCCGGGATCGATCCACTCGCCGTCTGCAAGCGGCGTATCGCCGCCCTCCGGCGTAATCCGGAAATTCTCCGAATTGAAATACCAGCACACCTGATAACCGTCCGCTTCGGTCAGCTCTTCCACATTGAGCTTTCCGGAATCCGGATCATAGGTATAGTCAAACAGCCCGGAAACCACCTCGATACTGCTTCCCGCATCCAGACAATTAATTGCATCCAGATAATCCGATGAATCCGATGCGGTTTTGGCCCTGGCCACGATGTAACCGCCGCGCACAGCTACCCAATACTCTGTATCTGCCACCTGTTTCAGCTCGCCGGTCTCCTCATTTTCCGGCTCGCCGGTCTCCTCATTCGGATGCCAGACCGTAACTTCTATGCATACATCTTTATCTTCTGTCCAGCCGTCGGCCGTTACGTGATACAGATCCGGATTATCCTCATCGCGCTCCAGCGCAAGGCCTTCCGTATCCTGATCGTCGGCAAAGGCCATTTCAACGGTCACGTCCGAGGTATCTCCGTCATAGTGTTCCCCGTTTTCCTCATCATATCGCCACCAGGAATACTCCGCCAGCAGGTCCAGCGTCTCGCCCGGGAGCAGGCAGTCCATGGACTTCATTTCTGTCACCCATACATCCCATACTTCATCAGTGACAGAAACCGTGAATTTCTGCATCAAAGACTTTTCGTCTTCTGTCCCACCGTCCAGATCATACGTTATTGTAACCGTATATTCGCCAACGCTTTCCTTCCAGAGCAGCCAGTAAACATCTCCATTATCTTCCTTCTTCTCGCAATGTACATCGCTGCTTTCAGATTCATAGCTTACGTTCGCGACGGTGGCCGTAAATTCATCTCCGTTCGGATGATCGGCGTCTTCACGGTAGCCCTCCTGCGACGTGCCGATCGTGAGATCCCAGTACGGAAGCATCTCCCGGTCATCCATGCCATATAGGTACCTCTCCGGTTCTTTGATTTCGTTGACCGACGCTTCGTTATCCGCAATTTCAGCGCCGTCCACCGTGGCGTACACCCGCACCAGGACGGAAATGTTTTTGTCTTCTTCCCATGCGTCGGACAGAGCGCTGCCGTAGAGAGTGATCCCAGCCTGATCCACGTCCACTGCATAGCAGTCTACGGGGACTTCGGTAAAGCCGCCTTCTTCGTCTTCTTCCAGATCCCAGTCCCGGAAACCAACTTCCCAGGACAGATCGATGGTCTCATAACCCATCTCTGTCAGCGCGTCCGTGTTGACTTTGATCTGGTAATCCTCATCCGTGTACATCCAGGTGTCTCTTCCGTTCTCATCACGGAGATTATCAAAGTCGATCGGACCGGACACATCATCGAACCAGAGGTCGCGCCAGGCTATATCTTCCCAGCCATTCTCCTCAGTCCATTCATACGCCACGACCGTAACGTTGGTTCCCCAGCAGCCTGTACGCGTCAGCGCCGGGAGATAGTTGCTCCCCCCGTCGTCTTCCGCCCCGTCGGTCGTCCAGGCTCTTTCATCGAAGCATTCCCCGTCCAGATTCAGGGCCAGCCGGTAGCGGTTCTTCTCGTTTTCATCCTCCAGCGGAGAGTATGGCTCTTCCCCCTCCCGGTAAAGCAGCAGCGACCAGTTGACCGCGCTTAAATCCAGCGTCTCGCCGACAAGGATATTCTCTGCCGACGCCGGGGTCAGGTTCCAGTACGCATCCGTGATGTTAATCCAGACCTTCTCGCTGCGCTGCTCATAAAGGCCGGCGTCTTCGTCTTCCTCGTCTTCCCGGCACATGGCGCGGATGTAGATATCGGTACCGCCGTAATTCTCATCGGTGTTCGCGGTGATCGTAAGGCTGTGCCCGTCCTCCCCGATCTGCACGTCCACCATGTCCGGATCATAGGTAAGATACGGGTTCCCGTCCTCGTCCGTATCGTCCCACTTTACGCTCAGGGTTTCATACGGCTCTTCGACGCCATACTGCCTCTCGCCGTCCTCGTCGATGTAATCGTGCCTCAGGACGACATTTTCAATGGTCATCGCGCCGCCCGGCACCATCAGATCCGTCCCTTCCGGGTAATTCCAGTCCAGATACCAGTTGTTATCGTTTATATGGATCTCGTTCGTGTCATCCGTGTACGTCTCTTCCCCGTACTCCCCGTCCTCATTTCTCAGCCGGTAGGTGACGGAGAGCGTCACGTAGCCGTAGTCTTCCCCGTACAGCTCCCAGTCCGGGTCATTTTCATCGTGCCGGACGTCCAGGATGGTATCATCCGTCTCTGCCCAATCCTCAATGCTGTCGTCCCAGCGGTATGCCTCGGCCACCGCGATATCCGTGATCTGCGCATCAATCCAGGTCTCATACGGATGATCCGGATTGTACAGATACGCCTGCATATCCTCCGGGCCTACCCAGATGCTGTCATCCTTTAAAATATCGGTTCCTTTGTTCCATTCAAGATACTGCTGTCGCTCCTCGAAGCTGACCCAGATGTCCGCGGTGTCCATCACTCCCCCGGCAGAACCGCTATACAGTACGCGGGCCGTCACTGCGATGCTCTGGGGGTTGTCGTATTCGTCTCTGTTGGCCGCTTCCCTCAGCGTGTCGCCGTCCAGCGTGATCGTGCAGCCGCCCTCACCGCTCAGGTCTGTGGTCGCGGTGTAGCCTTCCTCGATCTCGTCGGCATAGTCCTCATATTCCTCGTCCCAGCCCGCATACACGGCCCACTCGACGCTGACATTCTCCCCCTTGTCCGCAAGGTTCTCCGTGTTCAGCGTCAGTGTCAGTGTCTCGCCGTCAAAGATCCAGGTGTTGCCCCCCTCGTCGTATCGGTCAATGTCCTCGAACCAGACGCTGTAATCCAGCTCGCCAAAATACAGGTCGCGCCAGGCTATATCTTCCCAGCCATTCTCCTCAGTCCATTCATACGCCGCTACCGTAACGTTGGTTCCCCAGTCGCCTGTTGTACGCGTCAGCGCCGGGAGATAATCGCTCTCCCCGTCGTCTTCCGTCCCGTCGGTCGTCCAGACATTATCATCGAAGGATTCCAGGACCAGACGGTAGCGGTTCCCGGCGTTTTCATCCTCCAGCGCGGAATATGGCTCTTCCCCCTCCTGGTAAAGCACCAGCGACCAGTCGATCGCGCTTAAATCCAGCGTCTCGCCAAGCGCCACGTTGTCCCATGACGCCGGGGTCAGGTTCCAGTACGCATCCGTGATGTTAATCCCGACCTCCTCGCTCCACTGCTCATAAAGGCCGGAGGTTTCGTCTTCCTCGTCTTCCCGGCACATGGCGCGGATGAGGACGCCGGTACCGCCGTAATTCTCATCGGTGTTCGCGGTGATCGTAAGGCTGTGCCCGTCCTCCCCGATCTGCACGTCCACCATGTCCGGATCATAGGTAAGATACGGGTTCCCGTCCTCGTCCGTATCGTCCCACTTTACGCTCAGGGTTTCATACGGCTCTTCGACGCCATACTGCCTCTCGCCGTCCTCGTCGATGTAATCGTGCCTCAGGACGACATTTTCAATGGTCATCGCGCCGCCCGGCACCATCAGATCCGTCCCTTCCGGGTAATTCCAGTCCAGATACCAGTTGTTATCGTTTATATGGATCTCGTTCGTGTCATCCGTGTACGTCTCTTCCCCGTACTCCCCGTCCTCATTTCTCAGCCGGTAGGTGACGGAGAGCGTCACGTAGCCGTAGTCTTCCCCGTACAGCTCCCAGTCCGGGTCATTTTCATCGTGCCGGACGTCCAGGATGGTATCATCCGTCTCTGCCCAATCCTCAATGCTGTCGTCCCAGCGGTATGCCTCGGCCACCGCGATATCCGTGATCTGCGCATCAATCCAGGTCTCATACGGATGATCCGGATTGTACAGATACGCCTGCATATCCTCCGGGCTTACCCAGATGCCGTCGCCCTTTAAAATATCGGTTCCTTTGTTCCATTTAAGATACTGCTGTCGCTCCTCGACTCCAAGCCCAAAGGACGCCTCGTCTACGAACACTCCATCAATCTGAGCGCTCACATAAACCTCAAGCCACTCATCTTCCGCCGGTGCAGCCAGACTGCCGCCGTGCAGCGTAATGGTGCGGCCGTCCTCGCTCACGGAATAAGCCGCGCCCTCTTCTTCCGGAGTATACTCCGAATCTGCGCCGTCTTCCCCGTCTTTCCAGCGGCGGACCTCCCATTTGGTCTCTGCCTTTCCGAAATCTTCCGCCCGCAGCTCCACGGACAGGTCTTCATCCGTGAATACCCAGGTATAATACCAGTCACGCATGGAGTTTTCATCCGTGTAATCGAAATTAATGCCGTACCGGTGATGTGCCATAACCAGGTTGGCGCTGTCCGCTTCGTACCATTCGCCGTTTTCATCGGCAAGATACGCCGTCATCCATGCATCCGTCCACTCATTGGTCGTCTTTACTACCGTGAACGGGGCGGCCTTACTTGATCTGCCCGGAAAAGCGCTGCCATCGTCTTCGGCGTCCGAAACCATTTCCGTCCCGTTCTCATCCGTTATTGTAAGGCTGGTTTCGTCCCAGTACTCCCAAACGTACAGGATCTCTCCATCAACCGCTTCCCCATCCGGGGCGTTCTCATCATACCGGTACAGAAGCGGCGTCACGGTCACCGCATCGCCGATCTGCGCCGTCTTTGTAGGGTCCTCATCATCCGTATTGATCGGTTCACCGCCGAGCGTGGTTTCAAGCTCCAGCACATAATACATCGCGGTGATATGTACATCGAAAGAACCCGTTGTGTACGGTTCCTGTGATCCATCGTCCTCTTCACGATACAAAGCGGCGGCTACCGTCACCTCCGTATCGGCCACGCCCGGACCGGCCTTGATCGTAAAGGTGGAGCGGCCCTCCTCATCCTCAGATTCCTCCCAATCTGTGATTGCCTCCCCGCCCTGTTCAAGCGACCATTTGATTTTGAAACCGGGGAGATCTCTATCCTCTATTATCTGGCCTTCCTCCGGATCGTAAAACGTCCGGAACGGATCCGCAGTCAGGGTCATGCTGCCGCCCGGTAAAAGTATGCCGGTACCGGTATCCGAAGCTATGTTTACCTCATAGTTGTCCCCGGTTACATCCACATGGAACGTATATGTAACCGTTTTATTTTCGTCGGCCGCCGATGTATGCATAACCGTCACGTCTGCGCTTCCTTCTGCCAGCGCCGCCAAATTCCAGCCGTCTTCTTGCTCTTTGCAGGAAAGCACCGTCTCATCCGAAACGCTGACCTGTGTAATCTCCACTTCCACAGACTCGCCATCCGGATGGGAGGAGTCCCACGCATTCGCATTGAACGTGCGCCACAGCCAGAAATCCTCGCCCACAAGCCGGGTGCAGTCCTCCGCCTCGTACTGATACTCATATCCCGGCTGACGGATATTGATATCCACATGGCTGCTGGCCAGCCAGGCGTCACGTCCTTCTGTATTCTCATCATACACATACGCATCCGCAAGGATAGTGATCGAATCATTCTCCTCCCGGTCTGCCCATGCGCTTCCATTGATCGAAGCCGTTTTGCTGGCAGCATCTATACAGGAATACAGTGTTTCATCTTCCTGAAACCCTTCGTCGCCCCAGCGGCCAATCTCCCATACGATTTCATACGCCCCGTCATAGGAATCCAATCCGCTGGTGTTCAGAGTCAGGGCTGCTTCCTGATCCGTATAAATGGAAAACAAGCCGCCGCCGTCTGGGTACTCTTCGGTGTAATTTAAGCCGTCCGTATCGATGATAAAGGAAAGGCTGTATTCTGCATCTTCCACGCTGCTTTCCTCTTCGGTCTCCTCCACCGCCAGGGCTTCCGTGTCCTCTGCCGGAGCATCCGTGTCCTCTGCCTCATCCTCGGCCGCGATAGGCTCAATGAGGACCTGGGCGTCCGCGTCCGCGTCCGCTCCGCCGTCCCCGCCGGATTCCGCCGGAAAATCCACGTCCGCCGCCGTCTCCTGTTCCGAAGCCGCGTCCGCCTGGGAAGCCTCCCCGGCAGCGTCCGCCTCGCCCTCCCCTGCTTCGGCATCCTCTGCCGCAGCTTCGGCGTCCTGTGCGGGGGCGGCATCCTCACCGGATACGGTCTCTTCCGAACCCTCCGTCGTTTCCCCGGCCGCTAAAGCCAGTTCCTGCCCTGCTTCCGTCTGGGTTTCAACCCCCCCATCTGCCAGTGAGATGAAAGAACTGTTGCCAAACAGCATCGCAAAAGCAAGAAGCCATGCCATCAACCGTCTGCCTGTCTGCCATTTCCTCATTTTGCTTCCTCCTTGCACTTGTTTTTTTTATGTGTTGTTTTTTGTTTTTCAGATATATCTTTCCGGGAGACTGCCGCTGTCTTCGGCAGAGCCGCACGCCCTGCGGCAATCCCTTTGACCCGCCGGTATCCCCGGCCAGATCCTCTCCTTTGCTGCGCACGGATCGCCCGTTCAAGTTTCCCGCAGCTCTGATAGCGGTCGTCCGGATCGAGGCGGGTACACTTTCCGATGATCCTGCGAACGGACGGGGGAATCCGCTTCTGATATCGGAGTTCCTGCACGTTCATGCCGCCCGTGAGCAGAAACAGATACAGCATCCCAAGCGCGTAGATATCAGAACGCCCGTCGGTCTGGCGGTAACCGTACTGCTCCGGCGCCGCCGTGGGCCCGGAGCCCACCAGGGACGTATCCTGGCTGCTGTTTTCTTTATATTTCCGGGCGGTTCCCATATCAACCATGAACAGCTCTTTTTCATCTGTCAATACAATGTTCTGGGGCTTTATGTCCCGGTGGATGATGGGCGGTTTCTGCTGATGGAGCTGGCCCGTCATGCCGCAGAGGCGGCATAGGATCTCATTCGCTTCCCGGATCCGGAAAGGCCCCCGCTTGTTCACCCATTCCCAGAGGGTGTCTCCCTCTATATATTCCCGTAAAAGATACCCTTTCCCATCCTGCTCCATAAACCCCAGGCACCGGGGCAGGAACGAAAAGCGCGCCTGTTTGAGGATGTTCGCGTCCCTTCTGAGGAAACCGATCTTCTCCTGGCCGGCCACTTTCAGGATCCGGCGCCGCCCTTTTTTGTCCTCCGCCAGATACACCTGCTGCTTTTCGCTGTGGGCAATACAGGACCGGACCGTTATTCTGCTTCTCAGCGCCTCCGGCAGTTCTATCTCCTGACGGTAAACCTCCCGGAACAGCGTTTCCGTCTCCTTGTCCCCATGATCCAGGCTGCCGGCTCTGTCCTTTCGTTTCTGTTCTCTCAAAATCTGCCTCCGCATTGCCCCGGAGCGCGTCCCGCACCGCCGGTTCACTGCATTAAAATATATCCGGTTCTTTTATATCATTATCCCCATATATTTTGGTATGCAAAAAGCAGACTTTTACGGTACCCCCCCCCAAAAAAAATTTTTATGCGGCAGGCTCGTCCTCATATTCTATAATCTCAAACCACGGCTCTGCAATCACCCGCTCCAGCGCCTCCTTCTGGGATGCGCTGCACCCCAGCGTTCCAAGCTGTTCCATCCCGGCAAGAGGGGCGAAGTCCGTCACTCTGGAGTATTCCACATTCAGCCGCACCAGCCTCTGATTGTCCCGAAGCGGCGTCAGGTCGGATACCTGGGTCCCGGCAAGGTTCAGGGAAGAGAGGTTCTTCAGCGCTCCGATCCCCTCCAGGCTCTGCGCGTTTCCCCAGTACACGTCCAGAACCGTCAGGTTTTTGAGATTCAGGAGTGGCTCCAGCGTGGTATGCTGGTAGCCGTAGATGTATATTTCTTCCAGTGTGGCGATGGTCCCCAGCTTTTCCTCCAGCTCTTCCGAATAGGAATGGACCGCGAGTGTTTTCAGCGGCAGGGCGGTCAGCAGATCCCAGTCTGCCCCGGAAGGCACAGTCATATCCAGCTTCTCGATATTCAGCCCCGCAAGCGGCGACAGATCCTCGACTCTGGTATCTGCGATCCCCAGGGCCGTCAAAGCGGTTTTCCCCGCAAGGGCAGACAGATCGGAGACTTCCGTCTCATTCACATACACGGTCTGCAGGGACTCCATATCCCGAAGCGGCGACAGATCGGTAATCTCATTGCCGCAGAGGGAGACGTATTCCAGGGAAAGCCCCTGAAGCGGGGAAATGTCCGTAATATGCTGCCGGTCCAGTACCAGGGTGCGAAGCCCCGTCATATAAGAACAGTCGGTCAGGTCGAAGATCGGTCCGACGGTCTCGTTGTCCCCGTCTCCATCGATCGTATGGGCGCCCTGATGGACAGAATGGGACGCGGTATCCTCCATAATACGCCATCCGCAGATGCGCAGCGTCCCGATCTGCGCCAGCTCCCCCTTTGTGACCGGCTCATCATACTCCCTGCCCAGCTGTTCCCGCACGGCCTCCCCGATCAGCTCGGAATGGAACTCATACGGTTTATTCTGTCCCCGTACATATGCAAAGCAGCCCAGGATCACTGCGATACAGGCCGCTCCTGCCGCCAGCAGTTCCCATCTGCGCCGTATCTTCTTTTTGACGCGCTCCGTGACCGGACCGGCGGCTCCCCGGATCGCATCCCGAAGCTCCGGGCAGCTCTGATACCGCTCTTCCGGGTCAAGGCGGGTGCATTTTTCTATGATCTGCGTGGTCTGGGGAGACAGGAGGTTTTTTACGCTGCGCTTCTGCACATCCAGGCTCCCGGTCAGCAGATACAGATAAACGACGCCCAGGGCATAGATGTCGGTACGGCAGTCCGTCTGGCGGTAGCCGTACTGCTCCGGCGCCGCCGTCTGCCTGGTGCCCACAAACACGGTGTCATGGGGCGCTTCCTCCCGGTACTCCCGGGCCGTGCCGAAATCAATGAGGAACAGATTCCCCTCCGGCGTCAGGACGATATTCTGGGGCTTGATGTCCCGGCAGATCACCGGCGGCCGGGCGTTGTGGAGCTGCCCTGCCAGTTCACAGAGACGGCACAGCAGCTCCCCGGCTTCTTTCCCGGGCAGCGGGCCGCGCCGCTCCACGATCTCCCAGAGGGTGTCCCCCGGAATGTATTCTCTCTGCAGCCAGAAAATCCCATCCTCCTCTGTCTGGGCTATGAAACGGGGCAGAAAAGAAAAGGAAGCGCTTCTCAGGTTTTCCGCCTCCGCACGGAGCAGGCCGGCCGCGGCTCCCTCCCCCCGTTTGAGGATGGAAAGCCGCTGTTTCCCGTCCATAACCAGATAGACCTGCTGCCCTTCACGCCAGGAAAGGCATGAAACAGGAGTCAGGCTGTCCTCCAGTCCTTCGGGCAGCCTGACCTCCTGCTGATAGATCTCTTCCAGCCGTCTCGGTTTGGCACACTTCCCGGCGGATCCGTTCTTCCTGCGTTTTTCGCTCATACGTATTCCTCTCTAAAGCAATTCTTTTTCCCCGTGCTCCTTCAGGAAAAGATTGGTGTACTCCAATGATTTGCGGGATTCGATGCAGCACAGGATCGCCGCGTCCCGCCTGATTTTCGGGTACAGCGCGCCTTTCTCCGCCAGGGTCAGCAGACGCTGGGTCTCGTCCAGATCCGCCCGCAGCGCCAGCGCGATCCGAAGCACCACGTCCCTTCCCGGCATACGTCCCCCGTTCAGGATCTGGTACACGAAGGGTTTGCTGAGGCAGGTGCGGATGATCAGCTGTCCCGCCGTCAGGTCATACTTTGTCATCAGCCCGCTCAGATAATCCCCGAACTGCAGATCGTCGATCCGGTCCAGTTTTTTCTCCATAAACTGCTGCGGCCCGTCCTTGATCTGGTTGAGTATCTCATCCGTAGGAATGTCGGTCAGACTTTTTTTGTTCTCTGTGCTTTCATCGTGGAATATCATATTCTTTTCTCCTGCCGTTCTTCTGCGGGAACCCCGCTTTTTTGCCTTTGAGTGAATGAGCATGATTACCGTTTCCTTTTTCGGATATACGCCCGGCATCCCGCCGATCTGTGCTTTTTAGGATAGCACCTATCTTTTGAATTTACAACTTTTTTTCATAAAAATCTTCCGTTTTTTCACATAATTCCCGGGGTCACACAGATTGGGCGGCCCACCCGGCCGCCTCACAGGGGAAAGAATTCATTGCATCAATACGATCATGCACGCAATCTGGTATTTCAGCCGCTCCGCCGCCGTGTCCAGGTCGCTGCCCAGGAGTCTTTTTATATTGTTCATCCGGTAGATCACGGTGTTGCGGTGGGTGAACATATCCGCCGCCACGCTCTGGATGCTTCCATCGCTCTCCAGATACCGCCGCAGCGTCTCCACATAATTGGCGCCGTGCCTGCGGTCGTGCTCCAGCAGCGGCGCAAGTGTCTCCGGCCCCATCTCCCGCAGCAGCCCTGCGTCCTCCGTCAGCGCAAGCAGCCGGTAGACGCCCATGGAATCGAACCAGAGCATATCCGCCCCGGTCCGCTGTGCCATCCCCAGGGCGGCTTTGGCCCTCCGGTAGCACATCCGCAGATTCGTCAGGTCCGTCACCTCGCTCCCGACCCCCACGAAGATTCTCCGCCCGGGCATCCTGCGGCGCGCCCTGCGGACAAAGCCCTCCAGGATCTCCCGGATCTGAGCCTGGGTCAGCGCATTGATCACGAGGACAAAACAGGCGTCATAATAGAAGAAATGCGCATTGTGGGTGAGATTTTCCAGGTAGAGCTGCAGCTGGTAGCTGAGCCGCCGCCGCTCCACCGTGTCCATGATATCCAGATCCCCTGTGGAGATCAGGACGATCTGAAATGTCCCGTCCACGTCAAAGTACGGCAGCAGATCCTTCTCGTAAAGTCCTATGGATTCCGGCTCCTCGATGGCATGGACCAGCGCGTTGGATATCTGCTCGTCCGCAGCGCTCTGCAGGAATATATGGATGCTCAGGTCTTTGATCATGTCATACAGATGGGTGCTCCAGGGGACCGCCAGCAGCGGAAAATCGTTCTCGTCGCTGCAGCGGATTACAGAGCGGGGCACTTCGGCCACATAAGGCCCCGTGTTCACCACCAGCCCGGAGGCGTGGGCCTGCACAAGCTGTCTGACCAGCTCCAGCAGCTTCTCCTCCGTGTCAAAGCCCAGCCCGGTGGTAACCGCCAGATCCTTCCCCCTGAAATTCTGCAAAATGGTCCGGTCCTCGATCAGCAGAATCCAGCTGATGGAATTGGACCATCCGTTCCCGCCCCCAAGCAGCTCCATCTTATATTTATCTCTGGAGATCACCAGCATATCCTCAATCGTAAAAGCCATAATCCGCCTCCTGGTCTTTTTTATGCATAGCACCGGCGCCGCCCCTGTCCGTCCGCGTGTGTCCGGACGCATCTCCTGTCCGACCGTATGGATCCGGCAGCATCTGTAAAAGCGCTCATCCGGCATTTTCCTGTATCGTAACATACTTTCTCCGGGACTTCAACCGGCTTTTGTGCTGCCGGCACAAAAACCAGATTGTTATTTAAAATCCCAGCCTATGGAAATCTGGTTTCTATGCGCTATTATATAAATAAAGGAAGCAAACGAAGCGATACAAAAGGGAGGGAATGATTATGAAGACATGTGCATTTGACGATTACAAGGTCAGCGTCACCACCGCGCCCCGGCCCGTATGGTTCACCAGCGAGCGCTACGATTTCTGCGAGCAGGAAGCCGCCAAATCCGTTTTTGAGAAATTATCCGAAAAAGTACTGGGACGCTTTCAGACAAGGGCGCTGTAAGGACAGAAGGATAAGAGAGGCGGCAAAAGCGCAAAAGACAGGCGGACGACAGGACGTATGCCCAGAAGTTTATTACAACCAGATAAAGGGAGCCACGAAAGGGCTCCCTTTTTTGTATTGATTCCGGTTAAGCCGGCAATGCTTACTCGATGATCGTAGCAACACGACCTGAACCAACAGTACGTCCGCCCTCACGTTATTTGAATTCCATATTTCTACATATTTTCTATGCTTTCAGATGGAAAAATCCGCATAAAACTGCTGTTTTTACATACTGTATTTTTATTTGCCTGATTTCTTGGCACCGTTTTGGCACCGAAGCAAAACCATATTTATTACAAATAAATAATCGCTTACATCTTATTTCAAAATAACCCTAAACAAAAATTCCTGATACAAATTTATAATACTTATTGTTATATGGCGTACCTATGCTAACAACCAAAAGAGCCACGTCATATAATACTCCATCCGGCACAGAATAAAAATCCGGATCTGTCACAGACACCATTTGATAATGTTCTCCTTAATAGTCAAAACTAGCCTTTGTCTTTGGTTTCCCTTCTGGTGTTTCCACCTGATGAATTTCCAATTTTTTCACTTCTACCAGTGCCAATGAATATCCTACATTTTCCACTCTCTGTTCTGTAATATAAGAATACACGTTTCCTAAAATATCTCTTCTCACCTCAGCCGGATGAATATTTAAAACATCAGAAATATTCGCTTTCCCTTCTATCATTATGGGTTTTGATGTATCTATTAATACATTTTCTGGCTGTATTTCATCTCCACATTTCCGTATGACAGGTACTCTAACAACATCTAACACATTACATTTCCTGCCATCAGCACATATTAAATCTTCATTTGAGATAGCGCCATGTGTGCTTTCATCGTTGCTAACTAGCCTTACCCACTCCCCATTATCAACATTTATTCCCGCAACACATTTACCCGAAAATTTTGATGACTCTGTCATTATAATAATTCGCATATCCCCCATAACTTTTTCCTCCTAAATATGAATTATATTACAATCTAATTCTTTCTCTAAATATTCTGCCAATAACCTTCTATGACAATGTTCTGGTGTTGGCTCAGAACATAATAATAAAACTCTTGAATATAACGCATATTTCTTTTTAAAAATATCAGTCACTTGTCTTTTTTCAATCAACTCATGATACTCTTTTTCATATTGCTCCCACTCGATTTCATTCTTTTTATACTGTTGCAAAATCTCCTTTGTGGGAGCATACAAAATATTGTGGTCATATTTACAATTACATATTTTATCTAAAAAATATGCCAAATCCTTTCCCTTAGTAAAACCAGCCAGTTGTGACCGATTATTTAAACGTACATCAACCAATATCTCAATTTCATTTTTTCTAATTTTTCCAAAAAATTGTTCTGCATTTTTTTGAGTAAAACCCATCGTGTATATATCCATAATCTACCCCTTAAATTGCCACAACTGCTTTTTGTTCAATTCGATACCCAATTTCTTCATTTCGTTTATGATAAGCCTGTTTTATATAGTCTTCCTCACTCATGATGTTCGTGTAATTAAAAATTGATAATTGCCCTCTATCTGGAAAATATAATTCTAACAATCTATTATCTAATTCCTTCTGCGTTTGGATAGTTCCATTCGAAAGTATATGACTAACTTTAATTCCATTTTTATCAAAAGATCTTGACACCATAATTGCTCTATGGCAATCTATAGGATCTTTTTCTGTGCACATTAATGCAATTCTATTACCTCGTTCCAGTCCTAAAATCACACTTTGCATACCCTTATTAAATCTCTCAGATTGTGCCACTTTTTCAAAATCTAAATATCCCTCTGCACTATATAAAGACAATTCCGTCGGGCGTGCCCCAAAAAATTTCCCCATAAACGAATACTGTATACCAACCTTTTTTAATAATAAAAATATATTTTCTTTATTAAACTGTTCTGCATATTTGGAATATGGCGTACTTCTCACATCAAGCACATAATTTACATTATATTTTTTTAATAATGAAACAAACTTGTCCGGTGTATGTTGTGAATGTCCTATTGTAAATAAATCTCCCATAACATGACCTCCTTTTCAACACCTAATGTCTCTTTTTATTATATCCCACTCTGTCTGCTAAAGCAATTATTTTGTAATTACCAATTAATTTCGCTGTACAATTTTTTTGGCATCACCAACCAGTGTTTTATTCTTGCATACGGGCCTAAAGCGATAAACTTCTTACATAAATATCTGTAATCCAAAGGTTTTCTTTTCATTTCCTTAAGATTTGGGCGCACTCTCCCCCCCGAATCCGCAACTGGCTGTTCCGGTTCATTTCCCTGATCAGCCCTGCAATGGAATCGTGGTCAAAAATAAAACTGGCAAGAAATGAATTTCACATGGCAGCAACAGGCCACTCATTTCTTCCTTTTCCCCTGATTTCTTCCAGTTTCCGGACCAGTTCTTCATCGGGCATGTGTTCAATGACCCTCTGTAATCGTTCAAGGTCTCCTAAATTTTCACTTTGGGTATCGTCAAACAGGGAAATCTGTGATATTATCTTCATAAGAAAAGCACTCCTTTTTCATGTTTGTTTTGTCACTTACATGATACACCATTTTGGTTGAAAAAGGGTGCTTTTCCTTTATAATTTCAGGTTTTTTTACAGGTCGCAAATTTGGACTTCTGACTGGAAACGCCTCTGAAATCAGGCATAAAACCATTGTTTTCTGTGGCGATTTATTTTAAGGTGGTTCTGCTGTCCCTCTATTTATCAGCTTTTCTGTACAGCGAAGTTAATTCCTTGTGGACGGAGTATCTTGAGGAATGCCGCCAGGCTGGCGATGAGCCCCTGATGTATTCCCAATTCTGCTATTACATCCAGCAGGACGAGCAGAAACGCCGTGCAACGATGCACATTAACCGTAAGCCCGGTGAACAGGTTGAGGTTGACTGGGCGGGTACCCGGCCCACATCACAGATCCGGATACCGGCGAGATCACTAATGCGTACCTTTTTGTCGGTGTCATGACCTACAGCCAGTATCCCTATGTGGAGGCTTTCATCGACGAAAAACAGCCTTCCTGGATTGCCGCGCATGTCCATATGTATGAATACTTTGGAGGTGTTGCGAAGATCCTTGTACCCGATAACTGCAAAACGGCAGTCGACCACAACCACGGCTGGAAGGACCAGCGTATCAACGCTGTGTACCAGGAGATGGCTGAGCATTACGGTACCGCTATAATTCCGGCGAGGGTACGCGCACCGAAGGACAAACCGAATGCCGAGGGCAGCGTCGGGAATATCTCCACGTGGATCACTGCGGCCCTGCGCAATGAACAGTTCTTTTCGATTGGCGAACTGAATATCGCAATCCGCCAAAAGCTGGAAGAATTCAGCCTGCGTCCTTTCCAAAAGAAAGAGGGCAGCCGGTATGAGATCTTCCGCGACGAAGAACTGCCACTGCTGGCGCCTTTACCTGTTGCCCCTTATGAACTGGCGGAATGGAAGCAAGCCACCGTCCACGGGTCTCTTCACGAACATTAGCAGTTCGTGAAGCATGAATTATCACATATCCGTCGACGGAATGCTATACTCCGTCCCTTACGAATTCATCAAACGCAAGGTGGATGTGCGGGTTACAGATAGAACGATCGAGATTTTTTATAATAACAACCGCATTGCCTCCCATTGCCACCTTTATGGGCGCAAGGGACAATACAGCACTGTCACTGAACATATACCCCGTCCCACCAGGAGTACCTGGAATGGAACGGTGACCGATTCCGCAAATGGGCGGAGCGGATTGGCGAAAACACATACTGCGTTATCAACGCAACCCTTGCCTCCAAACGTGTGGAGCAGCAGTCTTACAGGAGCTGCATGGGGCTTTTA
>CAZQAB010000027.1:0-25497 GCA_964591265.1 uncultured Lachnospiraceae bacterium
ACATTATGTATTTTATGAGAAAAGTTTACCAACACACTTGACAATCTCTCTCTGAAGCTTGCTGCTGGCCGTCTATGCCGCTTTCTGCGTGATCCAGTTTACATTGTAATCCTCCAGATCCCGTTTACATTGTAATCCTAACAGATCCAGTTTACTTTGTAATAAAAATATAGTTGACAAATAGGGAATATAGGAATATAATAGCAACAACAAAACATAGTAAACTTATAGGAAATGTAGGAGGAATGAAAAATGGGTAACATTTATAAGGGAACCATTGGCCTGATCGGCAATACCCCTCTGGTTGAGATTGCAAATGTGGAGAAGGAGCTTGGGCTGGAGGCGACGCTTCTGGTAAAGCTGGAGTATTTTAACCCGGCGGGCAGCGTAAAAGACCGCATTGCGAAAGCCATGATCGAGGATGCGGAGAAGAGAGGCGTCCTGAAAGAGGGTTCCGTGATCATTGAGCCGACCTCCGGCAATACCGGGATCGGACTGGCAGCCATCGCGGCGGCCAAGGGATACCGCATCATTCTGACGATGCCGGAGACAATGAGCGTGGAGCGCAGGAACATTCTGAAAGCCTACGGCGCAGAGCTGGTCCTGACGGAGGGCGCGAAGGGCATGAAGGGAGCCATCGCAAAGGCGGATGAACTGGCGAAAGAGATCCCGGACAGCTTTATTCCCGGACAGTTCGTGAATCCGGCCAATCCGGCGATCCACAGGACCACCACCGGCCCGGAGGTGTGGAACGACACGGACGGAGAGGTGGATATCTTTGTGGCGGGCGTGGGAACTGGCGGCACCCTGACTGGAGCGGGCGAGTTTCTGAAGTCTCAGAAACCGGATGTGAAGATCGTGGCGGTGGAGCCGGCCGGTTCACCGGTTCTCTCCGAGGGACGGGGAGGCGCGCACAAGATTCAGGGGATCGGCGCCGGATTCGTCCCGGAGGTGCTGAACACCTCTATATACGATGAAATCATCAAAGTGGAAAATGAGGATGCCTTTGCCACAGCCCGGTTTCTGACAAAGAAGGAGGGCGTTCTGACCGGCATCTCCTCCGGCGCGGCGCTTTACGCGGCCATCCAGCTCGCAAAGCGTCCGGAGAATAAAGGCAGGACGATCGTGGCGGTCCTTCCGGACAGCGGCGACCGGTACTATTCTACTGCGTTATTTGCCGAGTGATCCGGCGGCGACGGATGATAAGAAGGATATCCGGCGTATGAAAATAGACGAGACCAGAATTTACGATGAATTTTCGGAGTTGATCCGGATCGATTCCGTCAGTTTCGGGGAACGCCGGATGGCAGACTGTATCCGGAAAAAGCTGGAGGAGATCGGCTTTACAGTGACCGAGGACGACGCGGGCGCATGTTATGGAAGTGATACCGGAAATCTGTATGGTTTTCTGAAGGGCGCTCTGCCAGGAGAGCCGGTGCTTTTGTCGGCCCACCTGGATACGGTGCAGCCCGGCACAGGCAAACAGCCGGCGCTGCTGGAGACGGCCTGCGGCGGCCCGCGTTTTTCCTCAGCCGGAGATACGGTGCTGGGGGCGGACGACGCGGCGGGACTTGTGGAGATCCTGGAGGGCGTCCGGGCGGTGCGGGAGAGCGGCGCGGCCCACCGGGATATCGAGATACTCTTTTCGGTTGCGGAGGAGGCCTACGCGAAGGGCACGGAGGTTTTTGACTTTACGAAGCTTCGCGCCCGGGAAGCCTATGTGCTGGATCTGAGCGGTCCGGTGGGCGCTGCCGCGCTGCGTGCTCCCACCCTGATCTCCTTTGAAGTCACGGTGAAGGGAAAGAGCGCTCACGCCGGATTTGCGCCGGAACAGGGGGTTCACGCGGTCCGCATTGCGGCGGAAGCCGTTGCGGGACTTGCGCAGGGGCGTCTGGATGAGGAGACGATTCTGAATATAGGAACGATCTGCGGAGGCCGGGCCGCGAATATTGTTCCGGATACATGCGTGTGCCGCGGGGAGATCCGCAGTTACAGCCACGCCAGGGCGCTGGAGGTGGCCGGATGCGTTCGGGAGGTTTTTGAATCCGCAGCCGAAAAGGCCGGGGGAAGAGCGGTCATGGAATCCAGTATCGATCTGACGGCCTATGAAACGAAAGCGGATGCACCGGCCGTCCGGAATTTCCGGCGCGCCTGCCGCAGACTTGGGATTACTCCCGAACTGACGGAGACCTTTGGCGGCAGTGACAATAACAATTTTGCAAAACACGGGATAGAGGGAGTCGTGATTTCCTGCGGTATGCAGGCGTGTCATTCTCTTCAGGAGTATGTGATGCTGGAGGATCTGGCGCTGGGAGCCAGACTGGTGGCGGAACTGATTACAGGCTGAACAGGACGCAGTGAAGGACATGGCAGGTATAGGAAAGGAGAAGGAATAAAAAATAAAAATAAGTATTGACAACCAGACAGCAAAGTAGTAGTATTCATATAAAATTACTAGGAAAACTCAGAGATGAGAAGAAAGGAGACTATTATGAAAAAAGCAGCAGTATTACTTACATTGTCATTGGCGGCGGCATTTGCGTTTACGGCATCCGCAGAGGAAGACAGGACCATTACGGTGGCGGCGTCCCCCACGCCCCATGCCGAGATCCTTGAGAAGGCAGCCGAGATCCTCGCGGAGGATGGCTGGGATCTGCAGATCACCGAGTTTGAGGATTATGTACAGCCGAACCTGGCGGTAGAGGACGGCGAGTACGACGCCAACTATTTCCAGCACGTTCCGTATCTGGAGAGCTTCAATGAGGAGCAGGGAACGCACCTGGTGGACGCAGGCGACATTCACTATGAGCCCTTCGGCATCTATCCGGGCACCAAGAGCAGCCTGGATGACATTGCGGAGGGAGATACCATCGCGATCCCCAATGACACAACGAATGAGGCGAGAGCGCTTCTTCTGCTTCAGGACAACGGCCTGCTCACTCTGAAAGAGGGCGCGGGACTGACCGCTACAATCCTGGATATCGAGGAGAATCCCTACAATCTGGAATTCAACGAGCTGGAGGCCGCACAGGTAGCCAGAGTTGTGGATGAGGATGCTTTCGTCGTACTGAACGGCAATTATGCGCTGGAGGCGGGCTATGTTGTATCGAAGGACGCTCTTGCATATGAGACCAGCGATTCCGAGGCAGCAAAAACCTATGTAAATATCATCGCTGTGGAAGAAGGCAACGAGGATTCCGAGAAGATTCAGGCGCTGGTAGAGGTTCTCAAGTCCGACGAGATCAAGGATTTCATCAATGAGACCTACGAGGGCGCGGTGATCCCGTTTGAGGAGTCTGAGGAGGATGAGGAGCTTGAGTCTGACTTAGAGGAGCTCGAGTCTGACCTGGAGGAGCTTGAATCCGAGCTTGTGGAGGAATTTGAGTCAGAAACGGCCGCGCAGTAAGAGTCCTGCCCCTGAAAAGGCGGACGCATGGATACGGCTCTGTAGAAAAAGAAGATAGGGCGGGTGAAGGACATCCGCTGACGAGCAGGAGCCTTCGGGAAGAAAAATTTTCCGGAAGCTCCTCTTTTCTGCCCGAAACGGCGGGACTTCTGCCGGTTCGCCGCCGGTAAGCGGCAGGGAGCGGCGGGCTGCACAACTGTGTTCCTAACTTTCCCGTGCATAGTATAAAAAAGTGTGGTATACTTTGAGGAACAGTGAAAAAATGTAATTTGGAGGAACGTATGGAACCGATCATCAGAATCGAACACCTGAATAAAGAGTTTCAGACGAAGGATACCAGCGTCCGCGCGCTGAACGATATCAGCCTTGATATCTACAAAGGCGATATTTACGGAATTATCGGTATGTCCGGCGCGGGCAAGAGCACCCTGGTGCGCTGCCTGAACTTTCTGGAACGTCCCACATCCGGCGACGTGACCGTGGACGGGAGAAATCTTGCTTCCCTGTCGGAGAGGGAACTGCGGGAGACCCGCAAGGATATCGGCATGATTTTTCAGCATTTCAATCTGCTGATGCAGCGCAATGTGATTGACAACGTGTGCTTCCCGATGGAAATAGCGGGCGTCCGGAAGAAACAGGCGCGGGAGAAAGCCATGGAATATCTGAAGGTTGTAGGCCTTGAGGAGAAAGCCCGGGCTTATCCCTCCCAGCTCTCCGGCGGGCAGAAGCAGCGCGTGGCCATCGCCCGTGTACTGGCATCGGATCCGAAGATCCTTCTGTGCGACGAGGCCACCAGCGCCCTGGACCCTCAGACTACCAAATCCATTCTTCAGCTTCTGAAGGAGATCAACCAGAAATACGGCATTACCATCGTGGTGATCACCCATGAGATGACGGTGGTGCAGGAGATATGTACCCATGTCGCGATCATCGATCACGGAAATCTGGCGGAGCACGGCACGGTGGAGCAGATCTTCCAGTCTCCGAAGTCCAAAGAGGCGAAGCGGCTGATCTATCAGGGCTATTCAAAGGTGGCCGAGATGAAGGGCAGACGGTGTGCGCGCATCGTCTTTTCCGCAAATTCTTCCTTTGAGCCGGTCATTGCAAACATGGTACTGACCTTTAAAACGCCGGTGAACATCCTGTACGCCAACACCCGGAACCTGGACGGCGTGGCGAAGGGCGAGATGGTCCTGCAGCTTCCGGAGGACGAGGAAACGGCGGGGCGGATGATCGCTTATCTGAGAGAGACAAAATTATCAGTGGAGGAGCTTGAAAATTATGTGGAGTAAAGGAATGTTTGACATGATCGTCGCCGGGATCGGCGAGACGCTTTACATGACCCTGGTATCGGCGGCGCTGGGCTATGTGTTCGGCCTGCCCATGGGGATTGTGCTTACCGTGACGGACAAGGACGGAATCTGCTCCAACGGGGTGATCTATAAGATTTTTGATTTTATATCCAATGTGTTCCGAAGCATCCCGTTTCTGATCCTGCTGATCCTGATCCAGCCCGTGACGAAAGCCATCGTGGGCAGGAGTACGGGAAACGCGGCTATGATCGTTCCCCTGACCGCGGCGGCCGCTCCCTACATAGCCAGGATCGTGGAATCCTCCCTGAAAGAGGTGGATCGGGGCGTGATCGAGGCAGCCCAGAGCATGGGCGCAGGCACCTGGGCGATCGTCTGGAAAGTGCTCCTGAAGGAAGCCCGTACCTCCCTGATCGTCAACGCCGCCATCGTCACCGGCACGATCCTGGGCTACTCCGCCATGGCGGGCACCATCGGGGCCGGAGGCCTGGGAAAGATCGCCATCCAGTACGGCTATTACCGCTATCAGGGCGACATCATGGTGGTAACGGTAGTCATTCTGGTGGTGCTGGTACAGCTCATGCAGGGCTTTGGAATGATGCTCTCCCGGAAGCTGGACCGGAGGAGGGCGTAGAGAGGCAGCAGCGTTTTATTCGTCCCAGCCGTCGGTGAGGACGACGTTGACGCAGATATTGCGGATGGTCTGGCCGGGCCCGAGGCGGCGGCGGAGATCCTGCCCGTCGGAGATGGGCGGCAGCGTCCCCTCCTCTGACAGCTCCAGACAGATCCAGTCATACATGGCGGCATTTGCCGCGTCTACTGTCTCCTCCAGGGTTTCCCCAAAGGCCTCGCAGCAATTCAGATCCGGAAAGTCCGCCCGATAGCCATTGTCCGTTTCAGAGATGATTGCAGGATATATGAATTTCATGCGTCGTTCCCCCTTACAGCAAACTGAAAATGTGATGTTATTATAAACGGATTGGGGAGACTGCGTCAAGGAGTGAAAAGGAAGCCTGTAATTTCTCCGGAAAATCCAGGTGGCATTTTCCTTTCCGGTCTGCTATAATAGGCGCGGCGCCCGGAGTCTTATACTGCGGCGCAGACCGGGAAGAATAATATATGACAGGAAGGAAGTTTTCATATGGGCAACGTAATTCAGGAGCGTCTGGCGGCGCTTCGTTCTCTGATGAAGGAAAAGGGGATCGACGCATATCTGGCGCCCACGGATGATTTTCATGGCTCCGAGTATGTGGGCGATCATTTTATGTGCAGGAAATATATAACGGGTTTTGACGGGTCCGCCGGTACGGCTGTGATCATGCAGGATATGGCGGGACTGTGGACAGATGGACGGTATTTTATTCAGGCGGCGGGACAGCTTGCGGGAAGCACGGTGGAGCTGTTTAAGATGGGAGAGCCCGGGGTGCCCGCCGTACACCAGTTTCTGGAGGAAAAGCTGCAGGCGGGGCAGCGCCTCGGATTTGACGGCAGGACAGTCAGTGCAAAAGACGCGCAGTTTCTGGTGGAAAAGCTCTCGGCAAAGCAGGTGCGTATTTCCTGCGGGGAAGACCTGATCGGAGCGGTCTGGAAGAACCGCCCGGCGCTTTCCTGCGAGACGGTGAAGGAACTGGACGTGTGCTGGGCGGGCCGGTCCAGGGCGGACAAGTGCGCCCAGATCCGAAGGGCCATGAAAGAGCAGGGAGCGGACGTGTTCCTTTTGACGTCCCTGGACGATATCGCCTGGCTTTTAAATATCCGGGGCGGAGATATCCACTGCAACCCGGTGGCGCTCTCTTATCTTGCCATGACGCAGCGGGAAACCATTCTGTTTGCAAATGAAAAGGCGTTTCCGGCAAAGGTGCGGGAATCGCTGGCAGAAGACGGCGTGACACTGCAGCCCTATGAGGGGATCTACAAATATGCCGCCTCGCTGAAAGCGGGGACGAAAGCGCTGCTGTGCCGGGCGAAAGTGAATTACCGCCTGGTAAGCTGTATTCCCCGGGACGTGACGATTCTGGACCGGGAGAATCCCACGCTGCTGCCCAAGGCGGTCAAGAATCCCACAGAAGTGGAGAATATGCGGACCGCCCACATCCGGGACGGCGTGGCGGTGACAAAGTTTCTGTACTGGCTGAAGCAGAATGCGGGGAAAATACCCATGACAGAGCTGAGCGCCGGGCGGAAGCTGGAGAGTTTGCGGGCGCAGCAGGAGCATTTCATGGGAAACAGCTTTGACCCGATTATTTCCTACGGCCCCCATGCGGCCATCAATCACTATTCCGCTACGGAGGAGACGGACGTGGCCATTGAGGCGAAGGGATTTCTGCTTGCGGACACCGGCGGGCAGTACCTGGAGGGGACGACGGATATCACGAGAACGGTGGTTATGGGGCCGGTTACGGAGGAACAGAAAAAGTTCTTCACCGCCGTGCTGAGGGGGCATCTGAACCTTGCGGCGGCGAAATTCCGTTACGGCTGCTGCGGCCTGAATCTGGATTACCTGGCCCGCAGCCCCCTCTGGGAGATGGGCGTGGACTACAATCACGGCACGGGCCACGGCGTAGGCTATTATCTGAACGTTCACGAGGGGCCCAACGGATTCCGCTGGAAGATCGTGCCGGAGCGCAATGACAGCGCGGTCTTCGAGGAGGGCATGATCACCTCCATCGAACCGGGTTACTACGTGGAGGGAGAGTACGGAATCCGCCACGAGAACCTGGTCGTCTGCAAAAAGGCGGAAAAGACCGGATTCGGGCAGTTCATGTGTTTTGAAAATCTGACGATGGCGCCCTTCGATCTGGATGGTATCGTTCCGGAGCAGATGAGTGAGCGGGAGCGCGCGCTTCTGAATGCGTACCACGCCCAGGTATATGAGAAAATTTCCCCTTACCTTGAGCCCAGGGAGCGGGAATGGCTGAAGGAGGCCACCCGAAAGATCTGACGGCAATGGATGCGCGCTCTGTAAAAGTGATTGTTGCAAAAAATCCCGCGTGATGGTAGACTCTATAGACGGGCTGCCGGCAAATGAGGCAGTTCCGGCAGATATTTCAGGAAGAGAGGACGAACAATGGAAATTACCAGAGACATCAAGTACGTCGGAGTTAACGACCACAGGACCGACCTTTTCGAGGGGCAGTATCCCATTCCACATGGGATGGCGTATAATTCCTACGTCATCCTTGACCGGAAGAGCGCGGTTGTGGATACGGTGGATCAGAATTTTACCCATGAGTGGCTGGATAATGTGGAGCGGGCGCTGGACGGGCGCAGACCGGATTATCTGATCGTTCATCACATGGAGCCGGATCATGCGGCGAACATTGACAATTTTATGAAAATCTACACGGACACAGTGATCGTGGCGTCCGCAAAGGCTTTCACCATGATGCAGAATTTCTTCGGCACGGATTATCCGGACCGGAAGCTGGTGGTGGGCGAGGGGAGTACCCTGGAGCTTGGCGCCCACACCCTGACCTTTGCGGCCGCTCCCATGGTACACTGGCCGGAGGTCCTGGTCAGCTATGACAGCGCGGACAAGGTGCTGTTTTCGGCGGACGCCTTCGGTAAGTTCGGAGCGCTTGATGTGGAAGAGGCATGGGACGACGAGGCCCGCCGTTACTATATCGGAATCGTGGGCAAGTACGGCGCGCAGGTACAGGCGCTGCTTGGGAAGGCGGACAATCTGGACATTCAGATCATTTGCTCCACCCACGGCCCGGTCCTGAAAGAAAATATAGAGCATTACATCGGGCTGTACAAGACATGGTCTTCCTATGGGGTGGAGAGCGACGGCATTCTGGTCGCCTACACTTCCATTTACGGGCACACCAAAAAAGCGGTGGACCAGCTTGTGGACAAGCTCCGGGCCAAGGGCTGTCCGAAAGTGGCCGTGTACGACCTGGCGCGCAGCGATCTGTCCCAGGCGGTAGCGGATGCGTTCCGCTATGGGAAACTGATCCTCGCCACCACCACCTACAACGCGGAGATATTCCCCCATATGCGGACCTTCATCACGCACCTGACGGAGCGGAATTTCCGGAACCGTAAGGTTGCGTTCATCGAAAACGGAAGCTGGGCTCCCCTTGCGGCGAAGGTGATGAAGCGAATGTTTGAGAAGTCAGAGAATATCACATTTGCCGATACCACCGTCCACATCCGATCCGCGCTGAATGAGGAAAGCGGCGCGCAGCTTGAAAAGCTGGCGCAGGAGATGTGCCAGGAGTATCTTGCAAGGCAGGATAAGACGGCGGACAAGAACGACCTGAGCGCTCTGTTCAACATCGGCTACGGCCTGTATGTGGTGACCTCCAACGACGGCAAAAAGGACAACGGCCTGATCGTAAATACGGTGAGCCAGGTGACCAATACGCCCAACCGCATCGCGGTCACCATCAACAAGGCAAACTATTCGCACCATGTAATTCAGCAGACGGGCGTTATGAATCTGAACTGCCTGTCCACCGAAGCGCCCTTTAAGGTGTTTGAGAACTTTGGTTTTGTCAGCGGAAGAAATACGGACAAGTTTGCGGGATGGGAAAAGCTGCGCTCCGACAACGGCCTGGTGTTCCTGCCCGCCTACATCAACTCCTTCATGTCCCTGAAGGTAGAGCAGTACATTGATCTGGACACCCACGGGATGTTCATCTGCTCCATCACGGAGGCGCGGGTCATCTCCAAGGCGGAGACCATGACCTACACCTACTATCAGAAGCATGTGAAGCCGAAGCCTCAGACCGCGGGGAAGAAGGGCTTCGTATGCACCGTATGCGGCTGGATCTACGAGGGCGACGAACTTCCGGACGACATCGTATGCCCGCTGTGCAAGCACGGGGCGGCAGATTTTGAACCAATTGGACCGTAAGATACTATATTTCCAGCGTGGCGGCGCAGTCTTTCAGGCGTGAAATGATGGGGATGTTCTGGGGACAGGCCGCTTCGCACTGGCCGCACTGCAGACAGTCGGAGGCCTTGCCGGCGTCCTTTGTATAAAATTCATAATCATGGATAGCCTGCTTCGTCTGTGCCCATATCATCTGCCGGTTCTTTGCGCTGAATATGTCAGGAATCGGAATTCCCGCAGGACAGCCCGGCGTGCAGTAATGGCAGCCGGTGCAGGGGATGGAATCGATCCTGCCAAGAGCCTCCTGCGCCTTTTGGATGGTATCGCGCTCCCGTTCATCCAGGGGCCGGAAATTTTTCATGTAGGACAGGTTATCCCGCATTTGGGCGAGATCGGACATACCGGAGAGCACGGTGAGAACGCCGTCCAGCGAGGCCGCGTAGCGGATTGCCCAGGAAGCCAAAGACGCCTTAGGATTGGCGGCTTTCAGGATATCCTGTACGCTTTTGGGCGGATCGGCCAGGGTGCCTCCCTTGACCGGCTCCATGATCACAACCGGTTTCCCGTGCTTTCGGGCCACCTCCCAGTTTGCCCGGGACTGGACGTTCGGATTGTCCCAGTCTGCGTAATTGATCTGAAGCTGTACAAAATCCACCTCCGGATGTTCCGTCAGCAGACGGTCCAGAAGAGCGGGCACAGAGTGGAAGGAAAAGCCCCAGCGCCGCACCAGCCCCTTCTCCTTCTGCTCTTTCACAAACTCCCAGATACGGTATCGGTCAAAGGTCTCGTGATTATTATTCTGTACGCAGTGCAGCAGATAGTAATCAAAGTATCCCGCCCCGGTCCGGTCAAGGCTGGTATAAAACTCCTGTCTGGCGGAGGCTTCGTCCTGACAGACGGAGGGGGATACGTTCAGCTTTGTGGCCAGCGTAAAGGAGTCCCGTGGGTAACGGTCCACCAGCGCCTCTTTGGCAGCCCGCTCCGAATCCCCGCCGTCATACACGTAGGCCGTGTCAAAATAGGTCATTCCCGCCTCCATAAACAGATCCACCATTTGCTTCGTCTGTTCCAGATCGATCTTTTCCGGTTCTCCGGAAAGCCTGGGAAGCCGCATCAGGCCAAATCCCAGCTTCGGCGTATGTTCTCCGAAATAACGTTCCATGCTATGACCCTCCCGTAAAATAGAATCCCGTTACGGATATCATACAGGAAAACTCCGGAAAATGCAAATGTTGTGATTTTTTACGAAATCATTCTGTTTTATTTGATATTTTCGGCAACCCAGCCAAATTTATAAAAATTTTAGAATTGTCGTTGACACAAAAAAAGAAAGGGTGTAGACTACTAATCAATAAGCGAAGGCGCTGTGGTATATCCACGGCGCCTTTTCTGTGAGGCGGCGCAGGCTGCCCACAGGGCTTACCATCAGGAAAATTCGCGAATTCCTTTGTAACATACTGAAATCTGGTTCTATGAGGAGGAATTATTATGGAAGAATTGACAGCTTTGGCGGGCAGTCTGGATACAGGCTGGATATTGCTTGGGGCGGCGCTGGTGTTCTTTATGCAGGCGGGCTTTGCCATGGTGGAGACCGGCCTGACGAGGGCGAAAAACGCAGGCAATATCATTATGAAGAACCTGATGGACTTCTGTATCGGTACGCCGTTCTACTGGTTTATCGGATTTGGAATTATGTTTGGGAGTACGGCTCCGCTGTTTGGGAAGATTGATCTGTTCTGTCTGCATCAGGACGATTATGCGGCCATGATCTTCCAGACGGTGTTCTGCGCCACCTCCGCGACCATCGTTTCCGGCGCCATGGCGGAGCGGACAAAGTTTTCCGCGTACTGTATTTACAGCGCGCTGATCAGCCTGTTTGTGTACCCGATTTCCGGACACTGGATCTGGGGCGGGGGCTGGCTGGCGACCATGGGCTTTCACGATTTCGCGGGTTCCACGGCGGTACATATGGTGGGAGGCGTCTCGGCGCTTATCGGAGCGGCGATTCTGGGCCCCCGCGTCGGAAAATATGATAAAAATGGCAGGCCAAACGCGATCCTGGGGCACAGCCTGACGCTGGCCGCGCTGGGCGTGTTTATCCTCTGGTTCTGCTGGTTCGGATTCAACGGCTGTTCCACAGTGGCGCTGTCCGGGGACGGCGCGGTGAACGCGGCGCGGATCTTCTATACCACCAACCTGGCGGCGGCGGTGGCCACGATCACGGTCATGCTCATTACCTGGATCCGGTACAGAAAGCCGGATGTGTCCATGACGCTGAACGGTTCTCTGGCGGGCCTGGTCGCCATCACGGCGGGGTGCGATACCGTGACGCCGGTGGGCGCCGCGCTGATCGGTCTGGCCGCGGGCTTTGTGGTGGTGTTCGGCATTGAGTTTCTGGATCAGAAGCTGAAGATCGACGATCCGGTGGGCGCGGTGGGTGTCCATGGACTGTGCGGCGCGGCCGGCACACTGCTCACCGGCCTGTTTGCTTATTATGATTTTGGCAAGGGGGAAAGGCTCGGCGTATTCTACGGCGGCGGATTTCATTTCCTGGGCGTTCAGGCCCTGGGCGTAGCCGCTGTGATTGTCTGGGTGGTTGTCTGCATGACGATTATTTTTACGGCGCTGAAGCATACCATCGGGCTTCGTGTCAGTGTGACGGAAGAACTGGATGGCCTTGATATCCATGAGCACGGCCTGGCCTCCGCCTACGCGGATTTCGCTCTGGTATCCAGCATCAATAACTTTGGGGGCGGTTCCTATGCGACGGCCGGGGCTGCGGCAGATAAGGCGGTACACATGGACGAGGCGGTTCCGGTCCAGGTGCGGTCTGAGGGCGCGATGGCCAGCGATACGAAGATCACCCGCATCACCATCGTGGCGAAGCAGAGCAAATTTGACGATCTGAAAGAAGCCCTGAATGAGATCGGTGTGACCGGCATGACCGTGACCAACGTCCTGGGCTGCGGCACCCAGAAGGGCAAGGCGGAGTATTACCGGGGCGTTCCCATGGATCTGAATCTGCTTCCGAAGATCCAGGTGGACGTGGTGGTGAGCAAGGTAGACCCGGAGGCTGTCATCGGGGCGGCGAAGCGGGCGCTCTACACCGGACACATCGGGGACGGCAAGATCTTCGTCTACAACGTGGCGAATGTTATCAAAGTGCGGACCGGGGAAGAAGGCTACGACGCCCTTCAGGGCGAGGACTTTTTCTGATCATCGGGGCATCCTCTGTTTTCGCGCAAAACAGGCTCTCCTTCGGGGGACGGATTTCGTCTTATCCGTCTGCCCGGAGGGGAGCCTTCTTCTTTGCACGGGGCGGCCAGGCTGTTTTTGGGCGAATCCCCTGAACCAGGCCGAAGCGCTCATGCTTCGGTAATATAGCTGGAGATCAGTTTCGGCGCATAGGTCCTGCTGAGAATCAGCTTTGTGCCGTCCTTCAGGATTATGTGCGCCCCTTTGATTTCTCTGATTTTCGACACAGAAACAAGGACCCTCTGATTGCATTTCTGAAAACCGTAGCGGGAGAGCGTCCGCGCTTCCTGGGCCAGAGAGCCGTATTTTTTGTAAATGCCTTCCTGCGTGTGGATACGGATGTCGTGTCCGTCAATTTCAAGATAAAATATGTTTTCGATCTTTATTTTGAAAACGCTGGATCTTGTCCTGTATATATACTGACTGTGAGTATCGGCATAGTTTAAAAGAGACTGTGTAAGTCCAGGCATACCGAATTGGTCTAAAAAAGTTTCAAGTATTTCTGAGACATCCGGATCGTTCCTGATTTTTGAAAACCAATTCATGGACCATTACCCCCCCCTAAACAGGGTAAACGAGGAGATTATTATCTGTGTGTTTTTAATATAAACGAAAAACCGCGACATTTGTTACTGAGATGCAGAATATGATGTAAATACGCAAAACATGATGGAAAAAGTTGGATTTTTTCCGGCTTGCAATTAAATTGACAAAAATCCGCGGGTTCAATATAATAGAAAAAACAATGCGTAAAAGAAGGGAACAAGGACATGAAAAGTTCTGTTACGAGAGAGGAAGCTTTTATGCTTCTTAAAAAATATAATAAGGAAGCGTTTCATATTCAGCACGCCCTCACGGTGGAGGGTGTGATGCGCTGGTATGCCGCAGAGCTGGGATATGGTGAAGAGGAGGACTTCTGGGGCATCGTGGGCCTGCTCCACGATATTGATTTTGAACGGTACCCGGAACAGCACTGCCTGAAAGCGCCCGAACTGCTGCGGGAGGGCGGCGTGAATGAGGAGATCATTCATGCGGTCTGCAGTCACGGATACGGGATCTGCTGCGACGTTGAGCCGGAACATCCCATGGAGAAGGTGTTGTTTGCGGCGGACGAGCTGACCGGGCTGATCTGGGCGGCCGCAAGGATGCGCCCCTCAAGGAGCGTGATGGACATGGAGGTTTCCAGCGTGAAAAAGAAATTCAGGGACAAGCGCTTTGCCGCCGGATGCTCCAGAGATGTGATCCGCGCCGGCGCGGAGCGTCTCGGGTGGACGCTGGAAGAACTGATGGAGAAGACGATTCTCGCCATGCGTTCCTGTGAGGCGCAGATCGCTGCTTTTATGGAGCATTATACGCCGGAAGAGGAATAACCGTCTGTGCGGATTTCAGGAAGAGAAGTGGACTTTTTTCGACACCTGTGGTATGATGCCCCGTAAAGGGGTGAGATATAAATAATGAGAAAGAAATCAAACGTACTGAAGAGAAACAGCGGTTTCCTCGCAGGCTGTGTCGTCGCGGCCGGGGTGTCCGCCTTTGCCGCCAATACGGTGATGACCCGGGGGCTGCCGGCCCTGACGGAGAATACGGAGGCCGTGCAGACGGAGACGCAGGAGCAGACGGTGCAGGAGGAAACGACCGCCGCAAAGGTATATGAGACCGATCCCTTCACGGTCACCGCGTCCGGCAATATCCTCAAAGGCGTGGAAACCGAAGCCGAGTCGGAAACGGAGACGGAGACGGAACAGCAGACGGACGGGGACGGGAATCCGGTATCGGAGACGCCTGAACCGGATGCGGCCGGCAGTTCTTCCGGCGCCGGCCCGGACGTTTCCATCGGCGGTTCCGGGGACGGAAGCGCCAGCCCGGACGCCGGCTCCGGGGACGGATATTATTATGACGGGCCGGCGATCGAAATTTATGATTCCGGCAACGGCGATTATTATTACACGGACACCTCTGCCAGCGCGGGCAGCGGTTCCTCCGACGCCAGCACGGACTTCTGGTCCGATTCCATCTTTCCGGAAACCTACAGCCGGTATATTGACGAGAGCGAGCTGTACGGGTTCAGTTCCGGTGAGCTTCGGCTGATCCGCAACGAGATCTTTGCCCGCCACGGACGGATCTTCTCCTCCCCGGACCTGGCCGCGTATTTTGGCCAGAAGGCGTGGTATGTCCCCACCTATTCTCCGGAGGAGTTCGATGCCAACATGGGTTCTTATCTTACCGCATATGAACTTGCAAACCTGGAAGTCATCCTGAAGTATGAGGATGCGCTTGCGGGATATTAAGGGAGGTAAGAGACATGAAGGCATGGCAGAGAGTGCTTCTGAAAACAATTATTTTCCTGCTGGTAGTTGCGGCTGCGGGCGGGAGCGTTGCCGGATGGCGGGCGTATCAGCAGAGTACCCCCCGGTACGCCATCGACCGGTATCTGACCCTTTTGCTGGATAACTCCACAGACAGGGCGTTTGCCCTTCTGGACCAGTCTGAGGAGGAACAGCTGTCCCCTGCGGCCTATGCTTCTGTGACAGAGGAGAAAAAATATGCGCTGTATTCCTCCTTTGTGGTGAAGGAACTGGAAAACCGCCGGGACAGCAGAGGAAACGAATATGTGGATTTTCAGGCAGAATTCCTGGACGCCGATCATACGGTCCAGGCTGCGGAAGAATTTACCGTGAAAAAGCAGCCGGAGGCGGTATTCGGGATCTTTGACAAATGGAAGGTCCTGTCCGGGCACTGCATGGTGAAAAACTTTCTTCTGACCGTACCGGCAGGTTCGCAGGTCTATCTGGACGGGGAGCTGGCGGATACATCCTGGATCACCGCAGACAGCGCGGGCGCTTCCGCAGAGCGCTATCAGATCCCCGATATGCTTCCGGGAACGGTGAGCCTGGCGATACGCCATGAGGCGCTGGAATCGCTGAATACGACCCTGAATGCATCCGAAGGCAGCGCGGACTGCACCGGGCAGATGCCCCTGAAGGAGTCGGCGAAGAGCGAATGCCTGGAAATGGGAATCGATGCCCTGAAGCAGCTCTACGCGGGGGCCGCTGCCGAAAAGACAAAGAATCTTGACGAATTGCTGGAGCTTTGCATGGACGACGCAAAACGGTTTGTGAAGAACCAGGGAGCCGCATTAAATCAGGAGGGCGTCGTATTTAAGACGATGGGCCTCTCTGAATTTAAGGCGCAGTTTGGCGATCCGGTGTTCACGGAGGAAGAGACCGGGGCCATCACCTCAGAGATGGAACTGGCCTATCATTATACGGTACAGACGGATGTCACGACGGATACCGGAGAATATGACGAGGAAGGGAATCTGATACAGGATGTGAATACCGGTTCCGATTCCGGGGATAATACCGCCAGGTTTACCATGGCGTTTTATGACGGCGAATGGCATATTGCCGCGCTGGAGATTCCGGTGATCGGCTGAGGCCGCAGCCTGCCGGTCCCGTATCGCTTCTTATGGGAGAAATAAAAAGAATGACGGATAGCTTTGTCTCAGTGATTACCCCGCTGCTCCTGCATATGGCTGTGTCAGGAGCAGTCGTCTTTTTCGCGGGAGGCCGTATGGATACGACGGCCTGCACGGCCCTTTCCGCCCTTCTCGTGATTCCGGCCGCCGTGTGGATGTACCGTAAGGACTGCATGAAATACGGAAGCCGCCCGACCGGGCAGGCGCAGAAGCAGAAAGGCCGGGCCCGCCGTATCGGCTTTGGCGCGTTCTGCTTTGCGGCGGGAGCGCTTCTCAATATCCTGTGGAGCGGCATCCTGAACCGCCTGCGTATCAGCGATTTTTTTTCAAATGAGACGCAGGAGGCGCTTCTGGCGGGGCAGACGGCGGTTCAGGCGCTGGGGCTGGGCCTTCTGGCGCCAGTGGCGGAGGAACTGATCTTCCGGGGCTTGCTCTATCGCCGGATGAAGCGTCTGATGCCTCTCTGGGCGGCGGCGCTGCTGTCCTCTGCGGTGTTTGCCGTTTACCACGGCAATATGATCCAGATCATTTTCGCCTTTCCCATGGCGCTGGCTCTGATTCTGGCCTATGAGCGGGGGCAGGGAATCATTGATCCGATACTGTTTCATATGGGGGCAAATCTTGCGGCGGTGCTCCTGAATTTTGTGTGACAGTTCCGGGTTTCCAAAGTAGAGAAACATAAATAAGCTGCTTTGTGTTCGGCAGAAATCAGGCTCTTTTGTATGAATAGTGTTTGTTAAATGGTTTGTTCCGATATTTTATGATGAGTTAATCAGGAAAGTATTTTTTTCAATCCCTTTTTTAGTCTGACAGATACCGGACAGGTCTCTCCATTTTTCATGTATACAATTAAATTAGAGAAATCAACTTCCACAATATTATCCTTATTTATGATATATGAGCGATGGCATCTGTAAAAGCAATGGTTAAGTTGTTTTTCAATGTCCTTTAATTGTCCATTGAACTCGATAACTTTTTTTTGAGCATGAAGGATTATTTTGTGAATATTGCTCGAAGTCTCAAAAAAAAGGATGTCATTGTAATCTACTGCAATACATTTTTCAGGTTGGTTAATAATAAATGATCCAGTCACGTTATTGTTTAGGGAAATATGTTTCTCCTGTATATTGAGAAGGCATTCGTGTATCTTGCTTTTAATATGTTCTGTTGAATCTTTTATTATGAAATCTAAAGCTTCTACCTTGTATTGGAAAGTTAGAAAACTCAGTTCAGAATGTGAGGTGATGAATATTATAAAACACCTTGGCTGAATCTGGCGAATGCGCTGAGCAAGGGCCAGACCGTTGATATCTGATTTCAAATCAATATCAAGGAAAAAAACGCCAGTATTTTTTGCGGATAAAAGATCTTTAAGAATTATGTGTGGATTAAAAGTAGATCGTACTATTTGCATATCCAAAGCCTCGATCATAATTGTATCTGCAATATATTTTGTAAACAGATCAAGCTGTTTTTGATTGTCTTCGCAAATATATACATCTATCATTTTAAATATGCTCCTTGGTTTTATTAGTAAATCCATTATACATTATAATCAGGCACAATGAAAGAAAATAATAAAATGTTGTATTTGAAAGAAAGAACGGAAAGGAGATAACGAAAAATACAAAAAACCCAACGTTTATTACAAAAGAAAATTGAAACTGCCATTTCGTGATACAATATGTCTATAGAAATCCATATTCCCACAAGAATTGGAGAGCGTAGAAACTTGACACTTTTGAGAAGATATTGATTTATCATAATCAATGAAGTCCGTATTTTTAACGGGTTCAGGGTTTTGCAAACGCCTGTTATCAGTATTTTAAAAGAGAGGATAAAAGTATAATGGATTTTATGGTAGAAACAATTATGAAGCATATGGAGTTGGAAAATGAAAAATGGTCGGAAATAGAAAGGTCAGAAATGAAATTGGGTTTTCAGGTTCTTCTCCATAATATACTGATGATTGGTTTTATATTACTACTGGCAAAAATTTTAGGAATTTATATGGACTCTGTAATCCTTCTGACTGGTTATGGATTGTTAAAATTAAATGCAGGTGGAATACATTTAGAGAAAAGTTGGGCTTGCCTTCTTTGTACATGTGCTTTTGTTATAGGTGGAGTAATTATTTCGAGGTATTTAGAAATTCCTTTCTATTGCGTATTACTCATATACATTCTCTGTATGGCACTATTATGGATAATTGGTCCGCAGGGAACAAAGAATAATCCAATATCAAAAAAAAACTATAACAAATTACGGAGAAAGACGATGATTATATCGGCATTATATTTCTTAATAACAATTTATAGATTTCTTATAAAAGAGGAAATGACGTATCTTCTGTTGGTTGCAATAGTGTTTGAAACTATTTCAATACTTCCGAATATAAAAAAGAAAAATGTTGCTGAGTAAGCATCATCTATTCTTTTACAGGTTTTTTCTCTGTTTTAAAATTCTGAGCCTTTGTATAAAGTGTGAATCATTGGTTTCCATGTCCCAGAAAACATAGTTGTATTTCGCTATGATCTCGTGGGCGTTATAAAGCCCAATACCGCGGTTTGGTCCCTTGGTAGAAACATTCGGTTGTTTTAGTGTTGCATATGGGATTCCTCTGTCAAGAAACGTATTAGCGATAATGAACACATATTCATTTTCAAGGTTAATAATTGCAAACTGAATGGATGGCGATTCTGTTTCCAGTGTGGCATCAATGGCATTATCAAGATATATCCCTATGATACGGGAAAGATCAACAGTATCCATTGGAATATCCGTTATCTCTTCTGTCACCTCTATATTCACGGCTATATTAAGTTCCATTGCATATAACAGTTTAGCCGAAATAATACTCTTCAATTCTATTGTTTTAATGTTTATTAATTGATTCAGATGGGATGTATTAGTGGTAAGTTTTTTGTTTAATGGAATAATTTCCTTATCGAAATAAGTTTTTAATCCAGTAATATCTCCTGATTCTATATATCCGGACATAGAGAGCATGATGTTAAGATAATCGTGTTTAAAGGAGCGTAGCGAGGAGTACATATTTTCTATTTGATTTGTATATTCCTGTAAGCGGTCATATGCTTCCTGACGCATATCCATATCTACTTTGCCCATATGTTCTTTGACAATATTGATGATGAGTACCGTACTAATAACAAAATAACATCCAAACAAAACACAATTAAATGTGATAATCTGTCGGTTATAGCCGATTGATTCACCTATAACTATGTTGAACAAAAATATAAATAAGCAGATAGCAAGGTTTGTAACAATTAATACTAATAAATGTTTTGTAATGCCCGTATATATTTTCCTGATCAGATAATGCAGGAATCTGGCAAGAAAAGGGCAAATGGTAGCTAAGAACAGGATATAGAATATAATATACATAATATAATATGTATATGAGGATTGCAAATCAGAGATAGGGAAAACAAAGATATCCCAAAGCAGGGAAAAGATATTATCCCATAGCACACAAAAGAGGTATGTAGCAATAAATACGCAAATATTCAGCAGGTAATTTCTATTAATAAAGCATATATAGATGCAGGAACTAAGTAATAGAAAAATAACTCCGATATTACCGAGTTTGTAGGCAATTAATAAAATATTGATTAAGATCAAGCAAAAAAAACCCATTTTCTCTTTTACCCTTAATTTGAATGGCAGAAACCAACAAATCGGTATCAGATAAGAAAATACACTTAATATATATGGGAGCATATTAGATATAATAGTCATAAATTTTTAACCTCTTTCTTTACACATTATACAATGAAGATAACATAAAATCAATGTTAATGATTTTTTCAAGTAAAATGTGATTTGGATAATATTTTGTTTAATTACAAAAAAATCACATTATCTGTAATATGATTTTATTTAAAATAATTTTTAAAATATGGTAGTACTTATACAGGGAAAACGACGTTTATTCAGAATAAACGTATATGACGATCCGTAATAAATACGATATTTACATATTTTGTGCCTTTTACTCTTTTTTCGTGAAAAATAAAAATGGTGTAATATACTAAAACTACAAATAAATAAAAAGCAAGGAGGATAACAAATGATGTACGAGAAGGTAAAAAAAGCAGTGGGAACTTTGGTTATTAAATTAGGGGAACATTCAGTTGGAAAATGCATGATCCCTGGTATGTATGACCCCAAAATTCCGCAAAATTTACGTGAAAAATGGAAACTGTAAAAGCTGATAAAACATAGTATGTATTTTCAATAACACTTGTGCCTGCGCTAAAATGATAAAAGGTCATTTATGCATTACAGTATCAAATGGCTTTTTATAGACAAGTTTAATTCTGCAGATACTTAAAAAGGGATAAGCAGAAATGCGGAAGTGATGAAACAGTTTTTACGAAAGTCCAAACAACAAATGATTGAGAGAGGAAAGGTGGTTATGAATGAAAAAGAGGAACCTTATTAAAAAAATTGGTGTGATTTTATCAGTAATGACATTGACAGTGGCAATGAGCCTTCCTGTATCAGCAGCTAATGTATATTACGCATTTAATCTGGGTAACACCGGATCTACGTTTAATACCTACACGGGTGGTTATAATACAAAAACGTATTCAGGCGATCCCGCGAGTGTACGTATTTCATCAGGTTATGCGCCAGGCTATGGATTTGCGTTTATCTTGCAGTATAAAGGGACCCTTTCATATAAGGCTGCGACGTTAACCTCACCGCCGGCCTGGCTGTCCGGACCCGGCATAGTTCATCCGATTTATGCATCAGGGGAAAATAAAACAAACAGGAACTACTATGTTGCGGCACGTATTGACAATGATTATAACGGCACCTATTCATGCAACGGGTATTTCAACTCAGATTATGTAAACTGAAATATCTGGGATGTAAGTAAGATTGTGGAACCGCTGCATTAAGTGAACAGGAAAATAATACATATTTTATACCGGGAACCGGATGCGGCGGTTCATCTGGAGAGGAAACGGAATGCGGAAAAAGGGAATTGGCTTACTGGCTGCGCTGTCCTTGCTTACGGTTACAGCCTGTGGCAGATCCGAAGGAACCGCCGCCAGAGTAAGCGCGGAATTACAGGATGTGAAAAACGCGGCTGCCGAAACGGTTACACATGTGACGGACAGTATCGTGCAGGATGAAAAAAATCTTGTAATAGACGCAGATGTGGAGCTCGGGGCGTGGGAGAAGCTTTCTGAAATTACAATCCGGGTGGATGAAGAAGCCGTTCAGAAATTCATAAACAGGCAGATCGTGTCCGAATATCCGGAAATTGAAGAAAGCAGGGACGAAAACGGGAGCCGGAAATGGAACTATGAAAGGGACGGACAAATCCTTATGTCCTGTACGCTGGAGGACAACGGCGGCCTGTATTATGTTGACGTCCGAAAAGATAGAAACTGCATGTATTTAGACGCCGGGGAACATATACTGGAGTATGGCTATATCACGGAGCTGGAGGCGCCGGGAGTGGGGCTGACCGCCGTGGAGGCGGCGGAAGAGGTAGCCCGTTACCTGAAGGAATATTCTCCCTTTGATTTTCGCGCCTGGAATATCCTGGCAGAAGACCGGCCGGCTGAAGGCGACAAGTCAGGTTACTATTCCGTCTCCATGCAGCCTGTATATGGAGGGATCCCCGTTTCCGTGAAAAATGATCCTGAAACGCCGGGCTTATCCACAACGGCGGCATATTCCAGCGAGGGTATTTTCCAGTTCCAGGGAGCGTTTCTGTTTTCTGTGTCAGAGGGTAAGGAAATAGAAAAAATGGTTCCGTTCAGCGCGGTCCTTGATAAATTCAAATCAGAGTTTGCGGTGTTTGCCGGCGGGAACCACATAGCGGTAAACCGGATCACATTTGAGTATTTTCCGCAGATGGATAAAAGCGGCTCCTATACCCTGTCGCCCGTGTGGAGCTTTTATTGTACGGATACACGTACCGAGGTGATCGACGACGCGGAAAAAGAGATCACACTGAGGTACAGCTGTATGTACTTTGCGGAAGACGGGGAATTATGCGGAGTATACTATTAAATTCTGTGGGGCGTGACGTATATGGCGGAGAAGAACGGCAGAAAAACCAGCAGAGGGAACAAAACCCGGTTTTTTAAATATGATATGAAACGGATGTTTCATGGAGCAGGATTTTATCTGGCATTTCTGATCAGCCTGCTGGTCTTATTGAGGCCGCTGCAGGAAGCGGTTTCCGGGAAGGCGGACGGCACGTTTTTTCAATTTCTTTCGGTGCCGCTTGGAACCAGCGATTTCACACCGTTTGCGGCGCTTTTCTGTGTGCTCCCCTATGCCTGGAGCTTTTGCGAAGATTATAATACCGGATACATAAAGGCGATCGTCTCCAGGATCGGGATCAGAAAGTATTCTTTGCAGAGATGCTTCACGGTGATGCTTTCCGGCGGAATCCTGATGGCGGCGCTCATGCTGACGGTGAGCCTGGTATGCGCGGGATTGGCAAACAGGCCGGAAACCTCCGAAAGCGCCGCCTTTTTATCGCGGACAATATGGGCGGATCTGAACCTGCTTTTTGTGGCGGACGGATTTGCGGTGGCGGGGCTCAGGGTGCTCCTGGCGTTTTTGTTCGGCTCCGTCTGGGCCCTGTTCGCCCTGGTGGTTTCCGTCTTTATTACGAACCGTTACATCACGCTTATCGCGCCGTTTGTCGTGTATCAGATCCTGTGGTTTTTACTGGAGGAAAATGCATTTAATCCGGTCTATCAGCTGCGCGGCGATTCCGATTACCTGCCGTCCCTGTGGTTTGTCCTGGGGTACCAGATATGCCTGATTGCCCTTTGCATTCTGGTCTCCTGCCTGGGTATCCGAAAGAAGGTGGAAGAGTGCGGCCAATAATGACGCTGGTTTACCGTCATCTGAAATCCTGGCGGTTCAATTATCATGTCCCGGCCGCCTTTTTGCTGGGGACGGCCCTGTGCCTGAAAAATATGTACGGGTATCTGTCATTCGCGAATGGAATCGGCAGTCCGGTACACGTTTTTGAACCGTATATTATAATCGGTTCCAGAGTCCCGTTTTTCATGGGAGTTCTGCTTGGGAATCTGCTGCTGCTGTCGGACGCCCCGTTTGTCAATCCGGTCAGTAAATATGAAATACTGAGAGTCGGGCAGAAAAAGTGGTTCTGGAGCCAGATTCTGTACGTCATTTTCTCCTGTATCCTGTACTCGCTCTATATCCTCGCGCTGACGGGCATAACCGCTTCCCTGTATTCACAGACCTATATACAGAACGCGTGGAGCAGCGCGATGGACCTGATTGCGGTCAGGCAGACGGATCTTGTCATACAAAAATACGCGTTTTCTTTTGCGTTCCCGGAGCTGGTCCGTTCGGCGTCTCCGTGTGCCGCCGCCTTTTTTACCTTCGTATTTAACACGCTTTATATGGTACTGATCGGATTTTGCATTTTAGTTGTGAATTTATTAAGCGGCTCAGGCTTTGGATGGATCGCAGCGGCAATGATCCATATCATCGGATATGTTGCCTATGCGAACAGCGGTATCGGGATACCGCTGCGGGTTTCCCTGCTTTGCTGTGCGGCGCCGGCCTACCATTATATAAGCGGCCTGAAAATGTCCGCGGGGTACTGTTTCTGTTTATTCTTTCTTCTGAATATCGGCTTTGCCTGTATCGGCAGGTTTTTTCTTTCAGAATCGATACTGCTGGACAGGGATTCGCAGTGAACAGGGGGTTTTTCGCAGGATGCTTCAGATTGTAAATTTTCCCGGGATGCTGCTTTACTATTTCATAATGGCGGCGTGTATTTTACCGGAAATACATGGAGTACGGGTTGTATTCGGGCTGCCGCCGCGCTTCATGGAGGGCGGAATGGACGCGATTGTGTTTGGAAGGTGGCTGCTGGTCGCGGAAACGCCGATTTTAGTGAACGGGCTGATCCTGGAGAGGGGAAGCCGGATCGAACTTTTTTCGATGCTCAGGATGAAAAAAAGGAACAGCTTCCGGATAAAAATGCTTATGCTCTGCGTCGCGTCCGGGGTGATATGGTCGGCGGTCCTTGGCGCGGGCGTGCTGTGGTCCACGGATGGCAAAACGGCGCTGCTTTATTTTATTATAACGGTTTGCAGTATTATTATGTGGGAAACCGTGCAGGTTATGATCTATTTCTGTTTTAAGAAAGCGTTCTGGTCCGGCGCCGCCATTCTCCTGCTCAACGCGGGAAGCTGTCTGGTTGGATTGTACAGGGAGTCCGTGTTTGCGTATATGCCGTCTGCGTGGGGGATGCTTTGCAGGAGCTCTTCGTGGCGGGAACCGGCGGACGGGGCCATAAGCTATCCCGCGATGATCGCCGCGAGCGTGTGCGTCGCTGTGATCTGTATATGGATTACAGGGAAAAGAGAAGGAGAGGAACCGTATGGAAGCAATTCGTATTGAAAACGCGGGAAAACGCATTAAAAATAACTGGATTTATCAGGATGTATCCGTTTCTTTTGAACAGGGTAAGATCCACGGGTTAATCGGCAGGAATGGAGCGGGCAAGACCATGCTTCTGAAAAGCATCTGCGGATTGACCAAAGTGACGACAGGCAGGATCTGGGTAAACGGCCTTATAGTCGGAAGTGAAACAGACATTCCGGATTCAGTCGGAGCCATCATTAATGTCCCCGGATTCCTGCCGAATCTCAGCGGGCTTGCAAATCTGAAATATCTTGCCGCTCTGAGAGGACGAATTGATGAGAAAAGGATCAGGGAATCTATGCTGCTCGTAGGGTTACAGCCGGAGAACCGGAAGCATGTGGGGAAATATTCGCTGGGAATGCGGCAGCGCCTGGGAATCGCGCAGGCGATCATGGAGGAGCCGGATATCATCATACTGGATGAACCGATGAACGGGCTGGACCGTTCCGGCGTCGAAGACGTAAGAAAAATCCTGCTTGAATTAAAAGAGCAGGGGAAGACCATTTTGCTGGCAAGTCATCATAAGGAGGATATTGACGTGCTGTGCGACGAGGTATACCAGATGGAAAATGGGCGCCTTTCGGTTCCCGCGCCTCAAAACGGGACAGCCTGACCGGCTGGGCGGAGAAATCCGTCCGCGAAGGCCGAAAAATTTTATTTACAGAGGTTCAAAAAGGGTGTATACTGACCTGTCTTTCGGAGTTGATGTAAAAAAATAGTGCTAAGTCATGGGTCAGAACCT
>CAZQAB010000028.1:0-23501 GCA_964591265.1 uncultured Lachnospiraceae bacterium
GCTGCAGTCCATTATTTTATCAGGATTGCAGCGATTTTGCTTCCAAACTTGAGATTATAACGCTATATTTTAGCTATGTCAACAAAACTTATTCTTCTCCTGAGTTTTGTATAAGCGATTTCCTGGGTTATCTTCTGTAAGTTATTTGGACTGCGCCTCTTGGATCTGTTATTGACAGCCGGCCATATCGGTGATACCATATAAATCGCAAGCGATATATCGCTTGCGATTTATATGGTATCAGGAGGTTTCAAAATGATAGAGGTTTCTCAGTTCAAAACAGCAACCAGGTTAGTGCAGCTCGGAAACGCTGTTACATACTTTAGAAATATCAAGGAGAAGGAAATTGGGCTGACATCCGTCCAAAGCGACGCGATGCGAGCGATTTTGGAAAATCCCGGAATCACTGCCTCCCTGCTGAGAGAGAAAATGAGGTTATCGCAGTCCACCATGGCCGGTATCCTGTCCCGCTTGGAGCGAAAGGGTATCATCCTGAAATCAGCAGACGAAAACGACGGAAGGAAAACCATCCTTTCCGCCACTAAGCTTGGGGGAGAATTGGCAACAGCTCTGAAAATTACCGCGCTCGAAACGCAGCGGGAGCTTACAGAAGGCATGAGCGATGAGGAAAAAAGAGAATTTGACAGGCTGCTGCAAATGGCTCTTGATAATATGCACGCGATACGCGTAAGAAAGGAATGAGCGTTTATGGATAATAACACAGAAATCTTTGAAACCATGCCGATAGGCAAGGCTCTTGCCAAGCTGGCGGTTCCAACCATTATCAGCCAGCTGATCACCATGATCTACAACCTGGCCGATACTTTTTTTGTGGGGCAGACGAACGACCCGCTTAAAGTTGCAGCCGTATCAGTGGGAGGCGTGCTGTTTTTTTTATTGACCGCATGGGCCAACCTGTTCGGTATCGGCGGCGGAAGTCTCATGTCCCAATTACTGGGGCGCAAAGACCTCCAAAGGGCAAAGGATATCTGCGCTGCCAGTATGTATGGCACAATTATCATCTCGGGGATTTATGCCATCGTATGCTTTGCCCTGAGAAAGCCGCTTCTTGGATTAGTCGGCGCTACGGAAAACACGATTGATTATGCGGCGTCCTATACGCTGTTTGCGATTGTAATCGGCGGCGTTCCCGCAACTATGTGCATGGCGATGTCGCATCTTCTCCGAAACGCCGGATACGCGAGACAGGCCGGCATTGGCGTTGGGATTGGCGGCGTTTTGAACATTGTGCTTGACCCGCTTTTTATGTTTGTCATACTGCCGGAAGGAAACGAAGTTGCCGGAGCGGCCATCGCCACGATGCTTTCAAACATGATCGCTGTGGTTTATTGTGCGGTGGTGTTCTTCCGTCTGCGCAGGAAGTCGATCCTCTCCTTTTCCCCCCACAACGCCATGCGCGGTTTCAGGCAGCTTGGGAGAATTCTGATGATCGGCCTCCCATCCGCTGTCAGCAGCTTCCTCGTCAGTATCACGATCATGATTACAAACGGCCTGTATGCGACCTACAGCGATACGGCGGTAGCAGCCAACGGGATTTTCAAAAAGCTTGAAATGCTCCCGCTGAATGTGAGCGTCGGCCTGTGCCAGGGACTGATCCCCCTGGTGGCCTACAATTATTCCTGCGGCAAGCACAAGCGCATGACTGACGCCGTCCGATGTGCCCGAAATGCCGGACTGATCTTCAATCTGATCTGCCTTGTTGTCTTTGAGCTTTTTGCCGGACAGATTGCCAGACTGTTCATTGATGAACCGGAGACGGTCAGGCTGGCCGCAAATTTTGTACGTATCGGATTTTTAGTCACGCCAATTATGTTTTACAACAAAAAGATATGCTACACTTTCCAGGCGATGGGAACCGGCTGGAAATCGCTGCTTGTAACGCTATGCCGTGAGGGAATTTTCAACATCCCCGTGCTTTTTTTGATGAACGCCTGCTTTGGAATGTACGGCGTTGCCTGGACGCAGATTGTGGCGGATGGGATAACCCTGATCATATCCGTGTTCCTTTACCGGGGCTTTGTTAAAAAGCTGGAAATATGAAGGCGTCTGGAATCAATCTGACCAATACGGCCGTATTCCCATATATGAAGGAAAACGGCGGTCATTCACAGTAAAAAATAACCCCGCTGTCAGAAATGCCGGGCATCTATTCCAGTTGCCTCCCATCTTCCACACCGGGGTTATCTTATCTTCACTTACCTGATTTCAGCTGCTTTCTTGCCGTGTCGATTTCTTTCTGGAAGCTTTCCAGCGCCGAATCCAAAGCTGCCGCTTCGTATTCCTCAAGAGCCAGCATAGCCATAATATCATGGGCGGCAAGAATCACGCTCTTCTCAACCTCCGGGCCGAAGCCCAGGACTTCTACCGTCCCGTCGCCTTCGTCATTCAGGAGAACGAGATCCGGAAGTCCGTTTCCGTCCGAATCATGAAAGTAGAGATCAAACTCTCCTGCGCCGGTCAGATCGACAGCAAGCGTGTCAATATCGCCATCGCCAGTGGAATCCATCAGGGCAATGTCCGGCTCGCCATCCCCATCCACATCGATCAGGATTTCATCTTTTGCGCTCCGCACAAGTGTTTTCCGGAAATCTTTGTCCATTTTCATTTTAAATTTTACTTTACGCAGTGTTCCCATGTAATGAACCTCCTTCATTGAACTGTTTTCTCACCATCTGCCGCCGCGTCCGCCCGTGCCTCCCGGCCCGCCCATTGGTCCTCCTCCCATTGGGCCGCCCATTGGCGGAGGGCCTCCCATTGGGCCACCCATTGGCGGAGGGCCTCCCATTGGCCTATCCATTGGCGGAGGGCCTCCCATTGGCCTGCTGTAATACATGGGACGTCTCCGATGGGAGAGCCTGCGTGCAAGTGAGTTTAGTGCAGACGCTCCAAGGACCACTCCGCCAATCTTAGCCGCCGTCCTCATGGTGCTGGAAGCAGCCTCGCCGGTTGAAGCCGTTGATCCATTGAACGTCCCATTGATAAGACTCGCGCCACAGTGAGGACAATACCTGACGTTATCCAGTATCTCAGAGCCGCAATATTGACAATAGGTAGCCATTATATTCCCTCCTGTCCATCTATCCAGAGCTTTAAAAGTTACAACAATTATGAGGCATGGAAAGCGAAAAGTCAACAATAAAAAGCACGCTGAGGCGAACTTGTTCCTGTCAGGGACAACACAATTAAGCGGGCGCCGCCGATTGCCGCGCCGGGGACATTCGGCTGCAGTATGCCGGAAGAATTGCCGATCAGGCATCCACAGCCTGCCCCCTCATTATTCTGTTATCGAAAACGCCATGACCACTATACCCAGTACCACCAATATTGCTCCGGACACCCGGTTCAAGGTTTTAGGTTCTGCCTTATTCGCAATCACTGCCGCAATCCGCGCCCATATAAATGTAAATACGACGCATAGCACAAGAATAGAGAGATCCGGAGCCCCAGCCATGGAAAAATGAGAAACTGCCCCCGTCAGGGCTGTGAATGTCATTATGAACACACTGGTTCCGACCGCTGTTTTTAATTCATATCCAAGGACGCTGGTAAGGATTAAAAGCATCATCATTCCTCCGCCGGCGCCGATAAAACCACAGATGAATCCAATCAGCATACCGCTCAGCAGGGACTGCACCATCCGTTTCCTGGCCGGAACCTTTTCCATAGATTCCTTGGTTGTCATAACTGGCTTTACAATAAATTTAATTCCAATGAGGAATGTCATAAATACAGAGAAATTGCCCATGGCCACAGATGGGACCAGGCTGGAAATATAGCTTCCAACCACAGTAAACGCCAGCACGCTTACCATCATAACAAGGCCGTTTTTCACATCCAGATTCTTGTTCCTGCCATAGGTATAAGCGGATACCGCGCTTGCAAGTACATCAGAGGATAATGCAATTCCGACCGCCATATACGGGTCTACGCCAAGAAATGTCACAAGCATCGGCGTAATCACAGCCGCGGCGCTCATTCCCGCAAAGCCTGTTCCAAGCCCCGCGCCCATTCCCGCAAAAAAAGTCACAATTACCTTTAAGAACACGCTCATGAAAATACCCTCTCTCATAACGCAAGCGCCCTGATTCGGATTGTAAGACAGATTCAGGTTTATACTGGAATACTGTGAAGCGCTATGCAGAAAAATATCTGTAACAAAGTGCAGCGGAGCCAATTCTCCGGCTGCACTTTAACTCTGTTTCCTTTCTGTCTTGCCAGCGCTCTTTTCTTTTGAGTGACGCCTGAAAGTCAGTAAAAAAATGCTTCATCAGCCAACTGCTTCGAACTGCGCGTTATACAGGCTGGCATAGAAACCGTTTTGCTCCAGCAGTTCCTGATGCGTCCCCTGCTCCACAATATCCCCGTCCTTCATCACCAGGATCAGGTCTGCGTTCCGGATTGTGGACAGACGGTGGGCAATTACAAACGAGGTGCGCCCCTTCAGCAGGGTATCCATGGCCGCCTGGATCAGGTGCTCGGTCCTGGTATCCACGGAAGACGTGGCTTCATCCAGGATCATAATCGGATTGTCCGCAAGGATCGCACGGGCAATTGTCAGAAGCTGCTTCTGCCCCTGGGAAATATTGGAAGCTTCCTCGTTGATCTCCATCTGGTAACCGCCTGGCAGGGAACGGATGAATTTGTCTGCCCTTGCAAGCTTCGCCGCCCGGATCACCTCCTCATCCGTCGCATCCAGCCGTCCATAGCGGATGTTCTCCATGATGCTCCCTTTGAAAAGCCAGGTGTCCTGCAGAACCATACCAAAGCCGTTGCGGAGTTCATTTCGGTCAAACTCGCTGACCGGATGGCCGTTCAGCCGGATACAGCCGCCGTTTACATCGTAAAACCGCATCAGCAGCTTTACCATGGTTGTCTTGCCCGCGCCTGTAGGCCCTACGATAGCAACCATCTGGCCCGGCTTAATGTCCCCGTTGAAATCATGGATAATAACCTTATCCGGAGTATATCCAAACCGGACATGGTCAAAGGAAACCTCGCCTTGAATCACAGACGGGCTCACAGGATTTTCCGTTATCTGGACTTCCTCCTCCTCACCTAAAAACTCAAAGATGCGTTCCGCAGCGGCAGCCATGGACTGCAGAAGATTGGAAACCTGGGCCATCTGCGTGATCGGCTGGGTGAAGCGCTTGACATACTGGACAAATGCCACAATATCGCCGATCGCAATGGTTCCCGCAGCGGCCAGCATCGCGCCGGAAACGGCGACCGCTACATATCCCAGGTTGCTGACAAAATTCATGATCGGCTGCATCAGGCCGGACAGGAACTGGCTCTTCCATGCGGATTCATACAGGATGGCGTTCGTTTTTCTGAATGCTTCCAGCTCCGCCGCTTCCCGGTTAAATGCCTTTACCACATTATGGCCGGAGAAGGTTTCCTCAATCTGCCCGTTGATTTTTCCCAGGTAGCTCTGCTGCGCCATAAAGTATTTCTGGGATTTTTTTACGATCCCCATGACCAGCGCCAGCGACACCGGAAGGATCAGCGCGGTAATCAGCGTCATGAGCGGGGAAATCGTCAGCATCATGACGATCACCCCCACCAGGGTGCAGACAGACGTGATCAATTGCGTAACAGACTGGTTAAACGCCTGCCCAAGCGTATCCACATCATTTGTGATACGGGAAAGGACATCCCCGACGGAGTTGCGTTCAAAATAGGAAAGGGGCATCCGGTTGATCTTTTTGCTGATGTCCTCCCGCATCCGGAAACTCATTCTCTGGGACATTTCCGTCATCATAAGCCCCTGAAGGAAGGAAAAGGCCGCGCTCAGCACGTAAATACCCATAAGTCCCAGCAGGATTGAACCGATTTTTCCAAAATCGATGCCACCCGAGCCGGACAGTTTGGCGATCAGCCCGTTAAACAGCTCCGTGGTGGCGTTTCCCAGTATCTTCGGCCCGATCACATTACAGACCGTGGAAACAACCGCAAAAACAGCGACCAAAACCAGCGCGATCTTGTATGCGCCCATATAATGCAGCAGGTTCCTGATCGTTCCTTTAAAATCCTTTGCCTTTTCCCCGGCCATATGTCCGGGGCCTCCGCCCGGCTTTCTGTTCCCAGCCATGTCATTCTCCCCCTTTCAGTGCGCTTTGGATTTCTGCTTCCGACAGCTGCCCTCTTGCGATTTCCAGATAGATCCTGCAATTCTCCAGCAGTTCCCGGTGCGTTCCCATTCCCACAATGCGCCCTTCATCCATGACAAGAATCTTGTCTGCGTGCATGATGGTGGATATTCTCTGTGCGACAATAAGGACAGTGGCGCTGCCGGTCTGTTTTGCAAGCGCAGCCCGCAGAGCGGCGTCTGTCCTGTAGTCCAGCGCCGAGAAGGAATCATCAAAAAGATAGATCTGCGGATGTTTCGCGATGGCCCTTGCGATGGAAAGCCTCTGGCGCTGGCCTCCCGATACATTGGAGCCGTTCTGGGCAATCGGCGACTGGTACCCTGCTTCCTTCGCTTCAATAAACTCCACGGACTGTGAAATCTCTGCGGCGTCCTCCATATCTTCGTCTGTGATCTGCCCGCCGCCATATTTTAGATTGCTCTCTACCGTTCCTGAAAACAGAACTCCCTTCTGCGGCACATAGCCAATGCAGTCCCTGAGCTTCTTCTGGCTGATTTCGCGGATGTCCACCCCGTCAATGGTAATGCTGCCCTCGGAAACATCATAAAACCGCGGGATAAGATTGATCAGCGTGGACTTCCCGCATCCGGTGGAGCCGATGACTGCAGTCGTCTTCCCCGGCTCCGCCACAAAAGAAATGTGCTCCAGCACAGGCGACTCGGCTCCCGGATAGGTAAAGGAAACATCTGAAAAGGCCAGCCTTCCCCGAATATGTTCCAGCTCCCGGTCTCTTGTTTCCGGGGCATCGGTCAGGGATACCGGCATCTGCAGGACCTCTACAATACGGTCAGCGGCAACTCCCGCGCGGGGAAGCATGATGGAAACCATGGAAAGCATTAAAAAGGACATGATGATGACCATGGAATAGGTAATAAACGCGGTAAGGTTGCCAACCTGTACAGTGCCCGCATCCACTCCTTTCCCGCCAACCCAGACGATCAGCACGGAAACGCCGTTCATTATGAGCATCATGACCGGCATCATAAAAGTCATGGTACGGTTAGTAAAAAGCTGCGTCCTGAAAAGCTCTGTATTTGCCTTTGCGAAACGCTCCTCCTCGTATTTCTGCCGCCCAAACGCACGGATCGGCATCACGCCGGTCAGCAGTTCCCTGGATACCAGGTTCAGCTTGTCTACCAGCTTCTGCATGATCTTGAATTTCGGATAGGCAATTACAAACAGGACGGCAATGCATACGGACAGCGCAATGACGGCAGCCACAACAATCCAGCTCATTTCGGAGCCTGTCTGGATCACCTTGATGACGCCTGCAACAGCGAGGATCGGGGCATAAGTCACCATCCGCAGGAGTATTACGATCAGCATCTGCACCTGCTGAATGTCATTGGTACACCGCGTAATCAGGGAAGCCGTAGAAAACTTCTCTATCTCTGCGCTGGTAAAATCCATTACCTTTGAATAAAGCTGTTCACGGAGATCGCGTCCGATTCTTGCCGATACAACGGAAGCGATATAACCGGTCAGGATGGCAACCACGGCCATCACCAGCGCCATTGCCAGCATTTTCGCGCCGACCTTAAAGAGATACGCATTCCGGATCTGATTCAGGTCTACGCCCTGGGCTTCATATTCCGCAGCCACATAGCTGACCGCGACCTGGTCAAGGAAGGTATCCGTCATTCCCTCCATCTGTGAAAGCGTAACTTCCACCTGCTGCCTGAAATCCTCTTTTGTCATTATGCCGGTGGCAATTGCCGCCTGTATTGCCTTAAGCTTGTCTGCGCCATCTTCGCTGCTCTCCATCTGAAAGAGCACGCTCTCCGGAAGCGCAAGAATGCCGTGGAGCTTTTCTCTTTCGTCATCCCCCATATCCTTCAGGCTGCGTACCCCGTCCCCGTCAGCGGCCAGATAAGCCGCCTCCAGCGTTTCCGTATCGGAATCAGTAAGGAAAAGCTCAAGCGCTTCCAGGCTTTCTTCAAGTATCGTCTCAGGCACTGCATCCTCAATGCCATTTTGCTGCAGGCCCACATTCAGCAGATCGCTGGTATAAGTTGGCAGGGCAAGGTCACAATATGCCTGTACGATCAGCAGAACTACAATCGCCGCGACAGCGGCAGCGGACTTAGATAAAAAATGAAAGATATTCTTCATAGTAATCCTCCCAGGTCTTCCTTCATTGTATTCCACAGGATCCCCGCGCAGTATCTGCTTCCGAGCTTTCCGTTGTCCAAAATAAGATGATAATTCGATAAATCCCGCCAGTCTTTCCCGGTATTGGACGTATAGTAGCTGCTGCGCTTATGGTCAAATTTCTGTATGACCGCATCCACACTGTTCGGGCTGATTCCATACACTTCCACTGCCCTCTTTTTCCTCAGTTCCCGGTCTGCGCGAACGAATACCTTCAGCACATCTTCTCTGTCCCGCAGGGCGTTTTCCGCACATCTTCCAATGAAAACCGCCGGCCCTTCCTCTGCCAGACCCCTGATGATCTTCTGCTCCTCCAGATAAATCAGTCCTTCGTTAGAAAGATTCCCATCCGTACCCTCATTCATCTTTCCCATAAGATAAATGGAATACAGGAAACTGTTTGTCGCTTTTTCCTCGTAGCGTTCAATCTGATCGGTCCCGATATTCAGCTTTGCCGACACCCGTTCAAGGATTTCAATTCCATAACAGGGAATCCCGCTGATTTCTGACAGCTTTTCTCCTATTTCTGTCCCCGCGCTTCCATACTCACGCTCAATGACAACATAATGATACCTCATGGATATGAATCGCTCCTTTCTTATAATAATTCTGTCTCCAGCAGTTTTAAAACCTCCCTGTACCCTAATAGTCCTGCCTTCCTATATTGCCTTCCTCCCTGCTTTGTCAGCGCTTATATCCAACAAGCGCCCGCATAGGGCAAAAAAATTTGCTTCCTCGGAAGCACTGTTTTTAAACTATTTAATTTTAAAATATTATGCGCCATTTTATCTCCTATGTCAATAAATTTATAGTTTTTTTATATTCTCAGATGTAACGATCAGCTCCTGCATATAATTGGTAGCGTTTCTCTGTTTTTTTCCCTGACTTCCGTTTCTGCAGCGGGACCAAACTTCCGTTCATTAGTCTCATTTAACGGATCAAGCCCGTCAGGCACTCGGTAAACTCCTTCGGTTTTTCTATGTGGATCCCATGCCCGCAGTCAAAGCGCACAACTTCAAGATTGACGATCCATTCCGATACTCTTTTCAAGTCCTCCTCGCCAAGCGCCGCCATCAGGATCCCATCTTCGTTGACATTCGTTTTGGCTTTCATAAATACCGTCCTGCAGGAGATGTTTTTCAGCAGCTCCTCATGTGGTATCCCCGCATGGAAGCTGTCGGTATAAAACGCCTCCCCGAATAGCGGGTCATACCGGTTCATGCCCGTAAAGCCGCTGAGGGCTGCTTTCGGCCAGAACGGTACCTTCAGGTTTTTCTCCGGGTGCTTCTTCCTGTACCTGGAAGCCGCGTCCACCAGCTTCCCCTTCACCTTTTCCCTTGAGCTTTCCGGGAAGAAATTCCATGCGTACTGATTACTGAAATAATACAGCACAAAATCCTGATACTCCGACTGGCGGATAAAGGTATGGCAGACCGTAGCCAAATCAATAAAGTTGAAGGTTTCCCTGCGCCGCTCTCCCTGCGAGGAGAAGAACGGCGGATCCTCCAGGACCAGGCAGCGGCAAAGGTCGGAATGGGAAGCGATATATGCCGCGATCAAACCTCCGGAGGAATGCCCCAACAGAATGGTTTTCTGCTTTACGACGTCTTGGATGAAATGAATCATCGCCTCGCCGATATCCGCAACATTGTACTTTGCCGCGTCATGCAGGCTGCCTCCATGCCCGTAGCAGTCAACGGCGTATATATGATACTTTTTGGATAATCCTTCCCAGACAGATTCAAAGCTTGTAGCGTCCACTCCCTGTGCGTGGATCAGCACAAGGGGCTTGAGATTATTTTCCGCCTCGTAATAGTTCAGGCGTATCCCCTGATTCTGATAGAGATGTTCTCTGGTGTTTTGTTGCATCCTGCTGCGCCTCCTTCTTCATTTCACGCATCCCGATATGCGCAGCTTCTTTTCCAAATAAACATTTTCTCGCTTCCCACTATCGTACGGCTCAGATCGCTGCGCCATGTGTTCAAGCCATTTAGAAAGCACACCGAACGCAATCCCAAGCAGCAAAAACAATTTGCTGTATGCCACTTGGGAGGATTGGGGCGCTTTGACCTTCGGCATCCTGCTTTTGTCTGAATATTTTTTGCAACGCTGATTTTATGCAATTTATCTGGTAGTGTCAAGAGGAAGTAAGTTTTCATTTAAAAAAGCTTTGAAATCATCTCCCGGTACTTTTTGGGAGTCATCCCCTTCAGCTTTTTAAATGTTCGGGTGAAATAATTGATATCATGGAAACCGCAGGAAGAGGAAACCGTCTGGATCTGCAGATTTGTTGCGTTCAGCAGAAGAATCGCATGGTCGATGCGCTTCTGGTTTACATAGTCCGTTAAAGTCATTCCCACTTCTTTTTTAAAAAGGGTAGAAAGATAGCCTGCACTGATATTGAATTTATCCGAAAGATTTTGCAGGCTCAGGTCGCCGGTGAGGTCGATACTGATCTGGTTCAGCGTTTTTTGAATAACCGGGGAATACCCTTTGACGGAATGATTTCTTACAAGCAGGCAATATTTGTAGAGCATTTCCCGTTCCAGAGCGTGATCCTCTACAGAAGTAAGCGTTTCAATCTTCTGGGCAAATCTGGAAGACAGTTCATCCAGATAGACCGGGTGGACCGCAGCCTGCTCTGCGGCTTTGCGCAGAAGGGTATTGAATATGACCATATAATTCTTGTAATCCCGCAGGGTATCTGTCAGGCGCGGAATGAGACGTATTCCATCGCCGCAGGAAAGCAGCTGGTCAACCATGTTATAATTTCCCTGGCTTACCGCCTGCATACACTGATTTTCAAACTGATATTTTTCTTCGATTGCTTTTGTGGCGACCGGCATCAGGCCGGCCTGCGCCGGATTGGTAATGTAATCTTCCTGCAGGGAAAACTTCAGCATATCCCCCTGGACAAGGGATGTGCTGTAATTCGAGCTCCCCTGGTAAACCGTTTCCGCAAGAGTTCCGATCAGGTTCCGGAACTGAGTCTCCGAATGGATAAACGTAATATTGTAATAATAATTTTTCAGCAATGGGTGCAGGTCTGGCGGAATGTCAAGCTTCTCCAGCAGCTCCAGATAATTTTTCTGATTGATATCTACAAAGGTAAATGGGCCTGCGATAAAGAACTGCTTATTCTCCGGATTCGGAAGCTGCATGCATACATAGCTGCAATAGTATTTATCTGTATAATAATAAAGAGTACGTTCTTTACAAACCTTCACAAAATGGGCAAAAAGGGCTTCTTTATCAAAATTTGCAAATAAACTTTCCCGCAGTCCGAAATCTACAATCGGCAGATCCGTAAATGGTTCTTCATATATTATCGTAGGAATATGGCTGTTCGCCAGAATCTTTCGGACAAAAGTGAGTACGCTGTCATAATGCATAATTTTCACTCTGTTTCTCCTGTTATCGCAGATTAAAAAGCAACGGAAATACGCTCATCCCTTATCTAAAATGATTTTTTTCTTAATATCGTTCTGTCCTCTCGTCTGCTTATTTTTAATTATTATCATACAATTTTCATTTATTGCAAGCGTTTATAAAAATAATACTAAAAATCGTGAAAATCGTATTCACGCCGGATTCGGGAAGAATAGTAAAATAAAAGCATCCGATCAAAAGAAAAGGGGGTAACAGGAATGAGAACTGGACAAATGCTGTATCCCAGGAATACCGCTTCGCGCAGGGCGGTCAGCCTGGACGGAATGTGGAAATTCCGGATTGACTGGGAACAGCGGGGTTATGAAGAGGGATGGAAGGATGGGATCCCAAAGCCGGATCTGATCCCGGTTCCGGCCAGCTTCCAGGACTTTTATACAGAAAAGGACGTCCGGGAGTTTACGGGCGATGTCTGGTACGAGACGGACTTTTTTGTACCGGGGGAATGGGAAGGAAAGGAAGTGGCCGTCCGTTTTGGCGCTGCGACCCATCGGGCGGAAGTGTATGTGAACGGGATCCGGATCGTGTCCCATGAGGGCGGCTTTCTTCCGTTTTCCGCAGTCGTGACAGATATCGTGAGATATAATGCCATGAATAAAGTGGCAGTCCTCGTCAATAATGAGCTGAATGTTACGAGCATACCCTGCGGGGAAACCATGGTTTTAGGCAACGGGAAGAAAATAGCAAAGCCCTATTTTGACTTCTATAACTACTCGGGACTGCAGCGCCCGGTAAAGCTGATTGCGTATCCCAAAGAGCACATTGAGGATTTCTCGGTCTGCCATACTTTTGACAGGGATGACGCGGTGGTGCATTATACGGCAGAGACAACCGGAAACCATGAGGTTTTGCTGGAGGTGTATGACGAAAACCGGTGCAAGGTGGCTTCCTCCAAGGGAAAGGAAGGCACTGTACGCATTAAAAACGTACATAAATGGGGCATTCGGGATGGATATCTGTACCAGTTTGTGGTCAGGATCCAGGATGGATCGGAGCGGATCGATGAGTACTTCGATGAGATCGGTATCCGGACCGTGGAAGTCCGGGGGAAAGACATCCTTCTGAATGGAGAAAAAATATATCTCAAAGGCTTCGGGAAGCATGAAGACAGCGATATTGTCGGCAGAGGATTTAACATCGGCGTGATGAAGCGGGATTTTGAATGTATGAAATGGATCGGGGCAAACTGCTTCCGCACCTCCCATTATCCGTACAGCGAAGAAATCTATCAGATGGCCGACCGCGAAGGGATCCTGGTCATCGACGAGGTGGCGGCGGTTGGCCTTTTCAAAAGCGTGATGAATTTCCTGGACGCCTCCACTGGAAAGGAAACTTCCTTTTTCAGCGCCCCAACGGTTCCGAAGCTGCTGGAAAACCATCTCCAGTGTATCGAAGACATGATCTGCAGGGACAAAAACCATGCGTGCGTGATTGCGTGGAGCCTTTTGAATGAACCGGAGACAACCACCGATTCAGCCGTGCCCTATTTTGAAAAAGTATTTCAGCTTGCCAGAGAGCTGGATCCGCAGAAACGGCCGAGAACCTTTGCGATGGTCATGAATTCGCTGCCGGAAACCTGCAAGTGCTATCCGTTCAGTGATTTCCTGTCCTTAAACCGCTACTATGGATGGTATCTGCAGGGTGGATATGAAATATCGGACGCGGAGGATGCCTTCCGCAAGGAGATGGATGCCTGGGAGGCGAAGGATATGGACAAACCGCTGATCTTTACGGAGTACGGCGCGGATACAGGCGCCGCAGAGCATAAGCTGCCGTCTGTGATGTGGAGTCAGGAATACCAGATTGAATATCTGAAAATGTGCCACAGGGTATTTGATTCCTATGACTTTGTTTCCGGCGAGCTGGTGTGGAATTTTGCGGATTTCCAGACAACCGAAGGCATTATGCGGATGAACGGCAATAAGAAGGGCATCTTCACCCGCCAGAGACAGCCGAAGATGGCGGCATATTATTTTAAGAAACGCTGGGAGGGCCTGCCGCAGGATTATAAAAAGCGTTAGTTATTAAAAGAATTACAGGAAAAAACAGTTATATTTGTAGAAAGGAAGATACATATGAGCAATCAAGTAAAAGTAAGGCCGTTTGGCATGCGTGACAAAGTGGGCTATATGTTTGGCGATTTTGGTAATGATTTTACCTTCCTGCTTTCATCCATGTTTATGCTGAAATTCTACACGGATGTGATGGGGATCGCCCCCGGTGTGGTAGGCGTACTGATGATGGCGGCGCGTTTTGTGGATGCCGTTACGGATGTGACGATGGGGCAGATCGCAGACCGGGCAAAGCCGACGAAGGACGGTAAATTCAAACCCTGGATCAAGCGGATGTGCGGCCCCGTGGCGATCGCATCGTTTCTGATCTATCAGGGGGAATTAGCGGGCATGCCTTACGGTTTTAAGGTATTCTGGATGGTCGTGACCTACATTCTCTGGGGTTCCATTTTCTATACATCCATTAATATCCCGTATGGTTCCATGGCCTCTGCTGTCTCCGAAAAGCCGGAAGACCGGTCGCAGCTTTCCACATGGCGTACCATCGGCTCCACGCTGGCCGGACTTGTGATCGGAGTTGGAACGCCGATGTTCGCATATTCCGTAGTGGATGGAAATACCGTACTTTCCGGGACGAAGATGACCATCATCGCAGGGGTGTTCTCCGTGATGGCAATTATCTGCTATCTTCTCTGCTTCAACCTCGTGACAGAGCGTATTCCGATTGAAGCGAACAACCAGAAGCTTCAGATCGGCAAGCTGCTGAAAAGCCTGTTTACAAACAGGGCGCTTCTTGGCATCATCGTGGCCGCGATCCTGCTGCTGCTGGCGCAGCTTGGCATGTCGGGGATGGCAGGCTATGTATTCCCGAATTACTATGGATCCGCCCAGGCGCAGTCCACCTCCTCTCTGGCGGGAAGTATCGCAATGCTGATCATCTGTGCGCCGCTGGCCGCGAAGCTTTCCGCAAGATTCGGGAAGAAAGAGCTTTCCATCGTCTCCTGCCTGTGCGGGGCGCTGTCCTACCTGATATGCCTGATCCTGAAGCCGCAAAACCCGTATATTTATATCCTTTTCTTTGTAGTCGCCTATACAGGGCTCGGATTTTTCAACATGGTGATCTGGGCAATGATCACAGATGTCATTGATGACGCGGAGCTGAAAAACGGCGTCCGCGAGGATGGGACGATCTATTCGGTATACTCCTTTGCCAGAAAGATCGGTCAGGCATTATCCTCCGGTATGGTAGGCGGATTGCTGACTATGATCGGCTATACCCAGGAAACCGCTTTTGATCCGGACGTGACGGAGGGGATTTTCAAGATGTCCTGCTGGATCCCGATCATCGGGCTTGCAGCGGTAGCGCTGGCGTTGTACTTTATTTATCCTCTTGATAAAAAACGCGTGAACGCCAACAGCGCGGAGCTGGCAAGAAGGCGCGGAGCATGATCAAGCGGGCAGGGCCGGTTTAAACCGCCCTGCCCTCCCGCGCGGCCCGCATGCCGCTTTGACGGCAAATTTCTTTCGCGGGCCGCGCGCATAGAAGGAGGCCGTAATGTCCGGAATATTGCGAGATTTTCATAAAAACAGAGACTATTTGATCTGTGTGGATTCGGATGGATGCGCGATGGATACCATGAACAGCAAGCATATCAAATGCTTTGGCCCCTGCATGGTGGAGGAATGGGATCTTGACGCCTGGAGGGAAAGAATCCTTGAGCGCTGGAATGACATCAATCTCTATACGATGACCAGAGGGATCAACCGGTTCCAGGGGCTGAGCATGGCCCTGCAGGAAATCAACGTCTCCTGCACGGCGATAGAAGGGATTGATGACCTGAAGGGCTGGGTGGAAAGCGCTCCGGAGCTGTCCAATCATGCGCTGGGAAGAGAAATTGAAAAGACGGGAAGCCCGATCCTGAAAAAAACCCTGCGCTGGTCCGAGGCTGTAAACAGGAAAATCCGGATGTTAGATGATGCTGATAAACAGCCCTTTGCAGGGGTAAAGGAAGCCCTCGCTTACGCCCACCGTTTTGCGGATATCGTCATTGTATCCTCGGCGAATCTGCAGGCAGTGCTGGACGAATGGGATATACACGGGCTTCTGGAACATACGGATCTCGTCCTGGCGCAGGATACAGGGAGCAAGGCTTACTGTATCGGGGAGCTGGTGAAAAAGGGATACGAAAAGGAAAATGTATTGATGGCCGGCGATGCGCCGGGCGATTACCGGGCGGCACAGAACAATGGCGTTTTCTTTTATCCGATCCTGGTACGCCATGAAGCGGAATCATGGAAAGAGTTTAAGGAAACGGCTGTGCCCAGGCTGACAGGCGGCTCCTATAGAGGAGCATACCAGCAGGAAAAGCTGGAAGCGTTTCTGAATAACCTGAAGTAAGGAGGGACATGTTTTGGTTGATTTAACTGCAAATCCATATAATCTGTCGGAAGAAGACTGTAAATGGGTAAAGGAAACCATCGCCGGGATGAGTGAGGAAGAAAAGGTCGGACAGCTTTTCTTTCAGCTTACCCAGTCCATGGAAGAGCCATACCTGAAGGAACTGATGGAGAAATACCATCTGGGAGGGTGCCGCTACAATGCGGCGCCCGGCAGCAAGGTGCAGGAGCAGAACAGGCTTTTGCAGAAATACGCGAAAATCCCGGTATTCATTGCCTGCAATACGGAGGCAGGAGGCGACGGCGCCTGCTCAGATGGAACCCCCATCGGTTCAGGTGTAAAGATCGGAGCCACAGGGAAGACAGAATACGCGTACGCGCTCGGGAAAATGGCCAATGAAGAGGCTGCCGCGATCGGCTGCAACATGGCGTTCGCTCCCGTCTGTGACATCCATTATAACTGGGAAAACACGGAGATCGTCAACCGTGCGTTTGGGAAGGATCCCGAGCGCGTGGCACAGATGAGCGTCGCTTATCTAAAGGGAGCGCACGCCAATCCTGGATTTGCCTGCGCGGCAAAGCACTTTCCCGGAAACGGGCAGGATTTCCGTGACGCCCATCTCTCCAATAATGTAAACAATTTTGATGTGGATGAGTGGGAAGCCACTTATGGGCATGTCTACAGGGCGCTGATTGAGAACGGCCTTGACGCGGTGATGGGCGGGCACATCCTGCTCCCCAAATATGCCAGGGCGATCCACCCGGGGCTTTCGGATGACGAAATGATGCCTGCCACATTGAGCCCCGAAATCATGACCGGATTACTGAGAGACCGTCTGGGCTTTAACGGCATGGTAGTGACCGATGCCTCCCATATGGTTGCCATGACGGACCGGATGAAACGGTCTGAGATGCTGCCGAGGGCAATCAATGCAGGCTGCGATATGTTCCTGTTCTTCAACGATCCGGAAGAGGATTTCCATACGATGCTGGAAGCCTATCGAAGCGGCGTGATCAGCGAGGGACGGATGCAGGAGGCGCTGACACGCATCCTGGGCCTGAAAGCACACCTCGGCCTTCATAAAAAGGCAAAAGAGGAACTGGTGCCGCAGCCGGAACTATTGGGGAAGGTGCTTGGAAAAGCCGAATACAAGGAAATGGCAAAGGCGATCAGCCGGGACTGCATCACTCTGGTCAAATACAGGGATCCGGATGTGCTGCCTTTGACCCCGCAGCGGTATCACAGAATCATGATTGTACATATCAAAGGATCCGGCGGGCCTATGGGCGATCTGATGAAGCTGATCGGCGGGCAGGCAAAGGATCCGGCGGAAGCCTTACGGAAAAAGCTGTGTGAGAAGGGCTTTGAGGCGTTTATCTATGAAAGTCCTCTGGATAAGATGAAGAAGCAGATCGCAGAAGGGAAAAAACCGGATCTGAATGTCTATTTCGCAGGGAAAAACGCAATCTCTGATTTTGTAAAGGACATGGATCTGGTGATCACGCTCTGCGACGTCCCAAACGGCAGACCGTCGTTTGGCATGTCAAAGGGCGGCGGGGAAATTCCGTGGTATGTGTTTGAGATCCCGGTAGTCGTGGTGGGCTGCGGGCAGCCTACGATGCTGGCAGATATCCCGCAGGCCCGTACCTACATCAACACCTACGATACCATGGACAGCACCTTCGACGCGCTGGTTGCGGATCTCATGGAGGGGCCGGAGGCTTTTCGGGGAACAGACCCGATTGACAGCTTCTGCGGTCTGTTTGACACGCATATATAAAGAAAGAGACCGACGTACCTGAATGGACTGAGGGAATCGATCGGGAAAGTATACAGACAGGAAAAAAAGGAGGCTTGAGTCATGAATCCGGTAAAAGTTGATTTAAAGGATAAGGTGGCCGTAATTACAGGCGCCGGAGGCGTACTGTGCTCAAAGATGGCAGAGGCTATGGCAGAGACAGGCGCAAAGGTTGCGCTGATTGGCCTGCATGAGGAAAAAGTGGCAAAAATTGCAGCGGAATTAAATGCCGGTGGGATGACGGCCAAAGGCTATGGCGGAAATGTTCTGGTGAAAGAAGAAATGGAAAAGGTCCATGAAAGAATCGTTTCGGATCTTGGAACCTGTGACATCCTCATCAATGGCGCGGGCGGGAATAGTCCAAAAGGAAACACGCAGGACGAGTTTTTTAAGGAAGAGCATATTGGAGCTCTGAAAACCTTCTTTGATGTGGATCCGGAAGGCGTGGAGGGGGTTTTACGCCTGAATTTTATGGGTACCTGGGTTCCGACACAGGTATTTGCCAGAGATATGATCGGGAAAAAAGGATGCAGCATAATCAATATTTCCAGCATGAACGCTTTTACGCCGCTCACCACGATCCCGGGATACAGCGGAGCAAAAGCCGCAGTATCCAATTTTACACAGTGGCTGGCCGTTTACTTTTCCAGAGAAGGAATCCGCTGTAATGCCATCGCGCCCGGATTCTTTTTGACAAACCAGAACCGTGCGATGCTCTTTGACGCGGAAGGCAAGCCGACCGCCCGGACTGAAAAAATACTGCAAAGCACACCTATGGAACGCTTCGGGGAGGCTGGGGAACTGGTCGGGACACTGCTGTATCTGGCGGATGAACATATGTCCGGCTTCGTTGACGGCGTGGTGATTCCGGTGGATGGAGGATTCCAGGCCTATTCAGGGGTATAGCCGGCAGAAAACGAAAGGACGCCCCGGTTTCCCGGCGAAGGTCAGGGAAAAACCAGGGCGTCTTTTTTCAAATTCTTTTTCATGCATCATAATCATGAAACATCTTATCTTACAATAATCCTGTCTTCTGCAGCACTTCCGTCACATCATGTACCGGGATAATCGCCAGTTTTTCCTTTACTTCCTTTGCTACATCTTCCAGGTCATCCATATTATCTTTTGGGATAAACACGGTTTTAACGCCGGCCCGTACAGCTGCCATTAGCTTTTCCGGAAGCCCTCCGATCGGCATAACGATACCCCTCAGGGAAATCTCTCCCGTCATAGCCACCCTGGGATCAACGGATTTCCCCATGAGCAGGGACGTAAGCGCCGTTGTCAGAGTGATACCTGCCGACGGGCCATCCTTTGGCACTGCTCCCGCCGGGACATGGATATGCAGCTCTTTATCTTTAAAGGCTTCCGCTTTATCGGGAAAAATGTTTTTCACAACCGTCCGGGCAATGCGGACCGATTCTTTCATGACATCGCCGAGCTGTCCGGTTATGATTGTCTTCTCTTCCCCTGGTACGAGCATTGTCTCAATAAAGAGGATATCCCCGCCCGCCTGCGTCCATGCAAGCCCTGTGACGATCCCAGGCTGTTTTTCCTCCAGGATATGTTCATGGGTAATCGGCCTTGCATCCAGGAATTTCCTGAGCTGTTTCGGGCTGACCTGAATCGATGTTTTCTCTCCTTTGACAAGCTTCACCGCAGCGCTCCTGCACAGCGTGTCAATCTGCTTTTTCAATCCCCGTACCCCGGCTTCCATCGTATAATCCGCAATCAGGCAATGGCAGGTGGCGTCCGTAATTTTAAGGTTTTCCGGTTTGATCCCCATTTGCCGCATTGATTTTGGAATCAGATGTTTCCTGGCAATCTGTACTTTCTCCGTTTCCGTGTAGCCCTGAAATGGGATCACCTCCATACGGTTGAGCAATGGCTCCGGTATCGTATCCGTGGAATTCGCCGTGCAGATAAACAGCACATCCGACAGATCATAGGGAACGTTCATATAGTGATCGGTAAATGTGGAGTTCTGTTCCGGATCAAGCGCTTCCAGCAATGCGCTGGACGGATCCCCATTATAGTCCCTGATCAGTTTATCCACTTCATCGAGCACAACGACCGGGTTGGATACGCCGCTGCGTTTCATCCCTTCCATGATCCTGCCCGGCATAGCGCCTATATAGGTCCTGCGGTGCCCGCGGATTTCCGCCTCATCTCTCACCCCGCCCAGGCTGATTCTTACATATTTCCGACCGGATGCTCTTGCTATGCTCTGTCCGATACTGGTCTTTCCAGTCCCCGGAGGGCCGACAAAAAGCAGGATAGAGCCGGACTGCTTCCGCTTCAGTTCGATCACAGCCAGTTGCTGGAGGATGCGTTTTTTTACCTTCTGCAGTCCAAAATGATCCTCGTCCAGAATCCGTGCTGCTTCCGTGAGATCAACCGGGCTGTAAGGTTCCTTCTTCCAGGAAAGGCCTGTCACAAAATCCAGATAATCATAAAGCATACCGTATTCATGGCCGTTCTCCCCTTCCTTTTTCATCCTTTCCAGGACTTTTCGCGCCTCTTTTTCCGCCGTATTGTTCATGCCGGCGCTCTCAATTCTTATTTCAAATTTACGGATGTCCGTCAGGTTTTCCGGATGCATCTCATCCAGTTTTTTCTGTAGGATCTCGATCTGCTTTTTTAACGCGGCTTCCCTGTATATCTGTTCACTCGCTTCCTTCTGTTCTGCCTGCGCTTCCGTGCTTACCGTGAACATTTCCAGATAGGTTTTCACCGCGTGCTCCATCCTCTCAAAGCGAAGGGCGTGGCTGTCCGCCTCCAGCATCGCATACTTTTCCTCATTGGAGATCCCAAGATAGCCGGAAAGGGAAGCGACCACTTCATCCAGCTTTTTCCAGTTCATTATATAAGTTCTGGCAGCGATCCCCCATTGGAATCTTCCAACCACATTAAGCATCTTCTGCCGGATCTCAGAGAAGCGTCTGTTTTCTTCCTCTTCATCCAGATCCTCAATATCCGTCTTTGGTTCATATGTAATCTGAACCCTCCCGTCCTCGGTATTTTCCTTTTTCAGTCTCACTCTCACAGATGTAGTGACGGCAACGGCATTGTTCTTACCGACACCGGTAATCCTGCCCGTTACTCCGATTTCACGGAAATCCAGGTTTTCCACAGGACCCTGTTTTTCGGCTTCCTTCAAAATAAGAAGAACGACCTCATCGCCCTCTGCGGCGTCTGCTTCCGTAAGCTGTTTAAAATAATCCTTCTCAAAATAATAGGTTATTCCGGGAAGTATAACAAGATCATAACACGGAATATAGATCATCACGCTACCTCCATCTTAATCGTTCCTTATCCGGTTATCCCTGATAGCTCCATGTTCAGCCACAAGCGCCCCCTTCAAGACTTTTCCCGCTTTATCCTCAATCAGCTCATCCGCGTATTTGCATACCTCCGCAGAAATCGCGGCGCTTGCGGGTTTATAAAACAGTGTGGGAGTATGGTCTACCACATAGTGCATCACGCCGTCAACCATGTAAGTCGGTTCTTCCAACGTGGTCGGGACGCTTGTCTCAATCGCGCCATTCTTGTCGCAGCTGACGTCGATGATCAGGGAATTCTTCCTCATTCTTTTTAAATCATCGCGGTAAATGATATGGTCCTTTCTGCAGGTATCCCAAAGCAGGGCATTTACAATGACATTATATTGGCTGATTTCCTGCCTGAGCAGTTTTTCCGTCCTGCGGTCATATACCGTAATATGGGCGCCCAGACAATTCAGGATCCGCATAGCCCCACGCGCCGCATTCCCCCTGCCAATCACTGCCACATCTGTATTGTAAGGCATTTCTCCATAACACAGGAAAGCATGCAGGATAGCCGCTTCTCCTGCCATTTCATTGTTCCGGTAGAAGGAATGCCGTCCTTCGCAGAACATTTCCTCCCACGCATAAGCAGTCAGCTTCCCGGCGGTAACCTTATCCGAAATATCCCTGCTCTGAACAAGATGGACCCATCCAAAAACAGTCTGGTCTCTTAACCGGCCTAAATATTCCGCGTCTCCGATTTTCGGCTCGCAGACAATATCACAGGACAGGGCCTGCTCCCGCGTGACAATGTTTGCCCCATAGGCTTCATAATCCTTATCCGAATAGCCTAAAACAGTCCCATATCCTTCCTCCAGAAACAACTTATCCGCATATTTGATTTTTGCAGCATCCTTCGGGATCAATGCCCTGCGTTTTTCATTCTCTTTCTTGCTGATCGGGAAACCCATTGTTTTCATTTTTCCTTCTCTTTGGTTTTCTTTCATACATTTCCATCCTTCCTGATCTATTTGAATTGTCCCGCTGTACTCAGCCTTATGCTGCAATTTTTATGCAAACCTGCATATTAATTTGTCGGCCTCTGATGCAGAAAATGGGAGCAACCTCATAACCCGGTTACTCCCAGTAATGCGTCCTGGCTTCCTTTAATAATCCATTTCCGGATTGCCTGCAGGCATAGCCGGCTCCTTCTCCTTGATATCCGCGACTGCCGACTCAGTCGTCAATAATGTTGCGGATACGCTGACAGCGTTCAGGAGTGCGCTCTTTGTCACCTTAACCGGGTCAATGATGCCTTCCTGCATCATATCCGCGTACTTCTCGCCGACAGCATCAAAACCGGTGCCTTCTTTGCTCTCTTTCACTTTGTTCACGATAACGGGGCCTTCCAGACCTGCATTCTCTACGATCGTGCGAAGGGGCGCTTCCAGGGCTTTCCAGACGATCATAGCGCCGGTCTTCTCATCCCCGCTCAGGTTTTCCACGACTTCTTCCACTCTCTTCTGCGCATGGATGTACGCGGAACCGCCCCCGGCGATGATTCCTTCTGATACGGCTGCCCTTGTCGCGTTCAGGGCATCTTCCATGTGGTATTTGGCTTCTTTCATTTCTGTCTCAGTAGCGGCCCCGATACGGATCACGGCTACTCCGCGCCCATTTTCGCCACGCGCTCCTTGAGCTTGTCTTTGTCATAATCCGATGTGGTCTCCGCTATCTGGCGTTTGATGGACCCGATCCGCTCTTCTATGGCGGATTTTTTCCCTTCGCCGTCTACAATGACGGTGCTTTCTTTTGTGATCTTTGCGGTCTTCGCATGGCCCAGCATATCCGCCGTCACATCCTTCAGTTCCATCCCCAGGTCGCCAAGAACTGCCTGGCCTCCGGTCAGCACCGCAATATCCTGAAGCATTTCTTTCCGGTTATCCCCATAGCCCGGGGCCTTCACTGCCACAGCTTTCAGGGTCCCGCGCAGCCTGTTCAGGATCAGGGTCGTCAGCGCCTCGCCTTCCACATCCTCCGCGATAATCAGAAGCTCCTTGCCTGACTGGGCGGTCTGTTCCAGGACAGGCAGGATATCCTTGACATTTGAAACCTTCTTGTCTGTGATCAGGATCGACGGGTTCTCCATGTGGCAGACCATTTTCTCCTTGTCGTTACACATATAAGAGGAAAGATATCCATTGTCAAACTGCATACCTTCCACTACATCGATCTCTGTATTCATGGTTTTGGATTCTT
>CAZQAB010000029.1:0-22838 GCA_964591265.1 uncultured Lachnospiraceae bacterium
CTGCAGTCCATTATTTTATCAGGATTGCAGCGATTTTGCTTCCAAACTTGAGATAGTAGCGTGTTTGCTCTAAAAATGCAAGTATTTTTGCGCCGAATTTTGGAAGGGATTTCCACAATATTCTGTAGATTTGTCCAATCCCCGCAACTACAACGGCGATAATAACCATTTTTTCCACACCTTTTTCAGACAGTATTCCAGGTCGGCCGCATCCACGCTCTCCATCGTTATGACCGGAAAGCGCGCGATCTCCTCTCCCGCCAGAAGATAGCGCACCTGCCCCACCTCCTGGCCCTGCTCCACAGGGGCATCCAGGCTTTCGGCCAGCGCGGTTTCCGTCTCCACTTTCTCCTCCGGCCCAAGCAGAAGCTCCAGGCTGTCCGTCTGCCGCGCCTTTACAGCCACTGTTTCCTGCTGTCCCCTTTCCACCGGAACCCTGTCTGAAGACAGATCCGGTCCGATGATCCGGCGCATCTCAAAGTGATCCAGGCCGTAATTCATCAGCTTCTTTGTGTCCGCCCACTTATACCCTTTGTTGTTGGGCCACCCGCAGGCCAGAAGGGCCGCGATCAGCAGCCTGCCGTCCCTCTCCAGCGCTCCCACATAGCAGTATCCGGCGTTTCCTGTAAATCCGGTCTTCCCGGACAGTGCGCCGTCCATGATCGTCAGGAAAGTATTATGGTTCGTGCAGCCAAAGCCTCTGGTTCCCTCCAGATTTGAAAAAGACCAGGAAGCTGCCCGGGTCACCTCCAGAAATGCCTCTGTTTCCGGAGACTGGGTCAGACAATAGCGCATGACAAGGGCCAGCTCCCGGGCGGTCGTGTGATGGATTCCCTGTCCATCCTCTGCGTCAAGACCATTTGGCGTGATGTAATAGGTATGGGTGCATCCGATCTCCCGCGCTTTCTCATTCATCATCGCGGCAAACTGTTCCACGCTGCCGCCGATGGTCTCCGCAATACACACCGCTGTATCATTGTGGGATTCCAGCATGAGGGAATACAGCAGATCCTTCAGGTAAAAGGTGTCCCCTTTCGCCATTCCAAGCTTTACCTTTGGCTGTGCGGCCGCGTTCTCCGACGCAGTGCAGACCGTGTCCGGCTTTCCGTTTTCAAGCGCCAGAATGCAGGTCATAATTTTTGTAGTGCTGGCCATAGGCAGCTCCGCATCCTCCTCTTTCCCGTACAGGACGCGGCCGCTCCCTCCGTCCATCAGCACCGCGCTTCTGGCATACAGCTCCAACGCGTCCCCCTCCGCCTCCGAAGAAAAGAGACGCATCCAGGCCAAACAAAAGAACAGCAGGAGCGACGCTGCTGTCCGAATTAAAAGATTTTTCCGTTTTTGCTTCATATACCGGATCTCCTCTTACATATCATCCACTACCATGATATTAGAAAATGACCGGATTATACATCCAGTTTCATCTGAATCTCCTTCTCCGCTTCTGCCTTGAAGTCCTCCATCTGCACCGGATTGATGGCCGGAAGTTCTTCGAGGGAATTTACTCCGAAATGACGCAGAAACTCCTCCGTGGTTCCAAAGAGCAGGGGCCTGCCCGGCGCGTCAAGCCGCCCCAGTTCCTTCACAAGATTGTACTCGATCAGTTTGTTCACCGCATGGTCGCACTTTACCCCGCGAATCTTCTCAATCTCCAGCCTTGTCACCGGCTGCTTATAAGCGATGATGGAAAGCGTCTCCATGACCACGTCCGTCAGGACGATCTTTCTGGGCTGTTTCACCACACGGATCAGATATTCGTACAGTTCTCCCTTGGTGCAAAGCTGAAAGGCCTCCTCCAGCTCAATGATCTGTATTCCCCGGTTTTCCTCCCGGTACTCATCCATCATATGATAGATAATCTTTTTTGTCGTCTCCTTATCCTGCCCCAGCGCCCCCGCGATCTTTGATAGTTCCACGGAATCACCCGCTGCAAACAGAATCGCTTCAATTGCCGCTTCTGCCTGTCTGATCTCCACCTGGTTTTCTCCATTCTGTATGTATTTGTTCAATCGTAGTCTTCGGAGAGTTTGAGCGTCTCCCCCTCTTTGCCGGTATAACGGATCGTAATATCGTCAAAGAGCTCTTTCTGCTCCGCCTCCACCTTGCCCTCTTTCATCAGCTCCAGCAGCGTCAGAAACGCGACAATCCTGTACATCCTGCCGTCCTTCTGCTTCAGGATTGCGCGGAAGCTGCAGGAACCATGGCTCACAATGTACTGTTCCACGTAATGCATGGTGGCATTCAGATCCACGTTTTCTTTCCTGAGAGTTCCAAATTTGCTTCGGATGGGATCCACCCGGTTCTCCTGGCGTTTCAGCAGTCCCGCCAGGATCTCCTGAAGCCGCCCCAGGGTCAGCCCGTCCAGCAGCATATCCGCATCCACCGGCTCCTGGTATTTCTCTACTTCCTCCGGCATAGTCGGCCCCTTAAACAGATGAACAGCGGCCTCCTCCTGACGGTCCCTCAGCTCAAAGGACATATATTTGTACATTTTATATTCCAGGAGTTTCTGGACAAGCTCCTCCCTGGGATCGATCTCTTCTCCCTCCTCTGTTTTCTCCGGCGGCAGAAGCATCCTGGCCTTGATGTCAAGAAGCGTGGCCGCCATCACGAGGAACTCGCTCATCATATCGAGATCCGCCCCCTGCATTGCGCTTATGCACTCCATGTACTGGTCGGTTATCTCCACGATGGGAATGTCATATATGTTTACCTTATTTTTTTCGATCAAATGCAAAAGCAGATCCAGAGGCCCCTCAAATGCCTCCAGCTTTACCGGTATCGCCATCTCTTTGCCCTCTCTGTGTCATATAGAAAATCCTGTCACGTAAAATCGATCACAACGATCTCCGGCGGATTATTGACGCGCAGCGGGATTGTATGGCTTCCAAGTCCGGCCGTGACGATCAGTTTCCTGCCGTCCACCCTGTACAGGCCCCGGTCATATTTTGGAAACAGGCCAAACTGTGGGCTGAGCAGGCCGCCCAGGAACGGAATGCGCACGATCCCCCCATGCAGATGTCCGGAAAGAGTCAGATCCGCGCCCCAGGCCGCATATGCCTCGCAGTAGAGGGGATGATGGGCAAGAAGGATATTGAATGCTCCCTGTCTGGGGCTGCCCAGCAGCTCTGTAATCTGCGTACCGGCCGGTTCCTCTCTGTGAAGCTTCCGGTAATAATCCGCCGGAAGTTCCAGCCCCCAGAGGGCCAGCCTTGCTCCCTCCGCCTCAATCTCCGTACACGTATTCTCCAGCAGATGCACCCCAAAGCTTTTGATGGCGTCCGCATATCTCTCATAACTGTCCCCATAACGCTCCGGGTCCGCTTTTAATCTGGATTCGTGATTGCCATTCGCGTAATACACCTGGTAGCTTCTGGTCAGGGAATCCATCAGCGCCATGGCAGACTCCGTCTCCGCTTTTTTCCCGGCTGTAACCATGTCGCCTGCAATCAGGATCAGCGCGGGAGTCTCATTTCGTATCTCCTGCAAAAGCTCTGTGTTTCCCTCGCCATAACTCATGTTATGGAGATCCGACAGCAAAACGGCAGAAAAGGGACGTCTCAGGCTCTGCTGTGTGTCGCTGATCCGCACACGGTGTCTGCTCAGTTTAAAATCTGACATATCCCTCTTCCTTTCAATTTTTTCATAATTGTGTCACATCATCTTTTACAGCGGCCCGAAAAAATGCTGTGCATTTCTCCGGTCCTGTTATGATACCATGTTTTTCTTATAATGTCCAACAGCCCATCGCTTCATTCAGACAGTCCAGATAGCCGGCTTTGCGGATATCCTCTGCAGCCACGATGGACACCCGGCCGATTTCCCGGCCGTCCAGCGTATATATGTACGCGCCCACCTCATCTCCCTTTGAAAGCGGCGCCTTTACATCCTCCTTCCACGCCAGAGTGCGTTTAATGGCGGAAAAGTCCTCCCCTGTGGTGCTGAGATAGGAAAAATCCTCCAGATACTCCACTTCTGCCGTTTTTTCCACGGAACCCTTTACCCGGATCCGGGGCAGTTCTTCCATGTCTTCATCCTGATACAGTGTGCATAGGGAAAAACCGTAATTGAAAAGCTGGCCTGCCTCCGCGAAACGGATCCTGGACTCCGGTGAAGTCATCACCGAAGCGATCAGCCGTATCCCGTCCCGCTGCGCCGTGGCGCTGAGGCAGTATTTCGCGTAGCTGGTACTCCCGGTCTTCAAACCGTCACAGCCACTGTAAGCACGGAGCAGCTTGTTTGTGTTGGTCAGAGTAAACACGCTGCTGCCCCTGGCCGTCACATGGGTGATGTCCTCCATCCAGATATCCGAGTATTCCACCACCTGGGGGTAATTGTTCAGCAGTTCCCGGGACATAAGCGCCACATCCCGGGCCGACGTATAGTGGTCCGAAGAATCCGTCAGCCCGCAGCAGTCCACGAAATGGGTGTTCTCCATTCCAAGCTCCCCGGCTTTCTCATTCATCTTTGCCACAAACGCCTCTTCCGATCCGGCTATCTGCTCCGCCATGGCGACCGCCGCATCATTCCCGGAGGCGATAATAATACACTTCAGCAGCGTCTCAACGGGCTGCACCTCTCCCTCCTCCAGGAAGACCTGGGAGCCTCCCATGGATTTCGCGTAAGCGCTGGTGGTGACTTGCTGTTCCAGGGTCAGCTTCCCCTGCTCCAACGCCTCAAAAATGAGAAGGACCGTCATCACCTTCGTGACGCTTGCCGGATGAACCCGGGCATCCGCATCCTTCTCGTAGAGAACCTGCCCTGTGGAAGCTTCCATGACCAATGCATGGGGCGTCTGTAATGTCAGGGCGCTTTCCTCTGCCGCAGCCCGCAAAGATGCGCCGTCCCATGCGGAAAGTACCGCCATCCAGAATGCCAAAAACCAAACTGCTTTCTTTTTCATACTATTCCGTCCATTTTCCTTTCGTCAATATATATTGATTACGGAGGAAAAAGATGCCAGAAGGTTCTCATTCCGGAGGCAGCGGGATAATAGCCGGAGGGTTCTTACAGAAGCGGCGCAAAAAGGCGCAGTACGCTCTGCCACAGCCTGGTCCAGGATGATTTGTCCGCGCAGTCCTTCAGGGTAATCTCCCGGCAGTTCTCAAAGGTTTTAAGCGCATCCTCCCGGATCTGCGTCACCGCCCTGGATTCATACATCCAGACACCGCATTCAAAATGCAGGTACAGGCTTCGGTAATCCAGATTGATGGTCCCCACCGTCGCAATCCGGTCATCGCTGACAAAGCTCTTGGCGTGAAGAAAGCCCGGCCCGTATTCAAAAATTCGTACTCCCGCCCGAATCAGGGGATCATAGTAGGAGCGGGTGAGCATATAAACCAGCTTCTTGTCCGGGATTCCCGGTGTGACGATGCGCACGTCGATCCCGCTCTTGGCCGCCAGACAGAGGGCGCTTGTCACCTCGTTGTCCGTGATCAGGTACGGTGTGAAAATGTAGACGTAATCCTTCGCCCGGTTGATGATATTCAGATAGACATATTCGCCCACTGTCTCATGGTCCAGGGGGGTATCGCTGTAGGGCTGGACATAGCCATCGTCCTCAAACTCCCCCTCATACCATTCATGGACGCTGTATTTCGCGTAATCTACCTTTTCCCTTGCCAGGACGCTCCACATCTGCAGAAACATGACCGTAAAGCTGGCAACCGCCTCGCCCTTCAGCATGATGCCGGAATCCTTCCAGTAGCCAAAACGCTCCTTGCGGTTGATATATTCGTCTGCGATATTGATCCCTCCGGTAAAGGCCACATAACCGTCGATCACCGTAATCTTCCGGTGATCCCGGTGGTTCAGCATCACGGAGGGGATGGGGACAAGGGGATTGAACACCTCGCAGCGGATCCCCCGGCGCTGGAGGGAAAGCTGGAACTGCTCGGGCATTTTCCCCGCGCAGCCGAAATCGTCATAGATCAGGCGCACATCCAGCCCCATCCCGGCCTTTTCTTCCAGAATATTCAGGATCGTCTGCCACATCTCTCCGTCGTCGATGATAAAATACTCCATAAAGATGTAGTGTCCGGCCTTTTTCAGCTCTTCCACAAGAGTCGCGTACAGATCCTCCCCTGTGGCAAAATACCTGGTTTCTGTCTTCTGATATACCGGGAATCCGGCGATATTCCGAATATAGCAGGACTGCCGTTCCGCCGCGCGGCTGCTTTCCTGCAGACGCTTCCGGATCCCGGCGTCCTCTTTTATACACTCCGAAGCCTCGTGGAAAGACTCCTCCAGGCGCTCCTCCATCTCGGATCCCATCCAGGATTTCCCAAAGAGAAAGTATATGACCGCCCCGGCTACCGGTACGGCAAGAATCAGGATGGTCCATGCCAGCTTGTAGGCCGGATTGATGTCCTTGCTGACCAGCCAGAGAATCGCCAGCACACTGATAACATCTATGACAGTGGTGATAAATGGAAATCTTTTGCCAAGAACCAGAATCACCAGTATGATCCAGATCACCTGAAACAATACCGCAAGGCCTACCAATACCACACGACCTATGGTCTGTTTTGACGGCTTATGCACACTCTTCAATCCATCGTTCTCCTTTCCCTTAATTGCCGTGCTTTCAGCGGTATCACGGCATCCCCCTGGGAATTCAATCCGTATATGGTGTGAAAAAATCCCTGACCATGCAACTGACCAGGGATCTTACAGCACATTAATTGTATTTACGCTTGCGGGCAGCCTCAGACTTCTTCTTTCGCCTGACGCTGGGCTTTTCGTAATGCTCTCTCTTACGAATCTCCTGCTGGATACCAGCCTTTGCGCAGTTTCTCTTGAAACGGCGCAGAGCGCTGTCCAAAGTTTCGTTTTCCTTTACGATTACATTCGACATTGTCTCACACCTAACCTCCCTCCAGTTGTAGATTGTGCATAATACAACTGTCTGGGTATTTTTACTGCACTAACACCTAGTATATCATATTTTACGCTTTCGTCAACTCTTTTTCCGGAATTTACCTGAAAAAAATCAGCGTCAGGGCAGGACAGACTAACTTGCAAGCTGCGCTGCAAGCAATTCTTCGGCTTTTTTCAGCGCATTGTCTATCCCGGCAGGATTCTTTCCGCCGGCCTGGGCCATGTTCGGACGGCCGCCGCCGCCGCCCCCCACAAGAGCCGCGATTCCCCTGATCAGGTTGCCGGCATGGGCTCCCTGCTTCACAGCTCCGTCTGTAGCCGTCGCCATCAGGCTGACCTTTCCCTCATTCACCGAGGCCAGAAGCACCACGCCCTCGCCCAGTTTTAACCTGAGCTGATCCCCAAGTTCACGAAGGCCGTTCAAATCTACGCCCTCAAGGCGGGCCGGAAGGAATTTCACGCCGCCGATATCCCGCGCCTGCCCCATGACGTCTCCCAGGGCATCCTTGGCAAGCCTGCTTCTGAGCGCTTCCGTCTCGCTCTGCGCATTTTTCAGTTCTGTCTGCAGCGCCCGGATCTTATCCGGCACACCCGCCGGCGTCGTCTTCAGAAGCGCCGCAGCCTCGTGAAGCTCTCTCTCCGATTCCTTATAATATGCAAATACGCCGTCGCCGGTCAGGGCCTCGATTCGCCGCACCCCGGCCGCAATGCCGGACTCGGAAATCAGTTTGAACGTGGATATATCAGCGGTATTCCCCACATGGGTACCGCCGCAGAGTTCCTTTGAAAAATCGCCCATGCAGACCACCCGGACCTCGTCCCCGTACTTCTCGCCGAACAGCGCCATGGCGCCGGTCTTTTTGGCCTCCTCCAGACCCATGATCCTGGTCTGAACCGGAAGCCCTTCTGAGATCTCCTGATTGACGATCTCCTCCACCCGGGCCATCTCCTCCGGCGTCATCGCCTGGAAGTGGGCAAAGTCAAACCGAAGCCGGTCCGGCGTTACGAGGGAGCCCTTCTGCTCCACGTGGGAGCCAAGCACTGTTTTCAGGGCCTTCTGAAGCAGATGGGTCGCGCTGTGATTGCGGCAGATATTTCTCCTGCCCCTGGCATCCACGCGCAGCGTCACCGTATCCCCGGTCTTGATCATGCCCTCTGCCATATACCCCACATGGCCGTATTTGCCACCCAGCAGATGGATCGTATCCTCCACAACAAACCGCCCCGCCGGGCAGGAAATCTCGCCTTTATCGCCCTCCTGGCCGCCCATGGTGCCGTAAAACGGCGTTTTTTCCGTGATCACGGTGCCCCGCACCCCTTCGGTAAGGGCCTGGGTGAGTTCCGTCTCAGTAGTCAGCACTGTAACGGCCGACCGGCACTCCAGGGTATCGTATCCTACAAACTCCGTAGTCACATCTGCCGGAATCTGATCGTATACGGTGGCGTCCGCCCCCATGTAATTGGTCACAGCCCGGGCTTTCCGTGCTTTCTGGCGCTGCCGCTCCATACAGCCCCGGAAGCCCTCCTCATCGATGGTATATCCTTTCTCCGCCAGGATTTCCCTGGTCAGATCCAGGGGGAATCCGTAGGTATCGTACAGTTCAAAGGCATCCTGTCCCTTCAGGGTCCTGCTGCCGGTTTTTTCAAGCTCCGCCTCTTTCTCCGTGAGAATGGAAAGGCCCTGGTCGATGGTGCGGTTAAACTTCTCTTCCTCCTGGGCCAGCACCTTGAAGATAAACTCCCGCTTCTCCTCAAGCTCCGGATAGCCGTCGCAGGAACCCTCGATCACAGTCCGGCTCAGCTCAGAGAGGAAGCTTCCCTCAATCCCAAGCATCCGCCCGTGGCGGGCGGCCCGGCGGATCAGGCGGCGGAGCACGTAGCCCCGGCCCTCGTTGGCGGGCATGATGCCGTCGGAGATCATAAAGGTGGCGGAGCGGATATGGTCTACGATCAGCCGGATCGAAACATCCTTCTCCTCATTCTCTTTATACTTTGTACGGGCAAATTCACAGACCCGGTCCCGCAGCGCCTGCATGGTATCCACATCAAAAATAGAATCTACCCCCTGCACCACCACGGCCAGGCGTTCCAGCCCCATGCCGGTATCAATGTTCTTCTGTTTCAGCAGCTCGTAATTGCCGTTGCCGTCATTCTCAAACTGGGTGAATACGTTGTTCCAGACTTCCATGTACCGGTCGCAGTCGCAGCCCACCGTACAGCCGGGCCTGCCGCAGCCGTACTTCTCTCCCCGGTCATAATAGATCTCGGAGCAGGGGCCGCAGGGCCCGGCGCCATGCTCCCAGAAATTGTCCTCCTTGCCGAAGCGGAAGATGCGTTCTTCGGGAATCCCGATCTGCTCATGCCAGATATCCCAGGCCTCGTCGTCCTCCAGGTATACGGAAGGGTAGAGCCGGTCCGGATCCAGGCCCACCGTCTCTGTGAGAAATTCCCAGGACCAGGCGATGGCTTCCTTCTTAAAATAATCTCCAAAAGAGAAATTCCCCAGCATCTCAAAAAAGGTGCCATGGCGCGCAGTCTTACCCACGTTCTCAATGTCGCCGGTACGGATGCACTTCTGGCAGGTAGCTACCCGCCGCCTGGGCGGGATCTCCGCCCCGGTAAAATAAGGCTTCAGCGGCGCCATGCCCGCGTTGATCAGCAGCAGGCTGTTGTCATTGTGGGGCACCAGCGAAAAGCTGTTCATAATCAAATGATCCTTGCTCCTGAAAAAATCCAGGAACATCTTTCGCAACTCATTCACTCCGTATTTTTTCACAATCATTCCTCCAGATTCTATTTGCCGCTCTCCTGCCGGGAGGCGGTCTTTGCATCTTTTCTGTCACGCAGCTTCTTCCCGCAGAAAACCGCCGCGACGCAGACGCCGATCAAAATGATGAATCGGATCACTTCTACTGTAAACTCGACGAAAAATGCCGCCATATCTGTTTCCCTCTCTCTGCCTGTAAGTCTGTGGGACGGGCCGTCGCCCTGATCCTTTCTTAAAACCGCGTTTATGCCGTCAGCTATCATAACACAGCCGGAATTTCTTTTCAACTGATTTTAAACAGTTTGTCTTCAATGAGCCCGCCGCCGTCCGCCGCCGAGGTGGCGAGGCGGTCACATCGTTCATTCTCCGGATGCCCGTCGTGGCCTTTTACCCAGTTAAACCGCACTCTGTGGGGCTTTGCGGCCTCCAGCAGGCGTTTCCAGAGATCCACGTTTTTCACCGGCTCATTTTTCCCGTGCTTCCAGCCCTTTTTGATCCAGTTATCGATCCATCGCTGATTAAAGGCGTCGGTCAGATACCTGGAATCAGAGTACAGCTCCACCTCGCAGGGCCGCTTCAGGGCCTCCAGTCCAACGATGGCCGCCATCAGCTCCATGCGGTTGTTGGTGGTCTTCACATAGCCCTGGGAAAGCTCCCTCTCGTGGAGCGTTCCATGGCGATCCACATACTGGAGGACCGTGCCGTATCCTCCGGGACCCTCCGGATTGCCCCGGGCCGCTCCGTCCGTAAATATCTTTACCAGCATCTGTCCTCCTTCCAGGCCTTTCACTCCCTCTTGTTCTTCCCCGCCGAAAATCGGGAAGGACGCGCATTATTTACAGTCCGCTTCTAAAACTATACCATAAAGCCGCCGATATGAAAACCCAAATTCTGATAAGCTTTTTTTATAGCATTTATTAACTGTTATATCTTATTTGCAAAAAGCTCACAAACCCTTGAACACTAAATTTATAGCAATTGAGTTTGCCCTTAGACTTTCTTTGTGTTATATTCTTTTCCCCTGTATTACGAACTCCCATAAAGACAAAAATAGGGAAAGAAAAACCTGTAGCAAAGTATAACACAAAATTAATTAGGCGAAAAGAACTGATTGAAATGCTTTCTTAATGTTGACGTAACCACCCTTGGCGTATATATCCTGCGAAATGACTGCAATATGGCGAAAAATGAACCGAGGACCACTCCATGCTCCCAATTTGCCTTAGATTTGTGCGTTATTGATTCTGGTTTATTAAAAACTGATATGATATTTGTTATGTATCAATAAGGATAGTTACTTAGATTTTATAATTGGTCAAAATATATTTTTGTTAGTGTTACATTATTTATTCATCGAAAGAACATGTTTTCTGAACTGCATATTTTGTTTATATATATAATCAGGAGCATAATCGAACTCTATCGCCCTCGCAACACGCTTAGCACATTCTTTCGCACTGCCTAATTCAGAAGTTGCCCATTTAAATCCTTCTTCCAGTTCCTCTTTGGTCATATTCTTGGGTATAAACATCAATCTATTATATGTAAAATTATCCCATTCGTTCTCATCAATAAGTAAGCGTCCCTCGCGCTCTAATTTTGTTCTAAAAGGGGTTCCAGGATAAGGATAAAGCATATTTAATGTCAGCATATCCAATTCAGAGCTTTTAATAAACTGTACAGTATCATGAATGGTGTCTACAGTATCTCCGTCTAATCCAAAAATAAATGAACCTTGAACAGCAATTCCCACATCATGAAAATTCTTTACTGTCTTATAATAATTTTCTACCTTATTAAAACCCTTGCTTGAATTTTTTAATGTTTTTTCATTAACAGTTTCAAATCCCAAAAGCATAGCAAGGCAACCACTTTCTTTTGCCAATCGGATCAGTTCCGCGTCCTCCACAGAATCAACGCAAGCCCCGCTGCATATCCAATGGATTTTTAAAGGTATTAAAGCTCTGAATATCCTTTTTGCGAATTCCGAGTTCCATATTAAATTGTCATCAAGAATAAAATATGGTTCATTCATATCTAAACTTTGAATTTCTTTTATAACATCCTCAATATTCTTTGTCTTGACTTGTCCTTTCCAATGACTTCCACCGCTGCAGAACTGACATCTATTCAAACACCCTTTTGAAATCATAATCAAATTATTTGTCAAATATTTGGGATTTTTCACCAAATCGTGCCTTGGCATAGGTAATCCTGCAATATCAGGTCTTTCGGACAGTTCGTATCGCTGCTTGTAGTTACCACTAAAATAATCATCCAAAATATCCTTCCATATTTGCTCAACTTCACACAATATAACGGAATCTGCGTGTTTCAAACATTCATCAGGACACGCTTCTACAAAGACGCCTCCCATAAAAACAGTAATGCCCCTGCGTCTGTATTCATCAGCAATTTTGAAAGCATTTGATACCGTATGGACTATAACCGTAATCCCAACTAAATCAACCGATTCATCATAATCAATTTCTTTTATGTTTTGATCCTCTATAACAACATCAATATCTGGTGGCGTTAATCCGGCTAATGTTGCAAGAACATACGGAGGATATAAGTTCGTGGCTTGTCCAACTCTACATTTGGGTGCAATTAATTTCAATTTCATATCCTTTTTCTCCTATATTATTTTTTGAAATACTAAAATTCCCAAAACGCACGTTACGAAAATCAATATTCCAATTAAAATGAATCCTAATTTATTCCCATTATAAGACTCAATATTACCTGAACCCGCAATAAATCCTGTCTTGCGTAAAGCTGTTGCTAATGGTTTATATAGAAAAAAGGTAATAGTCAGGTTTAATCCTCCCTTTAATAAATTAAAAGGTAAAAAAGCTGGTATTAACAGTTTTGCGACAGCCTCTCTTGGATATCCCATATAAAGAGGTGTTACGAAATAGTTCCATAGCAGCATAACGATAACCATAAGCGATAGTCCACAAAACAATCCGATAATAGCGCCCTTGATGTTATGTATCTTTTTATAAATGATTGATGCTGTACAAGCAAAGCTGCACGTAGACAGTATATTCATAAGACACCCTATCAATCCTGTTTCACTGACACTGAGCATTTCTATAAACGATACTATTACTGATATAATAAATGCAGTTAATGGCCCTAAAAGAAAACCGCCTGTTGTAATAATAACATCTTTGGGATCATATTTTAAAAAAAGTACAACAGGAATTCTCCCAAACACCATTACTACATATGCTATTGCACATAGCATACCAATTATTGTTAATTTTTTTGTGTTAAACATTACGTTGCTCACTTCCTTTCTTTATATAAATTCTACCTATGCAGTTTCCAAATAACTTCCAAATAACTTCTGTTTTTCTTACTATTTTCCAAGCATGTATTGACTTTTATAAAGAAAAGAATTAATATTTAACAAATTCATATCAATATGTCTTCAGGGCAGGGTGTAATTCCCGATTGGCGGTAAAGTCCGCAAGCGTAGATACGCAGATTTGGTGTGATTCCAAAACCAACAGTATAGTCTGGATAAAAGAAGACATGAACAAATTGGAAGATTTAAGTACAAGTTGTGAATGTATTCGTTTCAAACCTGAAAGGCATTAGCTTTTTAGGTTTTTTTGTTGAAAAGGAGTATTATCATGTTGGAGGGAATGGCAAAAAATCCTATATGTTCTTTAAGGGGAAAAGTAATACATGGCAAAGGAATTGGTAAACTAATCGGTATGCCGACTGCTGATATTCAAGTGGATGATTTTAAAAAATTACCCTCAACGGGTGTATATTCTTCTATTGTCGTTTTAGAGAACAAAAAATACATAAGTGTAACAAATATTGGGAAACGCCCAACAATAGATAATGATGATACTATTTCTGTGGAAACACATATTTTAGATTTTTTTGATGATATATATTATAAAACAATTGAATTGCAGCTTTTTCATAAGTTAAGAATACAGAAAAAATTTGATACATTATCAGAGCTTAGAGATCAGTTTTATTTAGATTGCCAAAATACAAAATATTATTTCAATATGTCTTTTTTTAAAAACAAAGAGAATACAGAAACCGAAGATACAATACATATTGGTGAGTTGGATATTGATGTAAAAAAACGGACAGTATTTTTATGCGGAGAACAAATCATGCTTACAACGAAAGAATTTGATGTGTTACATCTTTTGGTGGAACACCCAGGATGGGCTTATTCAAAAAATCAAATATATGAAAGGGTTTGGAATGAACCAGCAAACGGTTATTATCATCCGGTAGAAAACACTATCTGTCAACTACGAAAAAAATTACAGCCAGTTTCAGGAAATGCCATGTTTATTAAAACTATTGTAGGTTTTGGCTATAAATTTAGTGAGATATGAATATTTCCAGTATCTAACCTGTTGAAGACAATTTTCATATAAAAACAAGAGGGGCCTACGTATATCTTGCCCCTCGGTATTTGCTGTCAACGGTTCCCAGCTGATAATGATCATTCCACCAAACAATAGGTAAACCAAAATTTATATCGACATTTTGAGACAAGTATACTATAATAGGCCCAGACTTTAAGAGGTGATTCTATATGGCGATCAATTTTGTAAAAAAACTGCCGATTCCGGCGGAGGTAAAAAAACAGTACCCGCTTTCCGAGAAGGTTGTCGCGGTCAAAAAAGAGCGTGACACGCAGATCCGGGAAGTCTTTACCGGGCAGTCGAACCGGTTTATTCTGATTATCGGGCCCTGCTCTGCGGACAACGTGGAAGCAGTTATGGATTACATGGGACGCCTGGCAAAAATACAGGAACGGATCGGCGACCGGATTATCCTCGTTCCCCGCATCTATACCAACAAACCGAGAACCACCGGCGAGGGCTACAAGGGCCTGATGCACCAGCCGGATCCAGGTAAAAAGCCGGATGTGTTTGCCGGAATTGTCGCCATGCGCAAACTGCATACCATGGCCATCGAAGAGACAGGACTGACCTTCGCCGACGAGATGCTTTATCCGGAAAACTGGCGTTATCTGGACGACCTGCTTTCCTATGTCGCCATCGGCGCCCGCTCCGTGGAAGATCAGCATCACCGCATGACGGTCAGCGGCATGGATGTGCCCGCCGGCATGAAGAATCCCACCAGCGGCAATCTGTCCGTGGCGCTCAATTCCGTGATGGCCGCCCAGGCCAAACATAATTTTATTTACCGGGGCTGGGATGTAAACACCGACGGCAATGAGCTGGCTCACATTGTGCTGCGGGGCGCCACCAACAAACACGGCAATTCCATCCCCAATTATCATTATGAGGATCTGGAGCTTCTTCTGGAAATGTACAAGCAGCGAAACCTGAAAAACCCGGCGGTGATCGTGGATACGAACCACTCCAATTCCGGCAAGAAATATCTGGAGCAGATCCGCATCGTCAAAGAGGTGCTGCACAGCAGGAGATACAACCCGCAGCTTCATACCCTGGTGAAAGGCTTTATGATCGAGAGTTACATAGAGGACGGCTGCCAGAAGGTGGAAGCTGTACCCCATGTCTACGGCAAATCCATCACCGATCCCTGCCTGGGTTGGGAGAAATCGGAAAAGCTGATTTACGACATCTATGAGGAGTGCTGAAACCGCCGCATCTCACGCTGCGCCATGAACACATTCATTTGGCCTCATACCAGTTCTTCCCGTCGTGGATGTCCACTTCCAGCCGCACACGAAGCTGTGCGGCGTTCTGCATTTCATGCACCATCATCGAGCGCACCTCTTCCAGCTCCTCCACGGCGGTCTCCACCAGCAGTTCGTCATGCACCTGCAGGATCAGCCGGGATTTCATATTACGGGAGCGAAGCCATTCGTTCACCCGGTTCATGGCGATCTTGATGATATCCGCCGCCGTCCCCTGGATCGGCGCGTTCATGGCGACGCGCTCTCCGAAGGACCGCTGCATAAAGTTGGAGGATTTCAGCTCCGGCATGGGTCTGCGCCTGCCGAACAGGGTCGTGACGTAGCCATTCTTCTTTGCCTCCTCCACCGTGTTGTCCAGGAATCGCTTGATTCCGGGATACGTTTTGAAATACTGCTCGATATATTCTTTTGCTTCCCCCACGGGAATGCTCAGATCCTGGCTCAGTCCGAAGGAACTGATGCCGTACACGATCCCAAAATTGATAGCCTTTGCGTTGCGCCGCATCAGGGGCGTTACCTCCTCCGGCGGTACATGGAACACCTGGGATGCGGTGGCCGTGTGAATGTCCCGGGCGTCCTGGTAGGCCTGAATCAGTATTTTGTCGTCGGACATATGGGCCAGCACCCGCAGCTCGATCTGGGAATAGTCCGCATCCAGGAACACATACCCATCCTCCGGCACGAAAACCTTGCGGATCAGCCGCCCCAGCTCCATGCGGATGGGGATGTTCTGAAGATTCGGGTCCGTGCTGCTGATCCTGCCGGTGGCCGTGATCGTCTGATGGAATTTTCCGTGGATACGGCCATCCGCCGAGATATAATTTGCCAGTCCGTCCGCGTAGGTGGATTTCAGCTTCATCATCTGACGGTATTCCAGGATATCCGATACGATGGGATAGTCCACCGCCAGTTTTTCCAGCACGTCCGCCGCCGTGGAATAGCCGGTCTTTGTCTTTTTGCCGTGGGGAAGCTGCAGCTTTTCAAACAGGATCACTCCAAGCTGTTTGGGAGAATTGATGTTGAACGATTCCCCTGCAGCCTTATAGATCCGGCCCTCCAGCTCGTCGATGCGGCTGGCAAGCTGCTGTCCGTATACTTTCAGTTCCTCCGCCCTGATCCGGATCCCCTCACGCTCCATATCCGCAAGCGTATACACAAGAGGCATCTCGATCTCCCGGAAAAGTTTTTCCATGCCCAGCTCTCTCAGGCGCTGCTCCATCACCGGGCAGGCCTGCCACAGAACATGGGAAATACGGCATACATATTCCAGGAATGTCTCCGGTTTCTCCTCCCGCGCCTTTGAAAGATCCTCCTTCCCGAAGAGTTCCCTGCGGGATGGGATCATCCGGTTCAGATATTCTCTCGCAATATCCTCCGGCTCATAGCTGTCTTTCAGGGGATTCACCAGATACGCCGCTACGGCCGCATCGAACAGCTTTTCCCTGTATTCCCGTTCTATACGCAGACAGGACAGCTGCTCTTTCAGGTGAATCGTGACAAGCTGCGCGTTCTTTGCCGCCAGTTCCGCCGTCCTGTCCAGCAGATAGTCTTTTGTCAGGAATCCGCCCGTTTCCAGGAATACGCTCCTATCCCGCGCGCAGCAAAGAGACACGCCCAACAGACGATCCCCGTCCAGGATCAGAGAAAAAGCGGCCCTTTCTCCTTGCATTTTTTCAAGAGTTTCCTCCGCCTTTGCCAGATCCGTGATCCTCTCAAATGAAATGGCATCCTCCCGCTCCTCCTCCACCTGGAAGCGGGAAAACAGATTTCTGAACTCCAGCCGCCTGCACAGCGCCAGCGCTTCCTTCGTATAGAGATTGCCAATGGCGGCGTCCTCCTTTTTGATCGCAACCGGAGCATTCAGATCGATGGTCGCCAGGGTCTTGCTCATCTGGGCCAGATCGTAGTGCTCCCGAAGAGATTCTCTGGCTTTTTTGGGGTTGATCTCCTCCACATGGGCGTATGCCTCCTCGATGGAACCGTACCGGGCGATGATTTTCGTGGCGGTTTTTTCCCCGATTCCCGGCACACCAGGGATATTGTCGGAGGCGTCTCCCATCAGCGCCTTCACATCAATGAACTGGATGGGCGTCACCAGATATTTTTCCCGAACATCCGCCGCAAAATACTTCTCGATCTCCGTACCGGTGGCTTTCGTCTTTGGGAGCAGGATCTGGATGTCTTCGCGGGCAAGCTGCAGCAGATCCCGGTCGCCGGATACGATCCGCACATCCAGGCCTTCCCGCTCCATCTTCTGAGACACAGTCCCCAGAATGTCGTCCGCCTCGTACCCTTCCAGTTCCATCACCGGCACATTCATGGCACGGAGCATTTCCTTCATCAGCGGCACCTGCTGCCGCAATTCCTCCGGCATGGGTTTTCTGGTGCCCTTATACCCCTCGAACATCCTGTGACGGAAGGTGGGAGCATGGAGATCAAAGGCAACCGCCGCATACTCCGCCTGCTCCTCCTCCAGCACCTTGAAGAATATATTCAGGAACCCGTATACGGCGTTCGTATAGACCCCCTCGCTGTTTGTCAGCATCGGAAGCCCGTAGAACGCCCGGTTCAGTATACTGTGTCCGTCGATTAATACGATTTTTTCTTTTTCCGGCATAATGCGCGCCCCTCACTTTCCGCTCTGTTCCTGTTCCAGACTCCGGTTACCCGCGGCTTCCGTTTCATCTTCTGTATTCGCAGCCGTTGTGGCTTCCGTTTCCGTCTCCATCGGGTTCACCGTCCCGGCGCCGGATCCGGCATCGTATTCCGCCCCGTAGAGCACCCTGTGGAATAAATACCCGCCAGTATATCCTTCGCGGTTTTCATATCCGATCAGAATACATGTCAGCATCAGTATTTCCGCTACGGCCAGGAGACATACGCGAAAAGCCGCCAGGATCCTCCGCCGCAGGATCCCGTGCCTCGCGCAGCGTATCTCCTCACCCAGCATCTTCTGAAAATCATTTTCCCGGTGATGCGCGCCGGCGTCCAGCATATCGATGGCTCTGTAAACCATAAAATAAGTCTCCAGCTCGTCCATACACGCGCTGCAGTTCTCCACATGATGAAGAAAATGCTCCGTCTCTCTGTCCGGCAATTCGTGGTTAATAAATGGCGTGACCATTTTGCGTGCTTCGTGGCAGTTCAATGCGCGACCTCCATACCTTTAATCCTGTCCGGTTTACCGTGAACACTTCAATCTTCTACAAGATTATCACAAAGGCATCGGGCAGTCAATTATTCGATTCCTTGAGTTTCCGCGGCTTTATAAAGCGGCTCCGAACGAACGCTTTAAAAGCCTGCTTAGAACCGGTCAGAAAATGGCGTCGCGCCCGGCCTGTCATCCGTATCGGCGACCGTGATGCGGTAAAGCCGAACGGATACGGGCAACCAGGAGGACAATGAGATGCTCCGGTTTGAAAACTTCCGGATACGGAAAACCAAAAGCCATCAATGCCCTGAATTCTTATCTCACCTATGCATCACATGATTATCGTTATCTTTTGCTTTAAGATTTCAAAGCGGATAATAAAGCTGCCATTACAATGCGTACCACTCCAATAATCAATAACTGATTTAAACCGATGAAATTATTAAAACCGTTCCAGATAACGCAGCACCCAGTATGGGTTGACGGACAGCTCTGCCGCCTCCTCGGTGTCTATATAGATCCCAAGGTGCAGATGCACCGGAAACCGGCCTCTGGTGCCCTCCTCCCCGTAGCCGGTATCTCCCATGGTCCCCAGCTCCGTCCCGGCGTCGATGGATTCCCCCACGTAAAAACTGTTGCTGTAATTCTCCAGATGGGCGTAGTAGAAGTAACCGCCGGAGGGGCTGCGGATGCCGATCCGGTAGCCGCCCAGGGGAAGCCAGCCGATCTTCTCAACGACGCCGTCTGTGATGCTCACAACGGAATAGTAACCGGAGACGTTCTCCGGTGGCATCAAATCCGTCCCCTCATGTCCCCGGGCGCCGCCATAGTTCCGCTCAAACATCCAGGTGTTTTCATAGGTGACGGTAGCGTCCACAGGGAAACAGACCAGATCGTTCCAGATGGCCGCGTAGGCAGCTCGGACCTTTGCGAAATCCCGGGGATTGTATCGCAGCAAGATTCGGGCCCATTTGGTGAGATAATCCGGAGCGGCTTCCGGGGAGAAGGGCTCCCCCCATGTACCTTTCAGGGCGGCCAGGGCCGTCATGAAATCTCCTCCGGTAAGGATGCTGTTCTCCGTCACGTTGTCCATATAATACAGGAGACTCTCCGAAAGCGTCTGACTGCGGAATTCGTCTGACTGAAAATCAACGGAAGAAAGAGCTTTGGCGGCGCCGTGCTGAAAAATGGCTTTGCTTATATAAGCATTGCATAGGATGAGAAATACAATTGACAGAAAAAGGCTGATTCGTGTGTGCTTCATAACGAATCCTTTTTTTGCAGTATATGAACTGTGTCATAAGAAAAATCACACCGACATAAATTAAATTGACCACGATTCCGGGGACTTCCATGAAATCAAAGCTGAAATACCTCATCCTGGCCCTTCTGTTTCTGTATCTGTTCTGCTTCCCACAACAGGCCGCCGATGCGGTCAGGGAAGGTCTGACGCTTTGGTATACCTCTGTGCTGCCGGTTCTGTTCCCGTTCATGCTGCTTTGCGGGATCGTTTTAAGGCTTGATCTGGCATTGCCGCTTGTCCGGAGAATAAACGGCCCTGTCCAAGCGCTGCTTGGATGTTCCGGTTACGGAGGGCTTGCCATATTTATCGGTTTTCTCTGCGGGTTTCCCATGGGTGCGAAGCTGACCGCCGATCTGAGGCGGCAGGGGAAAATTGCCGCACAGGAAGCGAACTTCCTTTTTGGATTTGTCAATAATTTAAGCCCCGTCTTTATTCTGTCCTATCTGGCGGCGGACCAGATGCAGAAACCCGGGCTTGGCCCTCTGTTTCTGACAAACATCCTGGGCGCGGCTTTGCTTTACGGAGTCCTTTCATCTTTTTACTACAGGAAAAAGATACCGGCGTCGGAATATGCCCTCCCCGTTTTGTCCAAACCGGAGAAAGAACCGGCGGGCTGCTTTGCCGAAGCGGATCTCGCCATCAATGAAACGATCTGGAATACCGTGCGGCTGGGGGCTTATATTGTCATCTTTTCTGTTTTAAGCCGCGCCCTGTCCGGGATCGCGGGTACCGGCAATCCTGTAACGCTTTTTCTGCTCTCCTGCATCGAGGTGTCAAACGGCGTGCGGCTGATCAGCAGTTCGTCGCTGTCATTCCCGGCAAAGTACATACTGCTTGGGGCGGCCTGCGCGTTCGGCGGACTTTCCGCCCTGATGCAGACCGTGTCTATCGCGGAGATGGATCTGCCCACAACAAAAAGATATATAAAAAGCAGGGCGATCATCACCCTGCTCTCCGTATTCCTTTCAAGCGGTTCCGTTCTCCTCTTCTGAGCTCTCCTCATCAGAGGAAGCAGCCACAGCAGAATAACCGGAGGAAGAAAGCTGCGGCGACAGCTCCGCGCGGTTCTTGCTCACAATGTCATAGCAGGACTGGATCGAACTGATAAAATTATTGTACTTGGTTCCGGCGGTATCGATGGTATTGCTCATAATCTGCTCCAGATTCGCAAGCATCTCATTGGTATAGCTGATGGCGCTCATACGGATGTTGTTGGAATCTTCCGTAGCCTTGTCCATGATCTCCTGGGCCTGTGCGTTTGTCTGATCGATCAACTGGTTGGACTGCTGGAGCGCGACCTGCATCACTTCGCTCTCGCTGACGATCTTCTGGGCCTGCGCCTGTGCCTCCGCAATGATGTTGTCCGCCTTAGTCTGGGCATCCTCAAGAATGGCGTCCTTATTGCTGATGATCTTCTGGTAACGTTTGATCTCGTCCGGCGTCTTCATACGCAGTTCGCGCAGAAGCTCCTCCAGTTCTTCCTTGTTGACTACAATCTTGGTGGAAGACAGAGGCTGGAATTTGCAGCTATCCACAAACTCTTCAATTTCTTCAATGATTTGTTCAATCCTACTGCTCATGATTGTTCTCTCCTTATTATTATTTTATTTATACATTTTTTACATTGTCCCGTTAAGTCAGTCCCTGCATTCCGTGATCCGGCGCTGTATCTGAGCAATAATGGAGGCCGGCACAAAACCAGAAATGTCCCCTCCGTAAAAGGCAACCTCCTTCACGATTGTGGAGCTGATGTAAGCGTAATTCAGGGCGGTGGTCAGAAACAGCGTGTCCACATCCGATGCGATGCTGCGGTTGGTCTGCGCCATCTGAAGTTCATACTCAAAATCCGTCACTGCCCGAAGTCCCCTCACAAGAAAGGTGGCGTTGCACTTTCGCGCAAATTCCACCGAAAGTCCGGAAAAGGCTTCCACGCGGACATTCGGAATAGGACGTGTTACATCTATTAACATATTAACACGTTCTTCGACAGAAAACAATGGGGACTTTTTATAATTATCCAGCACTCCCACCACAAGCTCATCGACGATCACAGCCGCACGCTCGATAATATCCAGATGCCCGTTCGTCACCGGATCAAAACTCCCCGGATAGACTGCCCGCTTCATATACGCTCCTGTTCCTGCATCCTCAGAAATATATGCATATTTGTTTTATATTTTTTAACCCGAAAAACAGGAAAACCCAATTCCTCCGCATAGGAAAAATCCGTTGCGAGATCTGCCTCCACAATGATCCTGGTATCCGGGGCCACAAAGGAGGGCTTTCGGAGCGCAAAATACTCAAGCACCCTCCGCTCCAGATTCCTGCCATAGGGCGGATCCATAAAAATGAATGAAAAGGGCGTCTGCCCTTCCAGCCTGGCAAATGCGGAAAACACGTCGCACATCAAAACCGTCGCACCGTCCGCGAGATGCGTAGATTCCAGATTATCTCGTATACACTGCGCTGCGGCTTTGGACTGCTCGATAAACACCGCCTCTGCGGCTCCCCGGCTTAAGGCTTCAATGCCGATGCCGCCGCTGCCACTGAAAATATCAAGGAACCGGATTCCGTACAGATCATTCTGCAGGATGTTAAACAGCGTTTCCTTGATGCGGTCGGTGGTCGGCCTTGTCTCTATTCCCGGCACAGTCCGAAGCGCCAGACTTCTGGCTTTCCCGGCAATCACTCTCATAATATTCCCTTATTGTTAGATATTTTCTGAAATATTATAAATACTTTGGCTTTATCTGTCAATGGGAACACACATTCGCCTTTATTTTTGTAAAATTACATAGATATTCCACGAAAAATATCGTATACTGGAAAAGAAGAAAAAAAGAGGGCAGAAAAATGAAAACTGGATTTGACAACGGGAAGTACCTGGAGATGCAGTCCGCAAAGATTCGGGAACGCATCGCAAAATTTGACAACAAGCTGTATCTTGAGTTCGGCGGAAAGCTCTTTGACGATTATCACGCTTCAAGGGTGCTGCCCGGTTTCGAACCGGGAGTTTGACAGCCTAACCACATAAAAATTCCCTCAAAGCCTTGATTGGCTT
>CAZQAB010000030.1:0-20081 GCA_964591265.1 uncultured Lachnospiraceae bacterium
CTCCCAGTGCCTCCTCCGGGACTTTTTTAGTCAAAACACTGTCAAACTCGGGATTTTACCGGAGATGTCAAGCAATTTCAGGTTGACGTTCCTGACGGCGGCTTTTATAATATGGTACTGAGATAAAAAATACGGAGAAAAACGGTACTGGAGGACACCATGAACATCTTCAGGAAGAAATCACCGCAGGAACGCCAGGAAAACCGGGAGGCTTACGGGCGGATCATGCACCTGGCGCTGCCGATCATCATTCAGAACCTTTTCAGCGCGGCGATCAGTTCGGCGGACGTTGTGATGCTGAATATAGTGGGACAGTCGGCGATATCGGCGGTATCTCTGGCAACCCAGTATTCCGGTATTCTGCTGATGGTTTTTTACGGCCTTGGGACGGGCGAGACAATGCTCTGCGCCCAATACTGGGGAAAAGGCGATTTAAATGCCATCCGGAAGGTAGAAGGGATTGCGCTTCGGTTTGCGCTTGGGATGGCGGCTGTGTCCTGTTTGTTTTCAGTGGCGGCGCCCGGCCTTATGATGCGCCTGTTCACCAACGACACGGAGTTGATTGCTCTGGGAGCGCAGTATCTGCGGATCGTGGGGATCGGCTGGCTGTTCTGGGGGATTTCTGAGGTGTATCTGTCCGTGCTGCGCAGCGTGGAACGGGTTCGGATCAGTACGATTCTCAATGTCAGCGCACTGCTGCTGAACATATTCCTGAACGCCCTCTTTGTTCTCGGCTGGTTTGGCCTGCCCAGGCTTGGCGTCCGGGGCGTGGCGCTTGCTACGATGCTTTCCAGAGCGGCGGAGCTGGTCGGATGCTTTTTGGTGTCAGCGTTCTCGGACAATGTAAAGCTGCAGCTGCGGCTGATGTTTGTGAAGAGCGGCATTTTGATGCAGGATTTTATCCGTCTGGCCCTGCCGGCTCTCGGAAACGACATTATATGGAGCGTTGGATTTTCCATGTACTCAGTAGTGATGGGGCATCTGGGCACCGATGTGGTAGCCGCCAACGCCCTGGTGAGCGTGGTGCGCAACCTGGGAACGGTATTCTGTTTTGCGATCGGAAGCGCAAGCTGTATCCTGGTGGGCAAAGAGATCGGCGCCAGCCGGATGGAGGAAGCCAGGGCCGACGCCGGAAGATCCATGGTGCTGACCGTCATTGCAGGGGCGATTGGAGGCATGATCGTCGCTTTGCTCATGCCGGTCGTGGTACGTATGGTATCGATTTCAGAGACGGCCAGGGGATATCTTCGGATCATGCTTCTGATCAATACATACTACATTATGGGCTCGGCGGTGAATACGACGCTGATCGCTGGCATATTCCGGGCCGGAGGCGACAGCCGGTTCGGTTTTATCTGCGATACGATCGATATGTGGTGCTACGGGGTTCCCCTTGGATTTTTTACGGCTTTTGTGCTGAAGCTGCCCCCCATGTGGGTCTATTTTCTTCTGTGCACGGATGAGTTTGTCAAATGGCCCTGGGTACTGAGCCATTACCGCAGCGAAAAATGGCTGAAAAACATTACCAGAGAACTTACGGACTGAGGCGGGAGGTTTTCCATGCGTTTTATAGATCTGCACGTTCATTCAAGCTGTTCCGACGGCACTTTGGCCCCCTCGGATCTTGTGCGTCACGCCGTATCCTGCGGCCTGTCTGCCTTTGCGCTGACGGACCACGACAATACGGACGGACTGGCGGAAGCTTTTGCCGCTGCCGCCGAAGCGGGAATCGAACTGATCGCCGGCATTGAATTTTCAACGGAATATAAGGGAAAAGATATTCATATCGTGGGGCTGGACTTTGACTGGCGCAATCCGGAATTTCAGCAGAACGTGGATTATTACCGGGAGGAGCGCTGGCGCAGGAATCAAAAGATGATCGCCATTATGGCGGCGGACGGCATTGATATCTCCTGTGAAAAAATGAAGGCGGCTTTCGGTGATACGGTGTGGACGCGCGCCCACTTTGCCCGGTATCTTGCGGATCATGGGTATGTATCTGAAATGTGGGAGGCGTTTCGCACCCTTCTCGGCGACGGCTGCAAATACTTTGTCCCCAGACAGAAGGCGCATCCCGCCGAGGTGGTCGACCTGATCCGGCGCTTTGGAGGCATTCCGGTGCTGGCCCATCCCTTTCAGTACAGTTTTTCTGACGGGGAACTGCGCGAGCTGCTTGCGGGACTGATGGAAGCCGGACTGCTGGGCATGGAAGTATACTACTCTACCCATACGCCCGGGCAGACCGCTTATCTTGCGGCTCTTGCGGAGGAAATTTCCCTTGCTTCCAGCGGCGGATCGGACTTTCACGGTACAAACAAGCCTGATATTGCCCTTGGAACCGGAAAAGGCAATCTCCGGATCCCGTATTCCATACTGGAAGGACTGCGCGCAAAGCGGGATTCCGGGAACTGATCAACAGGCAATTTTCAAACATCTTCAGGAAAGGAGTTTTGATTATGGTTTTTCGGGAAGCGTACATGAAAAATGAGATGGATTTTGAGGAGATATTCCGTCTGACGGAGGCGTGGGGGGTTAGCGACGAATCCTGCACCCTGCGGGAATATCTCGGGCTCACTCCCGAGGAGGAGGACGTCTGGATCAGCGAAAGCGACGAAGCACTGGAGACGCTGCTGGAGCAGGAAAGGGATTCTCTCGCGGCGGGAGGTGCCACAGATGCATAAAAAAATTCTGTTCACCGATCTTGACGGCACTCTGCTGAACGACCGCAAGGAGATCACCCCTGGCTGCCAGGCCGCCATTGACGAGACGCTGGAACGCGGACATATCATCGTGCTGTCCACAGGACGCCCGCTTGCGAGCGCCCTCATTTTGGCGCGGCGTCTGAACCTGATCCGGGAGGGCTGCTTTGCCTTCGCCTTCAACGGCGCACAGATCTATGATCTGTACCACGAAAAGACGATTTACGGAAAGGGGCTTCCCCTGAAGGTGATCCCGCCCATTTTCCGCGCCGCAGCCAAAATGCGGCTTCACATCCAGACCTATGACGACGAAAGCATTTTCTCCGAGCACGAAACGGATGCCCTGAAGACTTATTCTGCCATTCATGGGCTCCCCGTCCGGATCGTACCGGATATAGGCGCCGCCCTGAAGCAGAGCCCCTATAAGCTTCTGGCTATCGACTATCAGGATCACGAAAAGCTTCTCCGGTTTCAGGAAGAGATCCTTCCCGGTTACGCCAACTTACTGGACAGTTTTTTCTCGGATGATTGCCTGCTTGAAATGGTTCCCGTCGGGATCTCAAAGGGGTTTGCAGTTCGCTGGCTGTGTGAATATCTGGCTGTACCCCTGGAATATTCCGTCGCAGCGGGGGACGCCCAGAACGACATTCCCATGCTTCAGGCAGCGCATGTAGGCGCGGTCATGCGCAATGCATTCCCCGGAGTCGCAGGATACGGCGACTACATTACGCAGGCGGACAACAACAACGACGGGGTTGCGGAGATCATCCGCCGGTTTATTCTCTCAGACTGATAAAGAACCGGTGTGTATTCACAACGCACCGGTTCTTTTTTTGAACATTATCCGTTTCTTTATGTTTTACCAGGATCTGTACTCCTCTTCATGTCCCCTGTGCCGCATTATGGTCTGTGTTTTCTCCTTCTGACCGAAACCACCAGGAGAATCACAGCCACCAGAAGCGCAGCCCCTGCGATCAGGGCAAACGTGAGGATCGGCGTGGAGTCGCCGGTTGCGACGGAAGTGCTGTTCACCACACGGAAGGTTACGCTCTTCACATCGGTCGTGCCGTCTGCCGCCCAATTTGAGCCGTCGTACACCTCTCTGGCAAAGGTCACCTTTAACGTATACTCTCCCACCGCCTTGATCGACATGGAGGTACTGTACGGTTCGGAGGACCAGGCGCCCGTCACATTGCCGATCTGGTAGCCGGACGGACGATACCGGTAATCGCCGGGGTTCAGGCCTTCTTCATCCATACCCGCTCCCGAAGCAGTAAACTTGATCGTTTCGCCGGTGTAATACTCTCCGCCCTCTGTAATTCCAAGGATCAGATTGTCGTCCGTGGACGGGCCGTCTTTATATACCGCCTTCACGGTGACGTTGCTGGCCGGCATGGTAAGCGTGGTCTCCCACAGATAGTCCTCCGCAAAGTCCACATTGCCGCTCACCGCTTCCCAGTAAGAAAACTCTCTGCCCTCCGCCGGATAATCGGAACTGACCGTCGCCGTGTCTCCCATGTAATAGCTGGGCGCATCGCTGTAGCCGTTCTTGACGGTCAGCGTGTAGGATACTCTCCTGTAGGTCGCCGTTACCGTGACATTTGCGGCCGGCATGATAAAGGTGGTTGTGGAACTGGATGCATCCGCCAGGGAAACGTTCCCGCTGGTGACGGACCAGGCGTCAAACTCCATGCCCTCCGATGCCGCGTCTGCCGTGATCGTGACCGTGGTGCCGCTGACAACCGTGGAATAGTTTGCCGTACCGCTTGTCACGGTTACGCTGTACTGTATGCCGGTATAATTTGCCGTAAAATTCAGGCTCTGGGTCGGGTTCAGCGTAATGGTGGGCGCCGTGGTATCCACGCCGTCCAGCGTAACCGGAGAACCGGCGCTGTCGGTGATCGTCCAGCCGGAGAACGTATTTCCCGCCGAAGCCGTGTTGGCCGTGATCGTGATCTCCGTCCCCTCCGTGACCGTCCATGAACTGCCTGAGTTTGCCGTGAAACCGGAAGTCACAACGCCATTCGCCACGGTGATCGTGTATTCGGCCGGATTCTGCGTATAATCCGCGGTGAGTTTGACGTCCGAAGAAGGCATAGTGAAAGTAATCGAAGCTACACTCGGATTATTGAGCAGTATGTCTGCGCTTTCAGTTGTCCAGCCGGAGAACGTATATCCTTCCACGCTGCCTGCCGTCACCGCAACCTCCGCACCAGATGGGATCGTATAGGCGCCATCGTCGTTGGCCGGGACCGCCGTGTCACCTGCGGTAACTGTAAAGCTGGCCGTCTCCAAAGAGGAATCGATGAAAAGTATACTGGTACTGGTCCCAGTCTCTTCACTATACGGTTTCGGTGTGCCGGAAGCCGCATACACCGCTTCCACCGTCACATCGCTCTCCGGCATGGTAAAGGTGGTTGTGGAATTGGAGGGATCCGCCAGGTCAACGTCCCCGCCGGTGACTTCCCAGAAAGAAAATTCGGGCCCGTCTTCCGGAGTATCTGCAATGACCGTAACCTCTGAGCCCACTTCATAAGTGGCGCTTTCGGAATCTTTAACCGTGCCGTTTGTCACCGTCACCGTATAGGTGGAAGCTGCGTCTTCGGCTCCGTCCGAGCTCTTCGTCTCCCTATAGGCGGACGCTGCGGCAGCCGCAGCGTCTTCGGCTCCGTCCAGAGTCCCGGCCCCGCTTAACGTATCTGCAGCGTCCGAACTCTCCGTCCCCTCTTCAATCGGCTCATAGGTCGCGACGAGGGCGACATTTCCTTCCGGCACTGCAAACGTAACCGACGCAGAGGAAAGATCCAGTCCCTCTACGTTCCCACTGGCCACATACCAGGAATAAAATTTCTGACCGTCTGATGTATAGTCATTCGCGTTTACCGTTACCAAAGTACCGGCCGCATAGAGGCCTTTATCTGTTCCGTCCGATAACGTTGCGTCTGTCACGGCAACATTGTAATATATCGTCTCCGTTTCCGGTAAATCGCCGGATTCTGCGCCGGATGCTTCGTCTGTAATCAGATCCGCCGTCTCCACATCGGGCGCGATCTCCACATACTGACCGGGCGTTTCCGTATCCGATGCACTGTCCGTATACGGATCCGCCGTCTGCCCGTCCGACGCATCGTCCGTATACGGATCCGCCGTCTGTCCATCCGACGTACCGTCTGTATACTGGTCGGACGTCTGCCCATCGGACGTACCGTCCTCTGTTCCTTCCTGGAAATCCCCGGAGGGAACGTCCTGCTCCGGCGCGGGCGTCTCAGATTGCGTCTCCTCCGTATAATCGGCGGTGACCGTCACCTTTTTATCCGGCATAACCAGTGTGGCTTCCGGGCTGTACTTGCCTTCGATCACGACCGTCTCGTCGTCCGTCTCCCATCCGGCAAAAACCATACCGTCCTTTTTGTCCGCCTCTATCTGCACCGTCTCACCGGCGGAATAAAATGCAAGATCCTGCGGGGTTTCCGGTTTCTCATCCTCCTGGAATGTGTAGTGGTTCCAGGTATTGTCGGCATTTTCGTCCGGTTTCTTTGATTTCCCTCCCTCAACGACAAGCACATAGCCCGCCGTGCGGATCTGGATCGAAGCGCCCTCCTCTTCCGTCGTCGCGGCGTAGACCCGGTCGGAATCGCTGTTCGTCCATATACCGGGCGTCTCGGGAGATACCGCCTCATCATTCACAACAAATGCCGTTTCCGCTCCGGCAGTCAGGCTGTCTCCCGGAAACAGAATCTGGCCGCTGACCCCTGCCGTGGCGTCGTAGGACGTCGCTGCCACAGACTGTATCGCCAAAGTGCAAAGCAGCATACAGGCCAGCAGAAAACACAGCCGTTTTTTCTTCTCTTTCTTCATACTTAACCCCTTCCTTTTGTCTGTATCTATTCCAACATCAATTTAAGTAGAAAAATTATATCATAACAGGCCGGGAAAACAAATTAAGCCTTTCTTAATACTTCAAGAAGAATTTTGCTTTATTTTACTGGAAAAGTCAAGGCGTTTGTGTCTAGCGTTTATCTCTCTTGACATATATGCGCATAATGCGTATAATATAATAGTGAGGAGGTTATGGCATGAAATTCCGGGAAATAGAGAAAATTATATTAGACGATGGGTGGCGGTTCAAGAAAGCGAAAGGCTCCCACTACTTTTACATCCACCCAACAAAGCCCGGCAAGGTTACAATACCAAACCACCCGGGAGACCTTGACCCACGCACAATCAAATCCATTTTAAAGCAGGCCGGATTATAAAGTCCGGTACTGCCACACCAATGCTAGGAGGTATCATTATGAAATTAACTTACCCTGCTTGTTTTTATCCGTGCGAAGATAGGAAAGGCGGATATACCGTCGAGGTTCCCGATCTTCCGGGATGCGTCAGCGAAGGAGGATCCCTGGCCGAAGCTATCCTCATGGGGACAGATGCCGCGTCTGGCTGGGTACTCGATGAACTGGAAGACGGGAAGCCTGCACCAAAGGCAAGCCCAGTTGAGAGCATCGTCCCTGACGAAGGCGGTTTCGTGAGCGTGCTTGTCTTGGATATGGATGTCTACGCAGAAAAATATGGTGAAAAGGCCGTGAGGAAGAACCTTACAATCCCTGCGTGGCTCAACACGTTTGCAGAAAAAAATAACATTAACTTTTCAAAAGTCCTCCAAGAGTCGTTGGTAAGCCTGTACCAGCAGGGACAACACGCCTGACTGGACAGGAGGCGCGGCTATGAAAACTGAATATATTGCAAGCGTCTGGGGCGCAAGGGGTGACAAAAATAACGCAATTCTGAGCCTGAAAAATAAGTAAGTCGCCCTGCTCCTTGGCCGGATGGGCGACTTACTAAGATCGTTATAATTCGCCGGGATGGGTAGCGTGCACATACCTTCCGGCTGTCCTGTTAATCATATTATAGGCCAGTGGGAACAGAATGTCTCGAATTTTTGCAAAAAAGAAAAAGCAGGGATTTCTCCCCGCTTCGCCTTTATTTTTCTTTATTCAGTTTTCTTTCCTTTTACCATTGCTATAATTGCAAGTATAGCATTAATTAAGCACCATGCTGCCCAGATATTCAAGTCGGCAAAACTTCCGGCAAGAGTAAAACCTACTAATGCGCCAATTCCGAAAAGTACTATTAACGCAATATTTCCGCCTTTTCCTTCACTTTCCCTTGTAGAAATAGACACTATACCACCCGCTAGCAGCATAATTGCTACGATAATGCCTCCACTTCCGCTCGACTCTCCATTCTCAGCTAATGCATTTCCCACACCTGCTGCACATGATTGAAAAGTGACTAAAACAAATAAAATAATTGATAAGATTCCAGATACAAGTTTCCAAGTTTTCATTGAACACATCCCCCTTTGTATTTTCTCCATGTGAGACCATCTGTTACCAAACTTCGCGTAAAATTGTAAATTACTCAAATGCTATTTTCGCCCGGTTAAATAAAATTCAATCCTGTCAAAATTATCATACGACGTCAACTGCTTTGATATAGTTTTCCCCGGCTTAATCTCGGAATCATCATCTGTGAAATACGTGCTTTCGTACCCTACCAACTCATCTCCGGCAAAAAATAAAGCATATCCTTCAACATAATCCGCTGCATCTTCTCCGTTGTTTGTAACCTGAAAAACTGCACCACCATCAATGTCATTTTGCACATACGACAAATCCTGAATTACAGACTCGTAATACTCACTAGGTGATGTGTTTATTTCTGTTTCATAAGAGGCGATTTTTGCATCTGTCTCAAATGCTTCGTACAATACCGAAACGCATCCTGCGCCAAGTGCATCGAAATATGCGTCCGCTGCACCAACCATTGTCCCATCTTCTGCATAAGCTAGAGAAGAAGTGGAAATATCGACAGTTTCGCTTAAATTATTTTTTACAACGATAAAATGTCTTGTATACCAACCTATACTATCTGGAAGTGTATACTCTGCCAAAATCTCAATATCAGATTCTTGAGTTTCAGCGGCGCTTTCCTGCGTTTCTTGAGTTTTTAGGCTTTGCAATTCAGCCTGCAACTCTGCGATCTGCGATTCAATTTCTGCAATTCTGGCAGAGTTATCCTCTGCGAAAACTATTGAAGATGCCGATATCATCATTAAGCCAACAGACAATAAAGCAATAATCCCTTTTTTCATAAAAGATCCCTCTCTTTCGTATTTCTTTTAATTTATTACTGCATCCACGTATATGTATAAGACTCGTTTACATATATTTTATAATTATTAGGAACTATATCTTTGTAATTTCTGTCATAAGGATGATAAAATTCTACATAATCAACACTTCCATTAGTCTTTACATCCGCATAAGTATCATCATATCCCACAATTTTACCGTTTTTGATCTTTGGAGCTGCGCTAACCGGCATTGATGCAAGCAAACACATAATTGCCATAATAAGGATACATACAATTCTCTTCTTTTTCTTCATGGGTAAACCCTCCCGCATTTGTTTTGTTTTATAATAGCATAAAAAGGAATAAATAGTAAATAAAAAATGTGCCTCGCACATCCACGCGATATAACATTCTATATGAAAGCACATTTTTGCCGCGCCAGATGCATATTGCGAAGCAATAAAATACCTTGTGCATCTGTGCGCATCCTCGCGGAGCGTTTTTGTGTCATACGAGACGAAGTTTCCCATGACATAAAAGAAGCCGCCGCGCCACGCCGGGCGTGGTGCGGTCACTTCTTTCCATGTAAGCAGGACGATAAGCCGGGTTATGTCGTGAATGGTCATCTATCCAGGCCTGCCGTTACCGGCAGGCTCCAGCGGCCTACCTGAAGCTGACGGGCCATCATACGCTTCGTTGCGGCCTTGCTTCGGATGGGGTTTACATATGCCCTTCCCGTTGCCGGGAAGGCGGTAGTCTCTTACACTGCCCTTCCACCCTTACGTCGGCAATGAGCAATCTGCAAACGCCGCATATAATTCGGATTGCAAAGCGATCCTTACTATGCGGCTCATTGCCGACGCGGTACATTTCTGTTGCACTTTCCCTGGAGTCGCCTCCGCCGGACGTTATCCGGCATCCATGCCCTGTGAAGCCCGGACTTTCCTCGTCTGGCGCCTTTCGGCCTGCCAGCCGCGACCATTTATCCTGCTTACCCGGCAATTTTAGCACAGAAGCTCTTCTTTGTAAATACGCGTCGGAAACAATCGCCTGCAAATCGTCCGATACGCTCGTTTGCATACAGAATCTGATCTGCCCGGCCATTGCGCGCCGGAAACAAACGTGCTATACTGGAGTAATAAAACACAGAACAACGAAATTACAAACAGGAGGTAATGATTATGAGCGTTGTACTTGACAAAATCAAATCCCGCAGAAGCATTCGTAAATACAAACCGGACATGGTGCCAAAGGACGTCCTTGACCAGATCCTGGAGGCCGGCACTTACGCGGCCACCGGCTTGGGCAAACAGTCTCCGATCATCATCGCGGTCACGGACAAAGAGCTGCGTGACCGGCTCTCCGCGATGAACGCCGCCGTCATGGGTAATCCGGGCGATCCGTTTTACGGGGCGCCGGTGGTTCTGGTCGTCCTGGCGGACAAAAATGTGCCCACCTACGTGTATGACGGAAGCCTGGTTATGGGCAATCTGATGCTGGCGGCCTACGACCTCGGAATTTCAAGCTGCTGGATTCACCGGGCCAAAGAAGAATTTGAAAGCCCCGAGGGCAAGGACATTCTGAAATCCCTTGGAATTGAAGGGGACTACGAAGGGATCGGTCACTGCATTCTCGGCTACGCGGCGGACGACGCCGTCGGCAGAGATGTGCCCCGCAAGGAAAACTACGTGTACTACGCGGAATAAACCGTTTGCAGAGCAGGCCGCCGTTCCGGATTTCTCATAGGTCAAAGCACCCGCCCCCGATGAATTCCCGGATCAGGGAATTGTTCGGGATGCTGTCGCTGGGGATCGGCAGAAAATAATCCAGGAATTTAAGAAGGCGTTTCGCCTCCTCATACTCTGGCTGATCCTCAGTGACAGAAAACAGCAGCGGCTCCGCATACTGCTTCAGTACCGCCAGCTCATAGAGCAGCGCCGAGTTAAACATGATATCGGCGCCCTCCTGATAGGGAAAAATGTTGTTCTCCTCACCCCTGCGCACAGAAGGCCACATCGCGATGGTTCTGGCGGCGTCGTTCCCCCTGGTGCGGGCGTCCCGCACCAGCCGGCGCAGCAGCCGTCCGTCGGTGGTGGGAATGCGGTTGTGTTCGTCGATATTCAGTTGGGTGAGGGCGCTGATGTATATCTTGAATTTATTCTCTCTAGGAAGCTTCCAGGTCAGTTTGTCGTTCAGGCAGTGGATTCCCTCGATCAGAAGAATATCGTCCTTTCCGAGCGTTTTATATCTGCCTTTGTATTCCCTTACGCCGGTCTTGAAATTAAAGGTGGGAAGCTCCACCGTTTTTCCGTCCAGCAGATCCAGCATGTCACGGTTTAAAAGATCAATGTCAATGGCTTCCAGCGCTTCGAAATCCAGTTTGCCCTCCGCATCCCTGGGCGTCTTATCCCGGTTTACAAAATAATCGTCGGCCGCAATGGGGTGAGGTTTCAGCCCGTATACGGAAAGCTGGGTGGACAGACGGTGCGAAAAGGTGGTCTTACCGGAGGAGGAAGGCCCCGCGATCAGCACGATCTTTTTCTCCGGAGTTTCGGCAATTTTTGCCGCCATCTCAGCGATCTTCTTCTCGTGATACGCCTCCTGGATCATAATCAGATCCTTGACGCTGCCGGATACAATAAAGCTGTTCAGCGCCCCGACTGTGGAGATATTCAGTTTCCTGCCCCATTCCAGAGAATCTTTCTGCACCTGGAAGATCTTCCGCTCCGGCGCAAAATCCGGCAGACGCTGCGGATCGCTTTGCAGGGGATACCGGAGCACGAACCCATCATCGTATAATTTCAGGTCAAAATATTTCAGGTAAGAGGTGTCCGGCAGCATATAGCCGTAAAAGTAATCCTCAAAGCCCTTCAGGCTGTAAACATTTACCCTGGAGGCGCGGCGGTAACGGAACAGCTCCTGCTTGTCATACATCCTGTAATGGCCGAATTTCTGCCTGGCCTCCCAGGTATTTTCCGCCCGTTTTTCAAAGGGCGCCGCCTCCTGCTGAAGCTGCCTCATATATGCTTTCACTTCCTCAAGAAATTCCTCCGTCAGACGGATCTTTCCGGAAAGCGTGCAGTAATATCCGTTGCCGGCGCAGAAATGGACGCATACCCGGTCAATATTGGAGTTATCTCCCGCTACGTGGTAGATGGCCTTTAACATCATCATCACAAGGCTGCGGCGATAGGTGTCATATCCGGCCCTGCTCTGCAGCGTCAAAAATTCCAGTCTGCCGCCCCTGGCCTCCTTATACAGCTCCTGCAGACGTCCGTCCACCTGAGCCAGGACAATGGGATATTCATAGTCGTGCTGGTGCTTTTTGGCAATCTCCAGATACACAGTCCCCTGCGGATAATCCTCCTTTTGTCCGTCGATTTCTACGGTAACCAGATTCTTTTGCATATGTTCTCCTCCCTGCTTCGCGTTTTTCTGTACTGCTTCAGGCGCCCGTATCCCTGCGTCTCCGCCCGTATCTGTTGCGGCCCTGCTTTCTCGTCATATCTCCCGGAAAGGCGGATCATACTTCGCCTCTTTCACCTTCAGCCCGGGAAATGTCTCTCTCAGGAAATCCGCCATCTGCCGGATAAAGATATGCTCTATCCCGTAATGGCCCGCGTCGATGATCAGAAGCCCCTGATCCACCGCGTCGATCCCGTCATGGTGCCCGATATCTCCGGTGACAAAAACATCCGCTCCGGAAGCCAGCGCCGCCTTGATCGCGCCCTTTCCGGACCCGGGGCATACGGCTGCTTTATACACCTGTTTTCCCGGATCGCCAAACAGACGTACCGCAGCAAGATTGAATGTATTCTTCACATACTCGCAGCACTCCCCTGCCGTCATTTTCTCCGGCAGGACGCCAACGCAGCCGATCCCGTATTCCTGTCCCTGCCCGGAGATCCCCGTTACCTCCAGAATCTGCGGTTCTCTCAGCTTCAGGGCTTCCATCGCCAGACGGCCCATACGCTTTACGTCATAGTTGGTGTGCACGGCGTAGTGGGCAATCCCATGTTCCGCCATCGTGAGGGCCTTCTGCCCGATATAATCCTCGCTGCTGACGCTTTTGATTCCCCCCAGGATCAGCGGATGATGCGTGACCAGAAGCTGTGCGCCCCAGTCAGCACACTCCCTTATCACTTCCTCCGTGGCATCCAGCGCCACAAGGACATTCGCCACAGTTCCTCCGGTGCGGCCCACCTGTAGGCCCGGATTGTCCCAGTCCATGGCCAGCTCCGGCGGATATTCCTGTTTCAGCCTTGCCAGTATCTTTTCCATCTTCATGTTATTCTCACCTTTTTCTTTCTCATCCTATACCGGCAGACGGCATGAACCGGCCGCCGTATGTTTTATTGAAGCGGAATCCGCTCTTTGTCGTTATAATATGCGAGCGCCTCTTCCACGATCGCCAGCTCCTGCTCCACTTCCCGGCGGCGCGTTGCGGCCGCTTTGCCGCTTCCCTGCCCCAGAGATTTCAGGATCCTCCGTTTCACGCGCTGTTCCCGCAGCAGAAAATCGCAAAGCACCGGGTGACGCTCTGTCAGCAGAACCGGACCGTACCTCAGCTCAGGGGATGTCATTTTGCCCTTTGGCCCATACCGCGGCTCCCCGGACTCTTCCCGTCCGGAAGCGCCCGTCTGACCGGGAAACTCTTCCTGACGTCCGCAAGCTGTTCCGTTACGGCTCCGTGCAGGGGACACCCCTATTATGGGATAGTATTTCCCGTCCTCCAGGACCATATCTTCCCGGCTGATCTGCCAGCCCTGCTCCTCAATATACTCCCGCACAAGACGGATCTCCGACTGGGGCTGCAGGATCAGTTCCCGGAAGCCGGACAGCCGGTTGGCTCCTTCCCGGAGGATGCGCACAGTCAGGGGACCGCCCATCCCGGAAATGACAATACTCCCTGCTTCTCCCGGCCTGAGCGCCTCCAGCCCGTCTGACAGACGGACGTCAATCCGATCAGACAGCCCGCATTGCCGGATGTTCTCTTTTGCTCTTTCCAGAGGTCCCCGGTTTATATCCATGGCAACAGCCTGTGGGACGACGCCTCTTCTTACAAGTTCGATCGGTATGTACGCATGATCTGTCCCTATATCGGCCAACAGCAGACCGGGAGTTACCATGCAGGCCACCGCTTCCAGCCGTTTTGAAATCTGCATCTGATAACTCCCTTCTAGTCGAGGTAATCCCTGAGTTTCCGGCTTCGGCTTGGATGGCGCATCTTGCGCAGCGCCTTTGCCTCGATCTGCCGGATCCGCTCCCTCGTCACATTAAATTCCCTGCCCACTTCCTCCAGGGTCCGGGCTCTGCCGTCATTCAGGCCAAACCGGAGGCATATCACCCGCTGTTCCCGCTCCGTCAGCGTGGACAGCACCTCCACAAGCTGCTCCCGTAGCACGGTATAAGTAGCGGCCTCCGCCGGAACCGGCATCCGCTCATCCCGGATAAAATCTCCCAGATGGCTGTCATCCTCCTCGCCGACCGGGGTTTCCAGGGATACCGGATCCTGGGCGATCTTCATAATCTCCTGTACCTTTTGAGGGGGAAGTCCCATGCGCCCGGCGATCTCCTCCACCGTCGGCTCCCGTCCCAGTTCCTGCAGAAGCGCGCGGGAGGTCTTTATCATATGATTCATGGTTTCCACCATATGCACCGGAATACGGATGGTCCTGGCCTGATCCGCAATGGATCTCGTAATGGCCTGACGGATCCACCAGGTGGCATAGGTGCTGAACTTATACCCTTTGCGGTAATCGAACTTCTCAACCGCGCGGATCAATCCCAGATTCCCTTCCTGGATCAGATCAAGGAGCTGCATCCCCCGGCCTGCATAGCGCTTGGCGATGCTTACCACAAGCCGCAGATTTGCCTCGGCCAGCCGCTCCCTGGCCGTCTCGTCACCTGCGTGCATCCGGCGGGCCAGAGATATCTCTTCCTCCGCGCTCAGAAGAGGGATCTTGCCGATCTCTTTCAGATACATGCGCACCGGGTCGTCCATACTGACGTTTTCAGCGGCTTCCGGATTGTTCTCCTCCAGGCCTTCCTCCTCCGGCAGCAGCAGGATCCGCTCATCCATCACCGGAAGCACGTCCACTCCACGTACTTCCAGAAATTCCAGGATCTTCTCATACTCCTCTGCGCTTATTTCCCGGTTCCTGAAGAAGTCCTGAATTTCTCTGTATTCCAGTACATTCTGTCTCTTCGCCGCCATCTCCAGCAGTCCGTCAAGCTTCTTCTGAAAGTCAACCGCCTGTGCGCCCATATCGTTTCCCTGCCTTTCCGGTTTCCCGGCATCTGAAAATCCGTTGTCTGCATATAAGTCTGTCCCTATTGGAGAGAAATATGCAGACTCCCCAGCTCCTGGAGCCTTCTTTTCGCATCCACAAGCTCCTGAAGGCCGCTCATATCCGCAGGATCCAGCGCCGCTGTCCTCTGGGCTATGCCAATCTCCATTACCCTGCGCACCGTGTCTTGTATCGCCTTTTCCTGCTCCTTTTTGGAAGCAACCGGTTCCTTTGTATTGAAGATCTGTGCCACCAACCTCTGCTGCTCCGGCTCTGTAAAATGGCTGGTGATCCTGGCAGGATTCAATTCTTTGCGCTCCATCTGTTCATAAAGCATTTCGGCTACCTCCCGGTACAGCCCTTCCGAGAAATCCTCCGGCCGGATATACCGGGACACCACGCCAAACAGATCCGGATACTCCGCCAGCCACGTAAGGATCAGCCGCTGGGATCTGAGAATTCCGTCCTCCTTCTCCTTTTGTACCTGCCGGGGCGTCACCGGAACTCTCCGCGCCGGAATCCCCTGCATCAACACATTCGTCACCATCCTGCGAAGTCCCTCAAAGGAGATCTGATATTTGCCGGTTACTGCCTCAATATAATTCTCCCGTTCAATTTCCAGTTCAAACCGGGCAATCTTCTCCGCCACCGCCTGGAAGAAGCGGGTCTTGTCATCCGGATCTCCCATATCATAGGACTTTTCCAGCACTGAGATCTCAAACAGAAAGCTGTTCTGGGCCTGATCGACGCGCTGCTGGAAGGCCTCGCTCCCAAGGGCTTTTATAAATTCATCCGGATCCTTGTACGGTTCCATGTGCAGCACCTTTGTGGCGATCCCGGCCTCTTTCAGAAGGGGGATGGCCCGCAGCGCCGCCCGCACCCCGGCCTCGTCGCTGTCATAGGTCAGGACCACCTCGTCGGTATACCGCTTCAGCAAAGACGCATGCTGGCTCGTGAGCGCCGTACCGAGTGAAGCCACCGCGTTTGTGAACCCGGCCTGATGCATAGAGATCACATCCATATATCCCTCGCAGACCAGAAGGTAGCGTTTTCTGGAGGTCCTCGCGAAGTTCAGACCGTACAGATTACGGCTCTTGTCAAAGATGACCGTCTCCGGGGAATTCAGATATTTGGGCTTTTCATCCCCCATCACCCGGCCGCCGAACCCGATCACCCGGCTGTTCACATCCATGATGGGAAACATGATCCGATTCCAGAATTTATCGTACATACCCTGTTTTTCATTTACCTGCATCAGTCCGGATTCTTTCAGAAGCTGATCCGATATCCCCTGTTTCTTCAGGTAGCGGTACAGGCCGCTGCCATAGTGTCCCGTATAGCCAAGTCCGAAGCGCTGCATGGTCTCATCCGTCAGCCCCCGGTCCCGCAGATAGTTCATTCCCCGTTCACCCTGGGGCGACCGGAGTATATAATAATAGTATTTTGCCGCCGTCTTGTTGACCTCCAGAACAGCGCTCCTCAGATCTCTGCGCGCTTTCGCCTGGGCCGACTCATCCTCCTGGGGCAGCGTCACGCCGCAGCGGTCCGCAAGGGCCTGCAGCGCTTCCGGGAACGAATAGTTTTCATATTCCATCAGGAATGTAAACACATTCCCGCCGGCGCCGCAGCCAAAGCAGTAGTACATCTGCTTGCCGGGACTGACGGAAAAGGAGGGCGATTTCTCGTTGTGGAACGGACACAGTCCGAAATAAGAGCTTCCCTTGCGCTGAAGCTTCACATAGGAAGAGATCACATCCACAATATTGTTGCGGGAACGCACTTCCTCAATGATTTCATCCGGATAATACATTGCCTCTCACCCTCTCTGTTATCTGTCCACGTGCCATGCCTCCGGTATAAACAGTTCATGGTACCTGTGTATGGAATAGGAATCGGTCATTCCCGCTATGTAATCGCACACGACCCGTTCTTTTGGCTGGCCTTTCTCTTTTATCAGATATATGTACTCCTCCGGTATCTTCTCCGGCCATTCGTTGTAAAAACGGTACAATTCCTGGATCATCCGCACCGCTTTCTTCTCCTCCCGCTTGGCGGCGCTGTTGCGGTACACATGCTGGAACATAAACGCCCGCAGATACTTCATGGCCGACTCCATCTGCTCGGACATCCGAATCCTTGCCTGTCCCTCGCTGTTTCGCACTACGTCGTGGATCAGCGTGTTCAGCCGCTCGTGGGTGGTGTCTCCCATGATGCGCCGGCTTTCCTCCGGGATATCCTCCTCGCTGAGGATCCCGGCCCGCTCCGCGTCATCAATATCGTGGTTGATGTACGCGATCTTATCACAGTAACGGACAATCTGCCCCTCCAGCGTATGTGGCTCCCCGGAGGTCCGGTGGTTCACGATCCCGTCCCGCACTTCCCATGTCAGGTTCAGGCCCTTCCCCCCTTTCTCCAGCAGTTCCACGACGCGGATGCTCTGCTTATAATGGGCAAAGCCGTAGGGGCACACCTCGTTCAGCGCCCGTTCCCCGGCATGTCCAAAGGGCGTGTGCCCCAGGTCATGGCCCAGCGCAATGGCGTCCACCAGGTCCTCGTTCAGCCGAAGCGCCTTTGCGATAGTCCTGGAAAGCTGCGCCACCTCCAGGGTATGGGTCATCCTGGTCCGGTAATGGTCTCCTTCCGGGATCAGGAATACCTGGGTCTTCTGCTTCAGGCGGCGGAAGGATTTGCTGTGCAGGATGCGATCCCGGTCTCTCTGATAAGCCGTGCGGATATCGCATGGCTCCTCCGGCGCATCCCGTCCTTTTGTATTTCTGCTGAAAGCTGCATACGGACTGAATATCTGAAATTCCAGTTCCTCCGTCTTTTCTCTTATGGTCATGCTTTCATTCACCTCTTAATTTACATTATATTCTATCCCTGCAATATTTTTCCACATTTTTTCGGGTTTTTTTAAAAAAATTAATCTTTGCCGTCAGATTCTGCTTTCAAAAATGTCCGGATCCTGTATTTTTCACCGTCCGTCTGCAAAATAATCGCCCCGCTGCGGGCCGTCTGCAGAATACGGCACCCGGCCTCCTCCAGACGGGTCAGCGTATCTGCGGACGGATGGCCGTAAATGTTGTTTCTTCCACAGGAAATAATGGCAAATGCCGCGCCAACCCCGGAGAGAAATTCTGCAGAAGAAGCCTTCGCCGAACCGTGATGCCCCACTTTCAGCACGTCCGCGTGAAGATTTTCCCCGGAAGATGCTAGCCGCAGTTCCCCCTCCCCCTCAAGATCGCCGGTAAACAACATGGAAAAACTGCCGTATGTAAGCCTCAGCACCATGGAATCCTGATTCCGGTCGGCGCTCAGGGTATCTTCATCCGGTGAAAGACACCGGATACTCCAGATGTCTCCCCTGCGGATTGTGTCCTCTGCAGCCATGCGCAGCACGGTGATTCCCTTTTCATATGCCAGTTCCCGCAGGTTCTGAAAATCCTCGTCATCCGCGGCGGGCGGCAGTACAAGACAGTTCAGCGAAACTCCATGAATATTCTTTCCGGTCAGTCCCGTCTCATATTCTTCCAGAAATTCCGACACGCCGCTGATATGGTCCTGATCTGCATGGGACAGAAAAACGAAATCCAGTGTCCGTATTCCGTAATATTTTACTGTCCGGGAGAGAACATTATCCCACAAATAGCTTCTGGAACTGCTGCCCCCGTCGATCAGGCAGTTTTCCCCTGTGGGAAGCTGAACCAGGCTGCCGTCCCCCTGGCCCACGTCCATGCACACAACCTGCATCCCGCTGCGCCCCCGGGCCGCCATCAGGAAAACGCAGAGTACCAGACATCCGCACCACAGGAAAGCCTTCTTCCGTTTTGACGGCTGCGTCCCTTTCTTTCCTGCGCTCCTCCCGGCCAGGACCGCCGCCCCGAGAATCCCATAATATACGGCGATCCTCCATCCGGACGGCCTTCCCGCAACCCACACGGAGAGGGGAAGCCGGCTTTCCAGATCACAGAGCCACTGGAACAGGGCAAGGATCATGGACACCGGCGCCGCAAGGAATATCCCCAGCGGTACGCACACCAGGCCAAAAACCGCCGACACCAGAGCCGTTGTCATAAGCGCGCCCATCAGCGGGATCACAGCCAGATTGACCAGCAGCCCCCAGGGAGCAGCCTGGCAATAAAAGTACAGCGTGACAGGCAGCGTCCCCAGCCAGATCGCAATTCCGGCAAGAAGCCCCCGGGGGATAATCTTTTTGATCCCAAACTGCTCTTCCATGCAGGGCAGAAGAATGCCCAGAGACAGGATCGAACCAAATGAGAGCAGAAAGGATGCACGGAAGGGATTTCCCCCGTCCGCCACCGTAAGCACAAGCGCCGCCACGGCGGCGGACGTGACCATATCCTGCTTCCTGCCCCACACCTGGGAGCCCAGCCACAGCCCGAACATAACCGCCGCACGTACCGCGGAAATACCGCGCCCGGTCATCAGGGTATACAGCAGGATGGCCGCGCCCCCTGCTGTGGCCGACGGCAAAAAGCCCAGCCCCGTCTTTCTGAGCAGCCTGTATAATGCCATTCCGATCAGGGTGATATGCAGACCCGATATCGCAAGGACATGGGCGATCCCGCCCTCCTGGTATGCCGTCTTCCATTCCTGCTCCGGGTAACTTTTTTCCCCCAGAGTGATGGCTGAGATGATCCGCGCCTCCTTATCCCCGAGTATTTTTTTATAAGATTCCCTGAGGCTGCTCCGTATGTTATACAGCGCCCTGGCAATGCTCATGCGGCCCTGCGTATACTCCAGGATCTCGCACTGGCCCAGGGAACATACGGTATTCTGGGCAAAATACCAGCTTTTAGCGTCAAACTGTCCCGGATTCGTCGCCGGTTCAAATTCCTTTATTTCTCCCCTGACCAGGAGCTCGTCTCCCAAAGCCAGGCTTTTCTCTGTAGTGAAGGTGATTTTCAAAGCAGATTGTAAAGATATTTCTGATTT
>CAZQAB010000031.1:0-18815 GCA_964591265.1 uncultured Lachnospiraceae bacterium
TATTCTATACCGGCTACAATGTTCCTTATGCCACCTTACAGAATCTGATGACCATTGATTCCTACGAGCGGGGACTGCTGGGCAATTTCCGCATGATGCTGGCCACTGCCGGCACTCTGTTGGTCAACAATGTCTTTACCCGTATCGCGCAGGCCGTCAACGGCGGCAGCGAGGAAGTGCTCTACGCCTATCAGAAGGGCTGGACTGCGGCAGCTGTCATCATGGCAGTCGGGTTTATCGCCTGCTCCTTTATCCCCTTTACGCTCTGTAAGGAGCGCGTGAAGCAGGAGAACAGCGAGAATGGAAACGGCCCCTCCGTCCTGGAGAGCCTGAAGAGCCTGGTGAAAAACAAGTACTGGCTGCTGGTAGTGGTGTTTCTGTTCGTCCTGTACTTCCTGATGAGCACCCTGTTTGGCTCCCAGTTCTACTATGTTCAATATGTGGTGGGCGATATCAATTCCTACGGCATCGTTTCCAGCGTGGTTCAGATATTCCAGATTGGCGCAATGCTCCTGTTCGCTTCCTGGTTTATGAAGAAGTTCGGCAAGCGTATCACTGCACTGGTGGGCATGAGTATCGCCGTTGTGGCCTATTTTCTGACGGCTTTTGCCGGTACCAACGTAACCCTCCTGGTGATCTCCAATGCCCTCAAGGGCGCGGGCTTTGGTTTTGGCGCCGCCACCATGTGGGGGCTGCTTCAGGATGCCATTACATACGGCCAGTGGCTCACTAACGTGCAGGCCGTCGGCATGGGCAATGCTGCTTCTTCCTTTACCATGAAGGTTGGCTCTGGTCTTGGCACCGCTGCGTTGGGATGGATCCTCGGCGCCGGTAATTTTGACGCTGACCCCACATCCGCTGCCGCGATTACTTCTCTGGGCTGGGCCTACATCTGGGTCCCGCTGATCGCCAGCGCCGTCGGGATCGTCTGCCTGCTCCTGTTCGACCTTGACAAAAAATATGACAAGGTCGTGGAAGATCTCGAGAACGGGAAATGGAAAGGGACGAGCGATTATAAGCTTTAAAGCGGGAGGCTTTCGTTGCTGATTTATATACGGATTGAATAGTAGAATCCGGTATTTAACAGAAAAGCTGGTGGTTGCGGATCATTATCTGCCAATCGCCAGCTCATTCTGTATTGTAATTGAACGCCGCTGCTTTCCCTGATTCTTCCTGAGTCATATTCCGGAATGTCAACCGGAAAAGTCTGAGAGATATTGAAACATTACGGGAAAAATCGAGCGAAAAAGGATAAAACAGCCGCGCTGTGCGCACGGGAGAGCCTGCCGGGCGTACAATCGCAATTCTGTTTTTCCCGCATAGGATAAAAGAAAAAGCAGGTATTGTATGCGGGAAAACAAACGGTTTGAAGGCATCGACGTAAGTCAGTGGCAGGGAGAAATTCAGTTTCGGCGGGTAAGAAAGTCCGGGATACGCCTTGTCTACATCAAGGCGTCCCAGGGGACGACGGAGGTGGATCCTGAGTTTGAGAGAAATTACCGGGAGGCTGACCGGGAGAATCTTCTGATCGGGTTCTACCATTATGTGACGGCGATGAGCCTGGAGGAAGCGAAAGCGGAGGCAATATTTTTTGCGGAGAACATCAGGGGAAAACGCCAGCACGCCAGGCCCGCCATGGATTTTGAGGAATTTGGCGCTCTGACGGTTCAGGAGACGCGGGATATTTCTCTGCAATTTCTGCAGGAGCTGGAGACGCAGACGGGAGTCAGGCCGGTCCTATACAGTGATTCTTCCAATGCCGGGACGGTCTTTGATGACGACCGCCTGCGGAGGTATCCTTTGTGGATCGCAGAATACGATGTCCGGCGGCCGGACATGGAAAATCCGTGGAGGAGATGGAGCGGATGGCAGTACACGGACACCGGCCGCGTCGAAGGGATATCCGGGGATGTTGACCGGGATCTCTTCCGCCGTGAGATTCTGGTAAAGAAGGAGCATACGGACAGAACTGCCGTCAACTGAAAGGCGGCGAAAAAGTGATAAAAATATAAAAAACACACATCTCCTATTGACTTACTATGAAAATGGGTGTATGATATCCTCATCTACAGGCAGCTGTTTATAGTATGAAACGGCCAGAGCAGAAAAAAATATGTTCAAGAAGGAGGATAATGATGAAAAAGTTTAAATTCAAAAGAGTATTGAGTATCCTGCTGGCGGCGGCCCTGTCATTCGGAACAGGGGCGGCTGTGTATGCCGAAGAAGAAGATACCGGCGTTGCGATCGATAAGGACGCTTTTGACGGGCTGATCGCATCTGGCGCCGTTGCGGACGACGCGGACATTGAGGCGAACGGCTGGGCGTCCGCAGTCAGGGAGGCCGGTGTGCTGAAGGTCGGCGGCACACGTACATCCTACCTGTTCAGTCAGCTTGATGAAACAGACGACAGTATCCGCGGTTTTGACGCGGGGCTTTATCAGCTGCTGGCCCGGTATATTCTGGGAGACGAGACAAAGTTTGAACTGACCCAGGTGGATTCCAGCACCCGTGAATCCGTTCTTACCAGCGGACAGGTGGACGTGGTGTTTGCGACTTATTCGATTACCGACGCTCGTAAGGAAATCATTTCCTTCGCGGGACCGTATTACACCTCTCAGCAGGCGGTGCTTGTAGCGGCAGGGAATACGGAGATCACAGGCGTTGACGACCTGGCCGGCAAGATCGTGGCTACCCAGTCTGGTTCCACTGGTCCGGATATTCTGGCGGAGTATGCGCCGGAAGCCACCGTCCAGGAGTTTGAAACAGATCTTGAGGCCCGTACCGCTCTGGAACTGGGGCGTGTGGATGCTTACGTAACGGATTATACGCTTCTTCTGAACGCGATCGTAAAGAATCCGGATGCCTATGAGATCGCGGGCGACGTGTTTGGCCCGGAGGATAACTATGGCATCGGCCTGCCTCTGGATTCAGACGGAGTGGAATTTATAAACGCATTTCTGGAGAAGCTCGAGGAGGACGGCACCTGGGCAGAGCTGTGGCAGATCAGCCTTGGAGACCGTACCGGTATCGAGACGGCTCCGGAGCCTCCCGCAATCGGAGAATAAGCCATATATCTATCTGACAGTGATTCATCCGGAGCGGAGAACCGCCGCGCATCCTGCTCACAGGATTTGAAAAGCGGTTTCCGCGCAGAGGCTACACGCAGATAAAACAAGAGGCTGCCGCACCCGCTTACGCGGCAGCCTCTTTTGGCAGTTTCAGAAAGCGGCCCTGGAATTCGACCAGGAGGCCGGGAATTTACAGATATTCAGAAAGCCCCCTCGGGGGATTATGGAGGATGAATTATGGGAATTATTGAACTCCTCTCTCAATACGGAGATAAGTACGTCCTGGCGCTTCTGACTACATGGAAGCTGACTGCGCTGGCGTTTATTTCCGCGTTTATTATTGGAATTGGAATTACAGTCATGCGTGTAAGCCCGGTGAAGCCTCTTCGGATCGCGGGAGATATTTATGTGCAGATCTTCCGGAATATTCCCGGGGCGTCGCTGCTGATCCTTCTCGTCTATGCGCTGCCTTATCTGGACCTGGTTCTGTCCTATTTTACCTGCGTTCTGGTGGCTACATCGCTGATTCCCGCGGCGTTTTGTTCGGAGTACCTGATGTCCGGCATCAATACGATCCATGTGGGGCAGATTGAAGCGGCGCGTTCTCTCGGGATGACCTTTTTCAGGATCGTCCGGAAGATCGTGATCCCCCAGGCCATCCGCTCCAGTGTGCTTCCTCTGACCAACCTGCTGGTGGCGACCATGCTGACTACCGCGCTGGCTTCCCAGGTCCCCCTTAATCCGACGGATCTTACGGGTATCGTTGCCTATATCAATACACATGCGGTGGGCGGCGTTACGGCGTTTCTGATCTCAGCGATTTTATACTGCGCGACGGCCGTGGTGATTGGACAGGTCGGCAGTCTGATTGACAGGAAAGTGAGGATTCTGCGATGAATCATACACGTACTTCTGTTCGGGATGCCCTTTACGAGGCGCCCGGGCCAAAGACCCGCAGGAATATCCGGATCGCGACGACGCTCTCGCTGATCGCGCTTGCCCTGTTCGCGGCGGCCGTGCTCCGGCAGTTCTGGCTTACCGGGCAGCTGAACGCAAAATACTGGTCGTTTTTTACAAAGCTGACCACATGGAGATTTCTTGGCAAAGGCCTTGCGGGCACGCTGGAAGCGGCCGCCGCCGCGGGCGTCGTTACCTTCGCGGCAGCCTTTGTGCTGATGCTGGGAAGAATCAGCAATCAAAAGGTGTTCAGAGGAATCAGCACTGCGCTGATCGAGTTTACCAGAGGCGTGCCCACGCTTCTGTTCATTTATTTCTTTTTCCTTGTTGCGCCCCAGCTGGGACTTACGCTCCCGGCCTTCTGGAAGATCACGGCGCCGGTGGCGATTTCCGCCTGCGGGGTGGTTGCCGAGGTGCTCCGGTCAGGCGTAAACGCGGTTCCGAAGGGACAGCGGGAGGCGGCCCTTTCCCTGGGCATGAGGGACAGCGGCGTTTTCCTGAAGGTAATTTTCCCCCAGGCCATCCGCTATGTCGTTCCTGCGCTGATCTCCGAGCTTGTCATCGTAGTCAAGGATACTACCTTTGCCTACGTCGTCAATTTCCCGGATCTGATGCAGAACGCGAAAGTGCTCATTTCCAATTATGACGCGCTGCTTTCCGTCTATCTGGTGGTGGCGGTGATTTATATCATTATCAATTATCTGCTGAACCGGGCGTCGGCGTTTGCGGCGCGCCACAGGGACACTTTCACAAAAAAAGGAGCGGTAAACGATTATGGATAAGAGACAGAAGCATGAAAACACGCCGGAGCAGGTTCCGGTAATTGAACTGAGGCATGTGGACAAGCATTTCGGGGAGTTACATGTCTTAAAAGACATCAATCTGAAAGTAAGCAAGGGTGAAGTCGTGGTCATTATCGGCCCTTCCGGATCGGGAAAATCCACGCTGTGCCGCACGATGAACCGGCTGGAGACCATTGATTCCGGGGAGATTCTGATAGAAGGCGAGGCGATTCCGGAGGAAGGGAAAAATCTTGCGCGGCTCCGTGCGCGGATCGGCATGGTATTCCAGTCCTTTAATCTGTTTGCCCACAGGAATATTCTCGATAATGTTACGCTTGGTCCCATAGACGTGCTGCACACGCCCAAAAAGGAAGCAAGGGAAGAAGCGATGAAGCTCCTGAAAAGAGTCGGGGTGGATTCTCAGGCGTCCAAGGCGCCGGCGCAGCTCTCCGGGGGCCAGCAGCAGCGTGTCGCCATTGCCCGTGCGCTTGCCATGCATCCCACGGCCATCCTGTTCGACGAGCCCACCAGCGCCCTGGATCCGGAGATGATCAACGAGGTCCTGGACGTCATGACAGAGCTCGCGTCAGAGGGCATGACGATGGTGGTGGTCACCCACGAGATGAATTTTGCCAGACGTGTGGCAGACCGGGTTATTTTTATGGATGGAGGCAGAATTCTCGAAGAGAACACGCCGGATGAATTCTTTTCCCATCCCGGCACCCAGCGGGCGCAGGATTTTCTCAATTCCATCAAAACACATTAAAGGCACACAAAAGGGTTGTTGTACGATCTGATGAGCATAGCAGCGCGCTGCTATGCTTTTCTGATTGGACGGCATCCTTTTTTCGTTTCATAAAATTCAGGTTTCCTATGTGGGAAATATGGTGTATAATTCATTCAGGAAGTGCCGGATTCAGATTTGTCAGGGACTTTCTTATTACTGTCCGGCCACGCCGGAACGGATGATATCCCTTCAGGGGGAACAGGGACATAAACACAAAGGCACAGAGACAGGAGTACACAGCGATGGGCAGCCCCAGAATTGCAATCCCGGAAATCAATCAGGACGTGAGAAATTATACAGGAGCGGTAGCGGCGGCGGGAATGGAGCCGGTGGTGATTTCCGTGCAGTCAGAGCAGATGAAGAAGAATTATCAGCAGGAATACCTGGATTATTCCGAATTCAGAGTAAAGGCCTATGACGGGCTTTTGATCCCCGGGGGCTGGGATATCAATCCCTGCCGGTATGGAGAGGAGAACCGGGGCAGTATTATGATCATGGACGCGCTGGATGAACTGCAGTTTTCCATGCTGGATGATTTCGTGACGGTTGGCAAACCGGTCCTGGGTATCTGCAGGGGATTCCAGATCATCAACGTATATTTCGGAGGGACAATGATTCAGCACCTCTCCACAGCTTTTCGCCATTTCCGGAAGCTGGATGAGCCCGACAAGGCCCACGGCTGTATCGCTGCGGAGGGCAGCTGGCTCGCAAAGCTTTATGGGACAAAATTTACACATAACAGCGCCCATCATCAGGCGGTGGACCGGTTGGGAGAAGGCCTGGTGATTGACAGCCGCTGCGATAAGGACGGCACGGTGGAGGCGCTGCATCATACTTCGCTGCCGATTTATGCGGTGCAGTGGCATCCGGAGCGGATGTGTCTGGAGCTTACAAGAGACGACACGGTAAACGGGCTGCCGGTCTTTCAGTTTTTCAACAGAGTATGCAGCTTGCAGATGGAATCCGCATCCTGTGAAAATGACGGCCTCGTGGGCGAAATGATGGGGCTTTGAGATATCGGAAGTATAACCCATCGAACGGCTCTCCGGCGTGCTCTGACGCGTCAGAGAGCCGCCGTTTTATGCGCTGGCCGCCGTTTCAGCCTTCGGTCGTTTCGAGCGTCCCAATTCCGTAGGAGACCTGCAGCAGCGTGGGATCCATCTGGGTGGGCGCAAGCTGGATCAGTTTTGTGTCGTTTTCGATCACGGCCATTCCCATGCTCCAGCCCGCATGGTGGATTCTGGAATCATAGGAGACCAGCATATTCACCTGCTCCCAGGGCCCTTCCCCCAGATTGTAGTTCACGAGGAATTTCCCGGGATCCCGCAGGCCCAGCCAGCCGCTGTCCCGCTTTCCGCTTAATATAATGGCGCCGTTTGGACCGCCGTTTTTCGTCCAGACACAGTAGGGCATACTCCCCACATATTTACCATCCGCCGTCTCCGCTCTCGTCCCGTACAGGGCAGGATCGCCAAAGTCCACGCCGTCGTCGGAAATTTTAAAATAAATGCTTTCATCCGCTGTATTTACGATTTCATAACACATGAAATATTTTCCGTTGGGCAGCCTTGTTACGATTGCCATGCCGGGACGCTTGTCTCCGTCCGGAATCGCCACCACAAGCTTTGCCTCTCCCCAGGTTTTACCGCCGTCGGGGGAGGAAATGACGGCGAGGCACTGGTTCAGGATGCGTTCGGTGTGGGGCTTTTCATCGGAGTATACAACGGTAAGGTCCCCATAGGCGTTTATGTAAAGAAAAGGCTCCCACACCGGCCCCAGGCAGTCCCAGTTGTATTCCACCGGGACGCCCCCGTAGGCAAAGGTGGAACGGTATTCCCAGGTCTTCCCGTGGTCGCGGCTGACGTAAAGCTGAAGCTGGGTGCCCACAAAGTCAGGCGGGTTGTCCGGTTCAAAGGCCTGCAGGGGAATCGAGTTGCCTGCAAACAGGATCGTCCCCGCCGGAAGATCCCCGCACTGTTCCGGCAGTTCAAAGAGAACAGGCTGAAAGCGCATTCCCCATTGATTTTTCGTATCTTCCACTTCGCTGAAACGCTCCCAGGTCCTGCCGCCGTCCACACTCTTATAGATCGGGATTACGGCGGGCTCTCTGAGCGAATAATACTCAAAGGCGGCCAGCAGCGCACCGCTTTGCTCACCCGCGAAGCGCAGCTCGATCACTCTGGGATAAAGCACGCCGCCGCCGGGTTTGATCTCCTCTTTTCTGGGCGCGAAAACAACGCCGTTAAAATCCTTTGTAAGTTTCAGGGCCATATGCGTTCCTCCTTATAAAGTTTGTTGTAATCGTTATTATACGCAAAAAGGATCAGATATGCCAGACTTTACAGTAAAATTTCTGTAATTTATCAATTTCATCTGGCTTTATTGCTGTATATTTGGTATGATATAAAAAGAAGATTGGAGGTTTTAAACAAAAAATGTGCTGAGAAACTCCAATTTTAATACGGATTAAGAAAAGGAGAATAATCGGATGAATCAAAAAGAATGTATTTTAAGCGGAAAAACAGCTCTTGGCATTGAGTTTGGTTCTACGAGGATCAAAGCGGTGCTGACGGATCTGGCGGGTGCGGTCCTGGCGGTGGGCTTCCATGACTGGGAAAATTCCCTGATCGACGGGATCTGGACCTACAGCCTGGAAGAGGTACATGAGGGACTGGCGGGCTGCTATGCGTCTCTGAAAAAGGATGTGCGGGAAAAATACGGCGTAACCCTCACCACGGTCGGGGGCATCGGTATCAGCGCCATGATGCACGGATACATAGCCCTGGATGAGAACGACGTACAGCTGGCGCCATTCCAGACCTGGCGCAACAGCAATACCCAGGCGTCGGCGGACGCCCTGACGGAGCTGTTCAATTTCAACATTCCACTGCGCTGGAGCATCGCGCATCTGTACCAGAGAATTCTGGACGGGGAAGAGCATGTAAAGAAGCTGGCGTTTGTGGCGACGCTGGCGGCCTATATGCATTACAGGCTTACCGGGGAAAAGGTGATCGGAATCGGAGACGGAGCCGGAATGTTTCCCATTGATTCCAGGACGCATGATTATAATGAAGCCATGGTCCGGAAATTTGACGCGCTTGTGGCTCCCTATGGCTATAGCTGGAAGCTGCGGGATATTTTCCCGAAGGTGCTGGTGGCGGGCGAGGCGGCCGGCACTCTGACGGCCGAGGGCGCTGCGATCCTTGACCCGGAGGGCGATCTGAAGCCGGGCATTCCCCTTTGCCCTCCCGAGGGCGATGCGGGCACCGGCATGGCAGCGACCAATTCCGTTGCGCCCCGCACGGGCAACGTATCCGCAGGTACCAGCACCTTTGCCATGCTGGTTCTGGAGGATGAGCTGTCGCAGCTTTACCGCGAGATCGACATGGTTACGACGCCCAGCGGTTTCCCGGTGGCTATGTCCCACGCCAACAACGGTACCAGCGACCTGAACGCCTGGGTGGGGATTTTCCGGGAGTTCCAGGAGCTGATGGGGCAGAAGACCGATATGGGCGAGCTGTTTGAGAAGCTGTACACCAACTCCCTGAAAGGCGATCCGGACTGCGGCGGCCTGCTGGCATACGGATATTATTCCGGCGAGGGCATCACCCATCTGAACGAGGGCCGGCCCATGTTTGTCCGCACGCCGGATAGCAAGTTCAATCTGGCAAACTTCGTGCGGGTCAATCTTTATACCTCCCTGGGAGCCGTAAAGCTGGGCATGGATATTCTTCTGAAACAGGAGAAAGTAAAGGTGGACCGGATGATGGGACACGGCGGACTCTTTAAAACAAAGGGTGTGGCCCAGAAATATCTGGCGGCGGCGGTGAACGCGCCGGTTACCGTTATGGACACTGCCTCTGAAGGCGGCGCCTGGGGCATCGCGCTTCTGGCCGCTTATCTGATCAATAAAGGACAGGACGAGTCTCTGGAGGCTTATCTGGAGAACCGCGTCTTCTCCGGGTTGTCCGGTATGACGGTGGAGCCGGATCCGGCGGACGTGGAGGGCTACGAGACCTTCGCTGAGCGCTATGTAAAAGGCATTGAGGCTGAGAAAGCAGCCATCGCCGCGGTAGACTGGTGAGATACAGGCCGTGAGAAGCCATGCCATTTAAAGTAAAAAAACAGAGGAGCCATCGCGCCCGGGATGCTGAAACCAGAACATCTCAACACGGCGGCTCCTCTTTTTTCGCATTTCCGTCGTATAAGAAAATATTATACGATTGATTTCCTATTATAAATCTCTAATAAAAGAAATTCAAGTGATTCCATCTGTTTTTCACAAATGATTCCATCTGTTTTTTCACAAATTATACATATTTTTCACCGGCATGAATCAGCCGTCATAATTCGCCGTCACAGCCGTCAGAATCAGCCGTCAAAAAAAGAAAAAGCCCTGTAAATCAGGGAGAAAACGGGGGTGTGTCGTATAATATTTTCTTATACGACAGATATAACCGCTTATTTGGATATCCCGGATATTATAAGAGGGGAAGGACATGAAAGATACGGTAAACACTTATAGAAGCCGGAAGGGGAAGGGCCGTACCCGGCGAAGGAAAGCGGCGGCAGCGCTGGCCTGCCTGTTTCTGGCAGCAGCGGGCAGTGCGCTTCGGGCGCCTCATATGACCGGGGCAGGCATGGAGATCGTGACCTATTGCGGGCAGGAGGAACACCGGCACAGCGGGGAATGCATCGAAAAGACACTGATCTGCGGTCTGGAGGAAACCCCCCAGGAGATCGCCGCAGCGGCCGCGCAGACGGCCCACACTCATACGGAGGAATGCTATGAGACGCAGACCATCCTGACCTGCACACAGGCGGAACATACACACAGCGAGGAGGCCGGCTGCTACGTGACGCAGACGGTCTTGATCTGCGCGCAGGCCGAGCACACGCACAGCGAGGAAAATGGCTGCTATGACGAGGAGGGGAACCTGATCTGTGAAATCCCGGAGCATACGCACAGCGAGGAGGCGGGCTGCTATGCTGCCGAGACAGCACTGGTCTGTGAAATCCCGGAGCATACGCACAGTGAGGAGGCGGGCTGCTATACAACCGGGCAGACGCTGGTCTGCGGCCTGGAGGAAATCTCCGTAGAGACCTCCGGGGAGACCGGGGGCGCCCATGTCCATACGGATGAGTGCTATGAGATCACCTATGTTTGCGGCTTTGAACAGGAGCACACGCACACGCTCTCCTGCTACTCCAACCCGGAGGCGGACACAGAGACAGCCAGAGACTGGGAAGCGATGTTTCAGGGTCTGGCGCTGACGGGAGACTTCCAGAAGGATCTGGTTGCCGTTGCGAGGACGCAGCTTGGCTATACGGAAAGCGCGGAAAATTATGCCACGGCAACGGACGAGAACGGCGAGGAGTATATGACCGGCGGCTACACCCGCTACGGCGCATGGTACGGTCAGCCCTATGATGAGTGGGACGCCATGTTTGTTTCCTTTTGTCTGAATTATGCGGGGATTACCGGGGAAATGATGCCTTACGGCGATTTGTGCCCGGAATGGGTCTATGATCTGGCGCAGATGGGCTTCTACAGGACGGATTTTATCCGGACGGCCGAGGAGAGCGGAAATTCCGCCTCCGGCGGCTATACGCCCGAAACGGGCGATCTGGTTTTCTTTGACCGGGACGGCGACGGAACCGCGGATCACGCGGGAATTGTGGAGACGCTGGAGATTGCCGCGAAAACCGGGGCGGACGGAAGTATTTGCCATGAATACCTGCTTACCGTCATTGAGGGCGCCAGCCCGGACTGCGTGAGCGAGACAAAATACAGCGCGGCAGACGGTACGATACTCGGCTTCTGCAGCCTGTACAGCGTTTACCTTGGCGCTGTGGACCGGGGGCTTGTGGAGGACGGGAACGTCCGCCGTCTCAGCTGCGCGGCGGACGACGGCGCGGAGGTTTCTGTGATCGGCGAGCTGCCGGAAGGGGCGCAGCTGAGCGTCCGTGTTCTTGATGAAGAGCAGATTTCTTATATTATAAAGAACGTTCCGGAGGTATCTGCGGGAGAAGACGGTACCTATGCCTATGATATCGCGATTTGGCTGAACGGGGAGCGCTATGTCCCGGAGAGGGATGTGCGCGTTTCCGTCGCCGGGCTGGAGGTTTCCGCCGCCGAAAAGGTGGCGGGCTTCCATCTGGCGGGAGTGGATCTGGAAACGCTGAGAGATTGGATGGCGGAGGAACAGGCGTCCGTTGTCCTGGCCGACGAGAGCCGGGCGGGAGAAGACGCGGCTGACGGAGAACAGGCGGCTGCGGCCCTGACTGATGAGGAGCAGGCGGATATGGCCCTGACCGGAGAAGCTGAGTCGGCAGGAGATTTGACGGGGACGGCCGTGGATCTTATGGAGGTCCTCAGCACCGGGAACCATATAAGCTGGCAAACCGGCAGCTTTTCCGTTATGCTGCTGGCGGTGGGGGATCCGGTACCTGCGGCCGCAGAGGAAGAGGAGAAGGCGGAGACAGAGGAGACAGAGGAGACGGCGGAGACAGAGGCGGCCACTGAGTCCAACTCGTTCGTCTGGACTTATGAATCCGGCGACCAGATATACACGATTACCTTTAGCATTGTGGACAGCGGCGGCAGCCCGATTTACGGGGATTATTCCGACTGTAACACAAGCCTTGCGGACGCGACAAAATATGTATTCGGCGCTGCGCTGGCGGACGATGGGACGAATGAAGAACAGAAATATCTGCCGGAAATTGAGGGTTATACCCTTTCCGGCGCGGCGTATAATGGACATTCTGTTGTATCTGTGGCGACGAAAGGATATGTGCAGACGGATAAGAATGATATAGGAGACAATATATTCCGTTTCTATATAAATGAACCTTTCCAATCGGGGCAATTTTATTCCGTAAACGAAAGTAATGCGACTGATGCGACGGTTATCCTTACCTACCAGAAAGCCGCTGGAATTTACGATGTGGATTCCATGTTTCTCTGGCTTCATAAGGCAGAGTATAACGGGAGCGTTACCGGCAGTACGGTCATTCATTATGAAACAACGCAGGTTGCTTCTTACGATTCGAATACTGGTACGAATGATCCGCTTACGGATGCGAAGCTGTACATTGATGAGGAAGGGACTCTCTCCTATCTGATTCCAATTACATATCTGGAAAATGCGTTTGACGACTTTACGTTTACGGCGGCTCAAAAGGACAGTTATCCGATCGTGTATGTGCCGGACGCAAATAACGCGTCCAAAACAAACAGCAGGGGCGCCGTGGCGGCGGAGTATATGTGGCTGGATGAGACAGGAAAGGCTGCCTCCGAAGAGACCGGGGCGGGAGCATGGTATATCCGGGTAAAGGATACCGGGAGCTACACCTGGAACGAGGGCGTTCCGAGGAGCAATATCTACTGGATCGAGGCGGAGGAAGCGGGGGATACCGTCTCTCCCTCCAGCACAGTCATTAATGTTTTTGACTACTGGGTGACGGAGGATGTGACGAACGACTATACTCAGGGCAATAACCTGAATACAGGCATCAACGAGGGGCATACGCTGAAATTTGTATCCGGCAACGGATCCGACTTTAACACATGGACGAAAAGCGCAGCTCCCTATAAGGATATCGTCCAGAATAAACTGACGGACGTCTATCCGTCTCTGAACTTTGATGTGACGGGCAGTACGGAGTCTCTGGATTATCTGTTCAGCCCGGAGATCAGCGCCCCCGGGAAAACGAGCTGTTCCAATGTTCAGAATCTGCTGACGGTGGACAGCAACGGCTATTATTACTACAACAGCCAGGAGCGTTTTGCCAGTCTGGACACCGCGACAGGCAGCTTTACCGAGTATCTGAGTCCGGCGGTGGCTGCCGCGGGGTCAAGCCCTTACGGCCAGTTCTTCCCCTTTAATACCATCGCGCAGGGAGCGCTGAATAATTCCACCGCGGATTATATAAACCACTATTTCGGGATGACCCTGACTTCCCGTTTTCTTCAGCAGAATTCGGGCTATACGACAGCGCTGAAGGAGACGCCTACCACCTTCGAGTTCACCGGAGACGATGATGTGTGGATTTTTATTGACAATGTGCTGGTGGCTGACCTGGGCGGCATTCATGATGCGGCAAGCGTCAGTATCAATTTCGCGACAGGCGAGGTGATAATCAACGGGGGGGACAGCAGTACGGGAGGCACATCCACCCTGAAAGCGATATTTGAAGCCGCGGGGGCCGATGGCGAGACGGACTGGTCCGGCGATACCTTTGCTGACAGCAGCGCAAAGAGCCACACGCTGAAATTCTATTACCTGGAGCGCGGAAACACAGATTCGAATATGGAGCTGAAATACAACCTGAACGACATCCCCGCCACAGCAATTTATAAGGTGGATCAGTATGGAGCTCCGTTGGCAGGCGCAACCTTCGCGGTGTACGCTTCCAATGAGAATGGGGATTATCTTTCTGAAAAAGGCGGAGGGGTTGTGACTCTGGACGATGCTTCCGGCCGGAGCTACGACCTGGACCCGACAAGCTCTACGTATGGCTCTGTTTTGGGTGAAGATGGAGCTGTATTGGTAAAAGCGCTCTATGTCGGTACTACGGACGCTGCCGGAACCATGTATTTTACGGACAACGATGGCATGAACTATTCCCTGAGTGAGCTGGAGGGTCTGTTTGGAACCTATTTCCTGCTGGAGGAGATTGTGATTCCGGAGGGGTATCGAAGCGTATCGGACAGCGTGCTGCTTTGCATTAAGGATGGACTGCTGCAGGTGGCGGGAAACTCCTATGACACCGGCGTATGGTCCAGCCCCAATGCGCTTGTGACGGCTACAAACGATCTGTATGTGGTGAATACGGAGGATTACAACAAGGTGGGCGCCGATTCGAACGGCAAGATTTCCTATTATAACCCGGCGGCATCAGATGAGACAGGAGAGGCGAAAGGCAGTCTGTTTGCTGTGGTGCTGGCCAGAGGGAACATGAACGCGGGGGAGTTTGATACCTGGACGCCGGTCTGCGGCAGCGACATCGACGGCTATGATTATATGGCTGAAAATGGGTACGGGACAAAGGAATCCAACGTGCGCAACGCCATCGCCGCTGCCAGTACCTATGGGACCTCTCATGTGTTCCGGTACAGCGCCAGCGGGATGCAGGCGCTGGTGGAGGAGCTGCCCGGAGAACCGACCATGTATTATACGTTTTTGGTGAACACCGGAGGAGATACGGATAAGTCGGATTATCTGGTGGCTTACTACTATACCACTGAGGATATCGCCGCCAATGGCTGGGGAAATGTGAGCTATTCAAATACTGCCCGCGTAACCTCCCATGCCCAGACGGAGGCGGCGAAGACCTCCTTCACGGTCCAGTGGGGCGCGACCATCATGGTGCCCAATGTGGAAAATCGTCTGTTTGTCCAGAAAAACAATGAGGATGGAGAAATGGTGAACGGAGCCGTTTTCGCCCTTTACGCGGTGGGCGAGGACGGGGATAAGGCTATGTATTACATAGCATCGGACGGGACGCACCTCTATCTGGGGGAGGCAGACTCCGATAATACGGGAGCCGCCGCTTTGAATATGAGCGGCCTGAGCGGGGAGGGCGCCGGGTCCTACCAGATCGATAAGGACGGCATGATCACGGCGACGGTAAATGATAATACCTACACGATTACCCCGGTGAAAAGCGTAACGACCACATCCTCCGATAATATATTGAACGAGGACGGGACGGGATATTTTTCCAGGCTCAGCTCCGGAACCTATGTGGTGAGAGAGGCCAGCGTCCCTTACGGCTACAGGATCAATACATCGGAGATCAGGGTGCTGGTGAACGAGGACGCGGTTTATGCCAATGCCGGGACAGCGGACAACGCAGTGGCGGTGGGCAACGGAGTAGGCTATCTGGTCAGCACGATGGATACCTTCGCGACGGAGGGCAGTATTGATGAAACCCTGACCTGGATCTACACCATGCTGCGGGTGAACGAGTCCGCCTCCTTCTCGGATTTCGATCTGGCGAATGAGAAATGGTATGTCATGCAGGACGGCAATGAGGAAAATGGCTACGGTTCCGGACAGACGACGGCGCGGACAGAGGCCATGGTTACTTATCTGGTCTATGATCCGGATGCAGACAACTCCCTTTTTGATTACCGCGTGTGCCTGGCTCAGGACGCACGGAAGTCGGGAGCGACGATTACGTATCAGAATCTGCAGGGGGAAAGCAAGTCGGTGACGCTGGCAGAAGCCACTGCGGGCAATATTGAGACGCTGGAGGGCGAAGGTATGATGCGGCTCTACACGAATGTGGGGTGGACGGCCCTGGAGGTTTATCAGGATTACCTGCTGGGCGCTGCTGTGAGCCGCGGATACACCGCTTATACCGACCTGGCAGGAGCCGAAATCAGCAACCTGTTCTCCAACTCCACCTTTATTCGGGTAACGGACGAAAAGGTGAGCGGGAATCTCGAGATCAGCAAGCAGGCGGTGAACGTCCCGGAGGAAAACAGCAACGATTCCTATACGTACACTGTGAAATTGACGGACGCAAACGGCAGCGCTCTGACAGACGCGGATGGAACGGAAAGCGTTTTTCACTATACGATTTATAACGTGGATGAGAATGGCGTCCGCACAGAAGTGGAAGGATCATCGGACACAATAAGCAGCGGCGGTACCATCACAATCTCGGCCGGGCAGGTCGCTGTGATAGAAAATCTTCCTGCCGGAACCGGGTACACAGTTACGGAAAATGTAGAGGATACGGACAGCTATATCGTATCGGCAATCCGGGATGAAGGAAAGGAGGCGGGCGGCAGCGGCACAGGAGAAGAATCGTTTTCCGGAGATACTGTGACGGGCGTCCTGTATTGGAAAGTAAATGAGGACGGCGTCGATACGGTTTCCACAGTAAAGTATATCAACACGTATCCTTCCGATCTGACGATCCGGAAGGCGGACAGCGACAATCGCAGCGTCAGTCTTTCCGGCGCGGAGTTTGTGCTGTATAAGATGGAAGATGAAAAGAAACTGTATTATCGCTATACGCCGGACAGTACCGGGGAAGGCGGCGGGACGACCGAGTGGAAACCTCTCGGAGATGACGAAACGCCGGAAGCTTACAGTCTGACGACGGACAGTGACGGCTGTATCAGCCTTTACGGGATTCAGGACGGCGAATACTGGCTGGAGGAGCTGAAGCCGCCGGACGGATATTACAGTCTGGCAGGAACGATTCAGGTGACTGTGAGCGGAGGGCAGCTACAGGCGCCGTCCGACGCGAACGACGCGAACGGCGCGGTGTTCGTCAGTGACAACGGCAAGATCCTTACAGTCCTGAACAGTACCGGCTATGCATTGCCGCTGACCGGCGGGGTCGGAACCATCCGATATATCATATTGGGCCTGGTCTTAATGGCGGGTTCGTTTATATATATGTTTTATTGCTGCAAAAACGGAAAAGTAAAAAAATAACCGGGTTTCAACCGCAGCAGGAAAATCAACGGAACAGGAGGATGAGAAAAATGGGAAAATAGGGAAGGAAAACAGAACGACCGGAAGCGGCCCCCTCAGCCGCCTTACCGTGTAAATAATCATGAGGAGAAAGGAATTTAAATCATGAAAGCTATGAAAAAAGTTTTCGCAATTATTCTGGCCGCAGCTATGCTGCTTGGCCTTAGCGCTGCGGCGTCTGCCGATGAGTCCGCCGCAACCTACAGCATTACCATCAACAACGCCGCCGATGGCGAGACCTACAAGGCTTATAAGATTTTCAGTGCGACCGCCAATGCGGGTAAGACAGCTTATTCCTACACGATCACTTCAACAGATGCCTGGTTCAACGATGTCCTGCTCTACATGGGCGGAGGCACGACCGCCGCTACTGCTGATACTACTGGTGTCTATACCGGTGCAGGCCTGACGCTGACCCCGTCTGCTGCTGACCAAAAGGTCTATGTAGTTACTGCCAAAGTTCTGGGTGAAGGCGAGACTGCGAAGGAAGGCACTACATATTTCAGCGTTGCTGAATTTGCGAAGTTCCTGGCTAAAAAAACCAGCGGTAAGACCGCAGCTGCAAGCGCTGAAGCAAAGAAGGCAGAGAATGTAACGACCGCTTCCGCAACATTGGATGTTAGCACGTCCGGCGCTGGTTACTACTTTGTAGATACCACCCTTGGTTCTCTTTGCTCTCTGGACACCGTAGTCGGAACTAGTCAGGAGATCTATGAGAAGAACTCGACTCCTACCATCACCAAGACAGTGCAAGAGGATGATAACAACTCCACTCATACCGCTACTGCTACTGCTACATATGCGGACAGCGCGGTTCTTGATGTGATCGACACCGTACATTATCAGCTGACTGTAAACACCGGTACGAATAGTAATGGCAGCGGCACTGGTGTGGATGCCGACTATACCATCGAGGATGTGATGCCAAAAGGGATTTCATTTAAAGACGCAACAAATAATGCGGGTCTTACTGTGACCACAGCTACCGGAACTAATGGCGCTGCAGAGACATGGACATATGGTACGGATTATACCTATACATGGACGGCTGATACAACTGAGAATGCGACTGCCTCTGTCTCTGGTACACTGAAAATCACCCTTCTTTCCACCGGAAAGCTGGCTTCTTTGGCTAAGGACACCGAAATTGTGATCATCTATGACGCAGCAATCACGGCAGCAAATGTAGCTATCGGTTCTGCTGGCAACACCAACACTGCTAAACTGACATACCAAAAACAGACCTCTCAGGATACCGCTGTGGTGAAAACCTATGAATTGGTTCCTACTGTGACCGTAGATGATACCAATCGCCCTGCGTTCAAAAAGGTTGACGGCAGCACTTCTGGAAAATCCGCCCTGAAAGGCGTTAAATTTATTCTGAGCCGTAACGTTGGAACCGAAACACAGTATGCGGTTGTTGATAATGGCTATCTGACAAAGTGGGGAGCTAAGACGGAAGCATCCAGTTTGACCACGAATGAAGAAGGTACCTTTAATGTACAGGGTCTTGCCGCCGGTACTTATATCCTGACCGAGACCGAAACGCTTGCAGGCTACAACCTGCTGACCGATACAATCACAGTTGTTATTGCTGCTGATGGCACAGTTACCTATCAGTATACGTCTAAGATTGGTGTTGCGGGAGAGAGCGCCGGAACGTCTATCGATGTTGAGAACAACACCGGTACCGAGCTTCCCTCCACCGGCGGCATCGGTA
>CAZQAB010000032.1:0-18416 GCA_964591265.1 uncultured Lachnospiraceae bacterium
TAACCACAAGGGGTTGCTGGATTTATTTCAAATATTCATTTCAAAACTCAGGAGAGGAGATCGCGCGCTTTCCGGTCATAACGATGGAGAGCGTGGATGCGGCCGACCTGGAATACTGTCTGAAAAAGGTGTGGAAAAAATGGTTATTATCGCCGTTGTAGTTGCGGGGATTGGACAAATCTACAGAATATTGTGGAAATCCCTTCCAAAATTCGGCGCAAAAATACTTGCATTTTTAGAGCAAACACGCTACTATATACTCGGCAGAAAATGGTTTACATTATTAACATAGCAATGGAGGGCTGAAGAATGAGTAATACAGCACAAAACTTAGCAAGTAAAAGAATTGCCTCTTTACTTGATGAGAACAGTTTTGTTGAAATCGGCGGATATGTAACTGCCAGAAATACTGATTTCAACATTCAGCAGACGGAGACACCCGGAGACGGCGTAGTGACCGGATACGGCGTGATTGACGGGCATCTGGTGTATGTGTACAGCCAGGACGCTACCGTTCTTGGCGGCACCATTGGCGAGATGCACGCAAAGAAGATCACGGGCCTTTATGATCTGGCGCTGAAGATGGGCGCTCCGGTCATCGGATTGCTCGACTGCGCGGGCCTGCGGCTTCAGGAGGCGACGGATGCGCTCAACGCATTTGGCGAGATTTATCAGAGGCAGGCGCTGGCTTCCGGCGTGATCCCTCAGATCACAGCCATTCTGGGACAGTGCGGTGGCGGCCTTGCACTGGTTCCGGGGCTGACCGATTTTACATTTATGGAGGGTATGAAAGCGGAACTCTTCGTAAACGCGCCCAATGCGCTTGATGGCAACCGCAAGGATAAGTGTAACACCGCATCCGCGCAGTTCCAGAGTGAGGAGACAGGCCTGGTTGACTTTGTGGGGACAGAGGAGGAAGTTTTCGCACAGATCCGCAGACTGGTAACCATGCTTCCCGCAAACAATGAGGAGGATCTTTCCTATGAGGAATGCTCGGATGATCTGAACCGTGCGAGTGCAGATCTTGCGAATGCAGCGGGGGACACCTCCATTCTGCTTTCCAATATTGCGGATAACAACAATTTTGTTGAGGTCAAAGCGGCGTATGCACCGGATATGGTGACCGGATTCATTCGTCTGAACGGCAGCACCGTGGGCGTGATCGCCAACCGCACAGAGGTTTACGGCGCGGACGGAACACTCCAGGAGTCCTTTGACAATGTGCTCAGCGCAAAAGGGGCAAAGAAAGCGGCGGAGTTTGTTACTTTCTGTGACGCGTTTGAGATTCCGGTACTCTCCCTGACCAACGTGGCCGGTTTTAAGGCCACTAAATGCTCTGAAAAGTACATGGCTTCCGCAGTTTCCAAACTGACTTATGCGTTCGCAAACGCTACCGTTCCGAAGGTGAACGTGATCATCGGCAAGGCTTACGGCAGCGCGTATGTGGCTATGAACAGCAAGGCCATCGGCGCGGATGTGACCTTTGCCTGGAGTCAGGCGCAGATCGGCATGATGGACGCCCAGCTTGCGGCGAAGATCATGTATGCGGACGAGAATGCACAGGTTATCAATGAGAAGGCGGCGGAGTACGCATCGCTCCAGTCCAGTGCGCTCGCGGCTGCGAAGAGAGGATATGTAGATAACATTATTGAAGCGGAGGATACCAGAAAATATGTGATCGGCGCTTTCGAGATGTTATACACAAAGAGAGAGGATCGCCCGGCTAAAAAGCACGGAACAGTCTAAGCGAGGTGAATCATATGAAACGTAAAATAAATGCATTACTGCTTGCTCTGGGACTTGGCGTTTCCCTTCTTTCCATGGGCGTATATGCGGAGGAAACCGGGACAGAACAGGTGGCTGCGGCGGAAGATGGCGTAGCCGAAGCGGAGTCTGAGCTGGAGGAGGCTGCGCAGGCGGAGGCGGAGACCGAGACGACGGAAACGGTATCTGCCGATGAGCAGATCAGGACCTACCTTACCAGCACTCTGGCGCAGATTTCGTCCTGGAGTGATGAGAATATTGAGATGATCATCAATGGGGACGACGCCTCCAGCGCGGTTATCGCCTCAAACTGGAAATCCGTAAAGGATGAGCTGGGGGCTTTCGTCGAGGTGACGTCCGCAGAGCTTTCCGAGGACGGGACAGCGATCACCGGCCATGTGAAGTATGCAGGCGTCAGCGACAATACCGACGTAATCGTTACCTACTCCGTGGATCAGACCGAAGGCACGTTTAAGGTGGAATGGGAAGTGGATTATCCCCTGTCGGTCAATATGGCGCGGGCCGGTATGAATACGGTGATGGGACTTGTTATCGTATTTGTGGCCCTGTTCTTCCTGAGCTGGGTGATCGGAAAACTTCATCTTATACCGGAGATGATCGAGAAGCGTCAGAAAAAGGATCAGCCGGTACAGGCTGTTCCCGCAGCTCCGGCGCCTGCCGCACCGGCCGCCGTTGAGGAGAATCTTACGGACGATCTGGAACTGGTTGCCGTCATCACCGCGGCGATCGCGGCATCCGGCACAACATCCGGCGATGGATTCGTAGTTCGTTCTATCAAAAAATCAAATAAAAGAAACTGGCAGAGAGCCTAAATACAGGAGGATACATTAATGAAAACTTATACAATTACAGTAAACGGAAATATATATGATGTAACAGTAGAAGAAGGAACCGGTTCGGCAGCGCCGGCACCGGCAGCGGCGCCCAAGGCTGCGCCGAAAGCAGCGCCGGCTCCGGCGGCAGCACCGGCCGCAGCGGCGGGCGCGGGCGCAGTGAAGGTAACGGCCTCCGTACCGGGCAAGGTGTTTAAGGTAGAGGCAAGCGTAGGACAGGCGGTAAAGGCCGGAGATACCATCATCATCCTTGAGGCCATGAAGATGGAGATTCCGGTGGTGGCTCCCCAGGACGGCACTGTGGCAAGCATCGACGTATCGGCGGGACAGGCGGTGGAGTCCGGCGATGTTCTGGCCTCTCTGAACTGATACAGAGTCAGGCCTGAACAGAGTTCTGACGGTTATAGTCTGAGTAAACGAACTGGGAGGTAATAAAATGTCTTACATTACAAATACATTGTCCAATTTACTGGAACAGACGGCATTTCTCAATCTGACATGGGGCAACTATGTTATGATCGCTGTGGCCTGTGTGTTCCTGTATCTGGCAATCAAGCATGGATTTGAACCTCTGCTGCTCGTTCCGATCGCATTTGGCATGCTGCTGGTAAATATCTATCCGGATATCATGGCAGAACCCTATACGGACATCAACGGAATTGAGCATGCGGGCGGCCTTCTGCATTATTTTTATCTGATGGATGAGTGGAGTATCCTTCCGTCGCTGATCTTCATGGGTGTGGGCGCAATGACGGATTTTGGCCCTCTGATTGCGAATCCCTCCAGTTTCCTGCTGGGCGCGGCGGCACAGCTTGGTATTTACCTTGCGTATTTCCTTGCCATCTTTATGGGATTCAACGGAAAGGCAGCCGCTGCCATCTCCATCATCGGCGGCGCGGACGGCCCGACCTCCATTTTCCTTGCGGGGAAGCTGGGACAGACTACATTGATGGGTCCCATTGCGGTGGCCGCTTATACCTATATGTCCCTGGTACCGATCATCCAGCCTCCGATCATGAAGCTGCTGACCACCGAAAAAGAACGCAAGATCAAGATGGAACAGCTTCGTCCCGTATCAAAGCTGGAGAAGATCCTGTTCCCGATTATCATTACCATCGTTGTGTGTATGCTGCTCCCCACCACAGCGCCCCTCGTGGGTATGCTGATGCTGGGCAATCTGTTCCGTGAGTGCGGCGTTGTAAAGCAGCTTACGGAGACCGCTTCCAACGCGCTGATGTACATTGTGGTTATACTGCTTGGCACATCCGTCGGCGCATCCACCAGCGCGGAGGCATTCCTTAACATCAGCACCCTCAAGATCGTTGTACTTGGCGTTGTGGCTTTCGCCTTTGGTACGGCGGGCGGTACACTGCTTGGCAAACTGATGTGTAAGCTGTCCGGAGGCAAGATCAACCCGCTGATCGGATCCGCAGGCGTATCTGCCGTTCCCATGGCGGCCCGTGTATCCCAGAAAGTAGGCGCTGAGGCAGATCCCACCAATTTCCTGCTGATGCATGCGATGGGGCCGAACGTGGCGGGCGTGATCGGTACCGCCGTCTGCGCCGGTACATTCATGGCGATATTCGGGGTATGAGCGGGCCGTGCAGAAACAGGGGAGGTCAAAGCAGTTGTTTACGGCCAGCTTTGACAGGCGCTGTTTTATAGGGCGACAACCTTTTAAAATAATATAGGAGGACTAAAATGGCTGAACAAGTAAAAAAACCGATTAAAATCACAGAGACGATCCTGCGTGACGCGCATCAGTCCCTGATCGCGACCAGAATGTCGACCGAGCAGATGCTGCCCATTGTGGACAAGCTGGATAAAGTTGGCTACCATTCCGTAGAGTGCTGGGGTGGCGCCACATTTGACGCATCCCTGCGTTTCCTGAAGGAAGATCCGTGGGAGAGGCTTCGGAAGCTGAGAGACGGATTCAAAAACACCAAGCTTCAGATGCTGTTTCGTGGACAGAATATTCTCGGCTATCGTCCCTACGCGGACGACGTGGTGGAGTATTTTGTACAGAAATCCATCGCAAACGGCATTGATATTATCCGTATTTTCGACTGCCTGAATGATCTCCGCAACCTCCAGACGGCGGTTACGGCGGCAAACAAGGAGAAAGGACACGCGCAGGTGGCGCTTTCCTACACCCTGGGCGACGCTTACACGCTGGAATACTGGACAGGGATCGCAAAGAGAATCGAGGAGATGGGAGCAAGCTCCATCTGTATCAAAGATATGGCCGGCCTGCTGCTTCCCTACAAGGCGACGGAGCTGGTCAGCGCCCTGAAGGAGACGGTGGATATTCCGATCCAGCTTCACACCCATTACACCTCAGGCGTTGCTTCCATGACCTACATGAAAGCAGTGGAGGCAGGGGTTGATGTGATCGACACCGCCATATCGCCTTTCGCTCTGGGCACTTCCCAGCCGGCGACCGAGGTTATGGTGGAGACCTTCAAGGGTACGCCCTATGACACCGGCTTTGATTCCAAGCTTCTGGATGAGATCGCCGATTATTTCCGCCCGATCCGCGACGAGGCTCTTGAGAGCGGCCTGCTGAATCCGAAGAACCTGGGCGTCAACATCAAGACGCTGCTATATCAGGTGCCGGGCGGTATGTTGTCCAACCTGACTTCCCAGCTGAAGGATATGCATGCGGAGGACAAATACTATGAAGTGCTCGAGGAAGTTCCCCGGGTTCGTAAGGATCTGGGCGAGTGCCCGCTGGTCACCCCGTCCTCACAGATCGTCGGCACCCAGGCCGTTATGAACGTGATCCAGGGCGAACGCTATAAGATGGTCACCAAGGAGACGAAGGATATCCTGAGCGGCAAGTACGGCGCTACGGTTAAGCCTTTCGATCCCGAGGTGCAGAAGAAGTGCATCGGCGATGCCGAGGTAATCACCTGCCGTCCGGCAGATCTGATTCCGGATGAGCTGGATACGCTTCGCGGCGAGATGGCGCAGTGGTCTGAGCAGGAGGAGGATGTCCTGTCCTACGCTCTGTTCCCGCAGGTTGCCGTCGATTTCTTCAAGTACAGGGAAGCGCAGCAGAAGAAGGTGGATCCCACCGTCGCTGACACGGAGAACAAGGCATATCCGGTTTAATTGCAGATCAAAACAGAAAGTGGGCAGATCCCACTGTGTTTTCCATGACAGTCTGAGCCGCCTCCCGGGAGATAATCCCGGGGGCGGTTCTGTTACTATTCAGTGGGCCAGAATCCGGATTTGAAAGGTGGTACGAATGGCGCTACAGGATGCGGAAAGTGGAAGAATTATAACAGAAACATTGTGTAAGACCGTGCGCGATGAGGAAACCCTGTGTGCGGGTGATGAAAGCGTATCCAGCGTCGAAGAGGCGCAGGGCTGGCCTGACAGGAATCTGAATGCGGGGAAAAGATGCTTCATCGTGGGAGCAGGGAGCTTTCAGGGAATGTGCATCCGGCCCCGCCCGGGAGATCTGGTGATTGCGGCGGACGGCGGCCTGGAACATTTGAAGGGCGAAGGGATACAGCCGGATGTGCTTCTGGGGGATTTCGACTCTCTTCCGAATGTACCGGAGCACAAGCATCTGATCCGCCATTCCCCGATCAAGGACGACACGGATATGGCTCTCGCGGCAAAATACGGGCAGGAGCAGGGCTGCAATCGTTTCTATCTGTACGGCGGTCTCGGGGGCCGTCTGGATCATTCCCTGGCAAATATCCAGTTGCTTGCCGGGCTGTCCCATAAAGGCTGCGAGGCGTATCTGATTGGAGAAGGGGTCATACTGACGGCGATCACCGGGGAGAGGCTGTCTTTTGGCGCGGCGAATCAGGGCATTCTGTCCGTGTTCTGCATGGGGGACCGGGCGCTGGGCGTGACTGAGCAGGGCCTGAAATACAGTCTGGAGGAGGCTGTGCTGACCGGTGACCGTGCCCTTGGCGTCAGCAACGAGTTTATCGGGGAAGACAGTTATATTGAGGTGAGACAGGGCACGCTGCTGATCCTGTGGGACGCGGCGGACGCTTTGCCGTCCCGGCGCGAGAGATGCAGATAACCGTACAGCGACGCGAAGCCTGGTTTTGTTTCTTCACAGTAATTGCAGGATAAGGAGATAACGGTATGCGGGAGAAAAAACTAAAAAAAACAGATTGTCTGTTCCGGGTGTGGCTGGCCGTGACTGCGGCGCTGTGTATCTGCTTTTCCCTGAACCGTTCCCTGTCCACCGGCTCTGGAGCGGGGCGCAGCTTTGGAATCCTGCTGTTTATACTTCTGGATATTCTGTTCCTGCTCGTCTATGCGACGGAAAATGTTTACTGGATCAGCGGGATCTCCTTTGAGCAGGCGCAGAAGGCCGGGAGGACGCGCAGAAGAAACTATGCGGCAAAGTATCTGCTGGTATTCCTGATTATGACGGCCTTATATCTCGTATACTGCTTCGCGCCCCAGAGCTTCTGGAGTCATACTGCGATCCGTGATTCCCTTGCGGCGGGAGGCGCAATCTGCGCAGCCGCGCTTCTGACAACGGGAATCACACTTTGAGAGACTTATTATTTTATATTTTACTTGCATAATCCGCAAAATACGCCTATAATGAGGAAAACTAATATTTATGCAGAATATTGAAAGAAATATTCATGCAGAAGGAGGAGTTAAAATGAAAGAGAAAATTGCATTACTTGTTCTTGCAGCCGCTATGGCGGTGTCTGTGACAGCGTCTGCCGATGAGGCTGAGGTGGAAACCGTTACGGAGGGAACTCTGACCGTGGCTACCAGCCCCGATTTTGCCCCCTATGAGTTCTATGCTATCGACGAGGACGGCACTCCGGTCCTGGCCGGATTTGATGTGGCTCTTGCCCAGTATATTGCGGATTACCTTGGACTGGAGCTTGAGATGGTTACCGTGGATTTTGACGGTGTGCTCAGCGAACTGCAGACCAAGTCCGTAGACCTGGGCATGGCAGGCCTTTCCCCGGATCCGGTCCGTGAGGCGATCATGGACTTTTCCGATGTGTATTACGAGGGCGGGCAGGCGCTTGTTACGGTGAAGGACAATGCAGATACATACAATTCTTTTGACGCGGTCAATGATCCGGGCGTTTCTGTAGGCGCCCAGACCGGTTCCATCCAGTTAAACCTTGCGAACGAGCACACGCCGGATGCGGATATCGTATCGCTTCCGAAGGTGACGGATATCATTTCCGAACTTCTGGCCGGCAAGCTGGACGCGGCATACATCGAGATGGATGTGGCGCTGAGCTATCAGAAGAACTATCCGGAATTGGAGATCGTGCTGGAGGTTCCTTATGACGTAGAGGGTTCCGCCATTGGCGTATGCAAGGGCAATGAGAGCCTGCTGGAGGGCGTAAATGCCGCCATCGCAGCGGCGAAGGAGGACGGCTCCCTGGAGCAGTTTGTTGCCGATGCAAATGAGCTGGCGTCCGGTGAAAAGTACGAGGGCCTGCTGGACGAGGACGGCGGGATTGCCGACGAGGCTGAGACAGAGTAGGTAATTGATCTATAAGATTGCAAAGAGGCAGAGGAGCTGCTGCATGGTGCAACCGAAGGCAAAATGCGGCAGCTCCTCCGACTATGCCGGAGCGCTGTGCTTATCCGGCTGGAAAAGGAGCCATAGATGGGTACATTTATTCAGTTAAGTAATTTTCCAAAGATTCTTCCATATGCGCAACTGTTTGAACAGGGGCTTCTGGTTACCGTACTTCTCTCTCTGTTCACGGTGGTGATCGGTTTTTGCATCGCGCTGGTGCTGGCGCTTATGAGGCTGTCCAACGTGCGGCCCCTGCGCTTCCTGGGCGTGGATAAGAACGGATGCCGGAGGGAAAAGGGGGCGCTGGCGGCGATCAGCAGGTTCAATCCCCTGAATTTCATAGCCACGGCTTACGTAGAGATCCTGCGCTCTACGCCTGTGGTTGTGCAGATCTTCATTATTTATTACGGGGTTTTCAGCATCATTCAGCTCCCGTCTTTCCAGATGTTCGGGTTCATCAAATTTGACCGTTTTTTTCCGGGCGTGGTGGCGCTGGGCATGAACTCGGGCGCCTATCTGTGCGAGATCATCCGGTCCGGCATCCAGTCCATTGACGGCGGCCAGACGGAGGCGGCCAGATCCCTCGGCCTTTCCCAGACACAGAATATGCGGTACATCATTCTTCCCCAGGCGCTGAAGAACATTCTTCCGGCGATTGCCAATGAATTTGTTGTGATCATCAAGGAATCCGCGATCACTTACACCATCGGCGTACAGGATATTATGTCGGCGGTCAATGCGGTGAAGGGCGCGACCTTCATCATCATAGAGCCGCTCCTGGTGGCGACTGCCATATACTTCTGCCTGTGCTTCCCAACCTCGAAACTGATCGCATATTTTGAAAGGAGAATGAGCCGTGGCGACAAGAGATAGTCTGATTCAGGTTACTGATCTGAAAAAATATTATAACATGGGCGCCATCAAGGCTCTTGACGGCGTGACAGTGGATATCGACAAGGGAGATGTGATGGTGGTGATCGGGCCCTCCGGCTCCGGTAAATCCACCTTCCTGCGCAGTCTGAATCTGCTGGAGGAGCCCACGGGCGGCTCCATCGTATTCGACGGAATCGATATTACAAAGAAGAAATACAAAAATGCGGATGGGAAAATGGTAAAGCTGAACATCGACGCCCTGCGCCAGAAGATGGGCATGGTGTTCCAGCATTTCAACCTGTTTCCCCACAAGACGATCCTGGAGAATATGACCCTTGCCCCTGTCAGGGTAAAGGGCGTATCACGCATGGAGGCAGAGGAAAAGGCCCTGGCGCTGCTGGACCGGGTGGGCCTGAAGGATCGGGCCGGAGCCTATCCTATCCAGCTTTCCGGCGGCCAGAAGCAGCGGGTGGCGATCGTACGCGCCCTTGCCATGGAACCGGAGGTCATGCTTTTCGACGAACCCACCTCCGCGCTGGATCCGGAGATGGTTGGCGAGGTGCTGGACGTTATGAAGGAACTGGCCCAGGAGGGCATGACCATGATCTGTGTGACGCATGAGATGGGCTTTGCCCGGGAGGTGGGCAACCGGGTTCTGTTCATGGAGGATGGGAAGCTGATGGCCCAGGGAACGCCGGAGGAGATGTTTGACCGGCCGGAGCATCCGCGCCTTAAAGATTTCCTGGCGAAAGTGCTTTAAGAGATAAGGACCAGGAGGACAGTTATGGTACGGGAAAAACAGGCGGCGCTTGCGGTCATTGATGAAAAGAGAGAGCGGATCACAGATGTGGCGGATCGGATCTGGGAATATGCGGAGCTTTCGCTGCAGGAGATGAAATCGGCCGGACTGTACTGCGATGTGCTTGGGGAGGAAGGCTTTCAGGTCGAAAGGGGAATCTGCGGCATAGAAACAGCTTTTAAGGCCAGCTATGGGAGCGGCCGCCCCCTGATCGGGATTCTGGCGGAGTATGATGCGCTTTCCGGGCTGTCCCAGAGGGCAGGAGTTACGGCCAGGCAGGAGATTACACCAGGAGGCTGCGGCCATGGCTGCGGGCACAATCTTCTGGGCGCCGGAGCCTTTGCAGCAGCCCTTGGCGTAAAAGCGTATCTCGAGCAGGCCGGCATTTCCGGGACGGTGGTTCTGTATGGCTGCCCCGGCGAGGAGGGGGGAGCCGCCAAGGCCTTTATGGCCCGGGACGGCCTGTGGAGGGAACTGGACGCGGCGCTGACCTGGCATCCGGAGGATGTGAACGAGGTGGCGACGGGTTCCTCCAACTCCTGCATTCAGGTACAGTATAAGTTTACAGGCGTCGCCTCCCATGCGGCGGGAGCGCCGGAACTGGGTCGCAGCGCCCTGGACGCGGTGGAACTGATGAACGTTGGCGTCCAGTTTTTGCGCGAACATATGGGCGACAGGGCCAGGATCCATTACGCGATCACCGACGCCGGAGGATGCAGTCCAAACGTGGTACAGCCCAGGGCCAGTGTTTTGTATATGGTGCGCTCCAACCATGTGTCCGAGGCGGTGGAGCTGCAGAAAAGAGTGGACCGGATCGCCCAGGGGGCCGCGCTTATGACGGATACCGGTTTTGAACGGAAATTTATCGACGCTCTGGCGGATACGGTAAGCAATTTTGCAATAGAGCGGGTGTTATACGAGAATTTCCGGGAGCTTGGCGTACCCTCTTATACGGAGGAGGAGCAGGCGTTTGCGGACGCGCTTGCAACGACTTATCCGGGAAGTGACGGGATTCCCGGTGTGGCGGCGGAGTTTGACGCCGGACTGCGGGAGCAGGTAAGGAAACTCCGGCAGAAAAACGGCCATGCGATGAACGCCTTCCTCGCCCCCCTGTATCAGGGAGAGGCCTTCAAGGCGGGTTCCACGGATGTGGGGGATGTGAGCTGGCTGACCCCTACGGGGCAGATTCATGTGGCATCCTGGCCCAACGGCTGCCCGGGCCACAGTTGGCAGAATGTCTCCTGCGGCCGGACCGGGATCGGCCACAAGGCGGCCGTCCATGCGGGAAAAGTGCTTGCGGCTGCGGCCATCGATCTGCTGACCCGTCCGGAACTGCTGAAAGAGGCCAGAGCCGAATTTGAAAAGCGGACGGAAAAAGGCTATACCTGTCCCATACCGGAAGATGCGGTGCCGGCAGTACCCGATTAAACCGGAAGTTGCCGGAAATTAAACCGGTGAAATTAAACGGTGAAACCGGAAGTTGCCGGAAAATCCCGTTGCGTTTCAGGTGATACAGTGCTATAATTTTAAGGGATATGCCGGAACAGCGGGTTCTGGCATAAAAAAGCATATTATGACAGTAATGGCATATAAGGAGAAGAATTATGAGCAAGAGACCAACGGTACTGATGATTCTGGATGGCTACGGGCTGAATGACAGAACAGATGGCAACGCCATCGCGCTGGCAAAAAAGCCGGTGATGGACAAGCTGATGGCGGAATGCCCCTTTGTAAAGGGAAATGCCAGCGGGCTGGCTGTGGGGCTGCCGGACGGGCAGATGGGCAACTCCGAGGTGGGTCATCTGAACATGGGCGCGGGACGTATTGTGTATCAGGATCTTACAAGGATCACAAAGGAAATCCAGGACGGCACCTTTTTCGAGAATCCGGAACTGAAACGTGCTATGGAAAATGCAAAAGAAAATAATACAGGCCTCCATATGTACGGCCTTGTCTCCGACGGCGGCGTACACAGCCACAACACCCATCTGTACGCGCTTCTTGAGATGGCGAAGCGTTTTGGGCTGACAAAGGTGTATGTGCATTGCTTCCTGGATGGCCGCGACACGCCTCCGGCTTCCGGCAAGGATTATGTCCAGGCGCTTCAGGATGAGATGGACCGCATCGGCGTGGGCGAGATCGCTACTGTTTCGGGACGTTATTATGCGATGGACCGCGATAATCGCTGGGAGCGCATAGAGAAAGCCTACCGTGCCCTGACGGCGGGAGAGGGCGAGACGGCATCCTCCGGTGTGGAAGCGGTGGCAAAGTCCTATGAGAAAGGCGAGACGGATGAGTTCGTGCTTCCCACTGTAGTTATGAAAGGCGGCGCGCCGGTGGCGACGATCCGGGACGGGGACTCCATCATCTTCTTCAATTTCCGCCCGGACCGCGCCAGGGAAATTACCCGCACCTTCTGCTGCGACGAATTTAACGGATTTGACCGTGGACCGCGAAAAAGAGTGGTTTACGTTTGCTTTACCGAGTACGATGTGACGATCCCCAATAAGACCGTCGCTTTTCCAAAGGTGTCGGTTACCAATACGTTCGGGGAGTTCCTGGCGGCCCATGGCCTGAAACAGGCGAGGATTGCAGAGACAGAAAAATACGCCCATGTTACCTTTTTCTTCAACGGCGGGGTGGAGGCTCCCAACGAGGGGGAGGACCGCATTCTTGTGAACTCTCCCAAGGTCGCCACCTACGACCTCCAGCCGGAGATGAGCGCCTATGAGGTCTGCGACAACGTGGTGAAGGCCATCACCGGCGGTAAATACGATGTTGTGATCACCAACTTTGCGAATCCGGACATGGTCGGACATACCGGCGTCCTGGAGGCGGCAATCAGGGCTATCGAGACGGTGGACGAGTGTGTTGACCGGGTGGTCAGAGCCGTTAAGGAGGTGGACGGACAGATGTTTATCTGTGCGGATCACGGCAATGCGGAGCAGCTCATCGATTATGAGACAGGGGCGCCCTTTACTGCGCATACCACGAATCCCGTTCCGTTCATCCTTGTGAATTGCGATGAGAAATACGGTCTCAGAGAGGGCGGACGCCTGGCGGACATCGTTCCCACGCTGATCCAGCTCATGGGCTTGGAGAAGCCCGCAGAGATGACAGGCGAGAGCCTTCTCATTGAAAAATAACTGCACAGCGAATATCCCGGGACTGTCGCGGCGAACGCGGCAGTCCTTTTTGACGTTTAATTTTACACAGAAAATCAGCGGTTTTTTCACACATTTTACACAAAATTCCGATATAGTAATAGAAAATATAACCAAGGAGGATACGTTCTGATGAAATATACAGATAAAAATCAAAAGAAACCAAATGCATGGAAACGTTACGGCGCTCTGCTGATTGCGGGCGTACTTCTTGCGGGTAACGCCTCCGGTATGGCGTCCATTGGGGGCGCGGGAACCGTTCGGGCGGAGGAAGAGACCGAGGAGAACCGCATCTCATTAAATATTGCCGGTTCGGATGAGGAGGATACCGCAGATGCAGACGAAAAATCCGGCGAGGACGGGGAAACCGCGGCGGAGACTGAGACCGAGACCGAGACCGAAACCGAGACCGAGACTGAAAAACAGACCTTTGCCGAAATCGATTCGGTGGTGGCCGACACAGAGGCGATCGTTGCTACGGATGTGTCAGGCGTCGTGGAGAGCTTTATGCCGGCAATGGTTTCCATCACGCAGAAGTCTGTGGAGGAGATCGATACATACTACTACGGAGTGCAGGAATATGAAACGGAGGGGGCTGCCTCCGGCGTCATCATTGCCCAGAATGAGGAAGAACTGCTGATCGCCACCAACAGTCATGTGGTGGAGGATACTACCGAGATCAAGGTCTGGTTCACCGTGGATTCAGAGGACGGCGGGACAGAGGGCGTTGACGGCAAGATTAAGGGCATGGATAAAGGATACGAGCTTGCGGTGGTGGCCGTAAAGCTGGCGGACATTCCGGCGGACGTACTGAGCCAGATCAAAATTGCAACCCTGGGCAGCTCCGCTGATCTGAAGGTGGGCCAGACGGCGATCGCCGTGGGCAATGAACTGGGATACGGTCAGAGCGTCACCTGCGGCGTGATCAGCGCCCTGAACCGGGATGGCGTGATAGACGGGCTGAATGTACCCCTCATCCTGATGGATACAACCATCAACCTTGGCAACAGCGGCGGCGCCGTGCTGAATTCCAGAGGCCAGGTGATCGGCATCTGCGTTGCAAAAGAGGTGGGAGATTCCACAGACGGGGTGGAAGGCATGGGCTATGCGATCCCCATCGACGAGGCGATCCCGATCCTGGAGAGGCTGGCGAACAAGGAGACGAGAGATAAGCTGGAGGATTCTGAGAGAGGCTACATGGGAGCGTCTGTTGTTAATGTGAACGAGGACGCGATGGAACTGTATGATATGCCCAGCGGAGCGTTTGTGTATTCTGTGGAAGAGGGTTCCGCGGCAGAGCAGGCAGGCATTAAAAAGGGCGACATTATCACGAAGTTTAACGGAGAGACGGTTTCCAGCGCGGACGATCTGATTGATAAGATGAGTTACTACAATGTGGGCGAGACGGTCACAGTGGAGGTTCAGACGGCCAACGACGGGAAATACGAGGCAAAAGAGGCGGAGGTCACGCTTCAGCCCGGCTCAGACGTGGATACGGATACAGAGAAGGAAGCGCCGGAGGAGGATCAGACGGACGATCCAAAGGAAGAACAGCAGGACGATCTGTATGGAGATCAGTACGGTTACCGGGATGACGGACAGGGAGCGGATCCGGACGACGGCGGATTCTTCGGAGGCTGGGAGGGCTTCCAGCAGTTCCCCTTTATCTTTGGCGAGGATAACGGATTTTAATATCAGACGGATTGCAGTGAAAAGGAAGGCATAAACAGGGGGCTGCCGCATCAACGAATGCCGCTGGAAACACACAGCGCTGTTGATGCGGCAGCCCAGGCTATTTAATGCTGTCCAGGTATGTCTTCCTATCACATTGTCATCAAAATTTAAGTTTTTGTAATAAAATTGTAAAAAGTTCTTGTAAAATACAGGGGAAAAGTGTATACTATAAAAAATCGCAACGATAAAGATTCTGGATTAAGGAGTATACACAGAATGCATACATATGACAGAAAATGGATTTACCGTGTATTTATTTTTCTTGCAGCGACGCTTTTCGCCATGCCCCTTGGCGTTTCGGCGGCGCAGAAGCTGGATATCAGCGGCCTGACGGAAGCCACGGTACTGCTTGGCACGAATTATAAGATAAGCCTTAGCAGCGCGGAGGAACTGATCGCCCAGGCGAATGCGTCTTCTTCGGAGACGGAGGGGACGTCCGTTCCTGCGGAACTTACCTGGAGTTCTTCAAATACTTCCGTTGCATCCATATCAAGGACCGGAAAGCTGAATACAAAGCAGACGGGTACTACGATGATCACTGCGCAGGCCGGTTCTTTCCAATATTACTGTACGTTCACCGTCAACAAGCCGGTGACGAAGGTGAAGCTGAGTACCACCAGTGCGACGATCAGATGTGGAAAGACATACAAACTTACAGCCACAGTGAAACCCAGGAAGGGGGCCGATACTACTCTCAAATGGAAGAGCAGCAACAAATCCGTCGCCAAGGTTAATTCCAAGGGTAAGATTACGGCGGTTGGGATCGGAAGCTGTACGGTCACCGCGACGGCAACAGACGGTACCGGAAAAAAGGCGGCCTGCAAGGTTACGGTCAAAGCCGGCGCGATTGCCCTGAGCAAATCTGCTACGACGATCGCGGTAGGCGGTTCGGAGACGCTTCAGGTGCAGAACGTCACATCGAAAAACCTCATCTGGAGCAGTTCGGATACTTCCGTGGCCAAGGTGACAGGCAGCGGCAAGATAAAAGGAATCCGTGCAGGGACCGCCGTGATATCCGTCTGTAAATCCGGCAAGAAAAAAACAGCCACCTGTACGGTGACGGTATCCGATACGGCTTCCACGGGCGCCTCTGCCAATGCCCAGACATTTTTAAGCATTCTGAAAAAGTATTCCGATCAGGCAGCGTCGGATTACGGCTCCTCAAAAGCATGGACCTACAATGCCAGTACCTCCACAACTACATGGGCGGAGGCCGTATCCAGGAAGCACATCGTGAACTGCGCGCTTCTGGTACGATGGGCCCTCAGGGAGATGGGAATCATAGATTCCAAGAATTTCTGGGGCGTTCTGGGCGGCGCGATCCTTTACAGAGGAGACGTAAAGGAGCAGCTGCTCAGATACTGTGATATCATCAAGGTGTATAAGACTCCGAGCCAGCTTCTCGCCGAGGGCAATCTTCTGCCGGGAGATATCTGTACCTGGAAGGAGATCCAGCATACAAACGTGTACGCGGGCAATAGTCTGTGGTACGACGGAGGACGCGGCGGAAATTATATTACGTCCACCGGTACGTTTAGCAGCTTCGGTCCAAGCGCAACCATGAGTATGACGGGCAAGACCGTGGGTTACATCATACGTCTCAAATAGAAAGGTTCCAAAAGCAAATGAATGGTACGCTGATTCCCTTCAGAAATAAATGGACCGGTCGCTGCCTGCTTCTCCTGATGCTCTGTTCCATCGCGTTTTCAGGCAGCGCCTCGGCGGCATCCAGGGTGAAGCTGAACAAAAAAAGCGTCAGCCTTATGGTGGGCAGCGTCAGCCAGTTGAAGGTAAAAAACACCAGAAAGAATGTGACATGGAAGAGTTCCAGAAAAGCCGTAGCTTCCGTTGATCAAAACGGTCTGGTCACGGCCATAAAGAAGGGGACGGCAGTCATTACGGCAAGGGCCGGAAACAAAAAGTTCACCTGCAAGGTAACGGTAAAGCAGCCGGTCACATCGGTCAAACTGAGCAAAAGCGAGATCTGCCTGAAAAAGGGAAAGAGCTATACCCTGAAGGCTTCTGCGCGGCCCAAGAGCGCCAACAACCGGTCCCTGAAATGGACCAGCAGCAATAAAAAGGTGGCGAAGGTAAATTCAAAGGGAAATGTCAGCGCCGTGGGAGTCGGTACCGCCGTAATAAGCGCGGTTTCCAGAGACGGAACGAAGATAAAGGCAAAATGTACGGTCTATGTGACAAAGACGGGGGAATGGCCCTTGCGGCTCAGCTCCGGCAAGCTGTCCATAACCGTCAATCAGTCTTCCATGCTGACGACGCAGTATGCAAAGGGCAAAGTAAAATGGAGTTCCTCCAATACCGCAGCCGCCACGGTAGCCTCTGACGGGACCGTGAAAGCGGTTGGTCTTGGCACGGCTGTGATCACCGCCACCTCAAAAAAGGAGACGGCCGCCTGTACGGTCACGGTATCCGCGCCTAATCCCTCCGCACAGGCAAAAACATTTCTGAGCATATTAAACAAATATTCCCAGGAGCTTCAGGCATATCGGGCGAAGGGCTGCCTGGTGGGATACTCAAATGCGGCGAAGCTGAATCCGGATAACTGGGTCCCTGCCATGGAGGAGATGGACAGAAAAGGAACGACCTATACGAACTGCGCGCTTCTGGTGCGCTGGGCCCTGCGGGAGATGGGGTATATCGGCACAACCCAGATGCTTTACGGGACAGACGCTAACACATCTCGGTGCCACAGCTACTGCTACACAGGGATTCATTTTGGTAATGAGGCGGTAAAAGACAGGATCCTGGAGCGCTGCGAGATTTATGAGGTGCACGATACGCCTGCAAATCTGGTGGCCGCCGGGAAACTGATCGCGGGAGATATCTGTACGTGGCACGGGATGCAGCACACCAATGTGTTCGCGGGGACGGATGCTTCCGGAAACGGGCTGTGGTACGATGCGGGGCGCAGCGCCTCCGACGGGAGTTACTGGAAAAAAGCCGAGATTCTCGCCTTTGGCATTTCAGAGGAAACCTGGGCTCTCGATAAGAAGAACGGAGGCAGCAATCCCAGCCTGAAGGAGAAGACTTACATCTTTAATTCTTTTGGCCCGGTCATTGAGGAAAACCGTTATAAAACCGGGATGGTTGGATATATTATCCGTATTGTAAAATAAAAAAGAGACAATAGTTCCCCAGACGCCCCTTCGGGGCTTCGAAACAAACCAAAAGCCTTTTTATGCGACAGGTAAAGGTGTCACACAATTTCCTGCGCTTCCTGTTTTTATGCGACACCCTAGGGTGTCCCACAATTTCCGCAAAATCTTCCATATTCGCCTTTTTATGCGACAGGTAAAGGTGTCCCATAATTCCCTACGCTTTCTGTTTTTATGCGACACCCTAGGGTGTCCCACAATTTCCGCAAAATCTTCCATATTCGCGTTTTTATGTGACAGGTAAAGGTGTCGCACAATTTCCTGCGCTTCCTGTTTTTATGCGACACCCTAGGGTGTCACACAATTTCCGCAAAATCCTTCCATATTCGCGTTTTTATGCGACAGGTAAAGGTGTCCCACAATTTCCGCAAAATCCTCCCCCAGACGTCCCTTCGGGGCTTCGAAACAAACCAAAAAGCCTTTTTGTGTGACAGGTAAAGGTGTCGCACAATTTCCGCAAAATTCTCCCCCAGACGCCGCCCGGGTCTGTTTCTTCTTTTTCTGTGACAAGCGGCTATA
>CAZQAB010000033.1:0-13336 GCA_964591265.1 uncultured Lachnospiraceae bacterium
TTTCTGTTCCTCTATATCATAACAAATATTCAAAAAAATTACTATGCCTTTCTCAATTAATCCGCAAACAGTCAAATATACTCACATATACATAATGACTTACCCGTCAAAAGATGATTCCCGGATTGCTCCGCGCTTCGTGCTCCCGCAATCCTCAAAACATTCATAATCAGCTCTGATACTCAAAGAACACCAGCGAAGCGGACACACTGACTACAGTCTCTACGCGGGTCTGCGTCTCTCCTCCGGTCAGCGTATCTCCCTCGATCATGCTGGAAAGCCAGCCGCCGACAAAGGTTCCGTCCGTGACCGTGCGCTCCGTCTCGCTCAGAGACAGGTCGTCCAGCATACAACGGTAGGAGCTGTCGTGGAGCTCCTGAAGCACATTTTTTGCAGCCTCATAGCCGACGCATTTAAACTGGAGTGAAATCCTCCGGCGGACGATACCATCCGCCTGAGAGGTATCCGCCGTATCGAAATTCAGGGAATAATCATCGGTCTGGGAAAGGATGGTATTCAGCTCCAGCATGACATTCTGTATATTATCATAGGCCGCCATGCTCACAGGATCCGGATCATTTTCAAAAATTTCTTCCAGCTCCTGCTCCATTTTCTGTTTTTTTGAAATCTTTATGATATCCGCGTCAATAGCGTCCTGAGTGGCAAGTATCTGCGATTCCAGGCTGGCCAGCCTGTCCTGAGACGGCACATAAAACCACAGGTAATAACCGCTTACCAGTATCAGAATCACCAGAATTCCAAGAAGAGCCTTTTCACGGCCGGTCAGTCGTCGTTTCATTTCCTGTGTTCTCCTTCTGCAAGACAATTAAAATCTTAGCCGTCACCCAGTTTCCTGCAGCGGCAGAGGCATCATAGCCATCATCCACGACAGCGGGCGCTGCCGCGTCGCCCGTACCGGCATCCGCCGCACTGGCATCCGCCGTACCCGCATCCGCCGCACTGGCATCCGCCGTACCCGCATCCGCCGCACCGGCATCCGCCGCACCGACATCAACCGTACCAGCATCCGCCATATCCGCATCTGCCGAACCGGCATCCGCCGCACCGACATCAACCGTACCGGCATCCACCGCACCTGCATCCGCCGCACCTGCATCCGCTGTACCGATATCCGCCGTACCTGCGGCGCTATCAACGGAACCTGCCGTGCTCCCGCCCGTAGACGCCGTATTTACAGTCGTGCGAAGCACAAGCGGCGACTCGTCCAGCGTCCGAACGATCTCCGCCGTCTGCTTCAGCGTGACGCCGGTAAAGCTCACATTCACATATCCGTCCGACACGGAAAAGCCGGTGATCTTCGCCTTAGAGCGGATCACCGTGTCAACAAGCTCCAGAATCTCCATGCGGTCAGTCTGGCGTTCCTCATCCTCCGTCACAGAATAGAGCCGGTAACGCGAAAGCACCTCATCATAATCGGAAAGCTGCTCCTCATAAAGAGACTGCTCATATTGAAGCGACGCCAGCGCCTCGCTTTGCTCCCGAATCTCCTCCTGCCTGTCATATATAAAAAACTTACAGAACGCCAGCAAAAGCGTCAGCGCAAACAAAACGTACAAAGCCACTGTGGCTGGCACCGTGGTCCGGTCGGGCTTAAAATACAGATTCATGGTCCGCTTCTGCGGATATGTCTCCTTCTTCTTTCCACTTGCCATTACGAAGCCTCCTCTATCCTATGGTCAATCCTATGGCTGCCAGCGCGCTCCCCGCGTCCCCCGGCTCCACGCCGCTGATCCCGAGAAGCTCCGCCGCCGGCAAAAGCGGCAGCTCCAGCACATCGGAAATCACCCGGCAAAACGCCTCGATACGGGAGCCGCCCCCTATGAGATAAAGCCCCCCCAGCTGGCTGTCCCGATAGTTATACTGGTAAAAATTAACCACCTTCAATATCTCCACCGCGATCCTGTGGTAAATATCCATACAATCCGGAGATTCCAACACATTCTGATAATCTGTATACTTATAGGAGCCCGCGAGAAAGGGATCCACGTTCAGCGCGTCCGCGATGGCCTGATCGAGCAACGCGCATCCCTCCTCCACCTGCCGGGTCGCACGAACGCGGTCCCTCCGGATAATCATGATGGTGGTCTTTTCCTGGCCCAGATCCACAAAGCAGTACTCCTCCGGGCTTCCCGCCGTATTTCGCCGGTAACGTTCCACGATGCGGATCATCACCATCTCCGCCGGAAGAAGCGTCCGAAGCTTAAAGCCCGCATTGGAAAACACCTTCACATACTGGATGATCTGCTCTTTCGCAGCGGCGGCCGCCAGCATCGTCATCTGCCCCCGGGCTTCCTCCTCCGGCGTGCTCTCACACATGGCATAGTCACAGAAAAATCTATCCGCGTCATCCCCGATAAACTCCGCAAATTCATAGGGAAGGTTCAGCATAAGCTGATCAATGGTCATCTTCGGAAGGGTTACGGTGCGGCAGATCGCCTGACGCGCAGGAAGCGCCAGCGCACATTCTCCCTTCGGGATCCTGCGCTTTTTACATTCTCTTTTTAAATACTCCGAAAAACCGTTGGGCGCCCTGAGCTCCCCATCCTGAAACATCTGCTCCGGCAGGCGGATCACATGCACTGTTGTCTGCAAGCCGCCGGTCACAGCCACCTTCAGGCTTCCGGCTCCGATGTCAAAGCCCACTCTTTTCTTAGCCATCTATACTTCTCTCCTTTATCCGTTCCCGCGCCCCTGTTTTCACCCGCAGGCAAAACAGAGGCTGATCATAATCCTCTCTGGCACGCGTGACGAGCCTCAGAACAGGCCCAGATACCAATCGATCAAAGGGCTCCCGAACAGCCTCACCACAATACACGCCGCCGCCAGATATGGACCGAAGGGGATCCCCCTGCCGCCGCTTTTCCCCAGCAGGCCGCCGATGATTCCCAGAATACACGCCGTCAGTAAAAGCAGAAGCATTTCCGTCCAGTGCAGGTACAGGCCCATCACAAACAAAAGCTTGATATCGCCGCCGCCCATAGTTTCGCGTCCCCACAGCCGGTCAAGCGCCAGCACTAGCAGCAGAAGGGGAACCGCCACCGAGCAGGCCCCTATGACCATGGCCTTAAGCTCCGCTGGGGAATGCCCGGTAAAAAGCCAGAACGCCAGGCGGTTCCCCGCCGCTATAGCCAGAAGCGCATCCGGCAAAAGCCTCTCCATGGCGTCGATCAGGCTCAGCAAAAGCAGCAGACCCGCAAAAATCAGCCACATAAAAAGCTCCGGGGAAAGCTCCAGCTTCCAGGCCAGCGCCGAAAAGGCCGCGGCCAGCGCGATCTCCGCAGCCGGAGCGTCCCACGGGATCCCCGCGCCGCAGTAGCGGCATTTCCCGCCTGTGCTGAGATAGCTCACCACAGGAATCAAATCGCGCACACCCAGCACATGGCCGCAGGCGGCGCAATGGGAGCGCCCCTTAAAAATGCTCTCGCCGTGGATCCTCCGCCAGGCCAGACAGTCCAGAAAGCTGCCCATCACAGCCCCCAGAATTCCCAGCCAGACGGTATAATATATATGGAAACCTGTCTCTGTCATATCCTCACTCCATCCATATGCCCTTTGGAAACCGCCGGATTCCCGGCGGGTTCCAAAATGCATATGACAGTCCGGGAAGCTGCAAAAAAAGCCGGAAGGGATTCCGGGGAATCCCTTCCACGAGCCGTCTCTTTACAGCTCCCGAGGCCGCTGGTATTTCCAGCGGCCGTAAATTGTCAAAAAACGATAACTCCCATGCCAACCCTGCATGTAGGACAACAAACCTTATTCTGTTTCTTCTGTTAAGGGTGTAACTACATCTCCATCATGACATGTTTCAGTAACACCATCTCCTGTCCAATTTATTGTAACATCTCCATCAACGGTGATTGTTACCTCCAATACTCCATCCTTATGGGCTGAACATTTTCCATATCCTGCTACAGTCTCATCAGAAGCCTTAAGAATACCTGCTGCAGCGTCATACTTATATGTTGTAATATCTGTAATTGGGGTTTCCGCTGTAAGATATTCAATTGTAGCAGCCGCCTTCGCCGCGCGCTCATTCGCTGCGTCCGTCGCCCTACGTGCTTTTTCCAAAGAACTATTTACCAGCGGAATCGAAACAGCTACCAGAATCGCAATGATCGCCACTACGATCAGCATTTCAACCAGGGTGAAGCCGCCCTGTTTCTTCATTTTCTTTCTCAGATTTTTCATCTTTATTACCAATCCTTTCTCTTTTATTTTTTGGGGACAGAGGCTTTCCCGCTTCATGAAATACGCCGCGTCCCATTTATAATTAAGAAGGCAGGGTTGTGAACCTTCTGAATTATCCTTATTCATAAATATAAATTCAAAAATCCTCCCGTCAGATCGCGCCGTACATGCTGAACATCGGAAGGTAAACCGCCAGAAGTATGACCACCACGATTCCGGCCAGCATGATAATGATCATCGGCTCCAGCATGGACAGCGCCCGCGCCGTGGCGGTATCCACCTCATTGTCATAATATTCGGACATGACGTCCAGAATGTCTTCCATGGAGCCGGTGGACTCCCCGACCGCCGTCATCTTTACCAGCATCTGCGGCAGATCCTTTGACCGCGCCAGACATTCGCCGAAGCTCTGGCCGGCTTCCACTCCCGGCAGGGTATCGCGCACCGCCTTCGCCATGCAGGCGTTGCTCATGGAGTTCGCGGACACCTCGATGGCCTGAAGGATCGGCATCCCGGAGGCCAGCATGGCGGACATGGTATGGGAAAACTGGCTTGCGCCCGCCATTGAGGAAATCCTCCCCACCACGGGAATGCGCATTTTCAGCCGCGCGGTCTTCACCTTTCCCGTCTCCGTATGGGCATACACCTGATAGAGCAGGATCAGGGAGGCGATGACCAGCACCAGAATCACAATGTATTTCGTAAAGAAACCGGACACTGCGATCAAAAGCTTTGTCACCAGCGGAAGCTCGATCCCCAGCGAAGCGAAGGTGCTGGAAAAAGCGGGCACCGCGTACAGCATGATGATCCCCACCACGATCACCGCCACCACCAAAACAAACGCCGGATATATCAGGGCGCTGGTGGCTTTCGACTTCGTCTTGTACATCCGGTCATAATAGTCGCTCATCCGCGAAAAGGCTCCGCCCAGATCTCCCGATTCCTCCCCGGACCGTATCGTCTCGATAAAGGTGACCGGCAGCTTTTTTCCCCGTTGGGACAGACTGTAGGAAAGGCTCCAGCCGTTTGATACGTCCTCCGCCGTCTGCCGCAGGATCCCTGCCAGAAGCTTATCCTGCGTCTGGGCTGCGGTGAGATCCACCGCCTGCACCAGGGGAAGCCCTGACTTCAGTATGATGGAAAACTGGCGGCAGACCAGGGACAGCGCCTTTGCGTCCACCTTCTGTAAAAACTGCGGCCCCTTATCCGTTTTCCGGGAAACCTCCCGGATGCTGATTACCACATCGCAGCTGCGACGGATCATCGCCACAGCCTCCGTCCGGCTGGCGGCCTCCACCACGCCGGTGACCTTCTCCCCGCCGGAATAGGCTCCCTCATAATAATATGCAGGCAATGTCATGCCCTCCTTCTATCGCTGTACCCCGTCAGACTGCCTGTGCCGGGTCCCAGGGGGACCGAAGCTCAGAACCGCAGCCTCCCGGTTCCCTGCCCCGCCGATAACGGCGGCGCGTTCTTATTTTTCTCCTGCTGCGGATCGCGGATGGCGGATTCGTAGGTTTCCCTGCTGATCTCGCCCTTTGCCAGCAGATTCTGCAGCGCCTTGTCCATAAGAATATTCCCGATGCCGCCCGTCGTCTGGATGCTGTTTTGGATTTGAGGCGTTTTTCCTTCACGGATCAGATTGCGGATGGCTCCGTCCGTCTTCATGACCTCGCAGGCCAAAACACGGCCGTCGCCTGTTTTTTTCGGCAAAAGCTGCTGCGAGAGCACTGCCTTCAGCGTCATGGAGAGCTGCAGGCGGATCTGCTGCTGGCGTTCCGCCGGAAAAACATCCACAATACGGTCTATGGAATCCGCGGCGGAATTGGTATGCACCGTGCCAAAGACCAGATGTCCGGTCTCCGCCGCAGTCAAAGCAGTCTCTATGGTATCCAGGTCGCGCATCTCGCCCACAAGGATCACGTCCGGATCCTCCCGGAGCGCCGCGCGCAGCCCTGCGGAAAAGCTTCTGGTGTCCTTTCCGATCTCCCTCTGGTTGATCACGCATTTGTCCGGCGTGTAGATATACTCCACCGGATCCTCCAGAGTGAGGATATGCTTGCACTGAGTTTCATTGATATGGTTCAGAATCGACGCCAGAGTCGTGGATTTGCCTGATCCGGTCTCGCCGGTGATCAGGACGATGCCCTGACTGTACCAGGGAAACTCCTCCGCCACGTCTGGAAGCCCCAGCTCGCTCATTTTCGGAATACGGTCGTTCAGAAGACGTATAGCCGCAGAATAATGCCCCTGCTGGGAAAATACATTGATCCGGCAGCGGATCCCGGAAATTGTGAGGGCAAAATCCATCTCCCCCACCCGTTCCAGCGTCTCAAACGATCCGCCCGTCATTTCTCCGGCCAGTCTCTTACAATCCCCGTCCGTCAGCCTGCCGCCGCCCGCCTCCCGGATGCTTCCGTGCACCCGGAATCTGGGCGTAAGCCCGCACACAAGATGAATGTCGGAAGCCTGCTCCCTCCGGGCCTGCTCCACCAGCTCCTTTACCGTCATGTCTTCCTCCTGTCTGTCCTTCAGTCTCAACCCGCAGGAGTTATCCCGCGGACATCCCTTACCGTCCCATCGTCCTTGCCACCTCGTCCACGCTGGTAATTCCCTCCAACACGAGCTCGCGGCAGTTTTCCATGATGGGAACAAACGACGACTCCCTCATGGCTTTTTCCATCTCAGCCCGGTCGCCGCTGTATATCGCGCGGCGAAAAGCGGGCGTTATCTCCAGAACCTCAAAAACTCCGATCCTTCCTCTGTATCCTGTGTGAAAACAGTCGTCGCAGCCCTCGCCGCGGTAAAATTCCCTTTCGATTCCGTCCGTAAAGCCCATCAGCTCCCGTTCCTCCCGGGAGGGCACATAGCCTTTCCTGCAATGGGGACAGATCCGGCGAACCAGACGCTGAGAAACAATCCCCTTTACCGCGCCCGCCAGCACATATGGCTCCACGCCGATATCCATCAGACGGTCTATGGAGGACAGCGCGCTGTTTGTATGTATAGTGGTGAGCACCAGATGTCCTGTAATAGCCGCGCGCATGGCAATGTCCGCAGTCTCGCTGTCGCGGATTTCGCCCACGGCGATGATGTCCGGATCCTGCCGCAGCACCGCCCGCAGCGCGTTGGCAAAGGTCAGCCCAGCTTTCTCATTGATCTGCACCTGGCACACCTGATCCATATGATACTCCACCGGATCCTCCAGTGACACCAGATTGACGGACTCGCTTTTCATCTGGTCGATGATCGTGTGCATCGTGGAGGTTTTGCCGGAGCCGGTAGGGCCTACCAGAAGGATCGCCCCCTCCCTGACGGTGTCCAGAAGCCCGGAAAACCGCTCCCTGATGTTTCCTCTCAGGCCGATCCCGTCCAGCGTCATCAGCTCCGGAATCTGCGTCAAAATACGGATCACCAGTTTTTCCCCGAAAACGGTCGGCAACGTGGAAACACGGAGATCCACGGGCTCCTCACGGATCCGGACTCCGGCGTGCCCGTCCTGGGGAACGTTCCGCTGGGCAATGTCCATCCGGCACATGATCTTCAGGCGGGAGATCACCGCGTTTTCCAGCTCTTTCGGCACAGTCAGCATCTGATGAAGCAGACCGTCCACACGCATACGTATCACCATGGGGCCTTCTCCGGGCTCCATATGGATATCACTGGCGTGCTCCGTGAGCGCCCTCTCAATAATCGAATTCACCAGACGGATGGCGGGCGCCGTCTGCTCATTTTCTTCATCTACAGCTACCTGCGGGGTTTCCCTCACAGGCACGGCGGCCGTCTGGTTTCCCTCCAGCTCCCGCCGCATCTCCTCGATGGCCCTGGCCGCGCCCTGGTTGCTGAAAAGATTCTGCACCGCGCGCTTTGCCGCCGCCTCCGTAGTGATCATGGGGATCACGCGCCGCTTCGTGGCGGCCGCCACCTCCTCGATGGCCACAAAATTCAGCGGATCGGCCATTGCAAGGTAAATTTCCGTCCTTGTGGCCTTTACAGGAACTACCGTATATTTTTTCGCGATGCTCCTGGGGATGATCCTGGCCATATCCGGCGGTATATCATAAAGATTCAGATCTATGTACTCAACGCCGATCTGCTCCACAAGGGCATTGATCAGCTGGGATTCCGTTATAAAGCCGTTTTCAATAAGGACCGTCCCCAGACGCTTTCCGCTTTCCTTCTGCAGGCGCAGTCCTTCCTCCATCTGTTCTTTTGTAATGACGCCGCTCTTTACCAGCAGATCGCCGATACGCATATATTTCATGTCAAAGATTCCTCGTTTTTCTGGTCCGCGTTCAGGCAGCGCACGCAAAGCTCTGTGGAAGCGCTGATCTCTCCTCCGTCGCCCACCTCCACTTCCACGGAAAATGAAGGAGCGGCGTATGTAATGACCAGCTTCCGGATGCTGTAAACACCGTTTTCCCCATAGACGCCGCTGGAAAGCAACGCTTTTGGCTGGCCCGCGGCCTGCACCCGGAGACGTCCCCCGTCATCCAGCTCCAGCTTCGTATACTTTCCGTAGAAAACGCTGGTATAGGTATCAAGGAGAGCTTCTTCCCCGGATTTTACCGTCACATCTCTGGCATAGCGCAGCTCCCCCGAGATGGTGTCCGCCACCGTTGAAAGCAAAAGCTGCGCTTCCGCCGTAGCCGTCATTTTATAATAGCTTCGCAGCGCCAGCTGAAAGCCGGTATTCAGCATCAGGCTCAGCAGGATCAAAATCGCCGACGCGGCAAGAAGCTCCACGAAGGTGGTTCCATCCGCGCGCTTCAGTTTTTTCTTAAGGCTCATGGGCCAGTCGTCTCCTTTTTTGCATAAGAGCAGACGCCTTCGCCGCCGTAGCAGGTGACTTCAATATCGACCGGAGATAAAGCTTCATCCTTCACCGAAATGGTAACCACAGCTTTTCCGGAAGCTACCTCCGGCGTATAGATATCCCCGGCGTCCTGACGCTCCGCCCCGTTAAGCTTACTGTAATATTCCTCATCATATTTTTCCGCTTTCCGGTTGATGCTGACAGAAGCCATAATCATGGATACCAGCAGAATCACGGACAGGCTGCCGATCAATATGGACGCCAGCGTCTCCACAAGGGTTTCCCCGCTGCAGTTCTTGATTTTTTTCTCAGGACGCTTCATCGCTTTCCTCCGTTCCGGTGGTGATCCAGCCAAGCTTCCATTTCATGGGTTCCGTCTGATTCACACTCACTGTATCACTGCTCTCCTTCACCGCGGGCCGGTTGGCATTTGCGGTGAGCTCCGCCTGCATGACAAATGACGGGTACTCATCCATTGTTGCCGTAAATTCCATGCTATAGGAATCCTTTACCGAAATCGTGATCTTTACCGGATAATCCTTAAGCTCCTCTATATCTGAATTTATCGTAAGGGTGTGTTCACCCATCGAAAGATCACCTTTTAAAATGTACGAAATATTCTGGTTTTCTGCTTGTTTCTCCTTGCACCATTTTTCCATATCTTTGGCGAAAAGGGCGTCCAGATCATTCAGAACGATCATTCCAAGCTCGCATTCAAAGGCGCCCTCTTCCTGAGTGTAGGTGAGCTTCTTGCCTGTGCCGGAAGTCTCCCCGTCTTCGGTTCCGCTTTCTCCGGTTCCCTGTTCCTCGGTCACCTCATATTTATACTGTCCGAAGTACTTCGCGCTCATAAGGTCATCCAGCACCAGCGAAAGGGCGGAGGACATGGCCAGATACACCTGATTTTCCTCCCGGTTGCTGCGACTTTTCCCCGCATTGGAGGCGGCCGCCATCAGCACCGAGCCTCCGGTCATCATACAGATCAGCAGGAAAAGCAGGACGAGTACGATGGAAGCGCCGCTGCTGCTTTTCATTTTTTTACGGATCCGTCCCATGTATCACCCTTCTCCCCAAATGTCAGCGTCAGTCTCCTGATATGCAAAACCGCCTGTCCGGGCCGACGTGCTGCCCGTGAAGCTGTAGCTGCCGGAATCTCCACTCTCCGGAATCACCACTGTTTCCGCCGCAGAGGGCGCGCCGGCAAAGGAGTCTTCATCCGCCCCAGCCGCCGTGTCCGGCAGGACTACCATATCCGAAACGCCTGAGGACGTTCCGCTGATATCCGTGTCAGGGCTGCTGTCTGCCGCCCCGTCATCGATATCCGAAGCGCCGTCTGTTTCTGACGGCCTGCTGATACTGTCCTCCGTATCATCCGGCGTATCGGTATCGTCTTCGGAATTTATGGACGTCATTTCTATGAACGTCGATCCCGCAGATAAAATATCGCTATTTGTGATGACCACTGAAAGCTTTGCAGTTTTTGTAATTTCATTGTCTGTGGAATCCTCCGAAAGCCTGCCCGCCGCCGTTACAGTGAGGCTGCCCGTGACAGGTTCGCCGGAAGCCAGAGCCTCCTCTGCCCCGTCCTTATTAAACAATGTCAACGTCACCGTATTTCCTGCCGGGGCTGATGTATACGCCCCCGCATCCGGATAAGTCAGAGTAAGATAAGCTTTAATATCATCAGAAAGCTCCCACACATATTCCACATCCGTACAGCCAAGCAGCTCTGCCGCCAGGGTCACTGATATATTCCCATCATCCGCGGCAGCCTCATCAACTGATGCAGGCTCGTTTACCGACGTCTCTTCAATAACCGCTGCATCTTCATTTACCACTGCATATTCTTTTACCGCTGCATCTTCATTTACCGCTGAATCTTCATCAATTTTAAAACATATTACTCCATCTGTCAACGCATCCCCGGTCACCTGCAGGCGGGATTCATAGATAAACACCGCCGCCTGCGCGCTCACGGTATGAAGCCCGCCTCCGTAATGGAAGCTCATCTCCAGAAATAAGATCCCCCTGCCGGGCGAAGCCCCGCCGCTCAGCTCCAGAACCACCTGCGCGGCGTTTCCCGTATCTACATGCGCATAAAAGTCGCCGGACTGATACGCATTCAAAAATACCATATCCGAAAGATCAATCTCTTCCATGCTCTGATCCGATGCAGGCAAGGAAGCCTCGATCTTTGTACTGTCATAATTCACTTTTTCCGGTTCATCGATAAACAGCGCCGCATCCTCAGCCGTTATGCTCAGCTCACGTATGGACAGATTGACCGTACTGCTTGCCTGATAGGTTTTTCCATTATATGTATATTCAAACTCCACGATCAATGAAGTGTCTCCGGATTCATTTTTCGCCGTCACGGACAGATCCGCCCGGCAGGGAACCTTTGTCGTACCGTCCTCCTCCAGCACATCCGCGCACGAAGCCCTGCTGATGTACTCGGAATCCATACCCGTGACGGACGGATTCACTGTCATCTCAAGCTTTTCCTTCAGATTGTCTGAAACAGGATTCCCCTGAGAGTCAAAGGCATACAGCTCTGTCAGGACGCTGTTCCCGGTAAAGCATACCGCAGATTCCAGAGGCTCTATCACAGTCTTTGTTTCCTCCGTGGCTTCCTGATCTTCCTCCTGTGCCGTCTCCTGCGCCGGACGAAGCTGCAGCACGGCAGTCACATTCACCGTGATTTCCAGAGTCGTGACGCTGAAGCCCTGATCGCCAGAAACAGATGATGTTGATGGCTCGTATTTTACCGTCACCGTGGAGGTTCCCTCCCGCAGTCCCTCTATAATCAGTACGGGATCCCCGTTATTTATTTTTCCGTCCGTCAAAGTTACGGACTCCGAGAGCGTTGTGCCATCCTCATCCAGAAAATACGCTTCCGCCACAGCATCCTCAGTTTCTTCCGTCCCTCCGGTTCCTTCCCCATCGGCGGCCTCCGTATCCTCCCCGGAAGCCACATTGATACAGGACACGGAAAGGGTTCCGTCCGGACACTTTGCCTTCAGAATATCCGAAAGGCTGATCGATTCCCTGGCGATCGCTTTATCCTCTGCATAAGACGGAAGCGCTGCCTCTCCGGCTTCTGTTTTTTCATAGTCCGCAAAGATATCGATGTTTACAGGCAGATTTCCGTGTTCTCTCTGCAGGCCGCTCAAGGGCCAGTTGCCGTAATGGACGTTCACCGTTTTGGAAGCGTACGTATCGTTCGCCTGTGTCAGGATCGTCGGGAAGGGATAATTCAGGCCGATCAGAATATTCGACGTGGCAAAGCTGTACTTCCCGTCAATACTGTTCCGATTATCCCCGGTTCTTGTGGTCACCGTAGAGAAAGCCGCGCCATTGTCTTTTAAGGCTTTCAACAGCGTGCCGTCGGACATCTCGTCGTAGGAAAGCGGTGTGACATTTTCCTTGTCATTTAAATCATCAGCCGTATTATTGACTGGATAAATGCCATTATTATTACTTAAAACTGTTTCCTTTAAATAATAACAATTTTCATATGTCGTCTTCCCCTCGTTATACAACCCCCACTGACCGTCCGGAGCGCCTACACCAGTTTTATCATATACTTCTTTTATCTCTCCGGCGCCGCCAACCGCATACAATCCGCGAACATACTTGTTGGCCTCGGGCAATATTACAAAGCTATAACAATTATTAAGAGAATTATATAGATATTTGCCATCACCAATCGTATATATACCGGTGACAAGGGGCTTCATATATATACCGCCTACGATACCGCCGATATAAGCAAACCCACTCCCATCAGATTTATCCATTTTATCAATCTTTCCATTAAATTTGATTTCGCCCCCCGCATAACAACTGCTTATGCTTTGCTGACACGCCCCCACCAGCCCGCCGATGCGCATGTTATCATTATCCACAGATTCAATTATGATATCTGTCACCGCGCTGCAGTTGGTCAGCTTCATGTTTGATATCCCCAGCAAGCCTCCAATGCCGCTGCCTCCCCAGCCTCCCGAGTTCATCTGGTGATAGTCATAGATCGTATAGCCCGCTACGGAGCAGTTTTCTACCGCGCTGTCCCCGGAGGAGGACGCCGCCAGCCCTGCCAGCGCACCCATGGCAAACCATTTGCTGCCGCTGTCATAATCGCGGCTCGTCACAGTTCCCGTTCCATCCTCCGAGTACATGACGATATTCTTCAACGTGCCGTTGAAGACGATCCCAAAAAGCCCCGTACAGGAGGAACCCTGCCCCTGGATGTTCACATTCGCGATCACATAATCAGCTCCGTCGTAGGTCCCGCTGAACCATCCGTACAGG
>CAZQAB010000033.1:13436-18008 GCA_964591265.1 uncultured Lachnospiraceae bacterium
TCATCCAGATTCCAGTTAATAAACTCCAGCTGTTCCACAGAACGCACGCGGTAGGGCAGAGCTTCACTCGATCCGGGAATTTTTGTCGGCACATCCTCATCAACAACCATCTTACCGGCATCATTATCCGCGCCTGCGTAGGCGATGCTGTCCCCGAAGAAAGGATTCACATAGAAGGAGTACGTTACATCTGTCTCTTTTCGTTTCAGCTCCCAGGTATCGTAAACGATCCCTATCTGGCCGGAATTTCTGTACTCTCTCGCGAGAAACGTATAGGCGATATTCCCTCCAATTTCGCCATCTGTCTGATCTCCGGCGCGGGCCGTCGTATACACCACAAAGTTATAATCCTCTCCCATCAGCTCCTTCAGGAAGCCGCTCGCTTCTTCATTATAAGCGTCCTCCCCCATGAGGGTAAGAGGGTGCTCAAAATCAGGCTTTTCGCCCGTATAGAAATACCCGTAGCCATATTCCTCGATCACTCCGCCGTCGTCGTGCTCCGTACAGAGCGTATCGATGTGGGAAACAGTATTTTTATCCGTGTCCACCGAGATGGCGCTGAAATGGTACGCGGTATTCACCGGGATATTATCGACGTAAGTGACCTCCTTTTCCCAGTAGCACACGCCCACGACGCCCAGCTTAACCGGCGTCGGCCAGTCCCCGTAATGGACATAATTTCCGGCCGCGTCCTTTACCACGCCGGGATAAGGATAGAGCTTGCCCGTTTTATCATAGGAAGCCGCATCCCAATTGAATCCCAGCGCGGAAGCCGCTGAGCCGTCCGTCATCTCGGCCCAGGCGCAGGAAACCGCCTTTCCGTTTTCTTCATACTGCGCGCTGAATATCTCGCCGTCATAGGAGAAATTTCCCTGGTTCAGATAATAACAGTTTGTGACGGAGCCATTGCAAAAGCCGAACATTTCCGCTCCGCCGCTGACAGTCAGGTCCGCCGCGCAATAGCTGCCGCGCATGGCTCCCTGATTCAAAGCCGCAAAGCCGCCGGCATACACCGTACCGCTTCTGGATCTGACCGCATCGATCCTGGAGATTCCATAGCAGCCCGTAATATTTGCGCCATTGCCGTTGCATCCTACAAAGCCGCCGACATAGGCGTTGGAATACGTGGCCTCCACGGAAATCATTTTCATCGCCGCCTCCGACGAGGTAATCGTACCATGATTATAGCCTGCCAGCCCGCCCACGTAAGCGGTGCTGAAATTATAAGCATGCAGCTCCAGCGTCATGTCCGCCGCCGCGCTGTTGTAAATGCTTCCGCTATTGTAACCCACAAGGCCCCCCGCGTAAAATACACCCGCCGCAGAACTGCTTCTGGTCACCTTTGTGGGATTTTCTACCTCGCAAAGGAATACCACATTCCGGATCACTCCGGCATTGTACCCGAATAAGCCCACATAGTTTCCGGGCGCATTCACCGGAAGATTGCTTATGACATGGCAGCCGCCATTATAGGTATTCCGGAAGGGCGCGGACGCGTTTATACCGATGGGATTCTGTCCGCCCTCTTTTATAGTCTCAGCAAGCCCATACCCCGTGTAATACGCGAAATCCAGATCCAGCTCCTCCAGGAAAACGTAATTATGATAGCCTGCATAATATTCCTTATGCCTGCTGAGCTCATTCAGATGACGGGGGGTTCTCACCCGAACCTGCAGTTTTTCCGCTGCTTCTTCCAGATTCAGGGATTCGTCGTACTCCATCGCCGTACAGGCGAAGTGCGGATTATAGTAATAGGTTTCGCTCTCCGGATTGGTTCCGATCGTGTAGCTGATTTTCCGGTAAAAATTCTCCGGGGCATACTCTGAATTTATCAGATCATCCGGAAGCGGCGCAAGATAATAGGTGTTTCCGTTTTTCTCCGCCTTCAGCAGCGGCAGTACTCCGTCCGACCCGTCCGCGCCGAGTATGTATTTCGCCGTTTTCTCAACTTCATTACCGTTTTCATCCTCATAGACGTATAATATCTCCACCCCGAGCTGAACTATTTCACCCTCGGCGTCCTTTTTTTGGTCGAACGCGATGGCGTAGCCGTCCTTCACCGGCGCTTTTTCTGATAAATTACTTAAATTGGCGCCCTCAAAGCCATAGGAGGAAGCTCCGTTCTCCTCATATTCCTCATAGTAAACCAGGCTTCCGTCCTTAAATTCCGCCGCCCAGTCCCCGTAATGATCTACAGAGGAAATACCCGGATAAGGATAACGGAGCAGGGAAAGCTCCTTCAGGAGATTATAGGGGTGACTGTCAGCCGCTACTCTGCTTTCAAAGCCCGAAGTAAAATGTTCTTTACACCACTGGGGATCTGTAAGCTCCTGATATTCCGCCTCGTAAGTTTCCAGCGTGGTTACGTAGCTGGAATACAGATAAAACACGGAGCCCTCTTCATACTTGCTTCCCTCACCCTGACAGAGAGGATAATTTTTCCCATTTGTTTCAAGGTTCTGATAGGACATGGCCGTGTAGGTATTCTTCACCTTTGCCGATCCGTCGCCCAGGCAAAGCCCCGCTCCCGCTTTGTTATCGCCCCCGGAGATGAATCCAGCCGTATAACAGGTGTCGATCACAGCATTTCCGCTCAGGCTCCCCACCAGGCCGGCCGCTTTATTCCCGGAAAGATAGCAATCCGCATAGGAACCCTTGAAGCTTACATTGCTTCCGGCTGCCGCCAGACCGCCGGCTGTCGAGGCTCCCTCCACCGTGGACGCGGCCAGACTGCCCTCCACCGTGGAATCGGAAAGACTGCCGAACAGGCCTCCCGCATTCTTCCCTTTTATTTTGTATATGATGTTTCCGGCGTCATCGGTCAGCAAATAGCCCAGGCCGATATGATCCGAAGAATCGTTTTCCCAGTAGGAACGGCATCCGGAAATGAACGCGTACTCCGCCGCTCCGGCTAACGCGCCCGCATAATCCGCGGAATCATCGCCCACGGAAGCGTTTACCAGCCAGACGTCCCGCAGTACGAAGGGGCTGTCCGCAGCAGTTCCCTTTACCGCGCTGAATAATCCTGCCGAATATACGGAACCGCCCGCGCCCAGGCTGATAGAATCCGCCCGTTTCACGTCAAGATCCCGGATCTCATATGTCTGTCCGTCATAGCCCTGCAGCGCATTACTGAGAATCGGCAAAAAGCTGTATCCTTCCGGACAGCTGATGTCCGCGATCTGCACAGCCTGAGTCTGTTTTTGCTTGTTGCCAGTATTCTGCGAAAAATCTTCTCTCAGATTCTGCAGATGCCGGGTATACTCGATATAGGCCGTATCCCCGCCGCTTGTGGCGTCGCCATAGCCCTTTGCGAAAAGGCTGTTGTCCTCTGCGGTCTTGGAAGCGCCGTTTACCTTTTTCTTTGTGCCTCCGGTTCCCTCTTCCTCATCATAGTAAACCTCCGCGGTAATGGTAAAGTCCCCGCCCATCACCAGATCAGAAGCATCCTTGAAGAGCTCCCGGAACCGCATATTCTCATCATACAGGGAATCCAGCAGATATGCAGCCGTAAGCGTCCGGTACGCGCTGCCATCCGAGGAGGTTTCATCGGTAAGCCGATCCTCATGTGCCCCGTCGCTGAGTTCAATTTCCTTCCCTTCATATTTCAGCGTAACCTTCATTTTGATCCTGTCGGCTTCGCTCAAAAGGGACCTGGGTATCCACCAGGTAATCTCAGCTTTTAGTTCATCCTCATTATAAATATTGATCACCGGTGTGCGCAGGGCGATCGAAGACCCGCTCTCAGCGGCATCGCCGCCGTAATAACCGGCCATCGGATCCAGCTTCATGCGGACAGAGCGCGAGGCCTGCCTGTATGTTCTGTAAAACTCTGTGAAATCTCCACTCCACGCTTCTTCCCAGTAGAAAACGTCCGCCACGCTGGCGCTTTCCACCTCATAGACAATATAAAAAGCGCCTGCGCGCAGCGCCGGGTCAACGGCGCCCTCCGGAAGAAGCTCGTCAATATCAGGGTACCCGCTGTCAACATAATAGACATCGACCTGTATCGAACCGTCATCTCCGTCCCCCATGTCAACATTCTCAATCAGATTTGATCCATCCTCATCCACCACCAAATCGGACAGACTGTCCCTGTTTTTCAGAAGTACCGCCCGGTTCTGGGCAGACATGAAAATTTCCCTGGCAGCGTTGTCCAGCTCTGTGATTTTCAGATATTTTCTATAATAAGCCGCAGCGACAAAAGACACAGCCAGCAGTATAATGGTAATCGCCACGACGATTAAAACCTCTGTTAATGTAAAGCCCTTATTATTGTGATTACGCTTTTGATACATAAGATCCCCTTCAATTACCGATCGTCAGCTATTTTCTCTGTATCATCCTCACTTTTGTTCTTATTTTATGCAATATTCTTAAATAATGCAATAATTATACCCCCCCCGCAGTTTGTGTCAAGCGTTCGCTGGCAGCCGCAAATTGTAATGAAAGCGTATTCCATCTAATCCTCCATGACCTTTCCCGCCATGGAGAATCGTAATCTTCTGTCTATCCCCGCCGTCTGATAATACGCCGATTTGTCCTCATACATGAGCTTCTCCGATTCATACA
>CAZQAB010000034.1:0-15802 GCA_964591265.1 uncultured Lachnospiraceae bacterium
TTCCAAAGATGGACGGTAAGGATAAAGGAAAGATGGTCTTAAAAATCACAGGTGAGGGAAACCAGAGAAAAGCCGTGAAAAAACCGCGAAAAAAGCCCGCATGGTTACTTTCCAAGCCGGATTATCGTTTTATCGCTTATCCAGCCGGGCAGAAACCATGTGGGCTTCTAACTCCGTTATTTTATTTTCCCTTTGCTCTATGCTGTACAGTATTCTACAAGCTGTGCGAATTGCTCTGATAGGTTCTGTGCGTGTCTCTCACCAGTCACAGCGGGCAGCTCCTTTCTGATGAATTTCAGCGATCTCTGATATGTACCTGCGCCGTTCTTCCATTCCTCAACGCTGACCATCTCAATGCTGATAATCACCTCGGTCACCTGGCCGCTTTCGGGAACGATGACGTTGAAACGGATGTCATAGCGAATCGGCCCTTCTTTGAATGGCACATCCTCTGTCGGCTCTCCCACAGTTCTGTCGCTGCCTGAAAATATCTGGAAACCCGAAAAGTATTCTCTGAAAATCACGCCCCACACTCCGCCTGTTTCCTGATCACATTCAATTTCCACCGACAGACCTCCACACGCCGGGCCTCTTCCAAAAACCGTTCCACCGGGAATTCACCTTCATATCCCATCTCCGCCTGTATCTCATCCAGCAGCGCGTCCTCCTTCACATTCCTCATCTTACAGCCATTGCCTTTAGCTCCAAGATGCCGCCCACGGCAAACCCAGGTCCTGCATTTTACGCCGCCGGCGCCGTCCACGGTCCGTCTGGTCATTGGGCTTCCGCAGGCGCTACAGAAAATCTTTCTGTAAAGAAAATGAGACTGACCACCCCTGTGTCCAACCGTCTCTTCCATCTCCTTATTCTCTTTTATTTTTTCCTGCACAGCCTCCCACGTTTCCGGATCAACGATTGCTTCGTGGTCGTTTGTGAGATAGTTGCTCTCAAATGGCACATTCGGATCAGGTTTCTTTGTGATCAGATCCCTTGGATGGGTCTTTTGTAAGAGTTTATCTCCTTTATAGGTTTCATTGTTCAGGATGTATGTGATCTTACTTTTGCTGATCGGCTTGCCGCTTCTCGATTTCACGCCGATGACAAAGAGCCGACGCCGGATCTCTCCGATACTCTGTCCTTCCAGGTAAAGGGCAAAGATAGCTCTTACAAATTCCGCGTCCTTATTCGGCACAAGCTTTCCATCCACACTGTCGTAGCCGAGGATCCGGTTATTCCCAAGATTGTACTCCCCGCGCTTCACCCTCTCCCGATTGCTCCATTTCACATTCTCCGAGATGCTCCGGCTCTCATTTTCCGCAATCGCTGACATGAGCGAAAAAATGAAAGAGCATGTCGGATCGTCCGTGCAGATATGCTCCTTTTCAAATTCCACTGTGATATTTTTATTCCTCAGCATATCGGTGTACTTCTTACACTCAGCCACATTCCGGGAGAAGCGGGAGACGCTCTTACACAGGATCCTGTCAATCTTCCCATCCAGGCCATCCTTTATCATCCGCATAAACTCGGGACGCTTTTCTGCGCTGAGGCCGGAGACGCTGTCGGAATACACGCCTGCAAACGTCCAGTCTGACCGGAGCCCGATCAGCTCCGTGTAAGCCTTTCTCTGTATTTCAAGGCTGTTCTCCTGCTCCTGCAGCTTCGTACTTACACGGCAGTAAACCGCGACGCGAACCTTTTCCTGTTTCCGCTGTGCCGCTACTCTGATTATCTCCATATGCTTCGCTCCTTTCTAAATATCAGTCTGAATCCGTCTGAACCGCTGACCTTTTCTCGCTGTGATCGATCTCCACAGTTTCATCCGTCTCGTCCTCTTCCGTCTCCCAGGCGTCCCCGGTTTCATCTCTTCCTCCAAGCCCCATCAGGTGTCTGTATTTTACCTTCTTCTCGCCTTTCCGGATCCGCTCTAAAAAATCATTGTAAAATTCTGCGTATGCGTCCGGCCTGTAGCGATCCTCCGGGTACTTCATTTTCACAGCGCTTGTCTCCCGGTCGCGCCAGTGGATCGTCACCTCGTCCAGGCCAAGCGCAATCTTCTCCATGGTGTCGTCCAGCCACCAGAAGTCCACCCTGTTCTTCTCATCGCCGTATTTTTCGCTATATGCTTCGATCACCGCCTCGTCAAGGATATTCTGGATGATCAGGTAGTTCCCGCAGCCATCTCCGCCGTAGCATCCCCAGCCGCCGTCACGGATGTGCGCGCCGTCCATATAAAAATTGTTCAGGCCTCCGTGTACCAGTGTCTTCCCGCAGTATGGGCATCTTAGCATGCTTCCGTATGGGTATCTGCTGTTCCCATACTGTACCCTGCGCATGGCGGAAACCTTCTGCGCCTGCTCGAAAATGTGCCGGTCCACAATCGCCGGATGCGCGTTCTCGATATGGAACTTCGGAAGTTCGCCCTTGTTGCGGATCTGCCTGTGCGAGAGGTGGTTTTCAATGTAGGTCTTCTGAAGGACCACATCCCCGATGTATTTCTCGTTTTTTATCATCCTGTCGAGCTGCTGCCGCTTCCAACAGTCTCCGGCGGGCGGCCTGACACCCCGCTTTATCATGTCGTTCATAATGTGCATCGGCATTTCTCCATGCGCGTACCGCTCAAAAATCTCGCGTACGGTTTCGGCTTCCTCGGGCACGATCTGGAAAAGCGCGTCGTCGGTATGGCAGAAACCGTAAAGAGGAACCTTAACCTCTCTGCCTTCTTCAAACCGTTTCCGGATGCCCCACTTCACATTCTCGGAAATACTCCGGCTCTCCTCCTGTGCGAAGGATGCCATAATAGTCAGCAGCATTTCGGAGACTGCTTCCCCGGTATCGATCCCTTCCTTTTCAAAATAAATCTGTACGCCCATGCCCTGGAGTCTGCGCACATAGTTGATGCAGTCCAGAGTATTTCTGGCGAACCGGCTGATGGATTTTGTGAGGATATAGTCGATCTTCCCATCCTCGCAGTCTTTGACCATCGCGAGGAACTTGGCTCTGCTTTTTACCGTGGTGCCTGTCAGGCCTTCATCCGCGTAGATGTCCACAAGCTCCCAATCCTTATGGAGCGCCAGCCGGTAGCGGAATGCCTCCATCTGGTTTTCCAGGCTTTCCAGCTGCGCGTCCTTATCCGTGCTCACACGGCAGTAAGCCGCGACCCGTTTTCTGCTTACCGGCCTTACCGCTTCGATCCTTGTAACCTTTTTAGCTGTTGACACCCCGCATCACTCCTTCCAAAAATTCCATATCCTCCACAGTCATTTTTCTGTACGATACAAGAATTCCCCTGTCTATGATCTTCTGTACCGCGTCAAAAAGCTCCGGCGAAACGACAGGCTCATGATGCCCTTTGAGGTAATATCGATCCCGGTAATCCCTGTTCTTTACCAGCTTACCGGGCACCAGGCAAACCCAGCCGTGGGAATAATAATCCCCCTTGTAAACCGGGTTTGTCAGCATATTCCTGAGCCGTTTCTGTTTCCATTCATAGTCCGTTTCCACGCTGTTAAGCGCCGTCAGGATCTTCTGGTAGTTATTTCCGCCGGCTGCCATCTGAAAAGCCATCCTGGCCTTTCCTGCTTCCCTCTCATTGATTTTCCATTGGTTATCACCTGCGTTGCGGTAGCCGAATGCGATCCGCCCATAAGGCCTGCCCGCAAGGGTGTACTGCTCATGGCTGCGGATGGTGTTCTGGCTGATGCTGTTGCTCTCTTCCTGTGCGATGGCGGAAAAGATGCTGATCAGCAGGTCGCATTTTCTTCCGTCCGTGTAAAGATTTTCTTTCTCAAAGAACACATTTACGCCGAGCGACCGCAGCTCCCGGATCATCTCCGCACAGTCTGAAACATTTCTGGCGAACCGTGATATCGACTTTGTGAGGATCAGGTCGATCCTGCCCGCCCTGCAATCCTCCAGGAGCCTCTGCAATCCCGGCCGTCCCGCCTTGTCCAGCCCGCTCTTTCCCTTGTCGCCATAGACGCCCGCAAGCTCCATATCCGGGTTTGACCGGATCAGGTCTTCAAAATAGCTCTCCTGCAATTCAAAGGATCCGTCCTGCGTCTCCCGGTCCGTGCTGACGCGGCAGTAGGCCGCCGTCCTTATTTTTTTCATTGTGTATCACCTCGTATCGCTGTTGCGCTTTTGATGGCCGGATTATGCGTTCCAGGGCCATTTTGCTTTCGATTAGCTTTGATTTTTGCCGGCTTTTTTCAGATTCATGCAGGCAAAGTCTCCTCTTTCCAAAAAGCAATTTATTCATCCTGGTACAAAAAAGGCCGAATCTGGAATTTCTTCCGTCATCGGCCCCCGAAAATCCTTATAAGGCGCGTACCAGCATATTTTTAGCTTTGCTTTTCACATGAAAGAGACATTCTCTCTGACGTCGTTTTACTGAAAATCAATGACATCCGTCCAGCGGCGCAGGAACGCTTCCTCCTCCGGAATCTGCTTCGTGAGCTGCGCGGCGGCCGCAATGGGCAGCCACTTCTGGACATACTGCTTCGCCGTATCGCTCTTCTGGCAGAAGAGATTCAGGTACAGGTCGGCCAGTTTCTGATTCTTCAGTGCAAACTGAAGATAGGTGATGGCAGCGTCGCCGCTGGCGTTGCCCTGGGTGGCATGGGACCAATCCACGATCGCCATGGAACCGTCTCCCCGCACCAGCACATTGCTGGGATTGAAATCCCCGTGGCACAGTTTTACATGGTTTGGCATGGAGTTCAGGCGGGTGTGCAGCTCGTACCGGGTGGTCGCGTCGATCCTGTCTTTGAGACTGTCGATCTTCCGCCCGAATTTATCCTTCTGCATGGTCAGGCGCGGCGCCTTTTTCCCGTGCATGGAAAGCTGCAGATCCACAAACTGTTCCATGTAGGTCTCTATGTTGACCGGGTCATCCTGCATCCTGGATTCCAGCGTAACGCCCTCCACATATTCGATGGTGATGGCCCACTGGCCGTCCACCTGGCTGACTTCCAGCACCGGCGGAATATCCAGACCGCTCTCCTCCACGCGGACGGTGCACAGAGCCTCGTTAAATACGTTGGCCTTGCCGTGTTCCAGGCTGAACACCTTGACGATACGGTTCCCGTCCCGGTATACGGTTTTATACGGGGAGGTCTTGATTACTTCCTTATCATTTAAACTCATAACGGAACTCCTTTCCTGCGATTACATTTATTTTGCGTCGCCGTAGTACGCCTTCAGATAGATCTCCTTCAGCTCAGAGATCAGAGGGTATCTTGGGTTTGCGGCGGTACACTGGTCATTGAAAGCCTGCTCGCTCATCTCATCGAGCGTATCCAGGAAATATTTCTCCTCCACGCCGTAATCCCGGATCGTGGGTTTGATCTCGATGGCCCGCATCAGTTCCTCCAGCTTCTCCAGCAGCTTTTCAAATACTTCCTCATCCGTGCCGGTCAGCCCCACGGAGCGTCCGATCTCGGCGTACCGGGCCAGCGTGTGAGGATAGGAATACTGGGGGAAGGTCCCCATCTTCGTGGGCGCCTCCGCGCTGTTATACCGCATCACATCGGTGAGCACCAGCGCGTTGGCGATGCCGTGGGGGATGTGATGATAAGCGCCCAGCTTGTGGGCCAGGGAGTGGTTCACGCCGAGGAAGGCATTGGCAAAGGCCATACCGGCAATGCAGGAAGCGTTTGCCATGTGATCTCTCGCCTCCACGTCGCTGCCGTCCCGATAGGCCCTTGGCAGATACTCAAACACCAGCCTGATGGCCTGCAGCGCAAGGCTGTCCGTGAAATCGGAGGCCATCACGGATACATAGGCCTCGATTGCGTGGGTCATAACGTCGATGCCGGAAGCGCAGGTCAGGCTCTTCGGCGAGGTCATCATGTTGTCGGTGTCCACGATCGCCATATCCGGAAGCAGTTCATAGTCCGCCAGCGGCCATTTGATCCCCGTCTCCTTGTCCGTAATGATGGCGAAAGGCGTCACCTCCGAACCGGTACCGGAGGAGGTGGGGATCGCCACAAAATATGCCTTTTTACCCATTTTCGGGAAGGTGTAGATCCGCTTGCGGATATCCATGAAGTCCATGGACATATCGGAGAAATCCGCGTCCGGATTTTCATACAGCACCCACATGATCTTGGCTGCGTCCATGGCGGAGCCGCCGCCCAGCGCGATGATCACGTCCGGCTCGAACGCCCGCATCGCGGCAGCGCCGGCCTTTGCGGATGCCAGAGAGGGATCCGGTTCCACATCTGAGAAGGACGTAAAGACAATGCCCATTTCCGCCAGCTTCTCTTCGATCGGCTTCGTGAAGCCATTCCTGTACAGGAAGGAGTCGGTCACGATAAACGCCCGCTTTTTGCCCATCGCCGTGCCCAGCTCATCCAGCGCCACCGGCGTACAGCCTTTCTTGAAATAAACCTTTTCCGGCGTTCTCATCCACAGCATATTCTCTCTCCTTTCAGCAACGGTCTTGATGTTCAGCAGATGCTTCACTCCCACATTATCGGACACGGAATTTCCGCCCCAGGAACCGCAGCCCAGGGTGAGGGAGGGAACCAGCTTGAAGTTGTAGATATCGCCGATGCCGCCCTGGGAGGACGGGGTGTTGATCAGAATACGGCAGGTTTTCATGGCTGCCGCGTGCTTTGCCATCTTCTCCGTCTCTTTTGTATCAATATAGAGGGACGAGGTATGGCCGTAGCCTCCGTCTGCCACAAGCCGCTCCGCTTTCTCAATGGCCTCGTCAAAGGTCTTTGCCTTGTACATGGCAAGTACCGGGGAAAGTTTTTCGTGGGCGAACTCTTCGCTGATATCCACGGATTCCACCTCGCCGATAAGAATCTTTGTCTCCGGCGGGACCGTCACGCCTGCAAGTTCAGCAATCTTTGCCGCTTTCTGACCCACGATCCTTGCGTTCAGGGCGCCGTTGATGATGATGGTCTTTCGCACTTTCTCCAGCTCCTCTTCTTTGAGGAAATAGCATCCGCGATATGCAAACTCCGCTTTTACCTGATCGTAGACGCCGGCCAGGACGGTAACGGACTGCTCGGAAGCACAGATCATGCCGTTATCAAAGGTCTTTGAGTGAATAATGGAGTTCACCGCCAGACGGATATCCGCCGTGTCGTCGATGATGGCCGGTGTATTTCCCGCGCCCACGCCCAGCGCCGGTTTACCGGAAGAATAGGCAGATTTTACCATGCCGGGGCCGCCGGTTGCCAGAATGATATCCGCGTCCCTCATAACGGTGGTGGTCAGTTCCAGGCTCGGCACGTCGATCCAGCCGATCACCCCTTCCGGCGCCCCTGCCTGTACGGCAGCCTCCAGTACCACCTGCGCCGCGGCAATGGTGCTCTTCTTTGCCCGGGGATGAGGGCTGATGATGATGGCGTTCCTGGTCTTCAGAGAGAGAAGCGTTTTGAAGATTGCGGTGGAGGTGGGGTTGGTCGTGGGAATAACTGCCGCGATCAGACCGACGGGCTCCGCGATCTTTTTGATCCCGTAGGTCTTATCTTCCTCTACAACGCCGCAGGTCTTCGTGTTCTTATAAGTGTTATAAATATATTCGGATGCGTAATGATTTTTGATGACTTTGTCTTCCACAACACCCATCCCGGTCTCTTCCACTGCCAGCTTTGCGAGAGGAATGCGGGCCTTGTCAGCGGCCGTAGCTGCGGCCTTAAATATCCGGTCCACCTGCTCCTGGGTATAGGTGGCATACACCCTCTGAGCCTCCCTCATAGATGCCATTTTTGCCTCGAGCGCTTCCACCGAATCGATCCTGTCCGGAATCCTGCGTTTTTTATTTGACATAAATTCCTCCTTCTGTTCTTTTTATCTGTTACGGTTTCATTCTACTTCTTTGTTAAAAAAATGTCAACATAAGGACTGCACAAAAACCAGATAACAGGCCGGCTTTTTCCGTTCCGATCCAGATACAGCGCACAGGGTTTTATATTGAATCCGCAGCCCGTATCTGATATAATGGGCAAAACACTTACAGAAACTATTTCAAAACGCTGTACAGAAACGGAGGTTTCGCCTTGAAGAATAAAAAGAACCTGATGATCGGGATCCCGGCTGTTCTGATCTCCCTGATCTGTCTCGCCGTCCTGTTTATCCTGATCCAGTCCTCTTATAAGGCCAGTCACCAGACGCTCAACACGGATACCAGCCTGATCGTGCAGGACGGGGACCTTATCAGCATTGATTTCGTGGGAACCATAGACGGAGAAGAATTTGCGTTCAGCAGCACGGAGGGCCAGGGTGAACAGGCCCTCATCGGCTCCGGCAGCTATATCGACGATTTTGAGGAACAGCTTGTGGGACATCACGTAGGGCAGACGGTAACGATAACCGTTACCTACCCGGAAGATTATCCGGACGACACGCTGCGAAATAAAGAGGCAGTGTTTATCACCACGATCAACGGAATCTACCAGTGATCACCGGCTGTTTGGATCCAGCGCGTCCCGGAGGGCGTCTCCGATGAAGTTGATGGACATCACCAGCGCCACGATCAGCAGCCCGGCGGGAATCCACAGCCAGGGCTGCTTTGTCAGGACCGTCAGGGACTGCGCGCCGTTTAGCATATTGCCAAGGCTGGCCGTGGGGGGCTGTACCCCCAGCCCCAGAAAGCTCAGGGCCGCTTCATCCAGCATGGAAAGCGCCAGCACAGAGGTGGCGTAGACGAGGATCGGGGCCACCGTATTGGGCAGTATCTCCGAGAAGAGAATATGTCGCACCGGCATTCCGGCCACAATGTTCCCTTTCACAAAATTTGTCTCCCGCAGGCTGAGTACGTTGCCACGCACAAGCCGGGCTATCCCCGGCCAGTCCACGAAGCCAAGAATCAGAATGATGTTCCACAGTCCGGGCCGGAAGATTGCAGCCGCCACGAGGACAAGCAGAATATACGGAAAAGACATCACCATATCTGTAAAGCGCATAATAATCATATCCACCGCGCCGCCAAAATATCCGGCAACCAGCCCCAGAACCACGCCCACTGCCGTGGAGATCAGCGTTGCCATCACCCCCACCAGCAAAGAGACGCGCATGGCATAAAGCAGACGGCTGAGTACGTCGCGGCCGATCTGGTCGGTGCCGAGCCAGAATTGCCGGGTGGGCGCGCCGCCAAAGGCCCCTACAATGGCATCCGGATCGTAGGGCGCAATCCAGGGTGCAAGAAGGGCTGCTCCCGCCAGGACCGCCAGTATAACCAGGCTGATCATTCCCAGACGGTGATGGCGGAAACGGCGGAATACGGTCTGCAGATAACTTTCATTTACAATATCTGTTCCTTTTTCTTTTGCCATGGCTTACCTCCTAGCCAAGCTGAATCGTCGGATCCACGAGAGCATACAGAATATCCGTGACCAGATTTGCCACCAGGACCACCACTGCGGAGAGCAGGCACACGCCCATAATCACCGGGTAGTCCCGGCTTGTGATGGCGCTCATGGTCATCAGCCCCAGTCCCGGCCAGGAAAACACCTGTTCAATAATGACCGCGCCCCCGAAAAGCACCGGGATCTCCATTCCGATGACCGTGACAATGGGCACCAGCGCGTTTCGCAGCGCGTGTTTGTTGATGACCCGGAAATGCCCGATTCCCTTGGCCCTTGCAGTCCGCAGGTAGTCCTGCTGCAGAATCTCCAGCACTGCGCTGCGGATATACCGGATATTGCTTCCGGCCATGGAAAAGGCCAGCACCAGCACCGGCATTACCATATGCCGCGCCACATCCAGAACTCCTCCCTCTGTCCCCAGCGTGGTCATGCCGCCAGAGGGAAGCCAGCCCAACTTCACCGTAAAAACATAAATCAAAAGAAGCGACAGAAAGAATCCGGGGATGCTGCTTCCCAGGAAGGAAACGGTCACCACCGCGTAATCGCCCTTTTCATACTGATGGATTGCGCTGTAGATCCCAGCCGGAATCGCCAGCACGAGACTTGCGATCAGGGACACCCCCATCAGCAGAAGCGTGGGGCCAAGATGGCTTGCGATCATCTCGCTGACCGCCTGGTAAGACTTGATGGAATATCCCAGGTTCCCGTGCAGAAGCTGCCCAAGCCAGACAAAATACTGGATGTAAAACGGCTTGTCCAGACCCAGGGCGATCTTCTTCGCCTCCACCGCCGCCTCTGAGATTCTCGGCCCCTGCAGCATCTCCAGGGGGCTTCCCGCCATGCACATGATCGCATAGTCAATGATGGTGATCCCGATGAGGACGGGAACTGCGATCAGGATTCTCTTGATGATGTATTTATACATTGGAAGCCTCCTTTCCCTGCGTTGCGGCGTCAGACTCTCCGGCCCTTCCACGGGCCACCGGGCAGGCCACAAAGTGCCCGCCGCTTCCTTCCAGCCTCTGAAGCTCCGGCTCTGTTCTCCGGCAATCCTCCGACGCAAGCGGACATCGTAAATGAAACCGGCATCCGGAGGGAGGATCGGCGCTGTCTCCCACTTCACCCTGCAAAAAATCTCTCCTGCGGCCCTTCCTGGAAGGATCCGGTACCGGCACCGCTTCCAGAAGCGCCCGGGTGTAGGGGTGCGCCGGATGCCGGAACACCTCTTTCGCCTCCCCGATCTCCACGATCTTCCCGAGATACATGACCGCGATCCGGTGGCTTACATAATTCACCGCCCCGAGGCCGTGCCCTACAAAGAGCAGCGTAAGATTCAGCTCATTCTGGAGGCTCTTCAGCAGATTCAGGATCTGCGCCTGAATGGACACATCCAGAGCGCTCACCGGCTCGTCACAGACGATGAAGCGGGGATTCAGGGACAGCGCCTTGGCAATCCCGATCCTCTGGCGCTGCCCGCCGGAAAACTCATGGGGATACCGACCGAGGATCTGCCGTGGAAGGCCTACCATATCCAGAAGTTTCAGGACGTCCCGCTCCACCGTATCCTTCGTGGAAATCCGGTGATACAGCATGGGCTGGGCCAGAATTTCAAATATATGCTTTCTGGGATTCAGGGAGGAATAGGAATCCTGGAACACCATCTGCAAGTCGGAACGGATCTGCCCCAGTTCTTTTCTGTTAAGGGACGCCAGATCCCGGCCTTCATAGAGGATCCTGCCCTCTGTGGGCTGCTCCAGCGCCACCAGCTGACGCCCGATCGTGGATTTCCCGCAGCCGGATTCCCCCACAAGCCCCAGTGTCTCCCCTTTGAAAACCGAAAAGCTGACGTCGTCCACCGCATGAATATTTTTTACTGTGTGGGTGATAATCCCGCCCTTGACGGGATAATACTTTTTCAGATGTTCTACGCGGATCAGCGGATCTTTTTTCTCTTCACGCATCTGCACAATCCTTCCTCACAACGCATTTCGCGTCGTGGCCCGGCCCGAACCTGTAATCCTCCTGGGGGCGGGCGCATTTTTCGCACCGAAGGGCGCACCGTTTCGCAAACCGGCAGCCCGTAATGTCGCCGTAGCGCTCCGGAACAATCCCCGGGATTGACACAAGGCGGCGGTCGGCATCGTCCCGGATCGTGGGCACCGTGTCCAGAAGCGCCCGGGTATAGGGATGGGCCGGAGCGGCAAACAGCGCCCCCAGGGGCGCCCGCTCGATGATCTGCCCCGCATACATCACCAGAACCCGGTCCGCCATATTTGCCACCAATCCGATATCATGGGTAATCAGGATCATGGCCATACCGGTCTCCTCCTGAAGCTCTCTTAAAAGCTCCATGATCTGGGCCTGGATCGTGACATCCAGCGCCGTGGTGGGCTCGTCCGCGATTAACAGTCTGGGATTGCAGGACAGGGCCATGGCGATCATCACCCGCTGGCGCATTCCGCCGGAAAGCGTATGGGGATATTTCTTCATAACGCCGCAAGGATCTGGCATTCCCACCCGCGCCAGCATGGACTCAGCTCTGCAAACGGCCTCCGCCCTGGGCAAATGCATATGGATGCGGATGCTCTCCAGCATCTGGCTTCCCACTGTAAACACCGGGTTCAGGGAGGTCAGGGGATCCTGAAAGATCATGGTCAGTTCATTCCCCCGCACCTGATCCAGCTCCTTCTCCGACATGGAAAGAAGATCCTTACCGTCAAAGAGGACAGAGCCGTCGATGACAGCTCCGCCCCTTCCTAATAATCCCATAATTGAGAGGGAAGTCACACTTTTCCCGCATCCGGATTCTCCCACAAGGCAGACCACCTCGCCCTCATCCACATGAAAGCTGATGTGATCCACACAAACCGCAGTGCCGTAGTCTCCGGAAAAGGCCGTCGTCAGCCCCCTCACCTCTAGCAAATGTGACATTTCTTTTCCCCGATCTCTGTTTTCTTCATTCTGTAATATCCCAGTTCTGTACATCATTGAAGAAACCGTATGCGCTGGGCTGCGCCCCGGTGAGACGGTCGCTTACCGCGCCCTGTGCGCTGATGATGTAGACGGAGAACATGGGTACGTCCTCCTGCACTTTTCCATCCACGATGGAATACTGTGCCTTGATCTCCTCAATATCGCTGGTGAGCTGGGTGTTGGCAAGCGCCTCGGATATCTCCTCGTCATAATATCCGGTCCAGCTTCCCTCTCCGGAGAGCAGCCAGTCCACATCCGGATATGGGTCCACCGGCGCATAGGTGTACTGCACCGCGAGAATATCATAATCTGTGCTGCCGGCCACCGTCATCAGGGTCGCCAGATCCACCGTCTGTACCTCCACATTGATGCCCACTGCCGCCCACTGGGCCGCCAGCACCTGGGCTCCGTTGACAAAAGTGCTGTCGCCGGAGTTTACATAAAACCGAAGTGTCCGGGAGCCATCCCATCCCGCTTCCTCCAGAAGTACCTTCGCCTTGTCCGGATCGTAGGGGATCGGCTCGATGCTGTCGTCATAGAAGGGGCTTGCGGAGGAGACGAACCCATCCACCACCTCGCCGTGGCCCTTCAGAAGTTCCTCCACAAGCTGTTCCCGGTTGATGGCGTAAACCAGCGCCTGGCGCACTCTCGGATCCGTGACGTTTGCGGTCTGGATAAAGGCAGACTGGTTTGTGATGGGCTGGCCGTAAACAACGGTCACTCCTTCCAGCGCTTCAACGCTCTCATAATCCTCCTGGGGAATCGCCGTCATGGTGTGGTGGGTGATATCGATCTCGCCGGACTGCAGCCCCGCATAGATCTGGCTGCCCTCCACGATCTTGATGTTCAGCTTGTCTATATTGGGCGCGCCCCTCCAGTAATTTTCATTCGCCGTGTAGGAGATGTAGTGATCCGTATCATAGTCCTCCAGGATATACGGTCCGCTGACAACATCCGGATGGTTGAACCAGTCCAGAGTCAGCAGTTCCTCCTCGCTGTACTCTCCCAGCACATGCTTCGGCAGCGTATGCAGATACCGGCCGTATGTATTTTCAAAGGTAGTCAGAGCCATAGGGTATTTGGAGGTGAACTGCACCGTCTTGTCGTCGAGCGCCGTAATACCCTCGATGCCAGTGGCTCCCTCCTCCACAAAACCGTCGTCGCCCACGCCCTCAAAAGCATACAGCAGCATGGTGGCGTTTTTGATCACCGGGCTGGCAAGACGGAGAACAGTAAACTCCAGATCCTCCGCAGTCACCGGCGCCCCGTCCGACCAGGCGGCCTCCTCGTTAATGTGTACGATAAAATTCAGGTTATCCTCCGTGGTGATCGAATCTGCCAGCATTCCCTGGAAATTCAGGTCCGCATCCAGCTCCACGAGGGGCAGAAATTCGAGCCCCACCGCGTATTTATTGATCTCCGTCTGATCGATGGTCAGTGGATTTACGCCGCCCAGCGAGTCTGTGACGCCGATATTTACGATTTTTCCAGAGGCATCCCCCTCAGACGCCGCCGCCCCGGGACCGGTGACGGAAATTGCCGTCGCTGCGGCTACGGCCACGCTTAAAACCTTCCGAATTAACTTTTTCATAGCAGGTCCTCCCTTTTATTTTCAAAACCCTGTTTCCCTATCATTTCTATATGAAATATATGAATTTCATTTGGTTTATTGTATTATAAGCCGTCCCGATTGTCAAATACATTTTATTCAAAACAACATGAAGACAGGTTGCATATAAAAAAAAGATGAAATTGTTCCAAAAACTTGACATTCCTGACAATTCAGGGTATAGTACAATCACTTTTTGGGGAATTTTGAAACCTGAGGCAGCTGTGGCATGAAAAATTTATTAAACTATCAGACATGCGAATATGACTGCGGACCCGTATCTTTTCTGAACGGTATCCGCTATCTTTTTGATCGGGAGGAGATCTATCCGGATATCGTAAAGTTCATCATGCTCTACTGCATGGACACCTACAACGAGCACGGGGAACTTTGCAAGCGCGGCACCTCCCGGGTGGCGATCCACTATGTCGCCAGCTGGCTGAACCATTTTGCCGAAACCCGGAACTTTCCAATCCATTGTGAATATCTGTCCGGAGCCCAGGTGAAGGTGGAACCGGAGGGGCCCATCTGCCGGGCGCTGGAAACCGGAGGGGCCGTGCTTCTTCACGTTATTCTGGAATGTCCCCACTACGTGCTGCTCACCGGCCTGGAGGAAGGCCGTGTGCTGCTTTTCGATCCTTACTATGAGGAAGCTGCGGACATCGCCGGCGACGAAGGATATCATACAGACGAGATCCGCTTTCTCGACGACTGCCCGAAAAAGGCGAACCGCTCGGTCGCCATAGAGCGGCTGAACAGTTCCGGAGACGCCTACTACCAACTGGGAGACGAAAAATGCCGGGTGGCGGTGATCATGGAGCGTACCGACCGTTCGTCTTCCACACAGTAAAACAGCGCATCGGGATTTCCAGAACATGGTAATATGCCGGCCATGTTCCGGAAGGCCCGATGTACCTTTATACAGCAAACATATGAAATTCTCTTATTCTGCCGCCTCTACCGACGTGATATGCGGGTTCGCACCCTCGTACCAGTACAGGAAGCCCTCAAGATCAATCACATCGCCGATCTGCAGTTCTTTCACCGCCTGATATACTTCCGTCGTGCTGTCGCACAGATAGGATTCCACAACGAAGGAATAGGTCTCGCCGTCCAGTGAAACATTGAAATACAGGTCGTCGCCTTCCTCACCGGAGCCGTCCCAGTTGTACAGGAACGCTACGTCGTTTCCGTCGTCATCCTGACCGGCGGCTTCAACGGTCATGCCTTTCATGGCAACAAACTGATTCTGGTAGTCTTCCAGTTCATCCGTGCCCAGCAATTCCGTGACGTCCACCGCCTCTGCCACATACTCCTCGCCGTCCACAAACTCAAAGGCAGAATCAATGATCTCGATCTCACCGGACCACTCGGACTTGTACCCGGTAACTCTGATTTTCGTGCCGGGAAGGAGTTTCTCATAATCCTCCTCGGAGCACTGGGTGTTGTAGACAAAGTACGCGCCGTCCGCATCCTGGGTGTAGAGCGTGGCCTGATCCTCCCACCAGCTCTGCTTCGCCTGAACGTAAGTCTCGATTACAACCTCCGTGTCGATATCCGCCGCCATATACTCCTCATAAGTCATAACGCCCTCGGACTTCTCCTCACCGGCAGCTGCTTCTGCCGCCTCTGTTCCGGCTTCCTCCGCCAGAACCAGGCGCCCGGGAACCAGTGCAAGTGACATGGTTAACAAAACAGCAATTGTCTTTTTCATTTTTTCCTCTCCTTAACTTAAGAAATGTCCTGCATTTTCTTTCGCTTATATTATACTCTAATCCATTAATAAATCAATCTCTCATTTTGTTTTCTCACACTTTTTCCCACTTTTTCCCGCTTTTTCCGGGAGTTTGACAGCCTAACCACATAAAAATTCCCTCAAAGCCTTGATTGGCTT
>CAZQAB010000035.1:0-15021 GCA_964591265.1 uncultured Lachnospiraceae bacterium
TAGGTTCTGACCCATGACTTAGCACTATTTTTTTACATCAACTCCGAAAGACAGGGATTATAGCACAGTACATATATTTTTCAAGCAGTTTCTTGCAGGCGGCCTCCCGGCCTCCTTTGATCATCTTTATTTTCCATAGGTTTCACTGTATATTTGGGGATTCTCCGCCAAAAATATAAGCAGCAGGAATTGCAAGAACAGGCCCGGAGGGATTTCATGAAATCAGATTTTTTAAAATGCGGTATGTACGGATGGTGTATCGAAGTGCTGTGGACCGGCCTGCATTCCATGATGCGCCGCGACCCGAAACTGACAGGGACTTCTTCCCTGCATATGTTCCCAATCTATGGGATGGCAGCCCTCATCAGACCCCTTTCTTCCCATCTGAAAAAATTCCACGCCTTCACCCGGGGCATCATCTATATGCTGGGAATCTATGCTGTGGAATATACCTCCGGCACCTATCTGAAAAAGCGGGGCCGGTGTCCCTGGGACTACAGCGCCTCGCCCTTCCATATCAACGGGGTGATCCGGCTGGACTATGCCCCGCTCTGGTTTCTGACCGGCCTGTTCTACGAAAAAACAGTCTCCGGCTGACCCTCACTCAAGCTGCTCCAGGGTCTTCTCCATCTTCTCCATATCGGACTGTTCCTCCGGCCCGTCGCAGAGCAGTTCGATCTCATCCCCCTTGGCAATCGCCATTGATACAATATTCAGCAGACTTTTCGCATTAATATAGTTGCTTCTGAAATGAATTTCCACCTTTGAACTGCAGCTCTCCGCCGCCTTCGCAAGAGCCGTGGCCGGACGAAGCTGCAATCCCGCCTCATTGCACAATACGATTTTCCTTCTTACCATCCCAGTATCCCCCAAACACCCGGCAAATATTTTGTCGATATTTAACGGAAGTATACCAAAATATGCGCGATTCTTCAATATAATTGACAAAAATTTACGATATATTCACATTTTATTAACTTTTTGGGGCGATAGGAAAACAAACAAAAGGACTCCCGCGCCTCCATGCACGGGAATCCATTTTTTTATCTGCTTTTATTTTGCCACGATATTGACGATCTTCTTCGGCACATAGATCTCTTTGATGACGGTTCCGGTAAGCCTGCCGCCAAGGGCCTCTTTCCCTCTGGCGATGGCCTCCTCCTTTGAAATGTCCGCCGGGATGGAAACGACCGTTTTGGTCTTGCCGTTTATCTGCACCGGGATCTCAATCTCATCGTCCTTCATGGCCTCCTCGTCGGCGGTGGGCCATTCGGTGTGGAATACGGAATCCGTGTGGCCGTACTGCTCCCACAGTTCCTCCGCAATATGAGGGGCAAAGGGAGCGAGCAGGCGGATGAAGCACTCGATGGTCTCTTTATCAATGCCGCCGGTCGTCTTTGCAAGATCAATCAGGCTGTTGTTGTATTGCATGAAACCGGAGATCACGGTATTCAGGCTGAAATTGTCAAGACGCTGGGTAATGTCGTAAACCAGCTTATGGCGAAGCTTCACCATCTCCTTCGTCTCGGCTACGAGCGCGTCTTTGCTGTCCATAGCCAGTTTCCAGAAACGGTTCAGGAAACGGTAGACGCCGTCGATTCCACGGTCATCCCACTCCGCGTCCAGCTCCGGCGGCCCCACAAACAGCTCGTACATACGCAGGCTGTCGCAGCCGTAATCCCGCACCAGGTCATCCGGGGACACCACATTGCCCTTGGACTTGCTCATCTTGATGCCGTTCTTGCCCGTGATCATGCCCTGGTTGAAGAGTTTCTGGAAAGGCTCGTCAAAATCGATGGCTCCGATGTCGTACAGAAACTTGGTGTAAAACCGGGAGTACAGCAGGTGCAGCACCGCATGCTCCACGCCGCCGATGTACATATCCACCGGCAGATATTTGTCCGCCTTCTCCTTGGATACCAGTTCTTTATCATTGTGATTGTCCACATAACGCAGGAAATACCAGGAAGAACCCGCCCACTGGGGCATGGTGTTGGTCTCCCGCTTCGCGTCAGCCCCGCAGACCGGACACTTGCAGTTCACCCACTCGTCGATGGCCGCCAGGGGCGACTCTCCCGTACCGGTGGGCTCGTAGGACTCCACATCCGGAAGACGCAGGGGAAGCTCCTCCTCCGGCACCGGCACATTGCCACAGTGGGGGCAGTGGATGATCGGAATCGGCTCGCCCCAGTAACGCTGGCGGGAGAATACCCAGTCGCGCAGCTTATAATTCACGGTGGCGCGTCCGAATCCTTTCTCCTCGATGATATGGGGCCCTTCCTTTTTTAACCTGGCGGAGCTCATACCGTTCCACTCCCCGGAATTGATCATAATTCCGGACGCGTCGGTGTACGCCTCCGTCATATTTTCGATTTCCGTACCGTCCCTGGAGATAACCTGAATGATGGGAAGGTCAAACTTCTTCGCAAAAGCAAAGTCGCGCTCATCATGGGCGGGTACGCACATGATTGCCCCCGTCCCGTAATCCGCCAGCACATAATCGGAGAGCCAGATGGGTATTCTGGCGCCGTTCAGGGGATTGATGGCGTAGGAGCCGGTGAATACGCCGGTCTTTTCCTTATCCTGCATCCGGTCCACATTGGACTTCATGGAGGAGTCAAAAATATACTGTTCCACTGCCTCCCTCGTCTCGCTCGTCGCAAGGGATGCGGACAGCTTATGCTCCGGGGCCAGCACCATAAAGGTGGCGCCGTACAGCGTATCCGGCCTGGTGGTGTAGACGGTGATCTTCTCCTCTCTTCCGTCGATGGGGAAATCCACCTCCGCGCCGTAGGATTTGCCGATCCAGTCCGTCTGCATCTTCTTGACCTTTTCCGGCCAGTCCAGCTTGTCCAGATCGTTCAGAAGACGGTCTGCGTACTTCGTGATCTTCAGCATCCACTGGCGCAGATTCTTCTTGGTCACAGCAGAACCGCAGCGCTCGCAGCAGCCGTTCACCACCTCTTCATTGGCGAGGCCGGTCTTGCAGGAGGGGCACCAGTTGATGGGAAATTCCTTTTCGTAGGCAAGCCCCTCCTTAAACATCTTCACAAAAATCCACTGAGTCCATTTATAGAACTCCGGATCGGTCGTGTTGACTTCCCGGTCCCAGTCGTAAATCGCGGAGATCTGGCTGAGCTGCTCCTTAAAATGCGCCACATTCTCCTTTACGGCTTTCGCCGGATGGATTCCGGTCTTGATCGCATAGTTCTCAGCCGGAAGGCCAAAAGCGTCCCAGCCCATGGGATGGATCAGATAGAAGCCTTTCATCAGCTTATACCGGCTCCAGACATCGGAGATCACATAGCCTCTCCAGTGTCCCACATGGATCCCGCTTCCGGAGGGATAGGGGAACATATCCAGGCAATAATACTTCGGCTTCTTTCCGTCGTCCACATTCACCGGATGCTCTTCCCAGTTCTTTTTCCATTTCAACTCAATGGCTCTATGGTTATAGGGTACTGCCATTTTTTCACTCCTCCAAATTCATAAATCGTCTGAAAACACCGTAGATATTCTAGTCCTATTCCCGTTGCTTTGTCAAGAAAGAATGAGAATTTATGCCATATTACCGGTAGTTTTTGATGATGATCTGAAGTGTTCTGCGGCCCATGTATTCATTGATGGAGGGATAGTAGGCCAGATCCATCGGAAGGCCCTCCCCCGTGCCCCTGAAAAGCTCCGCCACCGGCTGCTCCCCGTACTTCTCTTCCATGTACCGGCGCACCTCCTTTGGATCTCCAAAATACAGGGCGTCCATGACCGTCCCCGCCCGGTTCATCACCCGCAATTTCAGCACATTGGCATTCTTCCCCAAAATACGGGCGTTCAAAACCTGCAGCCCCGCTTCCGCAAACAGAGGCTTTTCGTTGCCCTTCCCAAAGGGTTCGAGAACCGCCAGCTCCTCCACCAGCTTCTCGCTGATGTAGTCCAGGGGCATGGGCACATCGACGGGCACCTTCTCCTGCAGATCCGTTTCCGACAGGGTGCAGTTCTCATTCAGCCTCCTGCGCATCTCCTCAATGCGCTCTTTTTCCAGGGAGAAACCCGCCGCCATTGGGTGCCCCCCGTATTTCAGGAACAAATCCCCGCATTTTACCATCTCGTCAAACATGGAATATGCCTCGATGGAACGGCCGGAACCCTTCGCAGAGGATTCCCCGTCGGTCACCACAAAAACCGGACGGTAGTACCGCTCCCGCAGCTTTCCGGCCACGATCCCGGCAATGCTCTCATGGCAGTTGGGCAGATACACAACCAGCACACGGTCCTGCGCATATGTGCCTCCCTCAATCAGCCCGCAGGCCTCCTCCACCGCCCGGGCTGTCAGATTCTTTCGGTCATCGTTGAGGGCTTTCAGTTCGAGAGCCAGTGACCTGGCCTCCTCTGCCTCCTCCGAAAGCAGCAGACGTACCGACCGGCGGGCCGTATCCAGACGGCCGCTGGCATTGATGCAGGGTCCCATGACAAATCCGATGTGATAAGAAGAAACGGTACGGATATCCAGCTTGTTGACCTCGGCCAGCGCCCGCAGCCCGGGATTTTCCGTGTGGCGCAGCCTGGAAAGCCCCTCCTTCACCAGCACACGGTTCTCCCCGTCCAGATCCATCACGTCTCCGATCGTGGCAAACCCCACAAAGGGGAGCAGGCTTTCCGTCTCCGCCGCCAAAATGCCGCAGATCCGGTACAGCTCGCAGACCACCTTCCATGCCACCGCCGCCCCGCACAGCTTTTTGTAGGGATAGGTACAGCCCGGCTGTTTCGGATTCACCAGAACATCCGCCTCCGGCAGATGGCAGATGCGCTCCCCGTCCCGCTTCTCAAACAAGGGCTCGTGGTGATCCGTCACGATCACCGTAAGCCCCTGTTCTTTCGCAAAGGCCACCTCCTCCAGCGCAGCAATTCCATTGTCACAGGTGATCACTGTGTCGATCCCCTCGGAAGCCGCCAGCTCGATCAGGTGAAGATTCAGGCCATACCCGTCTCTCATCCGGTCCGGGATCTCATAGTCCACAGACCCGCCGCAGCGCGCGATTGCCGTATATAATATGTACGTGGCATTCACGCCGTCGATGTCGTAATCGCCGATAATGCGGATCTTCGCTCCGCTGCGGATCTTTTCCCGCAGCAGCGAAGCCGCCTCAGAACATCCTTTTAAAAGCCGGGGCTCATGCAGGGCGCTTACCGTACCGTACAGATACTCTTCGATGGCCGCATCCCCCACCACGTCCCGATTGCGGATGATCCGGGCGATCACCGGATCGATCCCGTATTTTTCCGCAATCGCGTTAAAATCCGCTTTTTTGGCGGCCACAAACCATTTTTCCTTTTTCTTTTCCATGTACGTACCTCCCTTGCAGGATGCCTCGGCAATCATCCATGCAGCCTTATTTTAAAAAGCGGTTCCCGTGATATTATACAATCGGCATCCATTAACATAGCGCCCGCCTGTGCAGGACAGATGTGCCGCCTGCGGCGAACCCAAAGCCCTCCGCAGGCGCACACATGTCAGAAGCGCCAGACGGCACACATTGTTAATGAATGCCGATATATATCAATAACCCCGCTTACTTTTTATGCCTTTTTACCCAGCTTCGTCTTCAGCACATACCACAGCGGACCGGTCACGCATACGGAGGAATATCCGCCGGCAACCACACCCACGATCAGGGGAAGCGCAAACTCCTTGATGGTGGCAACTCCAAGAATGTAGAGCACCGCAATGGTGAGGAAGGTCGTGACGGAGGTATAAATACTTCTCGTCAGAGTCTGGGTGATACTTGTATTCACCACATCCGCCAGGGAGGACTGCCGCATGATCTTCAGATTCTCCCGGATCCGGTCGAAGATAACAATGGTGGCGTTGATGGAATAACCCACGATGGTCAGCATACAGGCGATAAAGGTATTGCCCACGGAGATGCGCACCAGCGCATAACAGCCGAACACAACCAGCACATCATGCAGAAGGGCCAGGACCGCGCTGCCCGCAAACCGGAGATCCTTAAACCGGAACCAGATATATACCAGCATACACAGGGCTGCGATCATCACTGCCACCACTGCGTCCCGGCGCATTTCATTGCTGACCGTGGAGGAGATCGTCTCAAAGGTAATGGCGGCTCCGTCAATGCCATACGCCTCCTGAATGGCCTCGGAGACCGCCTCCCGCTCCTCGATGTCCAGAGTCCTTGTCTTGATCGTCACCTCATTGGAGCCCTGCACCGTCTGAGTCTGAATTTCCGCATCGCCGGTCACTTTCATGAAGATGGGTTTTACATCCGACTCCAGCTCGTCGATGGTCATCTCGTCCTCGAAGATGACGCTCGTAGCCGTACCGCCCTTGAAATCCATGCTCAGGTTCAGAGCGCCCCTGCCCGCCGCGCTGTTGATTCCCATAGCCACCGGGCCAACGAGGATCAAAACGATGGATATGATGAAGAAAATATGCCTCTTTCCGACAAAATCAATGGGGGAATGTTCCTTCGCGCTGCCATAATATTTCGCGTCCTGGAATCCCACCGCATACAAGGCATTCACAATGAGCCTTGAAATAACCAGCGCCGTAAGCATGGAGAGTACGATGCCCAGGGCAAGCGTCTGCGCGAAGCCCTTCACGCTGCCGCTACCCATAAGATTCAGCACAAAGGCTGCGATCAGCGTGGTGATGTTACCGTCCAGAATCGCAGACATGGCTTTCTGAAAACCGGTGGCGATAGACGCTCTCACCGATTTGCCGGCGGCAATCTCCTCGCGGATACGGGCGTAGATGATCACGTTGGCATCCACGGCCATACCGATGGTCAGGATGATACCGGCAATACCGGGCAGAGTCAGCGTCAGGTCAAACGCATTCAGACACAGAAGCGTCAACCCCACATAGATCAGCAGCGAAAAGCCTGCCACCACGCCCGGAAGGGCATATACGAAAATCATAAAGATAATTACCAGCGCAATGCCGATGGCCCCGGCGATCAGGCTGGTGCGGATTGCATCCCCGCCGAGCTGGGCGCCTACCACGTTGGAGCGAAGTTCCTCCAGTTCTAGGGAAAGGGAACCGATCCGGATATAGGAGGCCAAATTCTGCGCTTCCTCTGCGGAGGACATACCGGTGATATACGCCGTACCCCCTGTGATCGCGGACTGCACTGTGGGGGCGCTGATCACCTCTTCATCGTATACAATATAAATAATATTGCCGATGTTGTCGCTGGTCGCCTCGGCAAAAGCCTCCGTACCGTCCGAGGTCAGATCAAGCTGTACCACATACTCCTGGTTGCCCAGATCGTCCTGCTGGGTTTTTGCCGTAGCGGTCTGGATCTGGGAGCCCTCCAGCACCACTGTACCGTCCGAAAGCTGGAACTCCAGGGAACCGGGCTTGCCCAGCTCCTCCAGGATCGCGTTGGCATCGCTCACGCCCGGGATCTCAATGTTGATCCGGTTGCTCCCCTCCTGGTATACCTGCGCCTCGGTGCTGTAATTCTGGACACGCTGCTGCAGCTTATAGATCGTGTCCGTCATGTCCTCGGCGGAAGGATTCTCATCCCCCACGACCTGATAGGTGATGCTCACGCCGCCTCTCAGGTCCAGGCCGAGAATAATGTTCCTGGCTGCGCCTGTTCCCGTCTTGCCTATGCCAACGGCTGTGGTGTAAATGAGAACCGCCAGCAGCAGAACCATTCCGACAAGAACTATCTTTGCTTTTTTCTTATTCATCTCATATCTCCTTTATTTTATTCAGCTAACGCTGCTTTAATCATAATCGCGCATTCTACACGTTTTCGTTGCAGTTCACAGCCGATATCGTAGGCGTCCTGGATCGTGCCGTGGAAATTGTAGGAATTTGCTGCGCAGCCGCCGCTGCAATAAAATTTTGCGAAACAGTCCCGGCATTTTTCCTTTGCGTAGACGTTACAGGCTTTGAATTCGTCCACGATCTCAGGCCTCGTGATGCCTTCGTCCACATTGCCCATCAGATACCGGTCGGTTCCAACAAACTGATGGCAGGGATACAGATCCCCCCAGGGCGTCACCGCCAGATACTCGGCGCCGGAACCGCAGCCGGACAGGCGTTTGTACACACAGGGGCCTCCGGTCAGATCGATCATATAGTGGAAAAATGTAAAGCCCCGGCCCTCTCTTTCCCGTTTCACCATCTCAGAGGCCAGCCTGTCATACTCCCGGCAGACAACGGGAATGTCCTCTTCTCTCAGAGCGTAGTCCTCTGCAGCCGGAGCCACCACCGGCTCCAACGAGATCTGACGGAAGCCTTCATCGGCCAGATGAAGCACGTCATTGGAAAAATCCAGATTCTTGCGGGTAAACGTGCCCCGGACATAGTATTTTTCCTGGCCCCGGCTGTCCGCAAATTTCTTAAACTTCGGGAGTATCAGGTCGTAGCTGCCCTGCCCGTTCCGGAAAGGCCGCATCCGGTCATGTACCTCGCGGCGGCCGTCGATGCTCAGCACTACGTTCGCCATCTCCCGGTTGCAGAACTCCATTACCTCGTCATTCAAAAGCACACCGTTGGTGGTCAGGGTAAAACGGAAGCGCTTGTCGTGCAGCTTCTCCTGCTCCCTTGCGTATGCAACAAGATCCTTCACGACCTGCCAGTTCATCAGCGGCTCCCCGCCGAAAAAATCCACCTCAAGGTTGCGCCTGCTGCCGGAATTGGCGATGAGAAATTCCAGCGCCTTTTTCCCCACCTCAAAACTCATCAGGGCGCGCCGTCCATGGTATTCCCCTTCGTCGGCGAAGCAATAACGACAGGCCAGATTACAATCGTGGGCGATATGGAGACACAGCGCCTTGACCACCGTTTCCCTTGCCTTGTAATCGGTGATCGCTTTCTCATAGATATCGTCTGTAAAGAGCGTCCCGGCCTGCTCCAGCTCCCGGCACTCGGCAAGCGCCTCGGCGATCGCCTCCACCGGATATTTCTTTCGCAGATCGGCTGCCACATCCAGCTCGGACTTTCCCTCGTCCAGCAATGCAATCACGTCGTAAACCAGATCATCCACCATATGTACAGAGCCGCTGTTCACATCCAGCACGATGTTGTATCCATTATTCTTATATTGATGGATCACGTCAAGTCCCTTCTTTCACATCAACAACAGATAAGCAGCGAAGCATGTCCGCTGCTTATTACTGGAAACCTCGTGATCATTTACTGTTTTCGCAGATCTGGTTGCCAACGGTGCAGGAAGTCTTACAGGCTGACTGGCAGGAAGTCTGGCACTCGCCGCAGCCGCCCTTCTTCAGGGTATTCTGCAAAGGTTTTGTATTTAACGTCTTAATATGTTTCATAATGATTTCTCCTTTATCCTCTTGATTACGAAACGGCGGGCAGAAACCTGCCCTGCCTGAACCTGTCTGCTATTGTACCACAGAACTTCCGAAAAAAAAAGCCTTTTCTTTATTTTTGTTTCCCGGACGCCGGGCCTGCAGCCAGTATCGCGTCCCCGCTTCGCCGCTCCTTTCCTGATCCGCGTACATACAGTTCCATACCGGTTCAGTATGATTCGCAGGCTTCAAACGCATCGATTAATATATCGTAGTCTATGTCTTCCCTGGAGACATTATCCCTTTCCCATTTATAAGCGTTTATCATTATCGTTTTCACATCAGGATCTACCGTACCATTTTTTGCGTACTGTATTTGGAGAATGCGCCAGGCCGCATCCATGATATCTCTGTTGTACTCCTGCATTTCCTGAAAAAAATCATCCTTCCAGTTTTCCAGCTTGGAAATTTCATTCTGCATCGCCAGGCAATCCCATATTATATTCCAGTTGTTCTCGGGTGTAACATAGGTACCGTTTGCCTTTTTCCGGCGGTCTATTGCTGTCGATAAAAACAAAAGCTTAAAGCTGGCATCTATGTCAAACTCCTTTATTGCATTATAGCTTTCACTGTACTGATTGGCCTCATAGGTTGCAGCGGCATAGCCGCCCGTATTCAGCCTGTCTGTGTCCGTTTCATATTGTTCCAAAGCGCCGCCTTCGGCAAGCTTTGTGCGGATAAAACCGGCCAGCACACTTTCCCTGCGCTCTTCCGGAATCTCTTTCCCATCAATATAAAACACTAAATTCTCGAATAATTCGTCCGCCTCAAAGGAAAATAACATAGGCTGGTATGAATCTGAAACCACATCAAGAGATTCCGCCTCCCGGCCTGAATCACCGGACGAAACAGTGGTTTCCGCTTCATCGGTTCTGGAAAAGACTGCTCTCATAACAAAAGAAAAACAAAAAGTAAAGGCAAAGATGAGGAATACATATACAGCCCCCATAGGGGCGCTCTCAGGGAATAGCCGCCCATGAAATCGGCTTATCGCGGCAACACATATAGTAACGCATATCCCAAGAGCCGCAAGTATAGACGCAAGCCCGCCATTTTGAGAAGCGAACGGCTCCGACGCCCAGAGGCCAAGGATTATAACCACGATAATAACAAGCAAAAAGAACCCCTGCTTTTTACAAAAAGCCTTTTCAGTCCTTTTATTGTTGCCCCGGGATGCGGCCGTAGCAGCGCTCTCCTTTAATCCCTCAATGCCTCTGTACTCACCCATTATCCAAAGTCCTTTACCATATATTACTGTCTCTCTGCAATATACACCAAAGATACATTCTTATCCGGATACGTATCATCTACAGCAAATTACACATACACTTTTACGGTTCCGTCAATTAAACAAAAAACTTCTTATATTTTTCGATCTTATCCCTCTGCGCCTGCTCCTTCTCTTTAATCTCCTCCCATAAGATTTTCAGAAGACGATCCTCTTCCTCCTGAAGTATACACGGTGTGTCTTCCATCCCGATATACAGCTTCAGGATACTGTCCTCATCCCAAATCACTTTTCCAAGGTAAAGAAATCCGCCTTTATACTCCGAGAAATAGACTTCTTCAAACTGCCCGTTTTCAATCGCGGGGCTGAAGCTTCTATGCAGCAGCTCGGCAAGTGGACATGGGACCCATTTCAGCGTACTGTCTTCTGTAAAACGAATAATCCCCTGAAGGATTGTGTTCTCCGCTTTTTTTCTTTTTGCACCGCAGAGCTGATCAACTGAAATATCAAAATATTCTGCCACTGCCATGACTTTTTCAATAGACGGCGAGCTCTGGCTCCATTTCCCAATCGTTCCTGTCCCGAAATGCAGCTCCTTCTCAAGCTGGCTCACATTGATACCACGTTCAGCGCATAACTCTTTGATCGTCTCATACAACATTCCTGCGTTCATTTTCTACCCTCCTTTCTCTATCGTCACGTTTGCCTTTTGTTACCAAGTAATTAACATTATCATATCTCCACGAAACATTATTGTCAATAGTTTTTAAGAAAATATTCAATATTTTATCATAATTTTGCAGATTTTCTTACCGTATTCTCGTATGCTCCGTGTTTCGGAAAGAAAATTTTCTGTTTTTAAGGCTTCGGAGAAATACCTGCAGGGGCTTTTCTCTTCTGCAGATGCTTTTATGGCTGAATGTATTCTGTTACCCATTCATAATCCAGATCCATCAGTGCTCCGGTGACCTGTATGAGCTGCTCTGTATTCATGCCGTCAAGCAGCGCCTTTAGATCATCTTCCCCCATTTTTGCACAGCCTTTGGATAATGTTAAAGACCTTTACCTTTCCCGGAATCAATTTAGAGGGGTTTTGTTTTAAGGCATTGATCAACTGCTGTTCACAGGAGCCCTCGACATAATAGATGCACTTATTGTTCATCCGCCCACCCCATTTCCAACTCATCCAGCAGGGAATCATCCGGCAAAGAACCAAACACATCATTTTCTACCGCACACCTGATGGAATCCGTATTACGCTTCAAAACTTCTGATGCTGATATAACAGAAATTCGATATTCACCATCTTCTTTATTTTTTCTCAGAAAACTATAGGAATGCTTTGGAAGATTCAAATCCAGCATATCGGTGTTATGCGTAGTAAAGATCAACTGACTATTACCGGATATCCTATCCAGCATCATACCGAAAATGCGGCGTTCGATATCACTTTGGATATAAGAAAAATGTTCATCACAGTAATAAAAGCAATTCTCTCTCGTCAGCATGGAGGCAAGGAATACAGCCACATCAATTCCTTCCGCTGTTCCACTGGACAGCACTCCCCGGTTTAATAATTTCCCATCCTGAACGATAATCTCTGTATCCTTACGTCTAATGATAAACGTGTCCTTCAAATCTTTTGACAGCGTGACGTCTGTCAGCGTTGGATCAAGCGTTCCAATCACAGCTCGCAGTGTTCTAAGCAGATTGCCCTTATTGGTTCCGCTCAATTTTAACGTAGTCTCTATCTCTGGATAAGCAAACCGAAATGCAAGCTGGCCTGTCCGCTTCTTCAGACTATTGACTGTCCTCGTTGCCTCTGTAGTATGGTCTGTAAGCTTTCCCACACATTTTTCATAAGAATCCATCTTTTCAATCTCTGCGCATGAATATTGAACCTTTACATCAGAAGCAACGCCATTGATATCAGCTGACAACCGATGGAGTATATATCCCTCATTCACAAAATCAATAGAAAAGGAAGCTTCCGCCTCTGACGGCATTTCCAAAAGGCTTGCAGGATTCCCGGTGTTAATATATGAGAATATCTTCAGCAACGCTTTCCCCAGGCTTGTTTTTCCAGTAGCATTGGCTCCCATCAGTATAACTGCCTTTTTGTATCGAAAGCGTTCCCTTCCCGAAAGGTGTTCATTCTCTATAATTGAATTGACGACCTTTTTGGGATAGGAAAAATCAATCTCGAAATCACGAAATCCATATATTCTATCAAGTTTAAGGTGTAAAACGATCATATTGCAGAACCTCATTTCTTCGTCATTCACGAACTAATGATATATCAAGCCGATCAAAAAGTCAAGCCCTCAAAATACTGTTTCCTATCGTTTCATAACTTTTCAACATATAATAGCCTTACACTTTTTTTAGCCAGAAAATATCATTGCGATATCCATTTTCTAAAAAAGAAAGGCGCCAGAAATTCCCCGACACCTTCTTCGTTATACCCTCGTTTATTTCTTGGAATAATAACAGGAAGACTTATCTATTCCCAGCAATTCTCATTACATGTACCTTTCCGATCAGTTCTTTTTCGTTCATATCACTTTCTTCACATACCTCTGATTCTTGCTTTTTGGTTTGTCAGGAATCGTCATCTCAAGTTTTTGGGTTACTAACAGGGGTTTCAGATAATGCTCTGTAAAATGCTTCCGGTTATTCAGCCCCAGAAAATCCATCATCTCCTGACGGCTTCTCGGCGTGACGCAGAACTCAACCAGACGATCCTCATCATGGATGGCATCATGAGGGGTATCATGAGGGGTATCATGAGGGGTCACCCCCCATGATGCGTTTTCCTGACCCCAATTTTTGTTTTTCAATGTCGCGTAAAGCATAAATTCAGATTGGCGGTATACGGGTTCCGGCAGGCCTGCCTCCTCCATGTCCCTGTACACACGGTCAACGCCTTCTCCAAACTCTTTTACAAGATCATATTCGTTAAGCAGCTCAACTATTTTCGGATTCCGGGAAAAGTGAAATTCCCGGATATTGCTCACACGGACAAGACCCGGAAGTATACCAGGGCTTTCCACTGTGAAATGATCGTCGAACATTTTAATCTGGATATCCGTTCCGCCAATACTATAATCGCGGTGAGCGGCGGAGTTGACGATCAGCTCGGTCCAGCAGAACTCCGGAAATTCCGGAACAGTTTGAAATACAGCCCCTTCTCCAAGCCTCGTGTACTCTCTGATCTGCGTTTTTACAAAAGACACCGCATCTCTCACCTGATCAAGGATACGTCCGGAAAACTTTACGTCCTTTACCACATTCATACGGTCGCCTACTTCAGCCGTTTTCCCCTCATAACGCACAAAGCGGATCCTTGCCCGTGGAAAGAACCGCTGCGGGTTTTTGCCAAACAGAAGGACTGCCGCTCCGCTCACAACTTCATTATCTCCCCGCAAGGTGACAAAATCGTGATTGTGCCGGAGGTAATGTTCTGCATCACCTTTTGTGTACCCGATCCTCCGACAATACTCTGACACAAAATTAAGATCAAGATCATTGATTGAGGCGTCGGCAACCGGCTGGTCCTCAAAATATTTGACTCCCCTTGCGTATACAAGCTGAAGCCTTTGGTCAAAATTAAGCTTCTTGCTTTTATCTCCGATGCGCAGGAAAACTTCATCAGCCTGGTTCGCTACCACCTTATTGCTGGGAAAAATCTTCATCCTGAGTATATGGTTTGGTTCCCCTTTGGCATCCATTACATCCATTGTTTTCAAATCGATCTGAACACTCGGAATACAATAATCATATGGAACCCTCAGAAGCTCATTCAAGTTCTTCTCATGGTCATCTATCCCCGTGATTGTGCCGTCATCTTCAATACCAATGGCAAGATACCCACCGTCTGCATTTGCCATTGCCACAATGGGAACCGCCAGGTCAACCGCCTTAATCCGGGCAGACTTCCTGTCCATAATCTGCTTCTCCGTGGAAAACTGCAAATCTCTGATTTTATTGGGGTCAAACACTGCCGCACCTTCTTTCTCAACAAATAAGACGAACTGCTATTATGATACCCGAAATCGAAATCTATATCAAGACTGAAGCTATGAATTTTTATAGGATTCTCCTCCTCCATAAAACGCATGTCAGTGGAGTACACCGCTGCTGTGTTATGGGACCTCTGTGCCGCAGGCAGCGGGCGGATGTTCCGGAAAACCTCTGAGAACCTCCACTTTGCAGAAATATGCCCGTCATGGAACACCTCAATCCGCTCGGTCAGTTTATGGCAGATGCCAGGGTCATAACCGGAAAGCATCCGGTAATCCTGCATAAAAGCAGCCCACCCTGTGAGTAACCGTATTCGTAGGAATTCCAGCGCTTTTGGATAATCACATGGTGAGCAGTTTCTGCTCCTTAACCATGCTGTTCTCAATCAGCGGATAATAGCCATCCCCACTGTAAAGGAGCAACTC
>CAZQAB010000036.1:0-13761 GCA_964591265.1 uncultured Lachnospiraceae bacterium
GCCACTTCAAGTTCATCTACTATTCCCCCGTCCGGCAGAAAGAGTTTTACATATTGCTGGATATTGTTTTTATGGAATCTCCGTATGACCAGGTGGTGAAAAAGCCCATTCGTAATGATCTGCTTGTCACTGCTCCAGAAGACCTTATGGTAACCATACCGACGATGGAATGCATTCTAGGTGACAAGCTGACTGCTTTCGCCCCGCATACCACCGGCGTCCCGCTGGGGAAGGGAAAAGAACTGGAGATCGCCAAGCAGATGTTTGATGTAGCCACCTTGGCAGAGCGGATGCAGGATCAGAAGCAGTTCCGTGCAACCTACGACAGAGCCGTTGTAGAAGAACTGGCTTTCCGGGGATTGGAATTGGGAAAAGAGGAAGTTCTGAGAGATACCATCCGTGCCTGCATCAGCATTATAAGCCGGGGTGAATATGATAAAGGGGACTATGTGGAGTACCTGAAAGGGATCCGTTCCCTGACGGATCATATTCTTGGGAAGAAATTCACGCCGGAGATCGCCGCCGAGAAAGCATGTTCAGTGATGTGTCTTGCCGCCAGTGCTTTGACACAGACGGATTATCCGAAGATTGCTGATGCAGAGGGATATGCGAAGGAACGCCTTGCAGGCGACCAGTATAAGCGCCTCGCTTATATCCGGAAGAGAGATCTTGAAGCTTATGGCTATCTTGTGGAGGCCACGAGGATGCTCGAGGGCGGATTCAGGAAAGGACGAAGCTTGTAAAGAACACCTATGTTGTCCGAAAGAAGTCGTTTGATATTGAGATGAAAGAGACCTGCTTCAATCCGGATGCGTTGTCGCAGAGGGGAACGAACCTGAACGAATTATTTGATGTAATTGACTGGTAACCACATTTCTCCTGGATAATGCGATGAGACGCGTTACCGGCGCATCTCACTGCATGCCGTAACCTCCGCTCTTTTTATTTCCGCGAGCAACGAGTCAAAGTCATGCTTGCATGACATTGACGACTGCCGCGAGAGTCGAATACCCTGCCTCTTGGGGAGTTTCAAATTTGAGCCTCCACGGTGCGCGGCTGAGTATTCGACTTCAGCAGCCCCTTTTCCTGCAAGAAGGCTTTGGCCACATCCTCCGGACCCTTGCCCTGTGCCTCTACCTGATAGTTCATGTCGGCCATTTCTGCATCGGTGATGGTGTTTTCCATGTCCCATCCCTATACCGGCGATAATCCCTGTTTTGTCCTAAAATGAGCCGCCTTTTGTATTATGGCTCAAATCCATGCCGCCCTTCTCCAAAATGAAATGTAAACTTTTTTCGCACCCCCTTGCATAATCCCCGGAAAGTGGATATACTATAAGTAAGAAAGTTAGAAATTCCTACTTTCAAATTCAGGGCAAAGGAGATGATTGTATGCTGGCCGAATTACGTCAGAAGTCACAGATCACCATACCGAAGGAGATTATCGTCAAGCTGGGCCTTTCCGAAGGCGACAAGCTGGATATTTTTGAGAAGGACGGAACCATCTGTATGCTGCCGGTTGTCGTTTACCCGAAAAAGTACCTTGACGAACTCCGTGGTGAGCTGGGCGAGGTAAAGGCAAAAATCGCCTCCGGTGAGCAGCCTGTCTTTGACAGTGTAGACGCGCTGTTTGCAAAGTTGGAGGCGGATTGATGGCTTATCAGATTACCTTTACGAAACGGTTTGAAAAACACTTTAAGGGCCTGAACGCACAGGAGAAAAAACAGCTCCAGAACAAATTAAGGCTTCTTGCCGAAAACCCCATGCACCCATCCCTGCGGACCAAACGCATCCAGGGGACCAAAGACCTGTTTGAGTGCAGTGTCAACATGGACATCCGTATTATCTGGTACTATGAAGGCGACAAGCTGATTATCCTCGTTGACGTGAGGCATCACGACATTTTAGACCAATATTAAGGACATAGGCGGCGCCTGCTGATAAAGCGGGCGCCGCTTTTCCCTGTCATTTCCCGGTGCTGCCAAAGGCTCCGGCACTCTGTGCTCCCCAAGCTTCGTCACAAAATCCGCGATCAACACCGGCGTAATGACGAGCTGGCCGATCCTTGCCCCTTTGGGAATGTGCCGCGTCTGGCTGCACACATTGCTAAGGATTGCATGGATTTCCATGCGGTAGCCGGAATCTACAGGAGGCAGCTCACAGACCAGCCCTTTGACGGCCATGCCCATCGTCACATCTTTTAAGGTCACGCCGCTTACCAGACCGCCGATGGAAGTAAATTCGATCCTGTCTGTATAAATGCTGATAAAGGTACTGGCCCGGAAGGAATATTCACGGTGAACCAAAAGGTTCAGAAGGGCCTCTCTGACAGCTGCCTCCGGGTAGTCCCGCCTATCGATACGGCGCAGCTTTTCAAAAGACGAATGGGTCTGATTACGAAAATCAATAAAATCATAAACATCATCCATCTGCTGGAACAGGGAGCCGGTAAATTCTTTCCGGTCCTGAAACTGGCTCTGGTTCGTTCCTTCAAAAACAGCCGCCTTTATTGTATGCACGCACTGGTCGGAAAGCAGCAGCCCCAGGTTCGTATAAACACCGTCCTGTGTCATGATCCCAAGTGTTTTCATTTGGGTCTGCCCAAACTTTACATTCCGGTCCGCAAATTCTTTTTCGGCTTTTTCAAAGGTTAAATTCTGCTCCAAAGATCGCATTTCCTCAAAGTGATCGCCGTCTGTTTCCTTAATCATGTGTCGGATCGCCGTATTGGCAGCCGGCACGGAAGAATATCCCTGACGGACATATTCTAACCATTTTTTTTACAAGTGGTTCGCATTGAAAATCCGCGACCTGGCTGTTTACCGATTCAAAAATGTATCTATAATCATATACAGCTGTGAAGTCGTTGCTAAAATGAGCGAAAATGCTAAAAGGATATTGAAAGCAGCGGTTAGTTTATGCTAACTTATAATCAGTCATAAGCCGCAGAACTGCTTCGGTCTTTGCCGCAGGCAGGAAAAACCGTATTCGTTTCGCCCCATGACCCGGAACGGATCGCCTTGTGCCGTGACCGTGTACTACAAATTACAGATGGATACGCAAGGGAAATAACCCTGTAAAGGCAGGTAAATCATGAAATGGAAGCAGGAAATAACAATTCCGGCGGAAAGAGATGCGGAGGAGCCGGGAAAAATCGCAATCTATTGGCTGCACAAAAATCTGCTTTTGCTGCTGATAGATATCAAAAGCTATAAAATACCAAAGATCATACCGGAAAAATGCAGAAGCGCATTTCAGGACGGGTTTTATATCAATTATTGTACCGGGGGACGCTGTGAGCTGTCAATGAAGGACGGCAGCACAACATTTCTGGAGGGCGGGGAGTTTGCCGTTGATCTGGGGCATACGGTGCAGGACAATGCTTCCTTTTATTATCCGAACAAGTTATATCGCGGGGTGGAATTATGCTTTGTCCCGGGAGAGAGTCTCGACAGGGATCTGTCTATGGGTATACAGAATACTGCGGTTACAACGAGGTTTCATCAAATCTATATGGAACAGAACCGTCTGCTGATCGCGCAGCCGGAGGATCGGGCAGGCGCCGCCTTTGAAATTATGGAGGTGGATGCTTCTCTGGGCATGCCGAGGGAGGTTCTGCTCATGGATGTATACCGCCTTTTGACACTGCTGGGAGATTTGCGGTTTGCTGAAGTGGCGAGAAGAACCTATTACACGGATTCCCAGGTAAAGATTGCGAAGCTTGCCATGAAGGAGCTGTCCGAAAATTTAAACAAACGGATATCCGCAGCAGAGCTTGCCGCAAGATTTGGGATCAGCGAATCAAGCCTTAAAAATTATTTTCGGGGTGTGTATGGGAAAGGGTATCGCGAATATCTCAATGAAATGCGTATGAAAAAGGCCGCTGAACTGCTCGCTGAAGGCAGAATGAAAGTAAGTGAAGCTGCTACGGCGGTGGGCTATGCGAGCCAGTCACGCTTTGCCAGGGCATTCAGGGAATACTTCGGCGCTTCTCCCACAGAGTACAGCCGCAGAACGCATATAGAAGCGCAAACAAAAATGAATCGATAGGAAAGCGAGGTTTTCAGAATGGAAGATAAAAAGCAAAAGCCGAATGTGATGAAGCTGATCAGGCCCTATGCGGGTTCCCATATGGCGCTGATCACATTGGGCCGAATATTAGCCGCTGTCAGCGCATTGGTTGCCATGATACCGTTCTATGATCTGTGGAGGATCATCCGGATTGCGGTATCAGGCGAGAATCCGGAGCAAATCAAAGCGCTCGGCTGGCAGGCGGTTGGCATTACGGTACTTGGAATGCTTCTTTATATTTGCGCGCTGATGTGTACGCACATCGCTGCATTCCGGGTGCAGGCAAATATGAGAAGCGCTCTGATGCACCACTGTATGAACCTGCCGATGGGTGTGTTCGACAAAGAGGGAACGGGAAAAATCCGGCGTATTGTGACGGATTCCACAGCCGCAACCGAAACCTGTATTGCCCACAGTATGCCGGACAAAGCGGTTGCCACGGTTACACCTGTGGGACTGGTCGCCATGATGCTTATCTTTGACTGGCGGCTGGGACTGATCTGCTTTGTCCCCGCCGTCATCGGCTTTGCCTTTATGATGACCATGATGGGTGAAAAAATGAAAACCGCTATGCAGGAGTATCAGAACGCACTGGATTCCATGAGCAATGAGGCGGTGGAATATGTACGCGGTGTGCCTGTGGTAAAAACCTTCGGGCAGACTGTCAATTCCTTCCATCGCTTCAAAAGCGCGATCGATTCTTATGGAAAATGGACGACTGCATACACAAAGAGCATGAGGCCTGCAATGGTTGCTTTCATGACGGCGATCAACGCGGTTTTTGCGGCTCTGATTGCCGCAGTATATCTTCTTGGGCGTAACGGGATTACGCCGGAGCTTGTTTCCAACGCCATGTATTATATCCTGATCACGCCGCTTTTAACCGTTACGCTGACAAAGATCGCTTACTCCGGCGAACAGGAAATGACCCTGCTGGATGCTATGGAACGTGTAAACTCTCTTCTGGAAATGGAGCCGCTGATGGATTCCGCTGATGCGGCTGATGTGAAAGACAGCTCGGTTGTCCTTGACCATGTAAGCTTTCGGTATCCCGGCGCGGCAAGGAACGCCTTGTCCGATTTGTCCCTGACAATCCGCGCCGGAAGCAAGGTTGCGCTGGTAGGCCCCAGCGGCGGGGGAAAATCAACCACGGCTCAGCTGATCGCACGGTTTTTCGATGTGACGGAGGGCAGCGTCAGAATAGGCGGCGCAGATGTCCGGAACCTTTCGCAGAAAAAACTGGCAGACCTTGTCTCTTTCGTATTCCAGGACAGCAGTCTTTTAAAGACGTCCATTCTGGAAAATGTTCGGCTTTCAAAGCCGGACGCGACAGAATCAGAAGTTATGGATGCGCTGAAAAAAGCGCAGTGCATGGACATCATCCGGAAGCTGCCGCAGGGTATCCATACCATACTGGGGACGAAAGGAACCTATCTCTCCGGCGGCGAACGGCAGCGGCTTTCCATTGCAAGGGCGATTTTAAAGAATGCCCCCATTCTGATTCTGGACGAGGCAACTGCCTTTGCCGACCCGGATAATGAAGCCAAGGTGCAGGAGGCTTTTACCGCGATGTCGGGAGATAAAACCGTCATTATGATTGCCCATCGGCTCTCCACAGTCACGGATGCGGACGAGATTTTCGTGCTGGACGACGGGTCTTTAAGGGAACACGGGACACACAAAGAGCTGCTCTCGCAGGGCGGCTTATATAAAGAAATGTATGAGGAGTTTCATCGCTCCATACAATGGAAGGTAGGCGCTTAAACGATGATGAAAAAACTGCAGCATAAATTTGCATTATCCCGGCAGGGAGCGAGGGATATGGTTAAGGCCGACATTTTGGTAGCTGTTTCCAATATTGTCCTGATGTTTCCTGCCATGATGCTCTATTTTTTGATTGGCGATCTGCTGGAAGGCGGTATCCCTGCAGGACACGTCGCCGTTTATATTGCGGGAAGCATCGTTATTCTCGCGCTGATCGCGGTCACGCAGTATCTCCAATATAACGCCACCTTTCTGACCACCTATCGGGAAAGCGGCGTACGGCGGACCGCCATTGCCGAGCGTCTTCGCAGGCTTCCTCTTTCATTCTTCGGCAAAAAAGACCGGTCGGATCTGACAACGAATATTATGGGAGACTGTGCCGTCATGGAAACGGCCTCCAGTCATTGGATCCCTGAGCTTGACGGTGCGCTGATCTCCACCACGCTGGTGGGTATTTCCCTCTTTTTCTTTGACTGGAGAATGGCGCTGGCCAGCTTCTGGGTGATACCGGTTTCCCTGATCATCGTGGGAACCTCCTCTTCCGTACAGAAGAAGGTAATACGCAAATCTACGGCGCTGAAGCTCGATATGCAGGCGGGAATTCAGGAATGCTTAGAGTCTGCCAGGGATTTGAAATCCAATCATGCGGGAGGTCGTTACCTCGCCGGGCTGGATCGAAAAATCAAAGCCGTAGAGAAATATGCGTTGATATCTGAGCTTACCGTAGCGGCTTATGTTTCCCTTGCGCAGATGATCTTGAAAGTTGGAATCGGCACAACCGCACTGGTGGGCGGCATTCTTCTGGCAAATGGGGATGAACATTTAAGCATTCTGACTTTCTTTATGTTCCTGATGCTGGTGGCAAGGCTCTATGACCCGATGCAGATTTCCCTCCAGAATTTTGCGGCAATCATATCTGTAGAGGTCAACAGCGAACGGCTGGACGAGGTGCTGTCCCATCCGATGCAGACGGGAGAAGAAACGCTTACCAATCAAGGCTGTGATATTATCTTTGACAACGTGAAATTCTCTTATCAGGACGGGCAGCGCATTCTGAACGGCGTCAGCTTCACGGCAAAGCAGGGTGAGGTAACCGCCTTGATCGGTCCTTCCGGCGGCGGAAAAACTACGGTTTCCCGGCTTGCAGCCCGCTTCTGGGATATCGACAGCGGGAAAATTACGGTGGGCGGCATGGATGTGTCAGAAACAGACCCCGAAACCCTGATGGGTCTGTACTCCATCGTGTTTCAGGACGTGACGCTGTTTAACAACTCTGTTATGGAAAATATCCGTATCGGAAGAAAAGACGCCACAGACGAAGAGGTCATGCAGGCCGCAAAGCTGGCAAACTGCGAAGAGTTTATTGAAAAGCTTCCGGACGGATATCATACTCAAATCGGAGAGAACGGAAAGGAACTTTCCGGCGGCGAACGTCAGCGACTTTCCATAGCAAGGGCATTCCTTAAAAACGCGCCGATTATTCTGCTGGACGAGGCAACGGCTTCCCTTGACGTGGAAAACGAAACAGCCATTCAGACCGCGCTTTCCGCACTTGTGAAGGACAAAACCGTTCTGATTATTGCACACCGTATGCGTACCATTGTGGGCGCGGATAAGATTGTGGTTTTAGAGGACGGCATTGTAGCAGAACAGGGTACGCCCGAAAGCCTGAGCGAGAAAAACGGAATATACCGCCATATGTGTGAGCTGCAGAAACAGTCCTTCGCCTGGAAAATGTGAACATTCTGCGAAAAATGACGCTTTCTGCCATAAGAAGACGCCGGCATTATTCAATTACACTGGGCGGTTTTGCGTAGAATAGCGGATTTCTCAGCGGTGGAAATATTCACAAATATGTGATATACTGAGCAAAGCTAAGAGCTGCGTATCAATTCAATTATTTTCACAGTGGATGTGGACGAAGATCAATGTTGACTGGACAGGATTGACAAACCCGTTTATACTGATATCATCAGGAGATAAAATGAAACACATCCCAAAAGAAAGCGGAGGAAAAGAACGTGGAAGAAAAGAAAGCGGAGGAAAAGAAAAAGGACAAGGGTGGTGAAAAAAGAACGGTGAAGAAAATCTACATCGCTGTTCTGGTGCTGATCGTCAGCTTTTGGGTTGTCGTGGGCGTGGTCGCAGTATCATTCAGCCGTATATCCAGTGATCTGAAGGCCACCCAGGAACGTCTGGAAGAAGTATCCGGGTTTGTGGAGACCTTTGACATGGAATTATTGAATGACACCATCGAAACAATAGACAAAGTAATAACTCCATTAAAAGACCTGTTGGGCAAATAAATTATCGCAGTGTGCGGTGTATAAAATCCAAAAACACCGAGGCTATGTAGGAAACAGCGGAGATGATCATCAGGGGCAGCGTCTGATTGACGGCGCCGGTCAGTTCAAAGACCAGGAAAAACGCGGTAAACGGCGCGCCCATAGATGCGGAAAAGCATCCCGCCATGGCGAACAGTATGAAATTATTCAGATAGATCAGATCCATTCCGAAAAGCCTTGCTCCCACTGTGGCAAACACCCCGCCGGCGAGTCCGCCAAGGGCAAGCAGCGGCAAAAACCTTCCGCCGGGTGCGTCCGATCCGGAACACACGGCCGTAAACAGAAACCGCCCGATCAAAAGGATCAGGACCGTTTTCAGCACGATTTCCGTGCTGGTGAGATTACTGATCAGCAGATGCCCGCTTCCCAGGTGCCCGGGCGCCGCGAGCCCGAGGATTCCGGCATATGCAAAGGGAATCGCCATTTTTGCCGTTGTATTGAGAAACCCTGCGTTTCTGAAAAAGGACTGTACTTTTTGTGTAAACCAGTTATAAAAAGTTCCAAGGCAGCCCAGTATCACACCCAGCAGCAGCAACAGCCCATAATAATTCATCGGAATCGTATCGATTCCACTAAAAGAAAAGAGCGGTTTTAGTCCGGATATCCCTGCGGACAGGATACTCGCCGTCAAAACGGATATCGTCACGCATACCAGCGCCGTAATCGAAAATTTCCGGTGCAGCTTCTCCATGGTAAAAACAATTCCGGACAAAGGCGCGTGAAAGGCTCCTGCGAGTCCGGCCCCGGCTCCGCAGGTTATCAGCAATTTCTCTTCTGTTTCGCTGCGCCCCAGTTCCCGGGCGACACCCTTTCCGGCCATGGCGCCCAGGTGGATGGACGGACCGGCGCGGCCAAGGGCAAGCCCGCCCAAAAGACACAGAGATCCCCCCGCAAATCTCGCCGGTATCACCTTTTTCCAGTTCTGATCCGTCCCATTACGGAGTTCATCTGTAACCTGGGCAACTCCGCTCCCTGCAATCCCCGGCACGAGGACAAGGAGCTTTCCCACGGTCCATGCCATCAAAAAAAGCGCCAAAAACCAGCCGGTGATTAAAACCCAATTCCCTTCGACGGCCTGCAGTATGTGAACCCGGACAGTTTCCGCATACCCCATTACAATATGGTAGAGAATGGCCGTCAGTCCCGCAATTCCTCCGGTCAGGAGGATTTCTCCAATCAAGACGATCCGGGCGCGCACCGGATGTATTTTTTTCTGCATTTGTTTCTCCTTTTTCCATGTCTGCGTTCAGCCTGGAAGGCTTTCACAGTAAGTATACCACATATAGGAATATCCGGCAATTTTAGCAGCTTCGTCCTGAACAAAATAACTGCGGTTTATACGGGAGGTTCCCGGATGCAGCCTTTTACCAACGCAGGGCAAATCTGGTATAGAAGGAGCGTTTTTCTGTAAAAAATGGCATGATCTGTCATCAGAATACATCATATTGTGTCGCCGGAAATTTTCCGGCGCATTTTTTCCCAATGGCTTGCAATTTTTGAAATTTTACCCTATACTAACATCGATATGTTATGCAAACCAAATAGGATATATAATATAATAAGTAAATTTAAGATCAGGAGCATGGAAATGAAAAGCTGGAAAGCCCGGGTCACAGGATTTTTAGTTCTTTGTCTTATACCGTTGCTCCCTTATACGGCAGTCTGTGCAGAAGAGTCTGCGGAGTATGAAAAGGAGCTGGGGGAAGAGGAAGATTCACTTCCGGAATCCTACTATTATCCTATTGAATCCAATGAGACGGCAGGCTGGCCCCAGGGTCCTGAGATCGAAGCGGCCGGCGCGTCGGTTATGGATATGGATACAGGCATATTTCTTTACAGCAAGAATGCTACGGCCGTTATGTATCCGGCCAGCACCACCAAAATTATGACGACCCTGCTTCTCGTGGAGAACTGTGATCTGGATGACGAGATCACTTTTTCTGACATCGTCTACGATCTGGAGGAGGGAAGTTCCAACCTGGGAATGCAGGAGGGAGAGACCATCACCCTGCGGGACGCGGCTTACGGGCTCATGCTTGCCTCGGCAAATGATATTGCCAATGGCGTTGCGGAGTATATAGGAGGCAGTATCGAGGGATTTGCAGAACAGATGAATGCGAGGGCGGAGGAGTTGGGGTGTGTGAATACGCATTTCGCCAATCCCCATGGACTGTATCAGGAGGAACATTACACCTGTGCTTATGATATGGCGCTGATTGCCCAGGCTGCCTACGCCAATCCCATATTCCGGGAGATCGTCACTGCCAGGGAATATACGATTCCGGAGACGAACCTCACGGAGGAGGAACGCTCTTTTCAGAATCATCAGAAGATGATGCAGCCGGATTCGGAATACTACCAGGAATGGTGTACCGGGGGCAAGACCGGGTACACGCAGGACTGCCTGAATACGCTGGTGACTTACGCGGAAAAGGACGGAAAGCATCTGGTTTCCGTGGTGTTTCGGGTCAACGGATCAGACGAGGCGTATAAGGAATCCGCTGAGATCCTTGAATATGCGCTGGATAATTTTTATACGGTTAACTATGAAGGAGACGATTACAATCGGTCTTTCATTGAAATAAAAGGATTAAATTACTTTGGAGAAGCATTTGAACTTCTTCCGTCCGCCTGGAAAAGTCTGGCAGTATCAGGCTGCAAAGTCTTGCTGACGCTTCCAAATACAGTCTCGCCGGAAGACCTGACGTATCTGGCCACCAGGGAGACCGGCGGAGAGATAGTTCTTTCCTATCAATATAACGGATATCCGGTTGGGACATCAGGCGGGATATTCCGTACGATTCCCGCTGCGGTACAAAGCGCAGTGGAAAGAGATATCGAAGTATTGGGGGTGACGGCATCTTCCTCCGACAGCAAAATTCAAATGGACAGCCTGAATGATGTGCTGGTACAGACAACCAATTTGTTTGATACGGGATATCAGATGCTTACAGAGTACACAGAAAATCATGTAATGACAGTCCTGACAGCGGGAGTTATCGTTTTTATTATTCTGATCCTGCTGATCGTCCTGCTGATTTTCCGCTGCACCTCTGAATCCAGAATAAAAAGGCGCAGGAAGCAAGAGGAGAAGGAAAGGCAAAGAAGGGAAGAAGAGATTGAACAGATGACTGTCTCTGAGATTGAAGCAGAGCTCAGGGCGGTCATGGAGCAGGAGCGTCTGCGAAAAGAGCAGGAAAGGGCTGCTCAGGCTGAGGCAGAAAGGGCTGCCGAAGAGGCCAGACTTATGGAGGAAAAGGCTCACGAGACGGAGCGTCTCATTGACGAACTGGAAAAAGAACGCTAGGGGAGAATGGCGGAGAAACAGTAAAGGGCAGTATAACAAATTAAAAGAAGGGATGGATAAGGTATGAACTGGGTTGCGCCAATCAAAGACGAAGAGACATTGGAAAAATTTAAGGCAAAGCTGCGCGAGATGGATGACAAGTATTACATCATGTTTGAAATCGGAGTAGGGACGGGTCTGCAGCTCCAGGAGATCCTGAAATTTAAGAATAAAGATATCCGGGGCAAAGACAGCATCGAGGCAAGTATCGGGACTAAGAATATCAAGAGGACATTCCTGATCCCGCCGGAATTAAAAGAGATTATTACACAGTATACGGAGGGCAAGGATCCGGAGGCATATCTGATTCTCGGCCATGCCAGTTCCCCGGCGGCTCTGTCCCGGGAGCAGGCCTATCGTGCGCTTAAAAGCGCCGGCAAGAGCATGGGGCTTACGTCCATCGGAGCCCAGACCATGAGAAAGACTTTTGCATGGAGATATTACAAGGCGACGGGAGATATCTACTATCTCCAGAATCTGCTGAACCATGCATCTCCCTCCATTACATACCGTTATATTGGCGAGAAGCCGAATGTGGAGGTTTACCTTCGCAAGATGACGCCGGAGGAAAATGAGCGGAGCCGCTACATCCTGTACAAGAACGGCAACGGGAAGAAGCGGATTAAGGCCCTGGAGGATGTCCTGGACGAGATCAGCGTACAGATGGATAATCCTCTGAACAACGACGCTTACTTTGGCAAAGTGGATTGTCTGCTGAAAGAGATGGAAGATCTGGTAGAGAATTTTAAGAGAACAAAATAAAACGTTCTTTAATTAAATATTTTTGGAAGCTTTGTGAGGGCGGAATTCCTGATGGAGCTTCCTTTTTGATTTCTGTAATTCCTTTTTCTCCCGGATCCCGCATGCATCCTCATCCGAGATCAGCTTGGTTGTTTTGACCACATAGAACAAACCGTCTCTTCTCTGCCGCAGACGGATTTTTCCTTTCAGATACCCGTGTCTGCTGCAACAGGCAAGACAACAGTAATTATTGCCGCCGGTGGAAAACCAGCGGATTTTTTTCTGGGCGTTTTTGCCGCAGAGGTAACAGACCGTGGAGGCGACGACGCGGTCCTTCATGGCCTGTGTTTTTGTCCCGAAGGGCTTCGAGATAAATTTGACATAGGTATTGTAATTGAGATAAACCTCCTGCTTCCTGCTTTCCGGCGTATGAAAATAGTCAACCGAAGAATTTTCCTGAATCTGATCTTCCGTCAGATGCTCCATAATAAGCGCGGTGTAGATGGCGTCGCTTAAAGCGCTGTGGAAAGGAACATTTTTCGGCGTATGCAGAAAATCCACCGCATATTCCAGGGATTTCCGGGATTTGCGGTCCTTGTATGCGATGCTGAAAATTTTCTGGATATCAAAGTACAGAAGCGGGAAGGGAAAGGGGGATGGGATCTTATAGTAAGCCAGATTTCTCTGCAGCTCTGTGAGATCCGCCGGCCCCCAGGTACAAAACGCCGGCTCCTCCCCGCACCAGGTCAGAAAGTCGGCGGCTATCTCAGGGAAAGGCCTGGCATCTTTAAAATCGATGGCGCGCAGGGAAACCACCTCTCTTGTACGGAAATGCAGTTTTTTGTATACCTGGGGTTTTACCACTTCCCGAAACCGCCCGGTGATCCTGTGGGATGCGTCAAGGCGCACAGCGCCGATCTCAATAATTTCAAAGGGGAGATTCTTGTCCTCGTTGGCTTTGCCTGTGGGGCACTGATTCCATTCCAGATCCAGAACAATGTAATTCATAACGGTTTCCTTTCCGTATTGCCACTTTCATAGTAAGTATACTTGTAAGAAGGCTGTTCGTCAAGATGTACAGGAAACGGTTAAAATTTCGTCGAATTGCCGAAATGGTAAGCAGAAGTAACAAGGAGCGAGGAAAAACTTTGTGTAGTTATGGCATGGCAGAAAAAAGAGAATTTTAGTATACTCATTCTATCAACAGACATTTTATATTTTAGGGAGGATTCAAAAATGGCAAGTTTATCACTGTCTCATATTTGCAAAAAGTATCCGAATGGATTTGAAGCGGTTAAGGATTTCAGCCTTGAGATCGCTGACAAAGAGTTTGTTATCTTTGTAGGACCGTCCGGATGTGGAAAATCCACCACACTTCGTATGATCGCCGGGCTGGAGGAGATTACCAGCGGTGAACTGAAGATCGGCGACAGGGTTGTAAACGACGTAGAGCCGAAGGACAGAGATATCGCAATGGTATTCCAGAGCTACGCTC
>CAZQAB010000037.1:0-13691 GCA_964591265.1 uncultured Lachnospiraceae bacterium
GCATTGATATTTACTAAAGTCCTAAATAATTATGGTGCTAAATCCTAAAGACGGGTGCAAGCAAAAATTTGGAAATTGACAAAAAAAATAAGCCAATCAAGGCTTTGAGGGAATTTTTATGTGGTTAGGCTGTCAAACTCCCGAAAGTGCTTGCATTCTCCGGGAAAAGGTGGTATGATAGCAGAGAATTAGATATAGTAACCAGAAAATAAGAGTGGGCCGGCGGTCCACTCTTATTTGTGGGATTAGATTTTTTGCCGTACCGGGAGGAATGGGATGAGTAAAAAGGAGACATATGAACGGAGGACGGAGGAACTCTTGATGCCGCTGATTGCCCGGCATCAGTTTGAACTGGTGGATGTGGAGTACGTGAAAGAGGGCGGCGCCTGGTATCTTCGGGCCTATATTGACAAGCCGGGCGGGATCACGGTGGATGACTGTGAGGTGATCAGCCGCTCGCTCAGCGATTTGCTGGATGAGGAAGATTTTATTGACGGCTCTTACATTCTGGAGGTAAGTTCCCCGGGGCTTGGCAGGCCGCTGAAAAAGGACCGGGATTTTGCCCGCAGCATCGGTGAGGAGGTTGAGGTGAGAACCTGCCGCACGGCGGGCCACCAGAAGGAATTCAGAGGTATTTTGAGGGAATACGACAAAAAAAGGATAGTTATTGAAGCAGAAAATCAGGAGTTGATGGAGTTTGACCGTGGAGACATCTCGCTGGTACGGCTCGCATTTGACTTCTAAAGGGAGGATACAAGCATGAATAACGAATTGTTTGAGGCACTGACGATCCTTGAGAAAGAAAAGAATATCAGCAAGGAGACTCTGTTGGATGCGATCAGGCAGTCACTGCTGCAGGCATGCAAAAACCATTACGGGAAGAACGAAGCGAACAATGTTGTGGTAAACATTGATCCGGACACCTGTGAATTTGAGGTGCATGCGGAGAAAACCGTGGTGGAGAACGTCACCGATGAGCTGTCGGAGATCAGCCTCGCCAATGCAAAAATGAAGGATTCCAAATATGAACTGGGGGATATTGTCCCGGTGGAGATTGAGTCCAAAAATTTCGGGCGCATTGCCACGATGAACGCCAAGAATGTGATCCTTCAGAAGATCCGTGAGGAGGAGCGAAAGGTCCTTTACAATGAGTATTACGAAAAAGAGCGGGATATCGTCACCGGTGTGGTACAGCGTTACATCGGCCGCAACATCAGCATTAACCTGGGCAAGGTGGACGCCATGCTCAATTCTGAGGAGATGATCCGGGGAGAGTCCTACCGTCCTACCGATCATATCAAGGTATACGTGCTTGAGGTGAAGGACACCTCCAAGGGGCCGAGGATCCTTGTGTCAAGGACCCATCCGGAATTTGTAAAGCGCCTGTTTGAAGAGGAGGTGACGGAGGTCAGGGACGGCACGGTGGAGATCAAGAGCATATCAAGAGAGGCCGGAAGCAGGACGAAGATGGCGGTATGGTCCAACAATCCGGATGTGGATCCAGTGGGCGCCTGCGTCGGCGTGAACGGGGCCCGTGTAAATGCGGTAGTGGATGAGCTGCACGGAGAGAAGATCGATATCATCAACTGGGATGAGAACCCGGCGCTTCTGATCGAGAATGCTCTGAGTCCGGCGAAGGTCATTTCCGTAATTGCAGATGGGGATGAGAAGACGGCGAAGGTCGTTGTGCCGGATTATCAGCTTTCCCTTGCCATCGGCAGGGAGGGACAGAACGCCCGTCTGGCCGCCCGCCTGACCGGCTTCAGGATCGACATCAAAAGTGAGACCCAGGCCCGGGAGTCCGGAGATCTTCTGGAATACGAGGAGGACTATTACGAGGACGAGTATTACGAGGACGACAGCTATTATGAGGACGGATACTACAACGGAGATCCGAACGCCGACGGGGAGATGTATTCCGACGACGGAAATCCGGACGCCTATGAAGAAATATATTCCGACGACGGATATGAATATCAGGAGGAATATGAACAGCCTGAGGATGGACAGGAGTAGACAATGGCGATGCAGGCGAAACGAGTCCCGCTGCGGAAATGCACGGGATGTCAGGAAATGAAAAGCAAGAAAGAAATGATACGGATTCTCCGCACGTCGGAAGGCGCGCTCATTCTGGACGCCACAGGCCGCAAAAACGGCCGGGGCGCCTATGTCTGCCCCTGCATGAACTGCTTCGAGAAAGCAGTGAAGAACCGGGGCATCGAGCGGTCGCTTAAATGCAGGGTTCCGGATGAGACGTACGAGAGTCTCAAAAAGGAGATAGAATCGATTGAAAAGGGATAGCGTGTTATCGCTGGTGAGTGTTGCAAAAAAAGCAGGTAAGACTGCAGCCGGTGAATATCTGACAGAGAATGCCATTAAAGCAGGCAGGGCCAGCCTTGTGATCGTTTCGGAAGAGGCTTCTGATAATACCAGAAAGAAATTCCGGAATATGTGTGCCTTCTATGAAATACCCGTAATTTTCTACGGTACGAAGGAACAGCTTGGTGCGGCTATCGGGTGTGAATTCAGGGCATCCCTTGCGGTACTGGACGCAGGACTTTCGAGGGCTATAGAAAAGAAATTGTCAGAGTAAGGGACGGAGGTTATGAGTATGGCAAAAATCAGAGTACATGAACTGTCAAAGGAATTAGGGAAAGAGAACAAAGAAGTCATGGCGGCGCTTCAGAAACTCGGGGTGGAGGTGAAAAGCCACATGAGCAATATTGAGGAGGAAGACGCCGGAAAGGTGAGGGCGATGTTCTCGCCAAAGCCTGCCAGGACAAAGGCGGAACATCCGGGCCCGGAGAAGGAGCCGGAGAGAAAAACGGAGCCGGAGAGGCCGACAAAGCCGAAAAAGAAAAATATTATTCAGGTGTTCCGTCCTCAGAACAGTAAGACAGGGATGGTAAAGCCGGGCAGCCGTCCAAGACCCCAGGGCCAGAGCGGGACAAGGCCGCAGCAGGGGCAGACCGGGGCGCGTCCGGCGGGAGCGAGACCCCAGGGCCAGCCGGGAGTAAGGGCGCAGGGGCAAAGCGGAACAAGACCCCAGGGCCAGCCGGGAGTAAGAGCGCAGGGCCAGAGCGGGACAAGACCGCAGCAGGGCCAGAGCGGGACAAGACCTCAGGGCCAGCCGGCCGGAACCATCCGGAATATACAGGAGCAGGGCCAGGCGGCGACGCAAAGGATGCCGGAGAATGCAAGGCCCCAGGGTCAGCCGCAGACAAGCGGCAGAAGTCAGGACAGAAGATACGCCGGCAACGGCCAGAACCGCGTTCAGGGCAACCGCCCCCAGGGAAACAGCCAGGGCCGCTCCCAGGGCAGCTATGGAAATCGTCAGGCGGGCAGCGGACCAAGCCGTACGCAGAACAGCCGGTATCAGGGAGATGGACCAAGCCGCACGCAGAACGGAAGATATCAGGGCGACGGACAGAACCGCTCCCAGGGCAGCTATGGAAATCGTCAGGCGGGCAGCCGGTACCAGGGCGACGGACAGAACCGCAGCCAGGGAGGCCGTTCCGTCAGTATGCCCAAGGCCCCGACCGAATCCAAGCCTCTTGAGAAGGAGAGCAGGAAGCGCACGGAGCGGGGCGACCGGAACCGCAACGACAAGGGCGCGAAGCTGGAGCGGATGGAAAAGAATGTCCGTCAGAATACCAGAAACGGCAGGAAGAATTCCCAGACCAGAACCCAGACTCCGAAACCGGTTGAGAAGCGGGAAGATACGATCCGTACCATTACGATCCCGGAGAAGCTGACAGTGTCAGAACTTGCCCAGGCAATGAAAGTGCAGGCTTCCGCTGTGATCAAGAAACTGTTCCTCCAGGGCGCCATGGTGACGCTGAATCAGGAGCTGGAGTTTGATAAGGCGGAAGAGATCGCCCTGGAATTTAACTGTATCTGCGAGAAGGAAGTCAAGGTGGATGTCCTGGCTGAACTTTTGAAGGAGGAGGAGGACCCAGCGGATACGCTGGTAGCACGTCCCCCCGTGGTATGCGTGATGGGCCATGTGGATCACGGCAAAACTTCTCTGCTGGATGCGATCCGCAACACCCATGTCATTGACCGGGAGGCCGGCGGCATTACCCAGCATATCGGTGCGTCCGTGGTTTCCTGCAACGGGCAGAAGATCACTTTCCTGGATACGCCGGGGCATGAGGCATTTACCGCCATGCGTATGCGCGGGGCAAATTCCACGGATATCGCGATCCTCGTGGTCGCGGCCGACGACGGGGTAATGCCCCAGACGGTGGAAGCCATCAACCACGCAAAGGCGGCCGGTATCGAGATCATCGTGGCAATCAATAAGATCGATAAGCCCAGTGCCAATGTGGACCGGGTAAAACAGGAACTTTCCGAGTATGAACTGCTGTCGGAAGACTGGGGCGGTTCCACCATCATGGTCCCGGTGTCGGCCCACACCCACGAGGGCATTGATACCCTTCTGGAGATGGTGCTTCTGGCGGCTGAGGTGGCCGAACTGAAAGCCAATCCAAACCGTAAGGCAAGAGGCCTCGTGATCGAAGCAAAGCTGGATAAGGGCAAGGGCCCGGTGGCTACGGTTCTGGTACAGAAGGGAACGCTCCATGTGGGAGATCCGGTGGCGGCCGGTTCCTGCCACGGCAAGGTCAGGGCAATGATGGATGACATGGGACGCCGAGTGAAAGAGGCGGGGCCGTCTACGCCTGTTGAGATACTTGGTCTCAGCGATGTGCCCAATGCCGGTGAGATATTTATGTCCATGGAGAATGAGAAGGATGCGAGAAACTTTGCGGAGACCTTTGTAAGCGAGGGCAGAGAGCGTCTTCTGGAGGATACAAAGCTGCGGATGTCTCTGGACGATCTGTTTTCACAGATCCAGGCCGGGAACCTGAAAGAACTTGACCTGATCGTTAAGGCGGATGTGCAGGGTTCGGTGGAGGCAGTGAAACAGAGCCTTCTGAAACTCTCAAACGACGAGGTGGTAGTCAAGGTGATTCACGGCGGCGTCGGCGCGATCAACGAGTCGGATGTGATTCTGGCATCTGCGTCAAACGCCATCATCATCGGATTCAACGTGCGCCCGGATGCCGTGGCAAAGGCGACGGCAGAGGAGGAAAATGTGGATGTGCGCCTGTACCGCGTCATCTACGATGCGATCGCAGACGTGGAATCCGCGATGAAAGGAATGCTTGATCCGGTCTATGAGGAGAAGGTCATCGGCCATGCGGAGATCCGGCAGACATTCAAAGCCTCCGGCGTGGGTACGATTGCAGGCGCCTATGTGCTGGACGGCGTGTTCCAGAGGAACTGCAAGGCCCGCATCACCCGCGAGGGCAGGGAAATATTCGACGGTCCCATTGCCTCCCTGAAGCGTTTCAAGGATGACGTAAAAGAAGTGAGAGCCGGATATGAGTGCGGCCTCGTCTTTGAAAAATTCAACGACATCAAAGAAGAGGATCAGATCGAGGCGTACACTATGGTGGAGGTTCCGCGTTAACAGCAGGCAGCACAAAATCCGACACGGGCAAATTGTCTGCAGGCAGACGCACTTGACCATGGCGGATTTAATGCGGTGACCGCCGCGGACGAGGAAACCGGGGGTTCTCGAGCGCCGCGCTGCAATATATTTAAGAGGTGGTATTGAAATGAGAAAAAACAGCATTAAGAATACCCGAATCAACGGCGAAGTTCAGAAGGAATTATCGCAGATCATACAAAATGAAATAAAAGATCCCCGAATCTCGCCGATGACATCGGTGGTTTCGGTGGAGGTGGCGCCGGATCTGAGGACCTGCAAGGCCTATATTTCGGTTCTGGGAGACGAGCAGGCCGCAGCGGATACCCTGGCCGGCCTCAAAAGCGCCGAGGGCTATATCCGGCGGCAGCTTGCCCACACGGTAAACCTCCGCAACACGCCGGAGATCCGGTTTATTTTGGATCAGTCCATAGAATACGGCGTGAATATGTCACGTAAGATAGATGATGTATTGAGCAGGGATGAGGAGAAGCATAATGATCAATCTTGACAGAGAACTTGAAAATGTGAGAACTGCCGGAATCGCGGGACATATGCGCCCGGACGGGGATGCCCTGGGCTCCTGCCTTGGGCTGTATCATTACCTGAGGCAGAATTATCCGGAGATCGAAGCGACGGTATATCTGGAAAAAATGCCGGATGCGTATGATATCATGCCGGGCGTGTCCGAGATCTGCCATGATTTGGAGCAGAAGAAGGAGTTTGATGTATTTTTCTGCCTGGACTGTGCGGACTCCTGCCGTCTGGGAGACGCGGCCGGATACATGGAACGTGCAAGGAGGACGATCTGTATCGATCACCACGTCAGCAATGGCGGCTATGCAGATGTAAATTACATTGTTCCGGACGCAAGTTCCACTTCCGAGCTGATTTTTAACATCATAGACGAGAAAAAACTTCCAATCGAGGCGGCAGAGGCGCTGTACATGGGGATTGCCCACGACACCGGCGTCTTCCGTTATTCCTGCACCTCGCCGGAGACGATGGAGATCGCGGCAAAGCTGATGCGCAGAGGAATCGACAGTTCCAGGATCATCAATCACACGTTTTATGACAAGACCTATCACCAGAACCAGATTCTGGGCCGGACGCTGCTGGAGAGTATTCTGCTGATGAAAGGCAGGGTCATTTTCAGCGCGGTTAAGCAGAAGGAAATGGATTTTTACTGCGTCACTGCTGCGGACATGGACGGGATCGCGGAGATGCTTATGAACACGGCCGGGACTGAGGTGGCTATCTTTATGTATGAGATCGAACCGCAGATCTACAAGGTCAGCCTGCGCTCAAAGGAGTTTATCGACGTAAGCCAGGTGGCGGCGTTTTTCGGCGGCGGTGGCCATGTGCGGGCGGCCGGATGCAATATGCAGGGAAGCATCTATGATGCGGTGAACAACCTGACGCTACATATTGACAGACAGTTCAGGAAACTTCAGGTGGAGCAGGGTGATTAACGGGATTCTCAACGTGTACAAGGAGCGGGGGTTTACTTCCCATGATGTAGTGGCAAAACTGCGTGGCATTTTAAAGCAGAAGAAGATCGGGCATACAGGCACGCTGGATCCGGAGGCGGAGGGCGTACTTCCCGTCTGCCTTGGGAGCGCCACAAAGGTTGCCGATCTTCTTACGGATCAGACCAAAGAGTACCGGGCGGCGCTTTTGCTGGGCGTCAGCACAGATACCCAGGATCTCACTGGGAACGTAAGGGAACGAAGGGAAGTACAGTGTACGGAGGAGGATGTCAGAACCTGCATCGCCGGATTCACCGGCGTTCAGGAACAGATTCCCCCTATGTATTCCGCCCTGAAGGTAAACGGGAAGAAGCTGTATGAGCTGGCCCGCCAGGGAATTGAGGTGGAGCGCAGGCCCCGCCGGATCACGATCGGGGAAATACTTATAAATGGAATAGATCTGCCGGAAGCAGATATCACCGTAACCTGCTCCAAAGGCACATACATCCGTACGCTTTGCAGCGATATCGGGGATGCGCTCGGCTGCGGAGGCTGCATGAAATCCCTTCTGCGCACAAGGGCTGGAAAGTTTGAACTGAGCGGCAGCGTCCGTCTGGACGAGATCGCAGAATATCAGGCGGCGGGAGAACTGAACCGGATCCTCTATCCAACAGATTTCATATTTGACGGCCTCTCAAAGCTGCTGCTCACACCTGCAGCGGAACATCTTGTGCGAAACGGCAATCCCCTTTCCCCGGAAATTATCCCGGGGACGGACTTTGGGCAGGGAGGAAGGCAGTATCTCCTTTACGGCGCTTCGGGGGAATTCCTGGCGGTGTATGAATGGCGTCCGGAGAGAGGAAGCCTGCGGGCGGTAAAAATGTTTTTGAGTTGAAGGAGCTGGCTGAAAGGACAGATGAAATATATAGAAGAGATAACAGCCTTTCGTTGCGAAGACCGGTCGGCCGTCACGCTGGGGAAATTTGACGGTTTTCACCGTGGGCATCAGAAGCTGATCGGCGAAATTGCGGCCCTGCAAAAGCAGGGCTTTTGGGGCATTGTGTTTACGATTGCCCCGGATCGTATACCGGCGCTGCTCACCTTACAGGAAAAGCGGGCGGTCCTGGAGGAATACGGGATCGACTGTATGATCCGCTGCCCCTTTGTGCCGGAAATACTTGGGATGGAGCCGGAAGCCTTTATCTCGGATATTCTTGTGGACGGACTGAATGCGAAGCATATCGTTGTGGGCACGGATTTCCGTTTCGGGCATAACCGGGCGGGGGATGTGGAAATGCTGGCCGCACTGCAGAAAAAATACAATTATACGCTGAAAGTTGTGAAGAAAGAGCGCTGCCGGGGGCGGGAAATCAGCAGCACTTATGTGAAAGAGGCGCTTCGTGCGGCAGATATGGCTCTGGCAAACCGTCTTCTGGGCTATGAATATCCCGTACACGGCACGGTGGAGCACGGCAGGCAGCTGGGCCGCAGGATTGGAATGCCTACGATCAATATCATACCGGAGAAGTACAAACTTCTTCCGCCCCAGGGCGTTTATTTCAGCACGGCGGCTACCGAAAGCGGACGCTTTTACGGCGTGACAAACATCGGGTACAAGCCCACTGTGGACGGTTCGTTTCTGGGCGTGGAGACGTATCTGTACGGGACAGAGGAGGATATGTACGGGCAGCCGGCTGAGATCCGTTTGCTGAAATTTTGCAGGCCGGAGCGGAAGTTTGCGACGGTGGAGGAACTGAAGAGCCAGATGGAGCTGGATATTCTGGCCGGAAAGGAGTTTTTTCATGTATCGTGAACTGTGGGCGGCAAGCTGCGCCGCACTGATCCTGGGAATACTGTGTATGGCCGCAGGAGCGGTTCTGAGCTGTCTGTCAAAGAGAGAGGAAAAATACAGGGGACACGCCGAGGCCAGAGTCGTGGATATCGAGACGGAACGCCGTTTTGGGGAAGCGTCCCTCTCCGAATTCCGTAACTGTCAGGTGGCGGTGTTTGAATTCTTTGCGAACGGCAAGCTGATCAAGGTCCGGGACGATTCAAATGCATATCCCTGCCCCTACGCCCTGAATCAGCGGGTCCGTATCTGCTACGATCCCGCCCATCCGGAGCGGTACGAGATCGAGACGCAGGGTGGGCGCAGACGTCTTGGGGGCATCCTGAATGTTCTTGGCATCGTTGGACTATCTGCAGGCTGCATATTTTTTCTTCTGTATGCGGCGCGGATCGAATTATAACTGAAAAGAGCCTGCCGTATGAAAAGTACACAGAAAGCGGATAATAAAGCAACCGACACAGATCCTGTCAGGTTGCTTTGTCTCTTTTACAGGGCGCAAGGCGCCCCCGGCAGAGCAAAGCGCTGGAAGTGTATGGCGGGGAATAGGAGGAATGTGAGATGAATAAAATGAAAGAGAGAATTTTCAGGCAGAGAAACTATACGGATTGGGGTATGGACGTTCTGGTGGATATCTGCAGCGGGTTTCTGCTGACGGCGGCGATCTACTGCTTTGCCATACCGGCGGAATTTCCGCTGACGGGTGTTTCCGGGATCTCGCTGATTCTGTACCGGCTTTTCCGGCTCCCGGTGGGCAGAATGACCGTCTTCCTGAACATCCCCATTGCCCTGGGATGCTTTAAAATACTTGGGCTGCGCTTTTATTTGAAATCCCTGAAAACGATCCTGATTACCTCGGCGATTATGGATCTGCTTGGCCCCAGCCTGCCGGTTTATCGGGGGGAGGCGATCCTGGCGGCGGCCTGCGCCGGGGTTCTTATGGGAATCGCGTATGCCATTGTCTTTATGCGGGGCTCATCCACGGGCGGCTTTGATTTCCTTATGATCACGGTGCGGCATTTCTTTCCCCATCTCTCCATCGGGAAGGTTGCCCTTGCCATGGACGCGCTGGTGATTATCCTGGGCGGCGCGCTGCTGGAATCCGGGGAGGCGGTCATATATGGGCTGATCCTGAGCTGGCTGTATTCCATGGTGCTGGACCGGGTACTCTCCGGCGTCAATTCCGGCAAATTGACTATGATTATCACAGATTATCCGTCAGAGATGGTGAAGGCGGTGGATGAGATAGCAGGCCGGGGCGCTACGGTTTTGAAAGCCGTGGGAGGCTATTCCGGTGCGGACAAGCAGGTGGTGATGTGCGCCAGCAACAGCAAGGAAATGTACGCGATCCGCAAGCGCGCCCATGAGGTGGATGGGAAAGCCTTTGTAATCATTCTGGATTCCAACGAGGTGATCGGGGAGGGGTTTCGGGCGCCGGGCAGCCAGAGCCTGGTGTGATTGGGGCCTGTTTTTTCATTAATCCCGATACCCGGTTATTCCCAGATAACGGGCCGGGTTCGCAGGAAAAAGCCGGCGTTGCAGTGAACGCCTGGAATTACCGGCGCTGCGGGATTTTCCGGAGGTTGCCGGGCCGGCAGGATGAACCGGAGATTTCCGAGCGCCGGATTGACAAGGAAATTTTGACGTTATATACTCGACTTGTAAATGCGGAATAACCGGAGAGATACCGTGAGATTAAAAAATTCTATATATTTCCTATATGGTTCCGTACTGCCATGATGAATGTCAGCGGGGGCTGGCGGAACGCGTGGAGTTAATGAAAAACGGTTTCCGGAATTATAACGGGAGATATCCCCGCAATATTCCGGCGCTGACCATCACGCGAAGCGCCATGGAAAAGGCGCTGGTTTTAAGCGGCGGGATTCTACGGCTTTTGAAGGCCGTCATATCACGTCTGGAGACAGGAGGAGAGCGATAAAATGAATTACCAGGAGGTACTTGAACGGGCAAGAGGCTGTATCGGCAGATACTGCAAGGCCTGCGCGGTCTGTAACGGCAGGGCCTGCAAAAATCAGATACCGGGGCCGGGAGCCAAGGGCGTGGGGGACACCGCCGTCCGAAACTATGAAAAGTGGCAGGAGATCCGGGTGAATATGGACACCCTCTGTGAAAACAGGCCGGTGGACACATCCCTGGAGCTTTTTGGCCGGCGTTTTCAGTATCCGTTTTTCGCGGGGCCGGTGGGCGCGGTCAATCTGCATTACGGAGATAAATACGATGATCTGGCATACAACCATATTCTGGTGAAGGCGTGCAGCGACAACGGAATTGCGGCGTTCACCGGCGATGGCGTGGACGCGAAAGTTATGGAAGCAGCCGCGAAAGCGATCGCGGCCTGCGGCGGCGTGGGTGTGCCCACGGTGAAGCCCTGGAATCTGAGCGCCATAAAAGAAAAGCTGGCACTTTGCAGGGCAGCGGGCAGTTTCGCGGTGGCGATGGATGTGGATGCTGCGGGACTGCCGTTCCTGAAAAACATGACGCCCCCTGCGGGGAGCAAGACCGTGGAGGAACTGGCGCAGATTACGCATATGGCGGGCGTTCCCTTTATCGTAAAAGGGATTATGACCGCGCGCGGCGCTCTGAAAGCAAAGAAAGCGGGAGCGGCCGGGATCGTGGTCAGCAACCACGGCGGGCGCGTGTTGGATCAGTGCCCGGCTACTGCGGAGGTGCTGGAGGGAATCGTGGACGCGCTGCAGGGCAGCAACGTAAAGATATTTGTAGACGGGGGAATCCGCACCGGCATGGATGTCTTCAAGGCGCTGGCGATCGGCGCGGACGCAGTGATGATCGCCCGCCCCTTTGTCACTTCCGTGTACGGAGGCGGGGAAGAAGGCGTGAAGCTGTACATAGAGCAGCTGGGATCGGAGCTTGCGGATGCCATGGCGATGTGCGGAGCGCACGATCTGAGGAGCATCACAAGGGACATGGTGTTTTCCGGGTAGAACGCTTTGAAGGGCGCAGGATTCCGGAGCTTCGCACACATGGATGTTCCGGAGGCGGGAGCGGCCGGACAGAGAAACGGAGGTGCGGCGGAAGATGCAGTATCGGCAGGACAGAAACGGCAATAACATTTCCATTCTGGGCTATGGCTGTATGCGGTTTACAAAAAAGGGCTCGGAGATCGATCTGGACAAAGCAAAGCGGGAACTGCTGTATGCCATCGACCACGGCGTCAATTATCTGGACACCGCGTATGTGTATCCGGGCAGCGAGGAGGCAGTAGGCAGGATCCTTGCGGAAAATCAGCGCCGTGACCGGGTTAATCTGGCGACCAAGCTGCCCCACTATCTGATCCGCACCAGGGAGGGAGCGGAAAAGAAATTTCAGGAAGAACTGAGAAGGCTGCAGACGGATCACATCGACTATTATCTGATGCATATGCTGAACGATGTCAGGACCTGGGAACATCTGCTGCAAATCGGAATCGGAGACTGGATACAGGAAAAGCGCATTCTGGGGCAGATCCGGAACATCGGCTTTTCCTACCACGGCAACACCGGCAATTTCAAGGCGCTCCTGGACGCCTACGACTGGGATTTCTGCCAGATCCAGTATAATTATCTGGACGAACACTTCCAGGCCGGGCGGGCCGGACTGGAATATGCCGGAGAGAAAGGAATTCCGGTGATCATTATGGAGCCGCTGCGGGGCGGGCGGCTTGTCAACAATCTGCCCAAAGAGGCGCGGGAACGGATCGGGGCGCAGGGTTTTACGCCTGCAGAGCTGGCCCTCCGCTGGCTCTGGGATCAGCCCCAGGTGACCTGTGTGCTTTCCGGGATGAACGACTTTGCTATGGTGGAAGAGAACCTGCGCATTGCGGAGGATGCGCAGGTGGGCGCGCTCACAGAGAAACAGCTTGAGACGGTGGCCCGGGTCCGGGAAGCGATCCTCAGAAACATGAAAGTGGGCTGTACCGGCTGCGGTTACTGTATGCCCTGCCCCCAGCGGGTGGATATTCCCATGGCGTTTCACTGTTACAACCTCCGGCACACGGAGGGCAGAAAGTCCGGTACCTGGGAATATCTGCAGTCAACAGCCATGCGCCGGGAGACCTCCAGCGCTTCCCAGTGTATCCGCTGCGGCAGGTGTGAGCGGCATTGTCCTCAGGGCATCCCCATCCGGGAGAAGCTGAAGGAAGCGTCGCGGGAGCTGGAGACCCCGCTATACCAGGTGATCCGGTGGGCGGTGCATACATTCCGGATCTACTGAAAAAATGATTGACAATTTTGCCCAACTATAATATAATACTGTTTGCGTCAGGCGGCGGGCGCGGAAAGCCTGAAACGGGGTGTGGCTCAGTTTGGCTAGAGCGCCTGGTTTGGGACCAGGAGGTCGCAGGTTCAAATCCTGTCACCCCGATTTTGCGGTGCCAAGAAGATGCGGGTGTAGTTCAGTGGTAGAACACCAGCCTTCCAAGCTGGATATGTGGGTTCGATTCCCATCACCCGCTTTTTGAGTCTGTAGCTCAGCCGGATAGAGCAACGGCCTTCTAAGCCGTGGGTCGGGGGTTCGAATCCCTTCAGGCTCGTTTAAAAGGATATGGTGGGTATGGCGCAGTTGGCTAGCGCGCCAGATTGTGGCTCTGGAGGCCAAGGGTTCGAGTCCCTTTATCCACCCTTATTTACCCCGTAGGCAACTGCGGGGTATGCTTTTATATCAGGGGAACCGATTTTGCAGTTCCCTGGCATTTGAGAGACTCTGACAGGATGCGTTTTTTACTATTATATATTGGGCCGTCGCCAAGCGGTAAGGCACAGGACTTTGACTCCTGCATTCGCCGGTTCAAATCCGGCCGGCCCAGCTTTCGCGGGTATGGCGGAATTGGCAGACGCGCCAGATTTAGGTTCTGGTGGGAGACCGT
>CAZQAB010000038.1:0-11827 GCA_964591265.1 uncultured Lachnospiraceae bacterium
GCGGGTATGGCGGAATTGGCAGACGCGCCAGATTTAGGTTCTGGTGGGAGACCGTGCAGGTTCAAGTCCTGTTACCCGCATTACTGTACAAGAGATTTCAGCACAAAGCGGCTCTCCCGTATGGAGAGTCCTTTTGCGATAAAACCGGTTTTACGCTTTGGAAATGGAGGAAGCTATGGAAAAACAGTATAAGATTGCTCTGCTCATCGACGCGGAAAATGTGTCAAGAAAGTATGTCAAGCTGATCCTGGATGAGATCAGCGAGTATGGCGTCGTGACATACAAAAGGGTTTACGGGGACTTTGCCAGCCCTGGGGTTTCGTCCTGGAAAAACAGTCTGATGGATTACGCCATGACGCCTGTTTTCCAGATCAATTATACGAAGGGGAAGAATGCTTCGGATTCCGCAATGGTGATCGATGCCATGGACATTCTGTATTCCGGAAGAGTGGATGCTTTCTGCCTTGTCACTTCCGACAGCGATTTTACGAAGCTGGCGATCCGCCTGCGCGAGGCGGGGATGTTGGTCGTCGGCATGGGCGAGCAGAAGACGCCCGGTTCCCTTGTGGCTGCCTGTGAGACTTTCAAGTTCCTAGACCTGCTTTACCGGGAGAACGTACAGGAGGAAGCGGGTTCAGCGAAAGCCTCTGTTTCGGGGAATGAATCCGTCATTGAAAAGGAGGGGACGTCCGGCGGCAAAAAGTCCAGAAAGACGGCGGAAAAAGGGAAGAAAGAGCGGCCGGCCAGCAAAGAGGGAAAAGAGGATAAGAACGCCGCATCGGAGAAGACCCGTCAGGAGAACGCCCAGAAAGAGTCCCGGGATGCGGCAAATCAGGAGGAAGCGCCGGAAGCAGCCTCAGACGAGAACAGCGTCCCCAGCAAAAAAAGGATCGGCAAAGAAATCACCGCTATCATCAATTCCCAGTCCGACGAGGAGGGGTGGGTCAATCTGGCGGATGTGGGCAATCTGCTTTCCAAGAGAGTACCCGGCTTTGACCCCCGCAACTATGGCGCCGGGAAAAAGCTCAGGACCTTTGTGGAGAGTTACGACTGCTTTGAAACCCATGAGATCCCAAACCCGAAAAGCCAGTTTTTAAAGATTGTGTATGTGAGGCTGAAGGAGAAATAATATGGGGAATTATTCAGGGCAAAGGATAAAACGGCGCAAGACGCCCCGGATATACTGTCACAAAATGCCAGGCTGTCCCCAGAGCAGCAGATTGTCTTCAAATTTCACCTCTAACCGTCCGCTGTCCTTCAGCCATGCAAGATAGGAGCGGACAGTGCTTCCAACAAGGGCATACTGCTCGAAATTCATGGCCAGCGAATAATCTGCAAACAACTGCTGCAGGATGGCCTCGAAGCAAAGAGGCTTTGCACAGATGCCTGCAATTTTTTCAGCAATTTCCTGGACCTTGTCCATGTTGTACTGCGCCAGAGGCGCAATATCGGCCGTCGCCGCCGCGTGGGCCGGAATAAACAGTCTGGCGGACAGGGTTTTTACCATTTCAAGAGTTTTTATATAAGCGCCAACGTCATAAATAAATCCGATCTGGTATTTGTCCAGGGTCTCCCGGCTGGAAAGGCAGTCGGCGAGATACACCACGTTATCCGGCGTCCGGAATCCTGCCATATCAAAAAAATGCCCCGGCAGAGGAATCATTTCAAAGCCCTCCGGCAGAACCTCCTCCGTCAGATATTCCGCATTACTTTCCTGAGCCATAAGGAATTTATGACGCAGATCCCTGCAGGGATAGCCGCCGTACAGAAAGGCCGGCTCCAGAACAGGATGTCTTGTGAAAGCGCAGTCGATCCCCGGCACATAGATCTTGCAGCCGGTCTGTGCCTGTAAGTATTTATTGCCGCCGATGTGATCCGCGTTGGAATGAGTGTTATAGATCGCCCTAAGCTTCCAGTGGTTGGCGTCCAGGATCTGCCGCACCTTGCGCCCCGCTTCTTTGTCGTTGCCGCTGTCAATGAGACAGACATCCTGCCCGTTCAGCTTCACAAGCCCTATCTTTGCAGGACTCTGAATATAGTAACTGTTATCTGAAACCTGTATTAACTCGTACATACTGCTATACCCCTTCGGCGCCGTAAATCGGAGAGGCTTTGTTGCCGGGCGCCCTTTCGTGACAGAAAACGCTCTCCTTTGATACGCCTATTGTATCATAACAGAATGCAATTTTCCATTGCTTGTTCGGAAATGAAACAAAATTGGCTATTGAAATTTTTCCAAAAATGATTATAATGTAATATGTCGAGGGAAAATGCCCTGCATTTTCGGGCCGATTTAAATATGGAAGTATAGCTCAGCCGGGATGAGCGTTCGCCTCACACGCGAAAGGTCAGGAGTTCGAGCCTCCTTGCTTCCATATCCGGGGATATAGCTCAGTTGGGAGAGCGATGCGTTCGCAACGCATAGGTCAGGGGTTCGAGTCCCCCTATCTCCATGATCTCAGAAACCGTGTAATTACAGGAAACGCCGTAGTTGCATGGTTTTTGTTATTGTAGCGGAGGATAAAGCATATGGCGATTGAAACGGTGAGAGAATACCTGAAGCAGTGGAATGCGGAAAGCCGGATCCTGGAGTTTCCCGTATCAAGCGCCACAGTGGAGTTGGCGGCCCTGGCTGTGGGCTGCGAGCCGGCCAGGATCGCAAAGACCCTGTCTTTTCTGGTGAAAGATCACCCGGTGCTGATTGTGACGGCGGGGGATCGGAAGATCGATAACGCAAAATACAAGGCGTTATTCCATACGAAGGCGAAGATGCTGTATCCGGAGCAGGTGACGGAACTGGTGGGGCATGCCGTGGGCGGCGTGTGCCCCTTTGGCGTGAAAGAGGGCGTGGAGATCTGTCTGGATGAATCCCTGAAACGGTTTAAAACGGTTTTTCCGGCGGCGGGCAGCGGCAACAGCGCCATCGAGGTGACCATGGAGGAACTGGAGCGGTTTTCCGGCAGCAGCCGGTGGGTGGACGTATGCAGGGAGCAGGGATAAACTATTGAGTTTTGCGGAAGAATATAGTAGAATAAAACAAATCAGGAAAGGGGACAGCGTTTGATGGAGATAAATATGCAGGCGGTTGTGTGGCTGGCCCTGCTGGTAGCGCTGCTGATCATAGAGGCGGTTACGCTGGGCCTTACGACGATCTGGTTTGCCGGGGGCGCTCTGGTTGCCTTTATTATGGCGACCGTCGGGGCGGAACTGCTGGTACAGATCATCGTTTTCTGTGTGATTTCCGTGCTGCTTCTTATCGTCACCCGTCCGGCGGCGGTCCGATGGGTTAATAAAGGCCGGACAAAGACGAATGCGGAGAGCCTGGTCGGAGCCACGGCGGTGGTTACGGAGGCTATTGATAATCTGGCAGGTAAGGGCCAGGTCCAGGTAAAGGGGCAGTACTGGACCGCGCGTTCTTCCGGAGAAGAGCGCAAAATAGAAGCGGGCAAAACCGTGAAAATCAAGAGCATCAGCGGTGTAAAGCTGATCGTAGAGGAGGAGTGAGCTTATGGGTATGAATGTTGGAATTTCATTTGCGGTACTGCTTGTTATCATACTGGTTATCTTGTTGCTGCTGGTTCTCGCAAGCTGCGTGAAGATCGTGCCCCAGGCGCAGGCGTTTATTCTGGAACGCCTCGGGGGATATCAGAGTACCTGGGAAGTTGGAATGCATTTCAAAATGCCGTTTATCGACCGGGTGGCCAAGCGGGTAAACCTGAAGGAGCAGGTGGTGGATTTTGATCCCCAGCCGGTAATCACAAAGGATAATGTCACCATGCGGATCGATACGGTGGTGTTTTTCCAGATCACAGACCCGAAGCTGTTCACTTATGGCGTGGAGAATCCCATCATGGCGATTGAGAATCTGACCGCCACGACCCTGAGAAATATCATCGGCGATATGGAACTGGATCAGACGCTGACGTCCCGCGAGGTCATCAACACCAAGATGCGCTCCTCGCTGGATGTGGCGACGGACCCCTGGGGGATCAAGGTGAACCGGGTGGAACTGAAGAACATTCTCCCGCCGACCCAGATCGTGGACGCCATGGAGAAGCAGATGAAGGCGGAGCGGGAGCGCAGAGAGGCCATCCTGCGGGCGGAAGGCGAGAAGAAGTCCTCCATCCTGGTGGCAGAGGGGAAAAAGCAGTCCGCGATCCTGGACGCGGAGGCGGAAAAGCAGGCGGCGATTCTGCGGGCCGAGGCAGAGAAGGAGAAGATGATCCGGGAAGCGGAAGGCCAGGCAGAGGCGATCCTCAAGGTGCAGCAGGCGAAGGCGGAGGGCATCCGCCTGATCAAAGAAGCGGGGGCGGATCAGGCTGTGCTGACGCTGAAGAGTTTTGAGACCTTTGAGAAGGTGGCCGACGGCCAGGCGACGAAGATCATCATTCCATCTGAACTGCAGAATATGGCCGGGGCCGTAAAGGCTGTGGCCGAAGTGGCGAAGGAGCAGTAAACAGGATTTTATATAGGGAGAATCGTATGAATCTGAAAGGCAGAAATTTTTTGACTTTAAAGGATTTTACGCCGGAGGAGATTGTTTATCTGCTGGATCTTTCGGCGGATCTGAAAGCGAAGAAAAGGGCCGGAGAGGCGACGCCTTATCTGGCCGGGAAAAATATTGCGCTGATCTTTGAGAAGACCAGCACCCGTACCCGGTGTTCCTTTGAGGTAGCGGCCTACGATCTGGGGATGCATGTCACTTATCTGGATCCGCAGGGGTCTCAGATAGGCAAAAAGGAGAGCATCAAAGACACGGCCAGAGTGCTGGGCAGAATGTACGACGGCATTGAATACCGGGGCTTTGGGCAGGATATTGTGGAGGAACTGGCAAAATATGCCGGTGTTCCGGTGTGGAACGGACTGACCAACGAATATCATCCCACCCAGATGCTGGCGGATATGCTGACAGTCCGGGAGCATCTGGGAGAACTGCGGGGAAAGAAGCTGGCCTATTTCGGCGATGCCCGTTACAATATGGGCAATTCCCTGATGATCGTCTGCGCGAAGCTGGGAATGCACTTTGCCGCCTGTACTGCAAAAGCATTTTTCCCGAATCCGAAGCTTGTGGAGGAGTGCCAGGCGTATGCGGCGGCCAGCGGCGGCCGGATTACCCTCACCGAGAGCGTGGAAGAGGGGGCGAAGGACGCAGATGTGATCTATACAGATGTCTGGGTGTCCATGGGAGAGCCGGACGAGGTCTGGGCGGAGCGCATACGGGCGCTGCTCCCCTATCAGGTGGATTCCAGGGTCATGTCCCTGGCGAAAGCAAACGCCATATTTATGCACTGTCTGCCGTCGTTCCATGATCTTGATACGAAGATCGGGCGGGAAATATACGGGAAGTTCAATCTTACAGCCATGGAAGTAACGGACGAGGTCTTTGAATCCCCGCAGTCCGTGGTGTTCGATGAGGCGGAGAACCGGATGCATACCATCAAGGCTGTGCTTGCAGCAACGCTGGGTATCCAGCGTGCGACAGCGGCGCATTCTGCATCCTCGGCGCCTGCGCCTTAAAAGGAATCGAAATCAATATGAAAAATGAGAAAACAAAAGATATTTACGCGCTGAGGACTCTCTACCTTGTGATTGCGCTGACGGCGGGCGCTCTTGGCGTTCTTTATCTGTCGGGCATACTCCAGACGCTCTGGTGCCTCAACTGTGTGTTGGGGCTGGCGGTTCTTCTTCAGGGCGTGCTGGCGGCTCTTTCTTTTGTCCGGCGGCAGAATCTCAGGGCGGGACTCTTTGCGCTCCTGAGTGTATTTTTTCTTGTCGCGCTGGTTTATTTTAATGTGTGATGCCCGGATTGAAGCAATGCGACGCGAGAACTATGCCAGAACCGGGGGAAAACAAGCGCAAAGCATACGGCGCTGTCTGGCAGCCGGTTACGGAAGGAAAGAAAAAATGAAGAGCAGGATTCTCTGGGCGCTGAGCCATAAGGACGGATATGTGTCCGGACAGGAGCTGTGCGGGCAGTTACAGGTTTCCAGGACGGCCGTCTGGAAGGTTGTCAATCAGTTGAGAGAAGAAGGATATGAGATCGAATCGGTACCCCATAGGGGGTATCGGATTTTAAGCCGTCCTGATGTGGTCACAGCGGAGGAGGTGAGCAGCTGTCTGGAGACAAAGTGGGCGGCCAGGACCTGTTTTTTTTATGAGGTCACAGGTTCTACTAATAACAATGCGGCAGAGTTCGCGGAAAAAGGCGCTCCGGAGGGCGCGCTTGTGATCGCGGAGGAGCAAGGCGCCGGGAAAGGACGGCGCGGACGCCGCTGGGTGACGCCTCCCGGAAGCGCGATTGCCATGAGCATGGTGGTGCGGCCCCGGATCGCTCCGATGAATGTTTCCATGGTCACCCTGGTCATGGGGCTGGCGGTTGCGGACGCATGCCGGGAATGCTGTAAGGTGGACGCAGGGATCAAATGGCCGAACGATGTGGTGGTGGAGGGCAAAAAGATCTGCGGGATTCTGACAGAAATGTTCAGCGAGGTGGATTATATTAAATATCTGATTATCGGTGTCGGGATCAACACGGCGGTGGAGGCATTTCCGCCGGAGTTTCAGCAGACGGCCGCCTCCCTGCACCGGATCATGGGGCGAAAGCCGGACCGGGCGGGACTGATCGCCGAATGCATGTATTATTTTGAACGGTATTACGAAACGTTTCTGGAGACGCAGGATCTTCGTGCACTGAAGGATCTGTACAATGAACGGCTGGTTGGGATCGGCGGCGCTGTGAAGGTGCTGGAGCCTGACAATGAATATACGGGAATTTCCCAGGGGATCGACGACCGGGGCGAACTGCTGGTACGCCGGGAAAACGGGGTACTGGAAAAGGTTTATGCCGGCGAGGTTTCCGTGCGGGGGATTTACGGGTATGTATGATTTCCCCGGGAGCCTCCGGGATCATGGAGCGCCCGTTTTGTCAGTGCAGGGAAATTCCGGCAAAGATGAAGACGGAGGAAAGATATGGCACAGGAGACCACCGTGCTTTGCGGTGCAAATTCTTATGAAGAAAAGTATTATCTGAATGAGCGCTTTGGCGGTCTGCCCGCCCAGGTCAGGGAGGAACTGCGAACCATGTGCGTGCTTTTTGTGCACGACGTGGGCGGTATTTTTCTGCTGGAATACGATCCCGACGGGAAGCTGATGTTTATAACACAGGCGGCGCAGAGTGATTACTCCTATGACGAGATCGGTGCGGAGCTGAAGATCGGAGAGCTGCGGCGGACGAAAGAGGAACTGCTCCGGTCGCTGGAGCTTTATTATCAGGTTGTGTTTCCTGGGAAGAGGGATTTTGAATAATGAAGATCGGAACAGTGTTTCTGGAGAACAATATTATACTGGCGCCGATGGCAGGAGTGACAGACCTGCCTTTTCGTTTGCTCTGCAGGGAACAGGGGGCGGGTCTTACCTGCACGGAAATGATCAGCGCGAAAGCAATCTCTTTCCACAATAAAAACACGGCGTCCCTCATGAAAACATCTCCGGCGGAACGTCCGGTTTCCCTGCAGCTTTTTGGTTCCGATCCGGATATACTGGGCGAGGTCGCGGCTGCCATCGAGGAGCAGCCATTTGATATTCTGGATCTGAATATGGGCTGCCCTGTTCCAAAGGTTGCCGGAAACGGCGAAGGTTCTGCGCTTATGCGGGATATTCATCTTGCAGAGAGGATCATCAGCCGGATGGCCCGCGCCACGAAAAAGCCGGTGACCGTAAAGATCCGGAAAGGTTTTTCGGAACAGGAGATAAATGCGCCGGAGATCGCCAGGATCGCGGAGGCGTCCGGAGCGGCGGCGGTGGCAGTCCATGGGCGGACCAGGGAACAGTATTATTCCGGGAAAGCGGATTGGGACATCATACGGCAGGTGAAGGAGACCGTATCGATTCCGGTCATCGGAAACGGAGATATCACGTCCGCTGCCGCCGCAAAGAAGATGCTGGAGGAGACCGGCTGCGATGCCGTTATGATAGGTCGCGCCGCCAGAGGAAATCCATGGATCTTCCGGGAAATACGGGCATTTCTGTTGGACGGGGCGATCCCGGAACGTCCGTCAAAGGAAGAGGTCAGAGCCATGATGCTGCGCCACGCGAAGATGCAGATCGAATATAAGGGCGATTACATCGGTATCCGGGAGATGCGCAAGCATATTTCCTGGTACACGGCGGGTTATCCCGGCTCTGCAAGGCTCCGGGAGGCCATCAACCGGGCGGAAACCTATGAGCAGCTGAAGACGCTTCTGACGGAACGGTTCATGTAGCCGGAGGGAAAAGGAAAACGGCGGGTGAAATTGCATACAGAATTGCGGAAATAAAACCGCAATATGCATACAGAGCCATAAATTTCTTGACAAATAGAAGTAAATTATATATAATTTGTTGACTGTTGTGAGAAGTGCTAATTCAGGCAGTGGCTAGGGAACAGGAGAGTCCACTGTCAGGGAAGGATGTTGATTAGTATGGAAGAAAACAAAAAACGTTTGCTGACGTATACGGGCTTGAAGAAACTGGAAGATGAATTGCATGATCTGAAGGTCAACAGGAGAAAAGAGGTGGCCGGAAAGATCAAGGAGGCCAGAGAACAGGGGGATCTCTCTGAGAATGCTGAGTATGACGCGGCTAAGGATGAGCAGCGCGACATTGAGGCCCGCATTGAGGAGATCGAAAAGATCCTCAAAAACGCGGAGGTCGTGATCGAGGACGAGGTAGACGCAGACAAGATCAATGTGGGATGTACGGTTCGGGTCTATGATGAAGAGTTTGAGGAGGAGATCGAATTTGCGCTGGTGGGATCTTCTGAGGCAAACAGCCTTCAGGGCAAGATTTCAAATGAATCGCCGGTGGGCCGCGCGCTGATCGGCCACAGCGTCGGGGACGAGGTTTCGGTAGAGACCCAGGCCGGTTCCGTTTCTTACAAAGTACTTGAGATTCAGAGATCCATATGAAAACGGAACCGCAGCTTTTCATAAATGATATCCAGACAAAAAGGAGAGAGAAAATGGAAGAGCAGAAGAAGCAGCAGGTTCGGGAACAGGATGTCAGCCAGTTGTTGAAGGTGCGCCGGGAGAAACTTGCGGAGCTTCAGACATCCGGGAACGACCCATTCAGGATCACAAAATATGATGTGACCAATCACAGTGCGGATGTGAAAGACAATTACGAGGCATTTGAGGGAGAAACCGTATCCATAGCGGGTCGTATGATGTCCAAACGCGTCATGGGCAAGGCTTCTTTCTGCAATATTCAGGATCTGAAAGGAAATATCCAGTCCTACGTTGCGAGGGACTGCGTGGGAGAGGAATCCTACAGGGCGTTTAAGAAGATGGATATCGGAGATATTGTTGGAATCACCGGCGAGGTATTCAAGACAAAGACCGGCGAGATCTCCATCCATGCCTCCGCTATTGTACTGCTCTCCAAGAGCCTTCAGGTGCTGCCGGAGAAATTCCATGGCCTGACCAACACAGACATTCGCTATCGGCAGAGATATGTGGATTTGATTATGAATCCGGAGGTAAAGGATACGTTTATAAAGCGCTCCCGGATCATCAGCACGATCCGCAGATACCTGGACAGCCAGGGCTTTATGGAGGTGGAGACACCGATGCTGGTATACAACGCCGGCGGCGCGGCGGCCCGGCCTTTTGAGACCCACTTTAATGCGTTGAACGAGGATCTGAAGCTGCGTATTTCGCTGGAATTGTACTTAAAGAGGCTGATCGTAGGAGGCCTGGAGCGGGTCTATGAGATCGGGCGTGTGTTCCGCAACGAGGGACTGGATACGAGGCACAACCCGGAATTTACCCTGATGGAGCTTTATCAGGCGTACACCGATTACAATGGAATGATGGATCTGACCGAGAACCTATACCGCTATGTGGCTCAGGAGGTACTTGGCGATACAAAAATCGTTTATAACGGTGTTGAGATGGACCTTGGCAAGCCTTTTAGGCGGATCACCATGCTGGATGCGGTGAAAAAGTATGCCGGCGTTGATTTCAATGAGATTCATACGCTGGAGGAGGCCCGCACTGCTGCCAGGGAGCATCACGTGGAGTACGAGGAGCGCCACGGAAAGGGAGATATCCTGAACCTGTTCTTCGAGGCTTTTGCCGAGGAGCACATGATCCAGCCTACTTTTGTCATGGATCATCCCATTGAGATCTCTCCGCTCACCAAGAAAAAACCGGAAAACCCGGATTATGTGGAGCGCTTTGAGTTTTTTATGAACGGATGGGAGATGGCCAACGCCTATTCCGAGCTGAACGATCCCATTGATCAGCGGGAGCGGTTCAAAGCCCAGGAAGAGCAGCTTGCCCAGGGTAACGAGGAGGCCAACACCACCGACGAGGATTTCCTGAACGCTCTGGAGATCGGTATGCCGCCCACCGGCGGGATCGGGTTTGGCATCGACCGGATGTGTATGCTTCTGACGGATGCGGCGGCGATCCGGGATGTATTGCTGTTCCCGACGATGAAGTCGTTGAACTGAGAAATGCAGTAAAATCAAGGCTTGCGAGCCTTCGATAGAAAAAAGTACAGCAAAAGTACAGCAAATTTCGAGCCTATAATACCCGATAATACTGAATAATACGGGTAATGGCAGAAAAGCAGTACCAGGCAGCAGGAAAGAAAAATAGAGATTGCTTACTCAAGAGCCACTTTTCTAAGAGAAATCTTGGAAGAGTGGCTCTTTTCGTTTAGGCGATTGTCCGGGGAACCTTCAGAGGGCAAGTACGATGCACAAAGCTTCAGGGAATCAAAGAATAAGGAGGCAACGAACATGGCATTTAAGAAGATCAGAAAAATGAAGGTTTACGAGCAGTCGGGCTATCACTACAAAAGCACACCGACGATCATGCTCAAAGGACAGTGGCTGAAGGAACTGGGATTTGAATATGGAACACCGATTTGTGTGGAATGCAGCGGTGGAAAGCTGGTTATCACAAGGGCTGACGAAATCGAGGCTACATTTACAGAAATCGACAGAGAGGCGGCAATGTGTGTGGCTGAAGGTGCTTCAGAATACGGAAAGGGGGATGCGTAATGGGAAAAATCATCATGTGCGGTTCGTTTAAGGGCGGTGTTGGGAAGTCTGTTACCACCTTCAATCTGGCTTATTCTCTGGCTGAGATCGGGAAGAAGGTACTTGCGGTGGATTTTGACAGCCAAGCTAATTCCACCACCTGCTTTGGGGTGGAAGATGTTGAGACTCTTCCGGTTACTATCGGTCATCTGATGATGGCTGAGATTGAGGAAGAGGTCCTGCCTGAGACAGTCGAATACATCCATGGCAGGAACGGCGTGGATTTTATTCCGTCCTCGATGGTTCTTTCGGCGGTAGACAGCAAATTAAGACTGGAAATGGGGGCTGAGGGGATGCTTTCAAGGATATTGGAACCGCTGAGAGATTCATACGATTTTATTATTGTGGATACTTGCCCGTCTTTAGGGGCGCTTACGATCAATGCTCTTGCGGCGGCTGATGAAGTGATCATTACGGTGAATCCTCAGCTTCTGGCAATGATGGGTTTGCAGGATTTTCTGAAGACGGTAGGAAAGATCAGAAGCCGTATCAATAACAGGCTCAGTGTTTCGGGGATCCTGCTTACGATGTGTGATTCACGGACAAATCTCTGCAAGGTTATTTCTGAAGAGGTAGCTAAGACCTTTCAGAATCAGATCAGGATTTTTGACAGCCGGATTCCTACAACGGTGAAGGTTGGTGAGTCTGTTTATTATAGCGAGCCACTCATTGAGTACGCACCGGAAAATGGAGCTTGCGAGGCTTACCGGATGCTGGCAAAGGAGGTGGCTTTGGCATGAA
>CAZQAB010000039.1:0-11593 GCA_964591265.1 uncultured Lachnospiraceae bacterium
GGCAGACGCCCGGGACTTAAAATCCCGTGGGTAGTGATACCCGTACCGGTTCGATCCCGGTCGCCGGCATTTCAGAAAATGACTTGAATTTATGATTCGAGTCTTTTTTTATGCGCAGGCCTGCGAGAGGAATATTGCCGCTGCCGCCCTCGGCGCGGGAGGATAGGGTCGATGAATCTCCCCTATCCGATTGCTGAATCTTTCAAAATCAGATTTCAGGAAGACCATGATTCAGGAGAAATTTCTAACAAAATTCCATATTTTCAAAAACAGAAAAGACAAAAATCCCATGTGCAAAATGAAGTTTGTGGCTATAATTTACAGGAAACGGCTTTAGCTGTTCCTTTTGCAGCAATAAGGATAGGTGATGCATATGAGATTTCATACAGCAGTGCTCCATGCAGGAAACGGTGAATCGGAGAAATATGGCGCGACGTTGCCGCCGATATACCAGACCAGCGCTTTTGAACAGGAAAGCGCAGAAGATCTTGCCAGGATATTTGATAATAAGGCACCAGGATATTGTTATACCAGGGTATCGAATCCGACTGTGACAGCCTTTGAAAACAGGATTACAAAGCTGGAGGGAGGTGTGGCGTCGGTAGCCTGTGCGTCCGGGATGGCAGCTTTGGCCAATGCTTTTTTGAATATTCTGCAGACCGGAGATGAGATTGTGACGAGCGCCGGCCTCTATGGAGGGACCATAGATCTTTTCCGGGATCTGGAGGCATTCGGAATACGGACAAGCTTTGTGAAAAGTAATAACTGGGAAGGCTTTGAACGGGCAATCAACGAGCATACAAGGCTGATTTTTGCCGAGACGATCGGGAATCCTGGTCTGGAGGTGACGGATATCGGGAGATTGGCGGGGCTGGCGCATGGCCATGGCCTGCCACTTATTGTAGATAATACGACAGCGACCTCTTATCTGACCAGGCCCCTGGAGCTGGGGGCGGATATTGTGGTAAATTCATCTTCCAAATATATAAACGGAAACAGCAGCGCCATCAGCGGCATATTGACTGACGGCGGGCATTTTAAATGGACTGGGGAGAGGTATCCGATGTTGGGGGAGTATATCCGATATGGCCCCATGGCGTATATTTCCAGGATGCGGAATACGGTTTTCCGAAATTTTGGCGCCTGCCTGTCACCACAGAATGCTTTTCTCAATCTGACAGGGTTGGAAACTCTGGGGCTTCGAATGGAGCGCCAATGTAGAAACGCTCTGGAGCTTGCAACATGGCTCCAGGGCAATCACCCGGAACTATCCGTGAATTTTCCGGGGCTGGAAAGCAGTCCCTGGCATCAGATCGCCAAAAAGCAGTTGAAAAATGGATACGGTGCTATTTTTACGGTACGCATGGGAAGCAGGGAACGGGCATTTGCATTTATAAATAGTCTGAAGCTTGCAATGAAGGTCTCCAATATCGGCGATACCAAAACACTTGTGATCCATCCGGCTTCCACGATCAGCCTGCACAGCACGCAAAGGCAGAAGGAAGAGGCAGGGGTTTATGAGGATCTGATCCGTGTGAGCGTGGGGATTGAGGACCCGGAGGACCTGAAGGAGGATTTTCAGCAGGCATTAGAAAGCATGGAGCGGCAGGAAAGCCCGGCGGCACATCCGAACGGGCAGTGAGCGGTAGGAAGCCCCGGCGGTACATTCGGACGGGCAGTGAACAGGAGGAGAACAGCAATGGCAGAAAAGAAACCGGATTATTCGGCGCTAAAAAAAGGCGGATTTATGAGGCAGAAGCAGAAGGGATACTTTTCTCTCCGCCTCCAGGTCGTGGGCGGCAATCTGACCGCACAGAACATCCGGACCGTATCAGAGGTCGCGGATCGATATGGAAAAGGCTATGTACATATGACGTCCCGGCAAGGAATCGAGATCCCATTCATCCGTTTTGAGGATATCGAAGAAGTAAAGGAAAAGCTCGCGGCGGGAGGCGTGAAGCCAGGCGTCTGCGGCCCGAGAGTGCGGACTGTCACGGCATGCCAGGGGGCGGCGGTCTGTCCCAGCGGCTGCATTGATACCTATGCACTGGCGAAAGAGCTGGACGAGCATTATTTCGGCAAAGACCTGCCGCACAAATTTAAGTTCGGCGTGACCGGATGCCAGAATAATTGCCTGAAAGCCGAAGAAAATGACCTGGGGATCAAGGGCGGCATGGTTGTGGATTACAAGGAGGATGCTTGTATTCAGTGCGGTGTCTGCGTCAAGGCCTGCAGGGAGGGCGCTCTTGCCCTGGAGGATGGCAGAGTAGTGATCGACCGGGAGAAATGTAATTATTGCGGCCGCTGCGTGAAATCCTGTCCCACGGATGCCTGGGAAGGTGAGAGCGGATATCTGGTCTCTTTCGGCGGCCTGTTCGGGAACAAGATCTACCAGGGCGAGACGTTGCTCCCGATCATCAAAGAGAAGGAAACCCTGTTCCGGGTCGCTGATGCTGCGATCGGATACTTCGAGAAAAACGCGAGGCCGGGTGAGCGGTTCCGCCTGATGCTCCAGAGAATCGGCGAGGAAGAATTCAGAAAGACAATCATGGAGGCGTATCATGGGTGACATCACATTTGATGAGCAGGTCGACATCACGGACAAGGTTTGCCCGATGACCTTTGTCAAGGCAAAGGTCTGTATCGATGAGCTGGAGGACGGGGAAATCCTGGCAATCCGGATGAACGACGGGGAGCCTGTGCAGAATATACCAAGGAGCATGAAGGAAGAGGGGCACAAAATCCTGAAGCTTACGGATAACGAAGATGGTACCTATACGCTGTATGTCCGGAAAGTGGAGGAAGGGTAAACATGGCGGCGAGAATCGGAAACGAAGAGTTTGAAGAAAAGGTGCTGGGAAGTGAAATCCCCGTTGTGGTGGATTTCTACTCGGATTCCTGCATTGCATGCAAAAAACTTGCGCCGGCGCTAAGCCGGGCCGAAGATTGCCTTGGGGCGCAGCTTGGCTTTTACAAAGTGAACACAAATTATGAAAGGGAGCTTGTAGAGAGATACCGGATCCTGTCCGCGCCAACCTTGGTTGTTTTCAGGGATGGGCAGGAAACGGGGCGCAGGACTGGAGCGCCGGGGCAGCAGGAGCTGATGGACTGGCTGACGGGACACGTTTGACAGCGAACGGCAGAAGGAATGCCGTCCGCCGTCACGGGTGCACGCAGCCGCAGGCTGTGATCCGAAGGAGTAAAAAGGAGCTAAAATATGTATATTACAGTTGCCGGAAATAAAAAAGAAGTAAAGGACAGGCTGACTTTGTCCGAGCTGATGGAGCTTGAAAATGTGGAAATGCCGGACTATGTGACGGTTTCTGTCAATGATGGATTTGTTGAGACGGATAAAAGGGCAGATACTGTCTTAAAGAACGGAGATAATGTGGAATTCCTCTATTTTATGGGAGGTGGATGCTGATGGCACTGACAGACGCCCAGATTGAACGCTACTCACGGCATATCATATTGAAGGAAGTGGGGGCAAAGGGGCAGAAGAAGCTGCTGAACGCAAAGATCCTGATCATCGGGGCTGGCGGGCTTGGGGCGCCAGCAGCCATGTATCTGGCAGCTGCAGGCATCGGGACCATAGGGATAGCTGACGCGGATGATGTGGATCTGTCCAACCTGCAGAGGCAGATCATCCATTCCACAGAGGATGTGGGAAAACCGAAGGTGACATCGGCCAGGGAAACCATGGAGAAGATGAATCCAGATGTGAAGGTCAATACGTATCATATGTTTGTGGATGCTTCCAATATCCGGGAGCTGATCCGGGGATATGACTTTATCATTGACGGAACGGATAATTTTCCTGCGAAATTCCTGATTAACGATGCCTGCGTTCTGGAGAAAAAGCCATTCTCCCACGCGGGAATTATCCGATTTAAGGGGCAGCTGATGACCTATGTGCCGGGAGAGGGCCCCTGCTATCGATGCGTCTTTAAAAATCCGCCGCCCAAGGATGCGGTACCTACCTGCAAGCAGGCCGGTGTGATCGGCGCGATGGGCGGCGTGATCGGAAGCCTCCAGGCCATGGAAGCGGTGAAATATATAATCGGGAAAGGCGATCTCCTGACCGGTTATTTACTGACTTTCGATGCTTTGAAAATGGAATTCCGAAAAATCAGGCTCCCGGGCGATACGCACGGCTGCGCCGTCTGCGGCGACCATCCGACGATCACGGAACCTGTTGACTATGAACTGAATGTGTGTGAAGATAAACGATAGAAGTGGGAACAGGCAGGGATATGAAAACAGTAATCATGAAAAAGCAGGATGTGGAAGAGATGATCCGCCATGCCAGGGAGCATCTGCCCAACGAAGCCTGCGGCCTGATCGCGGGGAACGACCGGGGGGATGAGAGGGTGATCGAGAAGGTGTATTACCTGACGAATGTTGACGCCTCCCATGAGCATTTTTCGCTGGATCCGAGGGAGCAGCTCCGGGCCGTAAAGGATATGCGGGCGAGAGGCCTGAAGCCGGCCGGGAACTGGCATTCGCATCCGGAATCTCCTTCCCGCCCATCACAGGAGGATATCCGGCTTGCTTATGACCCGAAGGCCAGCTATCTGATTTTGTCCCTTATGGAACAGGAGCCGGTCCTGAATTCGTTCCATGTAGAGAACGGGGAATCAGAGAAGGAGCTTTTGGAAATACGAGGTTAACCAATGTACACAGTATTGCTGGCAGTAAAAAGCAGAATGATTCTGCAGGAAATAAAGAGGCTTCGTATCTGGGGCGATTCTACCGGATTTCAGATCTGTGGGGTCACCCCTGATTTTGAGAATCTGATCACAAAGCTAAGAGAGACAAAATACCATCTGGTCCTGCTGGAAGCGCTGCCGGACAACCATGTGCTTACGCTCGTGCGGACGATCAAGAAGGAAAAGCTTTGCAAGTCTGTTGCCGTGGTCTGCCAGGATGCGGATTTCAGGACTGTGAGGAAAAGCTTCCTGCTGGGGGTGGACGATTATCTTGTAACTCCTTTTGAAATCAGCCAGTTCATCGCCCTTTTCAGCAAAATTGAGAATGCAGAGCATGGGAAAATAGCGGCGGAAATCTGCAGGAAAGAGGAACTCTTAAGCTATTTTGAGCAGGTTGATTATTCAATTAAAGATTACCTGGACGAGCTGCTGTATGCATCGCTTTCCGAATACACAGATCCGCCGGAAGCGTTTGCTTATCTGAGGCGGATTATGGATGGTGTGCTGACAGAGCTCTATGAACGCTATGAGTGGCTGGGGTTCTATTTCATGAAAGAAGATTACCTGCCTCAGGAGGGAGAGTTCCGGGATTACGAGGAAGGCATATCCGGGAGCATAGACGAATTCTATGCGTTCTTTCTCGAATTCTCGGAATTATATCCGGTGCATGGAGAGGGCCTGGATAATATCCTTCTCTATATCTTAAACAGGCCAGAAGGAGATCTGAGGCAGAAGACGATATCAGAGGAGCTTTACATAAACCGTTCCTATCTGAGTACCGTGTTTGCCGCCCAGATCCGGGTGAATTTTGTCGATTACATCAATACAGTTAAGCTGAAGCGCGCGGCATACCTTCTGAAGCATACGAAAATGAAAGTGATTGACATAGCAGGGACGCTCGATTATAAAGATATGGGATATTTCCTGAAGAGATTTAAGGCAAAGTATGGCGTGACACCGTCGCAGTATCGGATCCCAGAGGCATATGAATTTCAGATTTAGGACCGGATCCCGTCTGCGTTATGGTGAATCGGAGAGAGGTAACAGGACAGTATGGCGAACATCTATCAGAGAATTACAGATTTGGTGGGGGCTACCCCTTTGCTGGAGCTGCGGGAATATACGTCTGCAAACGGATGTAAGGCGAGGATTCTGGCAAAGCTGGAATACCTGAATCCCGCCGGCTCCGTGAAGGACCGGATTGCGGTCAGGATGATTGACGAGGCTGAGAAAGCCGGGATCCTGCACCGGGGAGACGTGATCATTGAGCCGACTTCCGGGAATACGGGGATCGGCCTGGCCAGCGTGGCGGCATCGCGGGGATACCGCCTGATCATCACGATGCCGGAGACCATGAGCGTGGAGAGGAGGAGGCTCCTGTCAGCATATGGCGCGGAACTGGTGCTTACGCCTGCCTCAAAGGGGACAAAGGGCGCAATCAGAAAAGCAAATGAGCTGGCGGATGAAATCGGAGGATTCGTCCCGAGCCAGTTCACGAATCCCTGTAACCCGCAGGCCCATTATGAGACGACAGGCCCTGAGATCTGGGAGGACACGGACGGGAACGTTGATATTTTTGTCGCGGGAGTAGGGACGGGCGGCACCATTACAGGCATCGGAAAATATCTGAAGGAGAGGAATCCGGCGGTGAGGATTATCGCGGTGGAACCTGCCGGATCGCCGGTCCTCTCAGACGGGGCGCCCGGGCGTCATAAGATCCAGGGCCTCGGGGCAGGGTTTATCCCCGACACACTGGATACTGCGGTCTATGATGAGATCATAACGGTAAGCGACGAAGATGCATACAGGACCTGCAGGGAACTGGTGAGTACAGAAGGTGTTTTGTGCGGCGTGTCTTCCGGGGCAGCCCTGTACGCAGCGAGAATCATGGCGAAAAGGCCTGAAAATACCGGGGAAACCATTGTCACCCTGTTGCCGGACAGCGGGGAACGGTATCTGTCCATGGGGGTCTTTGACTGAGGGAAAATGGTGTGTTGAAAAATGTCCGGCAAAATTCCTATGGAAGATCTGAAGCCAATAATCCATAGAACAAAAATAAGAAAAGGAGTATAACACAATATCATTCAATACGAGGAGGAAAGGATTATGAAAGAAAAAAGCGAAACGTTTGTTGCTCCTGCTGAAGATATTGTGACTACAGAGAAGTTTCAGTGGAGCGACCTCTGGAGGAAGGAAGACTGGCTGGCAGTTTGGATTGGATTCATTATTATTGCCGTTGGGGCAATCGCAGTGATCACGGGAGCGTTTGACTTCAGCGCTGCGAAATTCAGCACCTGGGGGAACGGGACCAGTTTTTCGGAGCAGGCCACTGTCGGACTGCTGGGGAGGCTGGCCCTGACTGCGGTTGTCCTTGGCCTGCTGTTTACGGTTGGGAACCGCCTGAAGGGTGTCGCCGTAAAAAAATACCTCCCGGCTTTCCTGGGGCTGTTTGTCCTGGCCATTATTGTCAGATTTATCAGCGCTGAGTATACGCTGAACCGATATCTGGAATGGGCATTCTTTGCAATCCTCGTGGGGCTTCTGGTTGCGAACACGGTCGGTGTCCCAGCGTGGCTGAAACCGGCGGTCCAGACAGAGTTTTATATTAAGGCAGGCCTAGTCATTATGGGATTTTCCGTACTGTTTTCCAATATTGTAAACTTTGGCCTGTACGGGCTGGGGATTGCCTGGATCGTGACCCCCATTGTGATCCTGTTCATGTGGTGGTTCGGGACCCGTGTACTGAAAATTGAAAACAAACCGTTTGTCATTACGATCGCAACAGCGACCTCTGTCTGCGGTACCTCAGCAGCAATTGCGGTCGGCGCAGCCAGCAAGGCAAAGAAAAACGACCTTTCACTGGCAGTATCTATTTCCATTATCTTTACGGTCATTATGATGGTGCTTGAGCCGGTTATTATCCGTGCGGTCGGGCTGGGAGAGCTGATGGGCGGGGCACTGATCGGTGGTACCATAGACTCGACGGGAGCTGTCACGGTGGCAGGTACCGCACTTGGGGAGACGGCCCAGACAGTGGCTGTGCTCGTGAAGTCCATCCAGAATATCCTGATTGGCTTTATTGCCTTTGCAGTTGCAGTCTTCTTTGCGACAAAGGTAGAGAATAACGGCGGCAACGCCAGAAAAATCGGTGCGTCAGAGATCTGGTACAGGCTCCCGAAGTTTATCCTTGGCTTTTTTGCGGCGTCTCTGGTCGCTTCCTTCGTTTTCCTTCCCACAGTGGGGAAAGAGTCTGTTTCAGCGATCAATAATGTTTTGGATCAATATAAAAACTGGGCTTTTGTGCTGGCATTCACCAGTATCGGGCTGGATACGAATTTCCGTGAACTGAAAGAGCAGTTCCAGGGAGGGAAGCCGCTGACGCTGTACGTGGTCGGGCAACTGTTCAATATTGTCCTGACATTCGCAGCCGTGTGGCTGCTGCTAAGCGGAAAGTTCTTCGCGCTCCCGAATCTGGTATCCTGACCGAACTGTTTCAATGGGAAGACCTGACAGGATAAAAGGGGATAGTGAGGATGGAGAAAAAGACCGAAAGAAAGAAAAAGGCATTTTGTGCCGTGAATTACATTGTCCTGGCGCTGAGCCTGGTGGCAGCTGTTTATATTATGGCCAACGGGCTCGGGCTGGTTGACACTTTGGACTTTGGGGCCGGTGCATATTATTATGCGGATATCCCGGAATTTGCCAGATACACAGACGGCGCATGGTATACGTCGCCTGTTCCTATGTGGGTTCTTACCATACTGTTTCTCTTGTGGGGAGCACTTATGTATAAGCTCTGGTGCCGGATAGAGGGTAAGGACAGCCGGAAGGGTCAGGATAACAGCAGCCAGGTTCCGGGCGCAAAATCATAGATTGCCGTCTATCAGATCCTGGAGGGTGATCTTGTAGAAGAAATCGTGCGTAAGCGCATTGTATTTCTGCCACAGCGGAAGCGTGAAGCAGTTGTCCCTGCGCGGGCAGCTCTCAGCATCCGGCAGCAGGCAGGCGACAGGTGCCAAAGGGCCATCCGTCAGTTCAATGATCTCTCCAACAATATACTCCTCCGGAGGCCGTGTGAGCATATATCCGCCGCCTTTGCCGCGCAGCCCTCTGACCAGCTTGCCCTTCACAAGCATTTTCAGGATAATCTCCAGATATTTCTCGGAAATCCCCTGGCGGTCGGCAATCGACCTCAGAGGGATATAATCATTTGTCTGATGCAGGGAGAGGTCTATCATGACCCTGAGTGCATAGCGTGCTTTTGTTGAAAACATTGTGGTTCTCTCCGTATCCGTTTTTGTCTTTTGATTATAACGCAGGATTTTGGCAAAATCAATGAAAACCTATAAACATATTGACGTAATAGGAAAGTGATGATATCATAAAGCCTATGAAATGAAAGGAGCAAATGATCATGGGAAAATATTATGAAGGGACTTTGGGGCTGATCGGCCACACGCCGCTGGTAGAGATTACCAATATTGAGAAAGAATTTGGGCTGGAGGCCAGGATCCTGGTGAAGCTCGAATATTTCAATCCTGCCGGGAGCGTGAAGGACAGGATCGCCAAGGCAATGATCGAAGACGCGGAGGAGAAAGGCGTCCTGAAGGAGGGCGCTGTTATTATTGAGCCCACGTCCGGGAACACGGGGATCGGCCTGGCCGCGATCGCGGCGGCCAAGGGGTACCGGATCATCCTTACGATGCCGGAGACGATGAGCGTCGAGAGAAGGAATATCCTGAAGGCATACGGCGCCGAGATCGTCCTCACGGAGGGCGCTAAGGGCATGAAGGGAGCTATCGCGAAGGCGGATGAGCTCGCGAAGGAAATCCCCGGCAGCTTTATCCCCGGACAGTTTGTGAACCCCGCCAATCCTGCGATACACAAGGCGACGACGGGCCCGGAGATCTGGGAGGATACAGACGGGAAAGTCGATATTTTCATCGCAGGCGTGGGTACCGGCGGTACGGTCACCGGCGTTGGCGAATACCTGAAGGAGCAGAATCCGGATGTGAAGATCGTAGCGCTTGAGCCTGCCGCGTCGCCTGTGCTCTCCGAGGGCAGGTCAGGTGCGCACAAGATCCAGGGAATCGGCGCAGGATTTGTGCCAGAGGTCCTGAATACATCCATTTATGATGAGGTATACAAGGCGGAGAATGAGGACGCGTTTGCCGCTGCGAAGCTGCTTGCCAAGAAGGAAGGGATTCTGGTCGGTATTTCTTCGGGGGCTGCGCTCCATGCGGCGATCGACCTCGCAAAGAGGCCGGAGAATAAGGGGAAGCTGATCGTGGCGCTCCTGCCGGATACAGGGGACAGATATTATTCGACGCCGCTGTTTGCGGAGTAGGATGGCGGCCTCCGATGTGGTTCGCACATGGCTGCGCGGTATGGATCTGTTACAAATAGGATAAGCGTATATCACATACCTGGCTATAAAGAGAATTTATAGCCAGGTATCTTTTTGCCATATTGGACAGACAGGGTCTGCCATGTTAATATGGAGAAAGAAATGAACAAGGAGGAAAGAACATGAGTAAAGATATCAGAGATTCGAAAAACTGGGGATTTGAGACAAGGCAGCTGCACATTGGGCAGGAGCAGGCCGATCCAGCCACGGATGCGAGGGCGGTTCCGATTTACGCGACAACGTCATATGTATTCCACAATTCGCAGCACGCTGCTGACCGCTTCGGGCTGAGGGATGCGGGGAACATCTACGGGAGGCTGACGAACCCGACGGAAGATATTTTTGAACAGAGGATCGCATCTCTTGAGGGCGGCGTGGCGGCGCTGGCAGTGGCTTCCGGGGCGGCGGCGATTGACTATACCATCCAGGCGCTGGCAAAATCAGGGGAGCATATCGTCTCTTCCAAGACAATTTATGGCGGGACATACAACCTGCTCGCGCATACGCTCCCGCAGACCAACGGCGTTACGACCACCTTTGTGGATCCTGAGGTGGAAGGCTCCTTCGAGGCGGCGATCCAGGAGAATACGAAGGCAATCTTTGTGGAGACACTGGGGAATCCGAATTCGAACCTGGTGGATCTGGAGGAGCTCGCCCGGATCGCGCATAAGCATCAGATTCCGCTCGTTGTGGACTCTACGTTCGCGACGCCGTATCTGATCCGGCCGATTGAGTATGGGGCTGATATTGTCGTGCATTCCGCGACCAAATTCATCGGCGGGCACGGCACGGCGATCGGTGGCGTGATCGTTGACGGCGGCAAGTTTGACTGGAAGGCTGCGGGCAAATATCCGTGGATTTCCGAGGCCAACCCGAGCTATCACGGAGTGTCCTTCTCAGAAGCGGCCGGACCGGCAGCCTTTGTCACCTACATCCGTGCGGTGATCCTCCGCGATACAGGCGCGACGCTTTCACCGTTCCATGCGTTTCTTTTCCTGCAGGGGCTGGAGACCTTGTCGCTGCGTGTGGAGCGCCATGTGAGCAATGCGCTGAAAATCGTGGATTATCTTGCAAAGCATCCGCAGGTGGAGGCAGTCCATCATCCGTCGCTGGAGAGTGAGTCGAGCCATGAGTTATATAAGAAATACCTGCCGAACGGGGGCGGTTCGATCTTTACGTTTGAGATCAAAGGAGATTCGGAAACGGCGCAGAAGTTCATCGACCATCTCGCGATCTTCTCGCTGCTGGCCAATGTGGCGGATGTGAAATCCCTTGTGATCCACCCCGCGACGACGACACACAGCCAGTGCACGGAGGAGGAGCTGCTGGAGCAGGGGATCAAGCCGAATACGATCCGCCTGTCGATCGGCATTGAGAAGGTCGAAGACCTGATTGCGGCGCTGGATGCAGCGTTTGACGCTGTAAAATGATTTACCCGTCAAAACCTGATTCCCGGATTGTTCCGCGCTTCGCGCTC
>CAZQAB010000040.1:0-11356 GCA_964591265.1 uncultured Lachnospiraceae bacterium
CCCTCTGCCTCCAGATCCTGCAGATACTCAAGGTTGCCGATCAGGGCGATCACATCGCCGGGCTCGATCGGCGTAGTCTTGTCAAAATCCACTTTTGCGCTGTAATTTCCGGAAGCATCCGCACGCATCAGCGTCTCGATCTGCATATGCTGCTGAAATTTCTCCTGGAACGCCCCGACCGTCTTCGGAGCGTCTTTGGCGTCCGGCAACACCTTATAGGTGCGCAGGCGGATATCGTCAAACAGGGAGCCTGACGAGGAACTGCCCTTGTAATTCATTTTCTGAACGCTGGACTTCACTTCGTCTTTCAGCGCGGCGATATTCTTGCAGCCCAGAAGCAGGGGCAGGAAGGATTTGATCAGGATCACGCAGCCCGCATAGCTGATGAGATACCCCACCGCGAAAGCAGCCGTCATCTGCCCGTTCATGTCGGAAGCGGCAGCCCCGGTGATGCCGAGGGACGACATCATCGACTGCGCGGCTCCCAGGATCGTGGACTGGGTCACTGCCCCGGCATACAGGCCGGCCAGTTCGCCAACGCCCAGACGGAAGATGAAATAGCAGGCGGCGCCGATGGCAAACTCGGCGAGGGCGAAGAACAGAGCCTGGATGACCAGCTTGACGCCGCTGGTCTTCAGGCTCTGAACAAAGGTCGGGCCTACGTCAAAGCCGAGCGCGAAGATGAACAGGTCAAAGAACATGGAGCGGAAAACGGAAGAAATCTCATACGGTGCGACCGAGCTGACCGCAACTGAAATAATGACCGCCACCAGAAGGGTGCCAACCGTAGCTCCCAGGCTTATGATACCGATCCGGACTTTTCCAATGGCATATCCAAGCGCCAGACACACAAACAGCGTCAGGATAATGCCGTTGGTATCGGTGGCAAGCCATTTGCAGATTGATGCAAACATGGTTCATTCCTCCTTAGTGTGTGTAACCGTGCGCTTTCTTTCTCTTCTTGCCCGGGCATTCCTGCTTTACCTGCTCTTCCAGGAACCGGATCTCCATATCCATATCCAGCAGGAGCTGTTCTGCCATCGTCTCGGAGAAGTCCGCGCGGAGCACAAAGCGAAGAACTACCACATCCTTAATGTTTTCCGGCATCGGATAGGCCGGCACCTGCCAGCCGTGCATACGCATCCGGTCGGAAAGTTCGTACATGGTCCAGGGACGTTCTTCCTTCAGCGCGAACGCCACAACCGGAATCGTTTCCCCCTCATTGTAGAACTTGAACAGGTCATATTTTTTCAGTCCATCCGATACCATTTTTGCCAGACGGCCTGTTTCCTGATGCACCATCTCAAGCCCTTTTCTGCCATAGCGCGTGAAGACGTAATACTGTCCCACGATCTGTGCGCCGGAGCGGGAGAAGTTGAGCGCCATGGTCGCCTCGGTGCCGCCCAGGTAGCTGACCTCGAAGACCAGATCCTTCGGAAGATATTCCTTCTTCTGCCAGAGCACCCAGCCGATGCCCGGATAAACCAGGCCGTATTTGTGACCGGAGGTGCTGATGGAATGTACGTTCTCAAGCTGGAAATCCCACTTCAGATCCGGATGTACAAAAGGACAGTAGAGACCGCCGGAGGCCGCGTCCACATGGATCGGTACCGGAACTTTCGCCGTCTTGTTGTACTTGCTGAGGAGCTTGTCCATTCCTTCGATGTCGTCGAATTTGCCTGTGTATGTAATGCCCAGGATACCCACAACGCCGATGGTATAGTCATCCACATAGTCCAGCATCGTATCCAGGTTGATGCTCAGATGCGTTTCGTCCATGGGGATGGTGCGGAGCTCCACATCCCAGTAGACGCAGAATTTTTCCCAGCACACCTGATATCCGGAGGAGATGACGAGGTTCGGCTTTTTCGCCGTTATATCAACTCCGGCCGCCTTTGCGTTTTCACGCCAGCGGAATTTCAGCGCCATTCCGGCAAGCATACAGGCTTCAGAGGATCCGACGGTGGAGCATCCGACGGTTTCCCCGACTTTACCATGCCACAGATCCGCGATGATATCCACACAGCGGTTTTCCATCTGCGTCATCTGGGGATATTCGGACTTGTCAATGGCGTTGCAGTCCAGCGTTTCAGACATCAGCATCACGGCTTCCGGCTCCATGTAGGTCTGGCAGAAAGTCGCCAGATTCATACGGGAATTGCCCTCGTTCAGCAGATCATCTTTCATCAGCCGGTATGCCACCTCAGCCGATATCGGATCCTCATTCAGCTTTATCTTCGGGAGGATGCAGTCCTCTTCGAAAATTGCCAGATGGGGGGCGCGGTTTGTGATTCTTTTTTGCTCTTTTTTGCTCATTACTTTCAGCATGGTATTTTTCCCTCCTGTGTCCGGAATGTTATTATGTTTGTTTTATACATATTCCGGCAATCTATACCATAATTATACCAAACATTTCCGTGATTGCAAGTGTTACATTCAGTTTCATTTCCTGATCTCTCTTTATATTCTGACAGATTCCCGAAAAGATTTTATCTATTAGATCAGTTTTTCTATTAATATCCGTTTTATTGGTTTTACTTATATCCTGAATTATTTCTTACAGATTTCAGTTCTCTTCCAGCGTTTCCAGAAGCCCTTTGTAATCGCTCTGCAGCGCGTGGGCAATGCCGGCTTTCTTTTTGCAGAGATTCACCGCCGCAGTGGATTTGGCGATGGGCTGGATGGTTCCGGCCCCGGCCACGCAGCCGCCGGGGCAGGCCATGCCCTCCAGAAGATAACCGTCGTATTTTCCCGCTTTCGCCTGGGTCAGAAGCTTTTTGCATTCATTCAGGCCCTGGGCGCTCTCTACCTTTACCTCCCGATCCGGGCGCAGTTCTTTAATACAGTTCGCCACGGCGGCTGCCACGCCGCCGCTGACCGCGAAATTGCGGCCGTCGCCGCTTGCGCCGTGCATGATATCGGACTCCTCCAGGTTGGTAAAATCTACCTTTTTCGCCTCAAACATCCCCATGGTTTCCTCAAAAGTCAGGACAAAATCCACATCGCTGCGGATGCTTTTGCGCCCGGCCTCCAGTTTTTTCGCTGCGCAGGGGCCGATAAAGGCCACCTTGCAGCCGGGATACTTCTTTTTGATCAGGCGGCCGGTGAGCACCATGGGGGTCAGCGCCATGGAAATGCATCTGGCATAATCCGGGAACATTTTTTTCGCCATCACAGACCAGGCAGGGCAGCAGGAGGTAGCCATAAAGGGCAGCTCCTCCGGTATCTCTTTCAGGAAATCCTTTGCCTCCGCAACGGTACACAGATCCGCGCCGATGGCAACTTCTATCACGTCCTCAAAGCCCAGGGCCTTAAAGGCGCTGCGGATCTTCTCCGGGGGCAGCTTGGGGCCAAACTGCCCGATCACCGCCGGAGCGATGGCGGCATAAACCGGCACATCGCTCTTGATGGCCTGGATGGTCTGGAAGATCTGGGCCTTGTCCGCGATGGCGCCAAAGGGACAGTTTGCCAGACACATACCGCAGGCTACGCATTTATCATAATCGATATCAGCACGTCCGTATTCGTCGGAGCCGATGGCGTTCACGCCGCAGGCCTTTGCGCAGGGACGTTCCTGCTTCAGGATGGCGCCGTAGGGGCAGGCCGCAACGCATCTTCCGCATTTGATACATTTATCCGGATCGATCACAGACCGGCCTTTTACGATGCGCACTGCGTTTTTGGGGCATACCTCCCGGCAGGGATGGGCCAGGCATCCCTGGCAGGCGTCCGTTACCTTTACCACATTGTCCGGGCAGGCATGGCAGGCAAACTTGATTACATTGATCAGCTGGGGCTGATAGTATTTTTCCGGTTTCACACATTCCTCCGCGCCCAGAGAGACCGGGGCATGCTCCGAGGCTTTCCGGACCGAAAGCCCCATGGCAAGCCGCATCCGTTCTTCCACAATGGCGCGTTCCAGAAACACGCTTTCCCGGTAGGTGGATACCTCTCCCGGGATGATCCGATAGGGGATCAGTTCCATCTGGGACAGGTCGCCGTCCCGGTAATCATAGGACAGCCGGGCGATCTCCGCAAACACACGCTTTCGGATGTCGTTGACTGAAGTGTAGATTCCTCTCATCCAAATCCTCCGTTTCCCTATTTTAACTGGCTGGCATACAGTTCCGCCACGTCGTCGGCAGACAATGTACCATTGTAAACCATCACGTCGTCGAACAGGGCGTTCTGGCAGTCTTCATCGTCCCAGATCCAGCCGCTGCCCACCATGACGTCGGTGGCCTTGCTGATGACGGTGCCCATCTTCCTGAAGCAATCGGCGATGTCCTTGTTTTCCTCGCCGATGAACTCGCCGTTCAGGTAGACCTTGATGCCGTAGGGGTCTGCGGTGTAGACCACATGCTCCCATACGCCCCGCTCTCCTGAGGTGCTGAGCATGGAGTCGGTCACGTCGCTGTAGGCGGTGGCGTTGATGCGGGCGATCAGATTGGCGCCGATCCGGGTCAGGGGATAATCGCCGTCGGCGTCCGCCTCGAACAGGGCGCTGTGCGCAAAGGTCTCCTCCCCGATCCTGGTCCAGAAGGCCACAGTAAAACCGGTGGAAGCGATGGAGGAGAAGGTATCCTCCGGCAGCTTCAGATAGTTGACGCCCTTCGCGTCCGGCTCGTTGGCTACCTGAAGGACATTGCCCCTGATTTCATCTTCGATGATGGAGGCGGTACCCATGAGCGCCGCGCTGTCCTCTCCCTCAGAATCCGCAGTGGGAGCGACGGTTCCGTCCTCTGCCCCGTCCTCAAAGTCATAGGCGTAGATCAGGGAAGCCTTGCAGCGCGCCCGCACCTTGTAAGTATTTGTGATCACCGTGTCGCCACAGGTGATCTCGGCGGTCAGGACCACCTTGGTATCCTCCTTCGGAGCATGGAAGACGCCCTCAGAACTGATGATATCCTCGTTGTCAGAGGTCCATACGATCGTAGCGTCCAGAAGAGAAGTGGGAAGGCTGAGATCGCTGTTTACCGCGGAGGTGATCAGTTCGTCGAGGGTGGCGCTGACCATGCCGGCCACCATATCTTCATCGTCCAGGTCTGCCATACTGCCCCAGATACACGTATTGTCGTCGCCCATGGCCGTGAAAGTCATTACCTCAGTGGCGTCGCTGTTTTCCTTGTGCTGGCGGAAGAAGATGCCCTTGTAGGTGACGCCCTCGCTGGAAACAAAGGTCACATAATCGTAGCCTTTGCCGGAATCCTTCTTCTCCCAGGTTCCTGTGAAAGCGCCTTCCACCGTTCCGTCCTCATTCAGGCTCAGAAGCTGGGTGGAGAGCATATCGCCGCTGGTGGCGGTGCCGTGGTTGACAAATTCATAGGAACCGGTCACCTCAGAAGCTTCGTAGTTTTCCGGCGTGTCGCCCCGGTATTCGTATACGGCGGTCACCGGCCAGAGGTCTTCGTTGATAAACTGCTGGTGAACCCGTACTTCATGGGCTTCCAGCTGCGGGGTGATCTCAAAGCGCTGATGGTAGACAAGGTAGCGGCTGCCGTCGTCGTCGATCAGCACAGAGTTATGTCCGGCGGCCCGCTTGCCGATCTGGTCGTAGAAGGTGTAGTTGCCGATCAGCTTGACGCCGTAGAGATCGTTGCTGGAGCCGCTGTCCGCCGCGTTGGCCCCGCTGGCGTCCAGATACGGCCCGCTGGGATTTTCGGAGCGGAAGACGCGCATATTGTAGCCGCCCTCGGCAGTGAGGCTTCCGTAGGTCTCGTACAGATAATAATAGCCCGTCTCCGGGTCATACTGGATGTAGGGTCCCTCGCCGGACTGGTGGTTGCCTCCGGCCAGATGGATGCCGAAATAGCGGTCCACGAAGTTGCCGGACACTTCATCTGTGCCGTCCACGCCGGGATAGATGGCCTCGCCGGTGGCGGGATCCAGTTCCAGCAGGAACAGGCCGCCGGACCAGGAGCCGTAGGACATATACATCCGCTCGCCGTCCGCGTCAAAGAATACGTTGGGATCGATGGCGTTGGGGGCGTAATTGTGGTTCCAGGAGCCGTCGCTTAAAAACCAGTTGTCGCTGATATCGTCGATGCCGCCGTTCTCCGAACCCAGTTCGGTCAGTGCAAAGAGATTCAGATAATCGTTGTCCCATTTTGTATCCCGGGTGCTGTTGCCGTCCGCCTCGCCGGTGGTGGTGAAGCCAGAGTAGACAATGGTATCCCCATATTCATAAGTGCCGTCCACGGTCTTTGATACCAGATAGCAGATACAGGAACGCCTCCAGGTGGAGGAAGTGCAGCAGTAGATCATATAGGCGCCGGTGCTGCCGTCGCCCCATTCATAGTAAGGATTCCAGATGACATCCGGAGCCCAGATCGCGTAGCTGCCGACGCAGTCTCCGTCGTTGTAGCCGGCCCACTCAAAGGGGATGGCGAATGTCTCCTGAAGATTTCCGTAAAAAGGCGTGTTATCCGGATCGCCATAATCTGTGTTGAGCTGCGTCCAGTCCATCAGATCCGTGGAGGAGGCAGAAGCGGTATGGGAACCCAGAATGTAGTAGGTGCCGTCCTCCGATTTGAAGATGGAAGGATCATGTACGGATACCCGGGAGAGGGTGGGAAGCGCTTTCTCCGCCTCCTCCGCCGGGGCTTCCTCCGTGGAAACTTCGGCGGTCAGTTCCTCTGCCCGGGACAGGATCTCCGAGGCCAGATCTTCCGCCTCGGCGATAAAAGCGGCGGTATCGCCTTCCTCCGCCTGGGCGGTCAGAAGAGAGAATACCAGCATTGCGCCGGTCAGTGAACAGATCATTAATTTGTAAAACATACTTTTTTTCTTCATAGTTTTGTCGACGCACGGTTTACAGCAGGTTTGCGCCACACTCCTTTCCCTGTTATTGTCTGTTATTTCCCCAATATTTCTTTGCTGTAAATTAATATCTATTATATAGTTGACAGGCCGGTTTTTCAACCTTCATTAATTATAGGTAATACCTATAGCCGACTATCCAAAAAACATATTAGACAGATAGGAATTATTGGAATATAATTTCTCCATAAACCGACAGGAATTTTACAGAGTCAAAACATAAAAAGGAGAGGGTTCATCATGGCGAAAAAATCAAGAGAAGAGAGAAATTTCAAGTTTGAAACCTTACAGCTTCACGTAGGGCAGGAGAAGCCCGATCCGGTGACCGACGCGAGAGCAGTGCCGATCTATCAGACCTCGTCCTACGTGTTCCGCAACTGCGATCATGCGCAGGCAAGATTTGGTCTGGCCGATGCCGGAAATATCTACGGACGCCTGACAAATCCCACCGAGGACGTATTCGAGCAGCGTATCGCGGCCCTGGAGGGCGGCGTGGCGGCCCTTGCGGTGGCGTCCGGAGCGGCGGCCATCACGTACACGATCGAGAATCTGGCCCAGGCCGGGGACCATATCGTGTCCGCCAAGAACATTTACGGCGGCAGCTTCAACCTTCTGCTGCACACCCTTCCTCAGTACGGTGTGACCACCACGTTTGTGGACATCCTCAACGAGGAGGAGATCCGGAGCGCGATTCAGGAGAACACAAAGGCCATTTTCATCGAGACCCTGGGCAATCCGAATTCGGACGTAGTGGACATCGAGGCCATCGCGAAGATCGCTCACGAGAATAAGATCCCGCTGGTGGTTGACAACACCTTTGCCACCCCGTATCTGGTGCGTCCCATTGAGTACGGCGCAGACATCGTGGTGCATTCCGCGACGAAATTTATCGGCGGCCATGGCACTACCATCGGCGGCGTGATTGTGGACAGCGGCAGGTTTGACTGGGAAGCCTCCGGTAAATTCCCGTCCCTGACCGAGCCCAATCCCAGCTACCACGGCATCAGCTTCACAAAGGCGGTGGGCGCGGCAGCCTTCGTGACGAAGATCCGCGCGATTCTGCTCCGGGACACGGGAGCGACGATTTCGCCCTTCCACGCTTTTTTCTTCCTGCAGGGTCTTGAAACTCTCTCCCTGAGAGTGGAGCGCCATGTGGAGAACGCCCTGAAGGTGGTGCAGTATCTGAAAAATCATCCGCAGGTGGAGAAGGTGCATCATCCCTCCGTATCGGACGATCCGACCCAGCGGGCGCTGTATAAGAAATACTACCCGAAGGGCGGCGGCTCGATCTTCACCTTCGAGATCAAGGGTGATTCCAGGAAGGCGCGGGACTTCATCGACAATCTGGAGCTGTTTTCCCTGCTGGCGAACGTGGCGGACGTGAAATCCCTGGTGATCCATCCGGCCACCACCACCCACAGCCAGTGTACGGAGGAGGAGCTTCTGGACCAGGGCATTAAACCCAACACCATCCGTTTGTCCGTCGGCACGGAGAACATCGACGATATCCTGGAAGATCTGGAGGAAGCGTTTAAGGCGGTGGAGTGATCTGCACGAACTTTCCCCCTGTCGGAACTGCTCATTCGCAGTGCGGCGGGGGATTTTGACTGTAAAAGTGCAAAATTTTCCTTCTTGCATATCTCACGGATTCTTGCTAAGATAGCTTCAAAGCCGCCTTTGCTGTTTTTGAATTTCAGGGCGCGGTCATGCTCCATGCCTCTGAAATCAACAAACCTTGCCCACTGGTAGTTCTTGGCAATGTCTACCCCGACTACAAGGGTATTTGTTGTGATTGCGATTATTTTTTGTTTCAGGCGGTCTTCATATTTTACTTTCATTGCTATAAAATCTCCTTTGTTTTCTGATGTATTAAGTCGCGAAACTCATATACATCATACGGGGAGATTTTATTTTTTCAAAGTTCAAATTTCATTCTCTATAGGAATGCTTAAGAAGGAGATGCATATATTATAACTGGAAATTAGGCCGTTTAATGTGTCCCTGGCTGGCCGCCTTTTATGTCACAGGCTGGCCGCCGAATATGGCACAGGTGGCCGTTTGGGCTGGCAATCTGCAGCGCAAGGGGTGCAGCCCCTTGTACGGAACAAAGTGACGCAAAACAGCCCGGACATTCGAGTGTCCGGGCTGCCGCCTCGCAGAGCGCACGATACATGGTCGCCAGACCATGTATAGAAGTGCGCCCTTTGTTCCAAAGGGATATTACAGGGTGCTGATAAAAGTGATAAGGTCAGTTCGCTCTTTTCTAAGCGCTTGATCAGTTATATCAATAGCAGGTTGGAAAATGCTTAGGTTCCCTTCAAAATGATTGAACTCATTGATAAGAGTCTTTTTCGATGTCAAGCGAATACGATTACGAATCTGTTCAACATCATTTTCATCGGGATAGGCCGCAGAAATAATTTGCCCAAGCTGTTCGTTATGCGTAGTATCAATCCCAAATTTCTCAACAAGATTTTTCTCAACCATAAGGCGCAGAAACAGATATACAAAAGAATGTCGCAGTGTTCTGTCCAGTAACGGAAATCTTTCCGTATCAAGCAGATGTACACCGTCAACTGTTTTGCTGAGTATATCTGTCACTGAGACTTCATAATTAGTCGGAAGATGATCAGGATGATTTCCAAATAAAGTCGAATACGCCTGTGCAATATCTACCTTCTCTGTTTTGTAGCCATGCATTACTTGAGTTAAGTTTTCAAAGAGTGGCCTGTTACAAATAATATTTGCATATCCACGCATAAATGGAATCATGGAAATTAAGAATAGCTCTGGATTAGTAACATGTCGAGGAACACTTTCTCTGAATGCGGTTAACAGCTTTTCAAGGCTAATTAACATTTCCTGTTCATTATTTTTCAGAGGGATAAATCCATTTAGTTCTCCATCGGTATTGTTTAACAGGTACAGTTTGAAACAACGCCTGTATTGACCGTCAAGTAGCCGAATAAGATCGGTGTTGTGCGTTAACACGATTCGTTTTTTGTGGTGCAACATCTTCACAATCGCATACACAACTTTGTTTTTGTAAATAGAGTCAAAACTCGATACAGGGTCATCAATCACAACAATAGGGCAATTAGAGTTCTTTGCCTTCAAAAACTCAAAGGTTAATGAAAGAAAGTTTTGCTCTCCGGTACTTAAGGGCAATTGATCCCGAGTTTTTCCGAGGAACTCTTGATTCGACAGATAAATCCGCAGCCGCTTATCCGAGTCTCGCTCAATAGTAAGGGGTTTGCTCATGCTACTGCTGATTATCTCCTGAATATAAAGGTAATCTTCATCGGCAATATCGGGTCTTTCTGCAACGATACGTTGGTATTCAGAGTGATGTGCAATCAATCCACTTTCGCTTACAATTTCAATAATACCATTTTCCAACAGGTTGCTATAAAGCATCTTATATACGGCTAACTCCCGGCACAAAGATGAAATCGCATCGGTATTGCCGTCAGCAATTGCGTTTAGGAGGCAAACTTTTATATCGAACGGATCCGAGGTTGGGACAAGAGGAATTGTATTTTCTATCGCTTCTTTAACCTTTGCTTCTAATGCATCGAGTGTAGCTTGACGATGCGCCGTTTTGGCTGCTAATAACGCTTCCCAATCAATATCATCATTATCACACACGATGCACTTGTTTTTGTGAAAACGAGAAAGAATACCTATTGCCTCTGTATTCTCCTCAATCTCATGGACATGAGAGTTCGGTGTAATTTCTGCACCTACCAATAATTCGAGTTGCTTGATAAGCGACTGCTTATTAGCCCAATCAGTTTGAACGAATTGAAGTTTATTAGGGTCATATTCAGGGACGGTATGAGATTCCAGAGAATTAAGCAATATTACAAGAGCATCTGTTGTATAACGATTACCTTTCGATTTACTGTTGGCGCAGTCCTTGATAAAAGCAGCCAACTCTGCTTTGGCAATCAAGTCAATCAAAGGACTATTTCCGGCTGAAATACCAAATGAATTTTTTATGAGAGACAAAATGGAAGAGATAACGGCATTGCGATCAGCGGTTACCTGATCCTGCAATTCAAATTCGTGTCGAATATTATCACCGAGGAAAAAGTCACGAGTCTCACCAGAAATAATATTTCGATTATTTTGGTCATTGATAATGTGGAACACGCCAGCCCCTGCCTGATACTCGGTGCCATCAAGAGAAAACTCAACCTTCGTATCTTTGGCATCACCTAAAACTTTGATTAAGCTGGTTTTGCCCGTTCCATTTGGCCCATAAACAACCGCTATTTCCTCTGATGCAGGAAAAGCAATCTCGTTGTTGCGAACAAGGGGGCTGAAATCCCTTGTGAAGATATCTCCGCTTTCGATTTTCTTAAATATAAGCGACATAAACATCACCTCCTTGTCATTTTAGAACTTTAGTTGTCATCTTGTGGAGCAAATACAGATTTTTTTATTGCCATCGCCAGTTTATATGCCAGTAGAGGCGGAACTGCATTGCCTACCTGTGTAAATTGTCGAGCATTGGAGCCAGTAAAAATATAGT
>CAZQAB010000041.1:0-10898 GCA_964591265.1 uncultured Lachnospiraceae bacterium
GATGACCAGCTTTGGCTTGTTCAGGCGGTGTACCGCTATGTGGAGCTTACCGCGGATACGGATTTTCTTCTGGAGGAATACCCTGTCGCCGGAGAAGAGGGGACGACACGTTCTCTGTGGGAGACGTTGATGGCGATCCTTACCTACAGCGGGAAAATTTCTGTGGGCCTGCACGGGCTGCCGCTGTTGGATAAGGCGGATTGGAACGATACCCTCCGGCTGGATCGGGAGGTGCTGAAAGGGCCTGAAAAGGAGGCCCGCTACTGCCGACAGCTTCAGGAAAAAAAGCAACAATATGGCGTACCCTTTGAAAACACCCTCAGTGAAAGTGTGATGAATGCCTGCCTGCTTAAGATCGCGGCCGATGAGGTAGCGGAAATGGCTGCGCGGATCGGGAAAACCAGAGACGGCGATAAGGCTGCGGAAATTTCCCGCCGTACTGCGGAACGGATGCAGATGTATGCATGGAAGGGAGATTATTTTGCCCGCTGCCTGATGAATGACGGAAGACCTTTTTCCTATCTGGGCGCCGGCGGCGACGGACTGGCCATGGAGCCGGAGATGGATGGCACTTATTTTCTCAATTCCTACAGTTGGCCCATTTTAGCCGGGGTGGCGACAGAAAAGCAGATCTGCATCATGCTGGACAAGGTGCAGCGGTATCTGCGGACACCGGCGGGGTTAAAGCTGTGTACGCTTGTAGATTTTGACCGACTGGATATCAGTACCGGAACTTCTCTCTATTTTCCCGGCGACCGGGAAAACGGCGGCGTTTTCAAGCACGCGGCTATGATGGCTGCGGTGGCGTCCCTGAAAGCGGCAAAGATTGTGCAGGACGAGGAACTGGCCAAGGAGCTTGCCGGGCTTGCTTTCTTTATGATCGGACGTACCGTGCCCTATGCGGCGATGGATAAGCCCTTTACGCTGAAGGGCAATCCACGTTTTTGTACCCAGTACAACAACAGTGAAACCGGGGAGAATATCGGCCCGATGCTTTCGGGGACCGCTTCCTGGCTGACGCTGGCGATTTATGAATTTCTTGGTGTGGATGTAAAAAGCGATACCATCCGCTTTTCCCCTGTTCTGGAACCGGGGAAAAGAAAGATGGGCTATACGTTGAACCTGGCGGAAGCCAAAATCGAGGTGCAGATCGCAAGCGACGGACGCAGGTTTCGCGTCTCGGAGGAGACCGAATACCTGTTAGATGGGAAGCCTGCCGCGGGCGTGATCCCCAGACCTTCGGACGGCCGCGTCCATCAGGTCCGGATCCGGCTGTGACGTGGTTAACGGGAAAGGGGAGAAAATGCTATGAAGGAATGAATTGCCAGATGTGAAAAGTCCGGTGAATGCACGCTGCCGGACTCTAATTTTTACCGAAAGCGAAATCGTTTTCTCTTCCGGAAACGAAAAAAAGAAATGGAGGGAACCTTATGACGAGTGCATCGATTGCCGGCAAGCGGGCGAAGACGAGTGTGGGAATCGCCTATCCGCTGCATCGGATCGCTATTTTGCTGGCCTGCGCGGCGGCGTTTTACCCTGCCTTAAGTCCGACACGTATCACCACGAAGATCAGTCAGTATACCTCCCTGCTCACTTCTTCCTTTTCCTGGTCGTCTCTGACCAGCGGGCTGAGCCGTGCATTGAGCAAGGGGTATCTTGCTACCAGTATTCTGCAGATATTGATGATATCCAGTATTGTGATCATGCTGGGGGTCATCCTTTGTGCGGTCGGCGGCTGTATGTCGCTGGGCAACAATCGGATGAAGCGAAAGGGAATCCGGTTTCCGATTTTTGGAGCGGCGCTGATGCTGGCAGGGCTTGCCGGCGTTTATTACGCTTACACGCAGATCGTGGCGGCGGATTATTCCAAGGCGCCGCCGAATTTTCCAATTGGTTTCTGGTTTTACCTTGCTGCTGCATTGATCATTCTTGTTACCGGCATTGTAGAGATTGTCCGGAAAAGACATGTGCAGCTTGAGGAGAAGATGGAGATGAAAGAAGAGTACCATCTTTTCCTTCTGTTTCTGCCTGTTCTGGCGCTTACCTTTGTGTTCAGCTATCTGCCCCTTTGGGGATGGAGATACGCCTTTTTTGACTACACGGCTGGCGGCACCCTGAGCAAGGAAAATTTTGTTGGGTTTAAGTGGTTTACGTATCTGTTTGAGAATGACGCCACCCGCAGCGACCTGTTTCGTGTGTTGAAAAATACGCTGGCCATCAGCGGCATCAACATTGTGACGCTGTGGCTGCCCATGATCTTTGCCATCCTGCTTACACAGGTAAACAGCAGAAAGTTTCGCAGAGTCATCCAGACATTGACCACGATTCCGAACTTTCTGGGCTGGGTTATCGTTTATGCGGTCGCAATCGCCCTATTCTCCACCACCGGTTTTGTCAATGGCTTTCTCACCAACGTGCTGGGAACGCCGTCCACAACCAATTATCTGATGGATTCCAGTCATATGTGGCTGAAGATGTGGCTGTGGGGAACATGGAAGGGAGTCGGCTGGAGCGCCATCATTTATATATCCTCTATCTCCGGCATAGATCCTGTTTTGTATGAGGCGGCTACGATGGACGGAGCCGGACGGTTCGCGAAAATCCGGTATGTGACCATACCGCAGCTTATGCCCACCTTCTTTGTCATGCTGCTGATGGGGATCGCAGGCATCTTGTCAAACGGTCTGGATCAGTATCTGGTATTCTCAAACGCCGCCAACGGCAGCGCCATTGAGGTACTGGATCTGTATGTATATAACCTGGGCATCAACAGCGGACAGCTCTCCATGTCTACCGTGATTGGTATGGCAAAATCCATCATCAGCGTCACGCTGCTCTTTGCCGCAAATACCTTCTCCAAGAAGGTTCGCGGCGAGAGTATCATTTAAGGAGGTGCGCATATGGAACAGGAAACCAGAAAAATTGCGAAAGCCCGTCAGACTGCCACCGGTATTGAATACAGATCGACCATAGGCGACAGGATCTTTATGATCATTGACATCCTGTTTTTCGTCGTGTTCGCGTTTATTTGTATCTTTCCGTTTTACTACATTTTCATCAACACGATATCTGACAATAGTCTGGTGAATGCAGGCGTGATCACCCTGCTTCCCAAGGGCATTCATTTTTCAAACTATATCTCCATTATCGGCGTCTCCGACTTTATCAATTCCATTTGGATCACCGTATCCCGGACGATCCTCGGAACGGCCCTGATGGTGCTTGCCTCCGCTTTCGCCGGCTATCTGACGACAAGGAGAAAGATGTGGCACAGGAGCCTGTGGTACAGGCTTCTGGTCGTTACCATGTATTTCAACGCGGGCCTGATCCCCGCCTACCTGAACATGATGGGGCTTGGGCTGACGGACAACTATCTGGGTTATATTCTCCCTGGTATTGTGGCGCCCTATAATATTATTCTGACCAAGACCTATATCGAATCCATACCGGAGGAGCTGGAGGAGAGCGCGACCATTGACGGGGCCAGTAGTATGCAGGTGTTTACCAAGATCGTCCTGCCGTTGTCCAAGCCGATCCTGGCCACGATCGCCGTATTTGGCGCGGTCGGAAACTGGAACTCCTTCCAGGACTCCCTGATCTACATGGCTAACTCTCCCAAGCTGTATACGCTGCAGCATCGACTGTATGTTTACCTGAACACCAGCTCCAATCTGGCCAGCGCCATGCAGTCGGGCAACGCGGTATCGGCTTCGAGCCTGAACACCAAGGTCATACAGTATACCATTTCCATGGTAACAGTCATCCCGATTGCGTTAGTTTATCCCTTTATGCAGCGCTATTTTGAAGAGGGTATCATGCTGGGCGCTGTGAAGGGCTAACCAATATAACGAAAGGAAGTGTAAAGATGAGGCAAAAAAACGCCAAAATGAAAACCGCGAAACGTATTCTTGCACTGCTTCTGTCCGTGACGATGCTGTTTTCCTGATTGCCTGCGGCAGCTCTGACAGCAGCGGCAGCTCCGACAGCAGCGGCGCCAACAAAGAGGACGCTTCCGAGACAGAGGAAAACGGAGGAGAAAGCAAGGGCGCCTCTGTTGAACAGGGCGCCGGAACCGATGATCCTTACTACCTCTCCGGCATTGAGCGCAGTGACGAACCTGTCACGCTTACTGTTTACTCACAGGTGGCGAACTATTCCGGCGCCATGTCGGGATGGGCGGCCGCCCTGTTGAAGGATCTCTTCAACGTGGAGTTCAATATCATCCCCGTTACCGACGGCACATGGGAGACCCGTGTGGAGAGCGGCGATCTGGGCGATCTGGTCATCTTCGGAGGGGTAGGAGAGGATTTCCAGACAGCCGTGCAGAACGACCTGCTGTTTGACTGGGAGGACGAGGATCTGCTGAGTACCTACGGCGCGTACATTGAGGCAAATTATCCGGATGCGCTGGAGCGCAGCCGTGAGGCCAGCGGCGACGGCCATCTGTACGGTATCCCCAACCAGGTGGCGACCGAGGACGGCATCAGTGAATTCTCCTATGCGTGGGAGCTTCGCTGGGATCTTTATAAGGAGCTGGGATATCCGGAGATCAACACGCTGGACGATCTGTTGCAGGTTCTGATCGATATGAAGAAACTGGAGCCTACGGATGACAACGGCAACCCCACCTACGCCCTGAGCCTTTTCGGCGACTGGGACGGCAATGGGCCGCTGATGTTTGCGACCTGCCTCGTTACGATGACCAACGGTGTGGATCATGATCTTCTGAAGCTTGGAACCTATGATTTTACAACCAATTCCTATACCGGTTATCTGGAGGATGACAGCGACTATATTGATGCGCTGCGCTTCTTAAACAAGCTCTATCAGAATGACTTGATCGATCCGGATTCTATGACAAATACATGGTCTGAATTTGAGGCAAAGGCCATGGCCGGCGGCACGTTTTTTGCGGAGCAGACCTTTATGGGCAGCGAGAAATACAATACGGACGAGCACCTTTCCCAAGGCAAGTACATGGCCAGCATTCAGCCTTCGGACGTCACCAACTATGTTGGAGAGGTCAGCACCACAGGCAGCAGCTATCTGTGGGCCATCGGCGCCGACTGCGAATATCCGGAACTGGTGATGCAGATCATCAACTGGCTTTATACGCCCGAAGGAGAGATGACCTTCTACAACGGCCTCCGCGGCCTGATGTGGGATTATGATGACGATGGGACCACTTCCCTTACGGATCTGGGCCTGTCCTGCTTAACGGACGGAACCATCGATCTAACCGGTACGGAGTGGACTTCCCCCTACACAGGAGAAACCTACACATTGGATGATACCTATGTAAACGGAAGCTGCCAGTGGAACAGCCACACAATCTCCCCGTATGTGAACAATCCGGATACCATTGACACGGAAACCTACAGCAGACAGACGTGGTCAAGCTATATTGACGCTACGATGGACTATGACATTGTCAGGGATTGGCAGGATCATGTCGGTTTCGATACCCGTCAGCTTTATCTGGCGGATCAGAAGTATGTCGCCAGCCCTGCGGCTGCCAACAACTTCATCTTGGACGAGGGTTCAACGGAGCTCCAACTGATCGTGGAGCAGATATCCTCCAGCATCAACAAGTATTCCTGGCAGGCGATCTATGCCGCCAGCGATGAGGAATTCGACAGCATCATCGAAACGATGAAGTCTGAATGTGACGCTTATGGCTATGATCAAGTCTTGGAGTGGTACAACGGCCAGGCAGAGATCCTTGCGGAGACGATTGCCGCCGCTAAGTAACTGTGCATTTTCCGATGATCCGGGAGGCTTTGCAGCCCGGATCCGGCGTATCCTGCGATGAGCCTGCCGGAGACAATATACCCTCACTCTTTGTCTCCGGCAGGCTTTACAGAAATCTCTGAGACAAGCGTTTCCCTAAGAAAACATTGATTCATCAGTGCTTCCTAAACAAACGCAGTTTGATGAAAGGAGAAGGCCGTGAAGCTGACCGTTGATTCCCCTGTGATACAGAAGGGAATAAAATTTACCAATCTGCTTTTGCTGAATCTGTTTTGGATCATCGGATCTATCCCCCTCATTACCGTCGGTTCCTCCACCATTGCCGCGTTTTCCGTTACCCTGAAAATTGCGGAGGACCGGGAGGAGCCTGCGATTGCCAGACAGTTCTGGTCGGCTTATCTAAAAAATATGAAGCACGGGATCCCCTTAAGCCTGATGCTGGCGGCGGTCATTTACATTCTCTGGCTTTACTGGCAGCTTTTCAATAACTTGGAAAACGGACTGGGCTTTCTGATCTTAGGGCTTCTCCTGGTCATTTTTGTGATCGGACACGGGCTTTATATCTGCCCGATAGAGGCGCGGTATCAGAACAGCCTTTTTAAAAATCTGAATAATGCCCGGCGCATTACAAGCCGCTTTTTCCTCAAAAGTCTGGGGTTGCTTGTGACGCTGATTGTGCAGGTGCTGCTTTTTACGCAGATCAGCTATGTGCTGCTCTATATCGGTATTTTCTGCCTGCCCATTTTGATGATCTATACGACAAGCAAGATCGTCATGCCCATCTTCCGTCAGTTGGAAAAGGACAGCAAGGCAGACGACGGCTTCTCTCCGGGAGCCAATATCTATGACTGAATCCGGAAAGCTTCCCTTTAAGAGAAAGCTTCTCTGTACAGACGTTTTTGTGACGATGAAGAAAACGCCGGTATTTTTTTGCTTCGCGGAGGATACCGACATAAAAATCATATTTTGCATAGGAGGAATTGTTGTGAAGTTTAATCTCGGTGAATGGCGTATGAAGCCAGGCATGGTCACGTATAATTGCGAGCAGATCCGCGATGTCCGTGTCTCTGCCGACAAAACGGAAGTTTTCCTTTTTTCCGTTCCTTATCGGAAGGAAGAACGGAGTATGGACGGACCGACGCAGGAATTGACGATCTCTTCGCCCCAGCCGGATATGCTTCGGCTCCGATCTGTTCATTTTAAGGGAGATCGGAAAAAATACCCGGAGTTTGCGCTGGATGACCGGCACTGCCCTCTGGATATCCGTGAGGAGGACGAGGTGTTGACCATCGGCTCCGGCGACATTCGGCTGGTGATCCGGAAAAAAGCGCCGTGTACGTTTACCTATTATTACGGAGACAGGAAGCTGACCTCCATCGGAAACCGCTACGGTTCTTCTATGCTCAGCTACATTGATACGCCGGAGGGCCCGTATATGCGCTGCCAGCTTCAGGTGGATGTAGGAGAAAAGATATATGGGCTGGGAGAGCGCTTCACGCCCTTTGTGAAAAACGGACAGACGGTAGAAATGTGGAACGAGGACGGCGGAACCTCCAGCGACCTGTCTTACAAAAACATCCCCTTTTATCTCAGCAACCGGAATTACGGCGTGCTGGTCAATACCCCCGGTCCCGTCTCCTTCGAGGTTTGCACCGAGGCCGTGACAAAGGTGCAGTTTAGTATTCCCGGACAGAAAATGGATTTTACGGTGATCGGCGCGCCGGATCGGAAGGGCGTGCTCACCAGATATACCGGACTTTCCGGGCGTCCGGCGCTCCCGCCGGCGTGGTCCTTTGGCCTCTGGCTGACGTCTTCCTTTACCACCTCCTATGATGAGCAGACGGTCATGCGTTTTGTGGACGGGATGAAAGAGCGGGATATTCCCCTCAGCGTATTCCATTTCGACTGCTTCTGGATGCGGGAAAATGAATGGTGCGGCTTTGAATGGGACAGAAAAATGTTCCCGGATGTGGAGGGGATGCTCCGGCGCCTGCATGAGAAAGGCTTGAAGATCTGCGTGTGGATCAACCCCTATCTGGGGCAGAAGAGCGCTGCTTTTGATGAATGCGCCGAAAAGGGATACCTGCTGAAAAAGGCAGACGGCGATATCTGGCAGTGGGATCTGTGGCAGGGCGGCTGCTCGGTCATCGATTTTACCAATCCGGCGGCGGTGGAATGGTACAAGGACAAGCTCCGCGGACTTTTAGCCCAGGGCGTGGACGCCTTTAAAACGGATTTTGGAGAACGGATCCCTACGGATGTGGTCTATGCTGACGGCAGCGACCCGGTTTGGATGCACAATTATTATACCTATCTTTATAACAAAGCCGTCTTTGAGGTTCTTCAAGAGGTGAAGGGCGAGGGCGAAGCATGTCTTTTTGCCCGAAGCGCCACGGTGGGCGGCCAGAAATTCCCGGTTCATTGGGGAGGAGACTGCAATTCCACCTATGTGTCTATGGCGGAATCCCTGCGGGCAGGGCTGAGCCTGTGTCTGTCCGGTTTCGGTTACTGGAGCCATGATATGGGCGGCTTTGAGGGCACGGCTGCCCCTGATCTGTATAAGCGGTGGCTGTCCTTTGGCCTGCTCAGCTCCCATTCCAGGCTTCACGGCTCTACCTCCTACAGGGTACCCTGGCTTTTCGGGGAGGAAGCGGTGGAGGTTTGCCGCGCTTTTTCTAAGCGGAAGAACAGGCTGATGCCCTATCTTTATGGGCAGGCCGTGGAGACGAGCCGGACCGGCGTGCCTATGATGCGCGCTATGCTGCTGGAATTTGACGAATTGGGCTGTGAGGACTGTGACCGCCAGTATATGCTTGGGGACGCGCTGCTTGTGGCGCCCGTATTCAGGGAGGACGGGGTCGTTGATTATTACCTTCCCGCCGGAAGCTGGACGCATCTGCTCTCCGGGGAAACGGTTTGCGGCTGCGGCTGGAGACGGGACCGGTATGACTTTTTCTCGCTCCCCCTGTTTGTTCGGGAAAATACGATCCTGCCTATAGGAAAGCATGACGACCGCCCGGACTACGACTATGTGCAGGGGCTTACGCTTCGCCTGTATCAGATGGCGGACGGAGCAGAATCCGGCCGCATTGTCTGTGACAGTAAAGGGAACGAGGTGCTCACAGCTTCCGCCGTGCGCAGCGGAGATGTCATTACGGTCGTCTTAAAGGGCAGGACGCAGGACGTTCGGATCGAACAGATCGGAACGGACTGCCGGCTGCTTGTGCGGGAGACCTAAGGCGCTAAGCAGGCAAGATACGAATGGCGAAGGAGTCAGTTTCATGATACAGATTGGAATCGATTATTATCCGGAGCAATGGGATCCCTCCCTGTGGGAGGAGGACGCCGCCCGCATGGCCGGATTGGGCGCCCGCGTCGTCCGGATCGGAGAGTTTGCGTGGAGCCGTATGGAACCGGAGGAGGGAAGGTTTGACTTCTCTTGGCTGGATGATGTGATCGAAACACTCAAAAGGCACGGCATGAAGGTCATTCTTGGTACGCCCACCAACTGCGCCCCGCTCTGGCTGTATCACAAATATCCGGAGACGGTCCAGTGGGGCCGCGGCGGGCAGCCGGCTGCGCTTGGGATCCGCGGGCACCGCTGCATGATGAATCCTGTATTTCGTAAATACGCGGGTCGGATCGTGGAAAAAATGGCCGCGCGCTATGCGGGGCATCCCGAGATTTTTGCGTGGCAGTTGGACAATGAGCTGGAAAACAATCACTGTACCTGCCCTGTCTGTACCAAAGGCTTTCGTAGTTATTTAAAGAAGAAGTATGAAACGTTGGAGGCGCTGAATAAAGCGTGGGGTACCCGGGTGTGGAGCGGAGAGATCAGCGACTGGGAGCAGATCACGCCGCTTCTGGGTGCGGGCTGCCGGACAGACTGGTACAATCCCGCCTGGCTGTTGGATTACGAACGCTACGGCGCCGCCTGTACCGCGGATTATGTTCGTTTTCAGAGCCGCATCATCCGCCGGTATGATGCCTCCGCCTTGATCACGACGAATAGCTGTTTTTGTACGCATCTGCCGGACTTTCATCAGGAATTTCAGGCGCTCGATGTGGCGTCCTATGACAATTATCCGCCGATCCGTATTCCCGAGGATCCGGAGGCGCAGTATTCCAACGCCTTTGGCCTAGATCTTGTCCGTGGATTCAAGCAGAAAAATTTCTGGATCATGGAACAGCTTGGCGGGCATATGGGATGCTGGAGCAATGTTTCGCCCGCGCCGGAGCCGGGAATGCTGAAGGGGTATGCGCTTCAGGCAGTGGCCCATGGGGCGGATCTGCTCAGCTTCTTTCGCTGGCGGACCGCCTGCACCGGCGCGGAAATGTTCTGTCATGGCCTGCTCGACCACAACAATGTGGATAACCGGCGGCTGGCGGAGTTGGACGGCCTTTGCCGCCGTCTGGAAAAGCTGCCCGGACTCAATGAGACGACGATTCACAGTCAGGTGGCTATGCTGTACTCCGCCGATCAGGAGTTTGCGCTGAAAAACCAAAGCCAGTCCAAGGGATTTGCCTATTGGACGCAGTTAAAATTATTTCATAACGCCTGTATGGGGCTTGGTGTAAATCTGGATGTGATCCATGAAACAGCCTCGCTGGCGTCATACAAGGTGGTGCTGGTTCCTACGCATTTCATTACCGATCCGGAGGTGGTGGACCGGTTGGAGACCGTTGCCGAATGCGGAGGTACTGTGGTTGTGACAAACCGCAGCGGCGTCAAGGATAAGCATGGAAACTGTATCCTGGGCGAGATGCTTCCTGTTGGATTCCGGAATCTCTGCGGCTGCTATGTAAATGAATACGATCCCATCGGCGAGGAAACGCAGTGGATCAGAGCTGTCCGGGGAGGCGATTACCGGATTACAAGCTGGTGCGACCTGCTGACCACGGAGACAGCCCAGGTGTGGGCGCGTTATTTAGACCGGTTCTATGCTGGCACGCCCGCCGTTACGGTGAACAGCTTCGGCGCTGGAAAAGCGTATTATGTGGGAACGGTCGGGGAAAAAAGCCTTTACCGGACGCTGCTGTTGGAAATTTTCCGGGAGCAGGATATTCCGGTGATCGATACGCTTCCTCAGGGTATGGAGGTTACTACCCGAAGCGGCCCGGGCGGCGTCTATCGGTTTTTCTTCAAT
>CAZQAB010000042.1:0-10065 GCA_964591265.1 uncultured Lachnospiraceae bacterium
CCAACGCAGCTCGTCAAGATGCTTCTGGAAACGTTTTTCGTAAAGCGCCTGTTCTTCTGTTTTCATAAAAATGTTCCTCCTGGAATATAGGCGTTCTCACCTTTCCTAATGAATTATACCAATTTTAAGAAAGATTGCAAGTATACCCGCAAACGAAATTAATTGCCATTTTTAATTGTTCGTCACGACAAATATTTAGTGCAACCAGTATAATATCAGCACGGAGAATTGAACAGAAAGAGATTTCCGATTTTTGCAATGAATGTGGCTCGTCAGGATAACGTTACCAGAGATTAAAGAAATTATTTTTGCACAAATAGTGTCAAAATGCACAAAAAACAAATAATTAATTGTAAATAATACATAAAATAATGAGGGAAAATAAAAAATACTTGTAAATTAACCGTTATCATGCTATAATTATTTTCGTTATTAGGAAAACGTTATCATAATAAAGGCAGGAAATGGATATGGATGTTACGATTAAAGATATTGCATTAGACGCTAACGTATCGGTTTCCACAGTTTCACGGGTGATAAACGACTCAAAAAGCGTTAGTGATGAACTGCGCCGCCGGGTAATGCGGAGCGTCCAGAAATATAATTATAAGCCGAGCGCCGCCGCAAGAAGCCTTGTGACGCGTTCTTCCTCTCTGATAGCCATTCTGGAAGCGGACGTGCGGAACCCGGTTACGGCTCTGCACCTGAAACAGATCACAGAGGTATGTATGAGACATGACAAGGTCGTGATCTCCTGCGACTATGACTATGACAACGATAAGGCTGTGACGATGCTGGATATGCTGTTGGGGCATCATCTTGACGGCCTGATTTTTCAGGGGGTCAGTCTGACGCCCGCGATCATGGGGAAACTCCGGCAGTTTGAGTGTCCGGTAGTTCTAGGAAACCAGGGGCCGGAGAACGGTGAATGCGAGTTTAATGTCGTCGCGGTAGACAGTTACCATATGGCGAAGGATGTGACAAAGTTCCTGATTGACGATGGGCACCGACGAATTGCTTATGTGGGCGGGAATAAGGAGGATTACACAAACGGCTTTCTCCGGCTCCGGGGATATCAGGACGCGATGGCGGAGGCGGGCGCCGGGATTCCGGATTCCTATGTTATGCAGGAAAATTTCACCACTGAAGGCGGCATTGAGGGAATGCGGAAGATTTATGAAAACAGTCGGCAGCTTCCGACGGCAGTGTTCGCCGGTTCGGACATTATAGCTGTAGGCGTGATCCGTTATCTTAAATCACTGGGGCTTCGGGTGCCTGAGGATATTTCAGTATTCGGCGTGGATGATTCTGTTTCAGATATTTCCGATCTTCCGCTTTCGACAGTCAGGATGTGCTGCCAGGGAGAGATTTTTTATGATGCCCTGTTAGGGAAAATGGCGGGGGAAAAAAAGTGGATTTACTTTCCCTATCAGCTGGTGCGGAGGAATTCTACCAGAAGGATCTGATTTTTCATGGCGTTTTGCGCCGTGTCAAATAAATAATCAAAAATGCGGCTTGATTGCCGACAAAAAATGGGAGGAATAATTTATGAAGAAAAAAGCTGTAGCAACAATTCTCTGCGGTGCGATGACGCTGTCCATGATGGCAGTGCCCATGCTTGCTGAAGCAGACGGAGCGGTTACGATTTCCATGTACACTACGGTTCCGGGGCATGACGCTGATTTTGAAGCGCTCTGCGCGGAATTTATGGAGGCGAATCCGGACATTACCGTGAATTACATCGCTTACGATTCCAGTGAAAAACAGAAATGGATGACGCTTTACAACAGCGGCGAAGCGCCCACTGTTTCCCTGATGGATGCGATCGATATCCAGGAGAATATTGCAAACATGGCAGCCTATGACCTTGAGGGCGACGATGCATGGGTAGCCGAGCAGGTAGACGACAACACCCTTGCAATCTTTAAGGGAGAGGACGGTTCCTTATACGGCGTACCGAATTCTGTACAGTCCATGGGAATCATTTACAACAAAACGACGATTGAGAACGCGACCGGCGAAGAGTTTGATCCGGCCAGTATCAAGAGCAGCGCTGATCTTGAGGCTCTGTGCGCCAAGATTGAAGAAGGCGGCGTAGCGCCAATCATGTTCACCGGAGTAGACTGGTCGCTTGGCTCTCACTTCCTGAGTCAGGTATTCTCCGGCATTCAGGGTGACGAGGATGCGCAGGTAGCCTTTATCGAGGGCGTGAAGGACGGTTCCATCGACCTCAAGGCCGACGCAGGCTGGAACGGAGTAATGGATACCTTTGATATTATCGCGAAATACAACTACAACTCCAAGGATCCTCTCATCGGCAATACAGAGCTGGACGGCCAGGCAATGGCAAACGGCGATGTAGCGATGTGGTTCATGGGCGACTGGGGCTGGTCTTACCTGCAGGATGTGGCAAACCCGGATGACGAGTACGGGATCATGCCGTGTCCGCTGACCTCCAGCGAAGATGCGATCAACCAGGAGCTTGGCGTATTCCCGGCAAAGGGCTACTGCATAGATGGCAGCCAGAACGATGAAGCGCAACAGGCGGCCGGAAAGAAACTGGTGGAATTCCTCACCATCGAAAAAGCGCAGGAAATGTCTGATTACCTCAGCATCGCTCTTCCGTTCAAGAATGTTGATGTAACTGTAGCAAGCCCGCTGGCAAACATGACGCAGGAATATGTAGCAAACGGCGCTACCTCAAGCACCTATGCGTTCAGTGCGCTGCTTCCGTCTGATTTCTGGTCAGAAAACGGCGCTGTAATGCAGCAGTATCTGGTAGGTATGATAGACCGTGACGCTGCAGCAGACGCAGTGCAGGCATATTGGCAGGCGCAGTAGGCCGGAGCTGATACCTGATGCGTGTCGGCAATGGCTTTGGATGGAGACGGCTCTGCGCCGTCTCCAATCTTTATAGAAAGGAATACAGGGGCGTGTTATGAAAAAGAAAAAGAATGAAATACGTCTGTTCTGTGAGTTTGTGATCCCTCCCATGCTGATTTGGGCTCTGGTGGTGGTTGTACCTCTGATTTATGGTGTTTACCTGACCTTCACCAACTGGAACGGCCTTTCACCGGATTTTGATCTGGTCGGCTTTACCAACTATGTAGCGATCTTTACCGATCAGACGTTTCTGACATCTCTTGGCAAGACGTTTATTTATGTATTTTTTGTTGTAATCCTGAGCAATCTCCTCGGGTTGGCTCTGGCTCTGCTTCTTACATATGGCATTAAGCTTCAGGGAATGTTCCGGGCCTGCTTTTTTGCCGCAAATATGATTGGCGGCATCGTAATGGGTTATATCTGGAATTATATCTTCTCCTTTGCCCTGACAAAGGTAGGCGACGCAACGGGAATTACCGCTCTGCAAACATCTATGCTGACGAAGCCGACGACTGCCATGATCGCCCTGATCATTGTGGCTGTATGGCAGCTAAGCGGATATCTGATGGTTATTTATGTGGCCGGCCTTACCAACGTGTCGAAGGATATGTTGGAGGCTGCGCGGATCGACGGGACATCCTCATGGCAGCTTCTCCGTTATATCAAGATTCCGATGATCCGTTCCTCTGTGACAATCTGCGTATTTATGGCAATTTCCAGGGCATTTATGTCCTTCGATGTGAACCTGACTCTGACGGCGGGCGGTCCGTTTAAGTCTACCGAACTCCTCGCATTGAAAATTTATCAGACTGCGTTCAGCAACTTTGATTATGGCAAAGGGCAGGCAGAGGCACTGGTGCTCTTCATTATTGCGGCGATTGTTTCTCTGGTTCAGGTTAACGTATCCAAGAAGGGGGAGGTGCAGGCGTAATGAAGGCAAAAAAACAGTCTATGACGGCGCTGATTACCGTTATTGTGATCCTGCTGGCGGTGATCTTTATCATCCCGTTCTTTCTGGTGATTCTGAACAGCTTCAAGACTTCTGTAGATTTCGTTGCGAACCCGTTCAGTCTGCCAGATATGCTGCACACGGAAAATTATTCCAATGCGTTCAGCACTATGAACTTTCTCAACTCCTTCAAAAACTCAATCATCATCTGCGTGCTGGCAACGGGAGTCAGCGTGGTGCTGAGTTCTATGAACGCGTATGTGCTGAACCGTAAAAGATGGAAAATTACCAAGGCCTGCTACATGATCCTGGTGGCTGCAATGGTGGTACCCTTCCAGGTTATCATGATCCCTCTGGTAAAGATATACGGTTCCGGTCTTGGCCTGACGAATAATATCTGGCTGGTGACGTTTCTGCATATAGGACTGAACATCCCGTCCCCGACATTCCTCTACAGCGGATTCATTATGGGAATTCCGGAGGAGTTGGATGAGGCGGCTTTGATTGACGGCGCCTCCTCAGAGAGAACATTCTTCAGCATCATTTTCCCGCTGCTGAAGCCTATCACGATGACGAATATCGTTTTCGTAGCATTGTCTATCTGGAACGACTATCTGCTGGCGAGTACACTGCTCTCTCTTAAGGAGGTCAAGACATTACCGCTGATGACATATGCGTTCCTGACAACACGCTCCGCAGACTATGCTCCGATGATGGCAGGACTGGTGCTGACGATGCTGCCGGTCATGATCCTGTATATGTTTGGACAGAGATATATCATCGACGGAATCGTGGCAGGAAGCGTAAAGGGATGAGGGGGAATTACCGGATCCGCCCGATTGACGCACATACATGGCAGCTTGAGGATCCGTTCCATACGTATCTCTATGTGATTGAAGGAACGGATCGGACACTGCTTCTGGATACAGGGAACGGATTCCGGGGACTCCCGGAGGCCGTTTCCCGTCTTAGTAAAAAGCCTGTGACGGTGGCGCTGACGCACGGCCATTTCGACCATACAGGCGGCGCCGCCCTGTTTGGGGAGTGTTTGCTCCATGAAGCCGACTTGCCGGTGCTGCAGGAGGGTTTCGACCGTATGCTCCGCATCCATGAGGCTTCTTTTTTTGCAAAGCTTTACAGTGTAGCGCTCTCTGAAGAGGAAGTAAAAGCATTTGTGGCGGCTCCGAGGCCGGAGGACATCGGATTCTTCCAGGATGGGGATGTGCTGGAGTTGGGAGGCCGGAGCCTGCGTGTCATTGAAACGCCGGGACATACGAAAGGAAGCGTCTGCCTGATCGATGAGACGGACGGCTATCTGTTTTCGGGGGATACGGTCTGTAACCGTGAACTTCTGGTTTATTTTGACCATTCCACAGCGGTGTCGGATGTGAAACGGTCAATGGAAAGACTTCTCGCCGAAAGGAACAGTTTCCGGAAAATATGGCCCGGACATCACGAATGCCCACTGGAGATATCCATTCTTGAGGATTACCACAGGGCAGCCTCCGATATTCTGGAGAATCCTGCCGCCGGCGTAAAAATCAGCCTTGAAAACGGCTATAAACTTCTGTATACTTACAGAAATATTGGAATTTCCTATACGAAGGAACATATATATGACAATGGGGGATTGTTCAAATGCTGAAGAGAGAGCTGCGGGACGGCTTCGTAATACAGGTTTCAGGGAGTGGGCAGTGGTATCCATTTTCGGTTCCTGGGACGGCGATGGACACCTATGTGAAAGCAGGCGTCCTGCCGGATCCTTATTATAGAAGGAATGAGTATATGGTAAAAGAATTCCTGCGGAATGATTTTGACATCCGCGGAATTTTTTCGGTAACGGAGGAAGAACGAAGGACGCATATGGAACTCGTGTTTCACGGCATAGACACTGTCGCAGATATTTTTCTGAACGGCAGGAAGCTGGGCCATACAGAAAATATGCATCGCACCTGGAGATTCCCTGTAGAAAAGCTTCTGCAAACAGGTGAGAACCGGCTCGACATTCACTTGCAGTCCGCACAGACCTTTATTGAAAACCATCGTCCCACCAAAGGCCGGGAAATTCATATGGCAAACACAGGTACCATCCCCGGCGGGCAGTATCTGCGCAAAGCGCACAGTATGTTCGGCTGGGACTGGGGGCCAAAGCTGCCCGACACCGGCATTTTCCGTAAGATCGAACTTATTGGGTTTGATGACGTCCGATTGGGTGAAACCCTCATCCGCCAGCGGCATGAAGCAGGGCGGGTGACACTGAGCATGGAGACGGAAGTTTCCGGCGCGGTGCAGGCAGGGTTTGGGAGTACACCGGGAATTTTCGATGTGATGGCCGCCAGTAATGGCGTGGTGGGAACTCCCTGTGCCGGTGATACCTGTCCTATGGGATGGCAGGTGAGCTATCAGGTATTTGACCCAGAAGGACTTCTGCTCTATGATGGCGGAACGCCGTGTGCAGTTATCGAAGCGCCCCGCCTGTGGTGGCCGAATGGACTGGGAGGACAACCCCTCTACCTGGTAAAGGTCCGTCTGGATACACAAGACGGGGAGACGGAGGAAAGGGCGTACCAAATTGGATTGCGCACTGTCACTGTTTCAAGAGACGAGGACATGTGGGGGCAGGAGTTTTCGCTTACGGTCAATGGAAGAAAAATTTTTGCCAGAGGCGCAAACTATATTCCCTCCGACTGTTTTTATACAAGAATTACGGATAATGTGCTGGAGCGGGATGTGAAAGCAGCTGTGTTTGGAAACTTCAACTGCCTGCGCGTCTGGGGCGGCGGCTATTATCCGTCCGATATTTTTTACGGTCTCTGCGATAAATACGGAATACTTGTCTGGCAGGATTTGATGTACGCATGCAACATTTATGACCTTACGCCGGAATTTGCGGAGAACATTGCAGCGGAAACAAGGGACAACCTGCTCCGCTTCCGCAACCACGCTTCTCTGGCGCTGATTTGCGGCAACAATGAGATGGAAACAGCATGGACGGATTGGAAGGATATGCAAGGGCATGCGCCATCACTGAAGCGGGACTATCTGTTTCAATTTGAGTATCTGCTGCCATCTGTAGTACGTCAGACTGCCCCGGATACCTTTTACTGGCCATCCTCACCCTCGTCGGGCGGCAGTTTCGACTATCCAGGGGACGAGAACCGGGGTGATTCTCATTATTGGGATGTCTGGCATGGGCAAAAGCCTTTTGAAGAATATCAGAACCACTGCTTCCGCTTCTGTTCGGAATTTGGTTTTCAATCGTTGCCGCCGATGAAAACCATTGAGAGTTTTACCCTGGATGAGGACAGGAATCTTTTTTCGCGGGTTATGGAGAGCCATCAGAAAAATCCCTCCGCTAACGGAAAAATTCTCTATTATTTATCAGAAACGTTTCGCTACCCGACAAAGCTGGAGGGACTCGTTTTTCTGAGCCAGGTGCTGCAGGGCTATGCGATGAAGACCGCTGTCGGGCACTGGAGGCGGAACCGCGGGCGCTGTATGGGCAGCATTTACTGGCAGTTCAACGATAACTGGCCGGTAGCCTCGTGGTCAGGCATAGATTATTATGGGCGTTACAAGGCGCTTCATTATATGGCGCGGGAATTCTTTGCGCCCGTGGCTGGAAGCATTGAAAAAACGGATAACGAAATGGCGTTCTGGATTTCCAATGAATCGACAGAGGCGGTGCGAATGCTGGCGAAAATTTCTATGAAAACGATGGATTTTCAGGTACTGCGGGAGGAAATCACAGAGGCCGTGATACCGGCGTTTTGCGCAAGATGTCTGTGGCGCGGTGACTGGAGAGATACCTTCGGAGACGGGCGGCAGACAGATGGCATCCGCGATGACAGTGTATTTCTGTGTGTGGAATATACCTATCAGGAGAATGGACACGAAATCACCCGCAGGGAATTTGAAACGTACCTTCCCATCAAGTATCTTAAGCTGCGGGATCCGCAACTTAAGGCAACGGAACTGGAAAACGGGGACGTAGTACTTCGCGCGAAAGCTTTTGTGCCGTACTGCATGGCGGAGAGCATCGGAGCGGATGCTTTCTGGGAACAGAATGCCATCGCGCTGACAGACAATAATCCGGTAACGCTGCATCTGTTGGAGGGCAGCCCGAAAGCGCAGGGTCTGAGAATTTCTGACGTTTATCATACGTATTGTTGAGAAAAAAACGAAAGGAGAGCTTTTTATGAGCTTCAGAAAAGATTTTGTGTGGGGCGGCGCGTCAGCTGCCTATCAGGTAGAAGGCGCGGCCTATGAGGACGGCAAGGGCCTGAGTATCTGGGATGTGTTCTGCAAAGACGGCGGACATATTTACGAGGATCAGAACGCGGATGTGGCCTGCGATGAATATCACCGGATGAAAGAGGATGTGGCGCTGATGAAGCAGATGGGGCTCAAGGCCTATCGGTTTTCTGTGAGCTGGCCGCGTATCCTGCCGGATGGTACAGGAAAAGTGAATCAGAAGGGCTTGGATTATTACGACCGGTTAGTGAACGAGCTGCTCGCGCAGGGCATTGAGCCGTTCATGACGCTGTATCACTGGGATCTGCCTTATGAACTCCACAAACGGGGCGGCTGGCTTAACCCGGATTCTCCGGAGTGGTTCTATGAATATGCGAAAATTATTGCCGGACATTTTTCAGATCGGGTAGAAAAATTTTTTACAATCAATGAACCACAGTGTATCGTCGGCCTGGGTTATTATACAGGGGAATACGCACCGGGCCTGAAAGTAGGACCGACGGATTTTTTTGCCATCTGGCATAATGTACTGAAAGCACATGGTCGGGGACTTCAGGCCCTGCGTAAATTTTCTGTACGGCCGATACAGGTCGGCACGGCTCCCTGCAGTGCGCTATATCTTCCGGAAACAGATTCAGCGGCAAACATTGAGGCCGCAAGGAAGGCTACCTTCTCTCTGCCGGCACGGACACTGCGGGATGTAAGCTGGGACATTGCCATGTGGAGCGATCCGGTGTTTCTCGGAAAATACCCGCAGGATGTTCTGGACGCCTACGGGCAGTATTTCCCGGAGGTGACGGCAGCGGATATGGAGCTGATTTCCCAGCCGCTTGATTTTTACGCGCAGAACATATACAATGCAGTGCCGGTACGTGCCGATGAAAATGGCAATCCGGTGCGCGTGAAGCGCTATGACGGTTTCCCGAAAACCGCTCTTCAGTGGCCGGTGACGCCGGAATGTATGTACTGGGCGCCGAAATTTCTGTTCGAGCGATATAAGAAGCCATTCTACGTGAGTGAAAACGGCATGTCTGCTCATGACTGGGTCGCTTCGGACGGAAAGGTCCATGATCCGAACCGTATAGATTTTATGCGCCGTTATCTGCGGGAATATAAACGTGCCGCAGAAGACGGCGTGGATGCCAGAGGTTATTTTGCCTGGTCGGTGCTGGAGACGTTTGAATGGAGTACCGGCTATCATGATCGCTTTGGAATGGTATATGTGGATTACAGGACGCAGGAACGCATTCCCAAGGATTCCGCAGTATTCTACCGTTCAGTGATCGAGACAAACGGAGAAAATCTGTAAAATCGGAAAGGGATGCCGTAATAAGCATACCCTTCCTTGAATTGAAGTTACAATTCTGTATCCAATGTCAGTTAGTTAAGCTAAAGGGTTAGATTCCTTCAATGGGGTCTAACCTAAATTTTTTTAAAAGGGTATTGACACGGACACCAAAATGTGCGGTCTACAGTTCTGGAGGCCGGGGACACGAAGCATGTATATAAGGTGAGCTTCACAAGAGTCGCCCATGTCTGCAAGGTCTTTCTCCGCCTGCCCACGGAGGAAGACCGGATCAATATAGCAGCCCTGCTGCGTAATGAACTGGTTCCCATACTTAAGCTGGAAGGGGCGATCCGGGAGTGTGTCGTCAGGGAGGAGCAGGAAGGTTATTGCAATGTAGGGAAAGATATCGAAATTGTCTGGAAAAGGCTTGAAGAATGATTTCCGTATAGCTATTTTTTTGTAGAAAGAAAGCGCAACTGTTAAGGATGGGCGGTGTATCCATCATCTCAGGTACTCCTTTCGGAGTGCGTCGGGAACCATTTCCGACCTCTTAACAGTTACGCTTGCTTTTATGTTATTCAATTTCTGTTTAAAATATACTATTAATTCGCCAAATTGTCAATCTCAAATTTTTTTATTCTCCCGAGTTTTGAAGTAAATATCTGAAATTAATCCAGCAATCCCTTGTGGT
>CAZQAB010000043.1:0-10032 GCA_964591265.1 uncultured Lachnospiraceae bacterium
TGGTTCCCTGACAGGATTACTCTGCGATTTTTATCTTTGTACTCTTGCGCCGGCGTCATCCATGACAGCCTCTACTTCTTTTTTACTGGCCATAGTCGTATCTCCCGGTGTTGTCATCGCGAGTGCGCCATGTGCCGCGCCATAGTTCACTGCTGTTTCGGCGTTTCCGGTTGCCATCAGGCCATAGATCAGGCCTGATGCGAAGGAATCGCCGCCGCCGACGCGGTCCATGATCTCCAGCCCCTTATAGTCCTTTGCCTTATAGATCTCGCCGTCGGCCCAGCAGATTGCGCTCCAGTCATTTATAGTAGCGGTTTTAACAGTACGCAGTGTCGTAGCGACTACCTTGAAGTTCGGGTACGTCTTTGCGGCTTCATTGATCATTTTCTTATAGCCGTCAAGGTTCAGTTCCTTCAGCTTTGCATCGTTGCCCTCGATCCGGAAACCCAGGCATGCGGTAAAGTCTTCCTCATTGCCGATCATAACGTCAACGTATTTCGCGATTTCTTTATTCACTTCCTGTGCTTTGGCCTGTCCGCCGATAGCGCTCCACATGGACGGACGGTAATTCAGGTCATACGACACGACAGTGCCATATTTCTTAGCGGCCTTAATAGCTGCCAGGACTGTCTCGCAGGACTGGGCGGAGAGGGCGGCATAGATACCGCCTGTGTGCAGCCAGCGAACGCCCAGTTCACCGAAAATATAGTCAAAGTCAAAATCCTCCGGCGTTGCCCTGGAGATTGCGGTATTTGCACGGTCAGAACATCCGACTGCGCCCCGGATGCCAAATCCCCGTTCCGTAAAATTGATTCCGTTCCTGCAGGTTCGCCCTATGCCATCCGTTTTCATCCATTTGATCAGGGAAGTATCTACGCCGCCCTGCAGGATAAAATCCTCCATCAGTTTGCCGACTTCATTGTCTGCGAAAGCTGTGATAACGGCTGTTCTCATGCCAAAGCATCTGCGGAGTCCGCGCACCACATTATATTCTCCGCCGCCTTCCCATGCCCGGAATGAGCGCGCGGTGCGGATCCTTCCCTCGCCCGGATCCAGCCGCAGCATGACTTCTCCAAGGGATACCGCGTCATATTTACATTCGTTTGCCGGTTTTAAATTTAAATTCATGATTCCTCCATATATTACTGAATCCAATATGTTTATCTGTTACGGATCGCTTTAACCAGGGCCGCCGCCTCCGCAGCCAGGCTCTGGATTTTGTCAAACCTTCCTGCCTTCACCAGATCTCCCTTTACCATCCAGCTTCCGCCGCAGGCTATGATCTTATCCCAGGAAAGATAATCTGCCAGATTTTTGGCGCTGATGCCTCCGGTCGGCATGAATTTCACCATGGGATAAGGCGCTGACAGGGCTTTAAGGGTACCGATCCCCCCGAACTGTTCTGCCGGGAAAAATTTCACCACAGTCAGGCCGCGCTTTACTGCTTCGGCCAGTTCAGTAGGCGTGATAACTCCCGGAAAAACGGGAATTTCCCTGCTGATGCAGTAATCTACGATCACCGGATCAAAGCCGGGGCTGACAATGAATTTTGCCCCTGCATCTGCCGCGCGGCTGACCTGCTCCTTTGTCAGGACGGTTCCCGCCCCCACGAGCATATCCGGATATCCTTCTGCCATGATCCGGATCGATTCCTCGGCTGCTTCTGTGCGGAAAGTAACCTCCGCACAGGGAAGGCCGCCTTTTATCAACGCTTCTGCCAGCGGTTTTGCATCCGCCGCGTTTTCCAGTACGACCACAGGTACAACTCCAAGCTGTGACAGTTTTTCGCACATCTCATTCATAACAGGTTCCTCCATTCCTGCGCAAACTGTCTTTTCCCTGTTCTGTCAGGGAAAAGTATCTTCTCGCATTTTCAAAACAGATATTCTTTACTATGTGTCCCAAATACTCCATATCGTCCGGATATTCTCCGTTCTCCACCAGATTTCCTATATGGTTGCAGAGGATCCGGCGGAAATATTCATGCCTCGGGAAAGAGAGGAAGCTTCTGGAGTCCGTAAGCATTCCGATAAATCTGGATAACAGTCCCACCTGCTCTAATGCTTCTATCTGCTCCGTCATCCCTTTCTTGTTATCACACAGCCACCAGGCTGCCCCGAACTGGATCTTACCTGGCACTCCTCCTCCCTGGAAATTCCCGGCCATAGCCGCAAGCATCAGGTTATCCTTCGGATTCAGATTGTACAGGATCGTTTTCGGCAGATGATCGTCCGCGTCAAGCGCATCCATCAAAGCGCTGATCTGTCCCGCATAGCAGAAATCGTCTGCGGAGTCAAACCCTGTATCTGCTCCCAGCGACCGGAACATTCTGGAAGAGTTGTTCCGGATCGCCCCTATATGGAGCTGCATGGCCAGATTCTTTTCGGCGTATGCCTTACCGAGAAAGACCAGCATGTGTCCGTGATACTTCCTGCATTCGGCCTCGTCCGGTTTTTGTCCGGCCAGCCTGCGTCTGTATATTTCCCGGACTTCTTCTTCCGTGGCCGGTTCATAGATATACTCTCCGAGACTGTGGTCGCTGACCAGGCAGCCGCAGGAGCAGAAGTAGTCCAGCCTCTGCCGCAGCGCGTTTTTCAAAGCCTGTAAGGAAGAAAGCTCTGTTCCGGAAATCTCTTCCAGTTTTCTGATATAATCCGGGAAGGTCTCTTTCTCGATATCCAGCGCCTTATCCGGGCGGAAAGTAGGCAGGACACTGATCTCGTAGCCTTCCGCCCTCAGCGCGTTGTGATATTTTAAATCCTCCGTCGGATCATTGGTGGTACACAGAGCCCGGACATTCATTTTCTTAAGGAGGCCGCGCACCGAATAGCCTTCCCCATGGAGCAGCTCTCCGGTCCTGTTCCACACCGCTTCCGCATTTTTCCCGGAAAGCGGTTCATGGATATCAAAGTACCTCTGCAGTTCCATATGCGTCCAATGGTACAGCGGATTTCCGATCAGATCGGGAACTGTCTGCGCCCAGCAGCAGAATTTCCCATAGTCGTCTCCGTTTCCGGTAATATAGGTTTCCTCTATGCCATCCGCCCGCATGGCGCGCCATTTGTAATGATCGCCGCCCAGCCACACCTGCGCAATATTGTCGTATCTTTTATCCTCATAAATCTCTTTTGCGTCCAGATGGTTATGAAAATCAAAAATCGGCGCCGGCTCTGCATATTCATGGAACAGCTTTCTGGCCGTTTCTGTTTCCAAAAGAAACTCATCATCCAAAAATTTCTTCATTTTCTGTTCCCTCCCGGCTATACGCCTGAATAGGCCTGGAATCCTCCGTCCACCGGAATCACCACGCCGTCAACGAATCCGGACATGGCTTCATCTGCCAGATACAGAAGCGTTCCGATCAGCTCCTTGGCCTCCCCGAACCGTTCCATGGGCGTGCTCCGCAGTATTTTTTCAGTCCGCGCGGTCGGCTTGCCTTCCGCGTCAAAGAGCATCGCGCGGTTCTGGTTTGTCACAAAGAATCCCGGCGCAATGGCATTACAGCGGATCCCTTCTTTGGAGAAGTAAACCGCCAGCCACTGTGTAAAATTGGATACCGCGGCTTTTGCCCCGCTGTACCCCGGAATCGTGGTGAGCGGCGTAAAGGCGTTCATGCTGGAGATATTGATGATGCTGCAGCCTTTTTTCCCGACCATATCTCCGGCAAATACCTGTGTCGGCACCCAGGTGCCCATAAAATTCAGGCGCAAAACCCCTTCCACGCCTTCCGGCTCCACATCAAAGAAGGTTTTCAGCTCTCCAAGATGATCCGCCTTAAAAAATTCATCCTGCGTGTTCCCTTTGGGATTATTCCCGCCGGCGCCGTTGATGAGGATATCACAGGTTCCAAGATCAGAAACGACTCTTTCATGTACCTTTTCCATTTCTTCCTTCACCAGTACATTCCCGCCATAGCCTCTGGCCGTCATCCCACCGGCATTTAATTCCGCCGCGATTTTTGCCACTTTTTCCTCATGCAGGCCGATCAGCGCCACCTTTGCGCCTGTCTCTGCCATAGCCACTGCCATCTTTGAACACAGTACGCCTCCTGCGCCTGTAATTACAACTACCTTGTCCTTCAAGTCAACCTTTACCGGATTCATGTCTCAAGCCTCCTTTTTCTGTGTGTCCTGCCTGTGCGCTTTCTCGATCGCTTCCCACAGGCCATTCAGGTATGTCGCGCCCAGCGCCCTGTCATAAAGCCCGTATCCGGGCATTGCCACCTCATCCCAGATCATCCTCCCGTGGTCCGGACGGATCGGCCCGTCAAATCCGGTCTCGTACAGGGCTTTCATGATCTCGTACATATCGAAGGAGCCGTCGGAAGACAGATGCGCGGCCTCCTCAAAGTTGGTCGGCGTGATAAACTTCAGGTTCCTTACATGCGCGAAATGGATCCTGCCCTTCAGGGAGCGGATCATATCCGGCAGGTCGTTATTCAGGTTGGTCCCGTAGGAACCGGAGCAGAAGGTAACGCCATTATGGGGATTATCCACCATCTTCACCATGCGGAGGATGTTTTCCTTGTTCGTAATGATCCTCGGGAGCCCGAATACGCTCCATGCCGGGTCGTCCGGATGGATCGCCATATTGATGTCATACCTGTCGCAGACGGGCATGATCTTTTCCAGAAAATATTTCAGGTTCGCAAAGAGCGCTTCCTCATCCACGTCTTTATACAGGGCAAACAGCTCCTTCACCTTCGCCATTCGCTCCGGCTCCCAGCCGGGCATGACCGTGCCGTTCATGTCGCCTGCGATGGAATCGAACATCTTCTCCGGATCAAGGGCGTCCACCGCTTCCTGTGTATAGGCCAGTACAGTTGAGCCATCCGGCCGCACTCTGGCCAGCTCTGTCCTGGTCCAGTCAAACACCGGCATGAAGTTGTAGCATACCAGATGAATATCCTCTTTTCCCAGATTCTCCAGTGTCTCGATATAGTTTTCAATGTACTGATCCCTGTTTCCGCTTCCGGTTTTGATATCGTCGTGGACGTTTACGCTTTCAATCCCCGCAAGAGAAAGCCCTGCGGCCTCGATTTCTTCTTTCAGCGCCCGGATCCTTTCACGGCTCCATACCTCTCCGGGCTGGGTATCATATAACGTGGAGATCACCCCGGTAACCCCGGGAATCTGCCGGATCTGTTTTAAAGTAACGGTATCAAATCCGGAACCGTACCATCTTAATGTCATCTGCATGATTGTTTTTTCCTTTCTTTATATATGTGTGTCAAACAGACCGCAAAAACTGTCGATCGGGTCTGTTCCCCGGAATGCTTCCGGCCCGTCCATGAGATCCGCGACCAGTGCGTCAAAGGTGCTGTCCATGGTATCATAGGTGTTGATGTAGGTACGCGCCTGCGGGATATCCGCCAGCATCGTAGGCTGTCCGCAGCCCACGACAATCACAGGGATCTCAAACACATACCACGGGATTTCCCCGCCGCCCTTTGACATACCGAACGCCGGCCTGCCATTTGGGACGTCACAGAGCGTGATCACCAGATCCATATCCTTCACAAAATCCGCGATCGCGTTTTTCCCTGCGAAATAGACATTCAGGTCAGGCTTTTTCCCCTCTGCGATCTGCTGCTTCATCTTATCCAGAGGGCTTTCATAGATAAATGCGTCAAATCCCTTTTCACACAGCTTTTTCCGCAAGGCTTCCGCCGGATCCTTTGCCTGCCCTCCGATCAGCTTCATCAGGTCGCCCATAGGCCCGCCGGATCCTTTGATATGGACGATCATGATCCTGCGGTACCGCTGCGGAGTCACAGGCAGCACATCCGGATCCCTGTATTTGACCAGGGTGATGCAGTCCCGGCTGATCGCCTCCGCCGTCTCTTTATATTCGGCTTTCCCCAGCGCCTGCCCCAGTTTTTCCGGCTGCGGCACCAGTTCCTCCTTTGCCTTTTTATGAAGGCCCAGGTGTGCTTTCAGGCCGAGGATACGCGTCAGCGCTTCCTGCATCCGTTCCCCGCTGATCGCTCCGCTCTGATAGGCCTCCAGCATGGTGTGGAAATCCTCTTCCGGGTCATTGAAGAACAGGAACATATCACAGCCTGCGTTGATCGCCCTCGGCAGCATTTCAGACCGTTTCATCCGGTCCGTCATGGCAACCATATGGGAGGCGTCTGTTACTACCATTCCGTTAAAGCCCAGGCGTTCCCTCAATAATCCTGTCATGATCTCGGGACTTAATGTGGCCGGCATCATCTCGTCATCTGAAAGCCCCGGGTGGATCGCCCTGGCATATTTGGGGAGCAGGATGTGCCCGCCCATCACCGCGTCAAGGCCGTTCTCAATCAGCGCCCTGTAGACATGCCCATAAGTGGCTTCCCACTCATCCACATCAAAATTGTTTACATTATTGGAGAGATGGGCGTCACGGAAATCCTGCCCGTTTCCGGGAAAGTGCTTTGCCGCGCAGGCAAATCCGGGATTCGTGTGCGCTCCCCTCAGATACGCGGCGCTCATCTGTGCCACGCGATCCGGATCGTTCCCGAACGCCCGGTTGACGATCTCCGTGTTTTCCCAGTTATAATGGATGTCACAGACAGGGGCAAACGCCATGTTACAGCCGATCGCGGCAGCCTCTTCATTGGCCATTTTCCCCAGGGCAAACGCATATTCTGTTTTCCCCGTAGCTCCGATCTTTACGCCGGAGCCGATAGGCGTCCCATCCGAGCAGGCTCCGTCGCCTCCTGCCTCCGTATTGCAGGCAATGAATACCGGGATTTTTGCGTATTTCTGCAGAAGCCTGTTCTGCTCCTGTACCTTACTGCCGGGAGCGGCGTTGTAGCGGCACCCGCCCAGATGGTATTTCTCCATCAGTTCCTTCAGGTATGGCTCTTCCATGGACTGGGTAAGCTGGAAGAAAAGCTGGCCGACCTTTTCCTCGTCACTCATTCCGGCGATGGTTTCTTTTACCCATTTACTGTCTTCTTCCGACAGATAATAGGGGTTTGCAGTTAAATCAACCAAATGGTATCCCTCCTCACTTCAGGTTATCCAGAAACGCTTCCGCCTTTTCCTGCTGGTATGCTCCTCCATAGGAGCCGCCGGTCAGCCTGCCCACAGCCGTTTCCTTGAACTCTTTCCAGGATTCCGCTTCATGGCGTACCAGGATCGGATAATAGAATACGCCGTTGGCCTGTGCCGCCCGGTAATCGCCCGGCGCGTCTCCGGTCATCAATACTTTCTCTTTTTCATATCCTTTTTTCACCAGTTCCCCGATGCAGTAGGCCTTGCTCCCCGTATCCTGCGCCAGGACGAGATCCGTGTGTTCCAGAAGCCCGTGTATATCCCATTCATCCAGCACTGCCTGCAGGTTTGCCGAGGATACAATGGCGATATCCGCAAAACGGTGGGCGTAAGCCAGGGCTTCCTTCACCCCTTCAAAGGGCTGTTTATCTGCTTCGTCAAGCATCTGGATCTTTTCGTTTACAGCCTCGGACCAGCTCAATGCTTTTTTCAGGATCGGGCTTCCGGTTTTTTCAATTTCTTTTTTCAGCGCCCCGTTGGACAATTCCGGCGTGCTTTCCACCCAGTTTTTCAGGTCGCCGATCCCTTCTATCGCTGTGCAGGAGGAGTTAATTTCCTGCAGGGCCATGCTCAGCCCCTGGAAGCGGTTGATCCCCCTGGTCATCGTGTAGAGGTTGATGTCATTCCAGCGGGCAAGGATCGCCTCCCTCCAGGCGCCAAGCCCCCATTCCTCCACCATGCATGGACCGAAGCATTTGATGTGCTTGCTGTTCATGGTATCCATCGCGCACCCATCCGAATCCACGCAGATCAAATAGTCTTTATTTTTATGAAAGTCTCGAATTATTTCCGACATTGCGGCCTCCTTTTATGTGAAGGCCCGCGAAAGAAATTCTGCTGCCGGAGCAGTACGCGGGCCGCACGGGCGGGCAGGAACGGGCAGCCTGCTCCGCACAACTGATCATGCTTCACGTCTTTTTGCCAGTTCCACACTGTTGGCTTCTACACGTTTTTTGTCAAGCGGGTAGATAAAGTACAGAGCCAGGGCCACCGCCGTCAGCCCGATGATCGGGATCCAGCAGGACATTCTGAAAATTCCCAGCGTCACGTCCGGGTCAAAAGCGGTTTCCTGAGTATAACCGATCATGGTCAGCAATCCGCCGACCATACCGGAGGATAACGCCTGTCCGATCTTCCTGGCAAAGGAATATACAGAATAGATCGTCCCATCCTCGCGGACACCGTTTTTCAGTTCCGCGTCGTCAATGACATCTGTGATCATCGCCCAGATCACCATATTGAAAAACCCGAGTCCGGTATAGGCTATTACATAGAAAACAATATACATATACGGACTCTGCGGTCTTACGAGCAGGCATATCAGATAGGACAGCGCCCCGCACAGGCAGGAAACAATGGAAAGCTCTTTCTTCCCGAATTTTGCGGAAAGCTTCGCGGCCAGGGGCGCACAGACTACCAGCATTACGATACTTCCTGCCAGCGAGGATGTGGACTGCGCCTGGGCGGAGCCATAGTAATTCGGGAACACATAGCCTGCCATTCCTGTAATGCCAAGCTGCGCCAGAAGCAGCAGGATCGCAGCCACGATGATGCCTAGAAGAGCCCTGTTTGTAAACAGGCTTTTCAGCAGCTTGCCGACCTGAAGCTTCTGGTTGTTCGCTTCAATCGGAATACGCTCTGTCACGAGATTGAAGCAGAGAAGATAGCAGATAATTGCCATCACGGAGAATACGCCTGCGATGACGGTCATTTTCGTCCCGGAAAGTACGGTATTCCCATTTACTACGGAATAAGCGAACATCGGCGTCCCGACGCCGATCACAAGCCCGGCCAGCGTGGAACCGATGGTACGCCATGTAGAAAGCTGCGAACGGTCTTCAGGCTTTTCGGAAACAGCGGACGCCATGGAACCATATGGAATATTGATGGATGTATAGAAAATGGATCCCCAGAGGATATAGGTCACTACCATCCAGAAAACCTTAAAGCCATAGGCCATACCGGCGAATTCCGCCTGATAGATCAAAAATGAAGCGATCGCCACCGGGCCGCACATCCGCTTGATCCATGGCTTGAATTTCCCGTCTTTTGTAGGTTTTGCCCGGTCTACGATCTGCCCCATCGTCACATCCGTGACCGCGTCCACAAAACGTGCCGCCATCATCAGCACGCCGACTACGCCAGGCGCGATTCCCATAACATCCGTGTAGAATTTCAGCATAAACATGGATGACAGAAGAAATGTAAAATCATTACCGAAATCGCCAAACATATAGCCTATTTTGTCCCGCATGCCAAACGGTTTTACTTTCGCCTGATTACTCATATGTATCTCCCTTTCTGTATATTTTTATCCTGTGGTTCTTCTACCGCTTTTTATAATCCAGCGGCAGGCTTTCCCACCGTTTCTTAAAGTAATACGCCGCCAGCTTCGGCTGTCTCTGGCGGGTAAAGATGCCTTTTTTGTTGCCATTCATCCGCATTATGCCTTCCGTTGTCTGGAAATCCGCAAAATTCCATACCAGCTCGCCGGAAACAAAGTCGTAGGAGTCAAATACCCTGTGGCACATTTCCAGATACTCGACCTGGTATTCCTGGCTCCACATCACAGACGGCAGCTTATGCTCCGCGGCGCTCGTATCCGCGCCGTACTCTGTAAAGATCAGCGGCTTATTCATTTTCTTTGCCGCCCAGCCATCCATCTCTTTGCGGAACGCATCCTCCGCGTCCGAAATCTCATATCCTCCCATCTGATACCATCCATAGTAGCGGTTCAAGGACAGGAAATCACTGAACTGATAGCACTTGCAGGTTTCCGGCAGCGAATTCATGACCATCGCGAAAGTCCGCGGACGTTTCTGCGGATCCAGTTCCCTGGCAAGCTGAAATACTTTTTCAAAATATGGCACGGCTGAATCGGTGGTCGTCTCCGGCTCATTCAAAAGGCTCCACGCGATCACGCACGCATGGTTTTTGTCCCTGCAGATCATGTCCTCGATACACTGGAGATGGTTTTCCAGCAGCTTCG
>CAZQAB010000044.1:0-9035 GCA_964591265.1 uncultured Lachnospiraceae bacterium
ATCGAGGCAGCCAAGACCTTCATCGATTTCATGGCAAACGACGAGACGCAGGTAGTGGAGAGCGTAAAGGCTTCCAGCTACTGGCCGGTAAAGGATCTGGGCAACATCTACGAGGGCAATGATCTGATGACCGAGTATGCGACTTTCGTTCAGTACCTTGGCGACTACTATCAGGTAGTTCCAGGCTGGGCAGAAGCTCGCACCGCATGGTGGAATATGCTTCAGCAGATCGGGTCCGGCACAGACGTTGCGACGGCGGTTGCTGAATTCCAGACAACGGCAAACGAGGCGGCGGCACAGTAATCAGGCGTTTTGACGAATGATTTACCGCCCAATTATATAGAAATATTCCGGACTCGTGCACCCTTCCTGCGTTTCGCGCGGGAAGGGCGTTTTTTTCCAGAGGATGAAAGGAGGATGCCCTATGGGTAAGAAAACTTCCGCGAGCAGGGCGCTGGCCAGGCGGGAGACAGTTGCGGGCTATCTGTTTCTGCTCCCCAGTCTGATCTTCTTCATTGGCTTTGTCATTTATCCCATGATACAGTGCGTGGTCACCAGCTTTTTTGACTCCACAATGAACCGTGAGGATATTTTTATCGGGTTTGGCAATTATATTGAGTTGTTTCACGATGCCAACTTTCTGGGAGCGCTGAAAAATACGATCATTATTGTTGTGGTTTCGGTGCCGATCACCTGTATTTTTTCTCTGTGGGTGAGCTCCGTGCTTTACGGATTAAACGGTCCTCTGTGTTCTGCGTTCCGTTGTATTTTTTATCTTCCGGTGGTGACCGGCTCCGTTGCGGTTGCCGTCGTGTGGAAATGGATGTTCAATAACTATTACGGCATCTTCAATTACGTCGGCAAGGGACTCGGATTGCTGGATACGAATATCAACTGGCTGGGAGACGAACGGTACGCCCTGGGCTGTATCATACTGATTCTGCTGACGACGTCGGTGGGGCAGCCTATTGTACTCTATGTGGCAGCGCTGAACAACGTGGATTCCACGCTGGTGGAGGCGGCGCAGGTGGACGGGGCCAATCATATCCAGTGCTTCTGGAGGATCAAGTGGCCCCAGATCATGCCTACGACCCTGTATGTGCTTGTGATCACCACGATCAACAGCTTCCAGTGTTTCGCACTGATCCAGCTTCTGACCAGCGGCGGCCCGAATCACAGCACGGACACGATCATGTATTATATTTACTATGAAGCCTTCAAACTGTACCGGTACGGATATGGAAACGCCATGGGCGTAATCCTTGCGATCATCATAGCGCTCCTCTCCGCCATACAGTTTAAAGTGGCAAAGACCGATTAGGAAAGGAGGCCGGCGATATGAGTACAATATCCACAAAAACAAGAGTTTACAAAGTCCTTTCTGTGGCGGTTATCGTGATCCTGGCGGTGGCGTTTGCGTTCCCGCTCTACTGGATCGTGACCGGTTCCTTTAAGACGGCGAAGGAGATCAACGCAACCTCGCCGCAGCTCTGGCCTTCCCAGTGGGTGCTGGATAATTACCAGAAGCTGTTCAGCAAGCAGGTGGCCCCCATGTGGTCCGTCCATATTCCTTTCACGGAGATCACCTTTAAGGGGCCTCAGGCCCCGGCGGCGATCCGGTGGCTGATCAATACGGTGTTTATGGCGGTGGCGGCTATGGCCCTCACCTGTGTGACGGCGGCCATGGCGGGTTACGCGCTGGCGAAAAAGCGATTCTTCGGGCGCACCGTGCTGTTTTCCCTGATTGTTTGCGCAATGGCGCTGCCCAAGCAGGTCATACTGATCCCATTGATCCGTGAGATGTCAGCCCTGAACCTGTACAATACCCTGTGGGCTGTGATCTTCCCGGTAGTGGGCTGGCCCTTTGGCGTATTCCTGATCAAACAGTTTGCTGAGGGCATTCCCTCTGAGATGATGGAAGCGGCCCGGATCGACGGGGCCAGCGAGTGGAGGACGTTTACGAGCGTGGCGGTGCCCATGATCAAGCCCGGCATCGGCGCGTTGGCAATCTTCACCTTTATCAGTTCCTGGAACGAGTATTTCATGCAGCTGATCATGCTGACCAGCACAGAGACGGCGACAATGCCCCTTGGTATTGCGAAGATGCAGGCAGAGAACTCCACGGACTTCGGACTGATTATGGCCGGAGCGGCGCTGGCGGCGGTTCCGATTATCATCGTATTCCTGATCTTCCAGAAATACTTTACAAAGGGAATCACCATGGGCGCAGTGAAAGGATAATTCCATGACAAAACAGGAAATTTTTGATAAGATAAAAGGAAAAGTGATCGTATCCTGCCAGGCAGTTCCCGGAGAACCGCTGTATGTGGAGGAAAAATCGATCATGTATCTCATGGCAAGAGCGGCGAAGCGGGCCGGCGCCCCCGCGATCCGCACCAGCAGCATCCGGGACGTGATCGCCATCAAAGAAGAGACCGGCCTGCCAGTCATCGGTCTGATAAAGATCCGGTATGAAGGCTTTGAGAGCTACATCACCCCTACCATGAGGGAAGTGGATGATCTGGCAGCGGCAGGCTCGGATATCATCGCTTTTGACTGCACCAATCAGAAGCGGGGCGATGGAAAGAGTATCAGCGAGTACATAACCCAGGTGCGCACGAAATATCCGGACGCCATTTTGATGGCGGATATCTCCACCTATGAGGAGGGCGTAAATGCCTGGAAGCTGGGCGTGGATATGGTGGGTACCACAATGAGCGGTTACACAAGTTATTCCCCGAAGCTGGACGGACCAGATTTTGAACTGGTGAGACGTCTGTCGGCGGATATTGATGTGCCCGTGATCGGAGAGGGCAGAGTCCATTCACCTCAGCAGGCTGTACAGATGCTGGAGGCGGGAGCCTTTGCGGTGGTTGTAGGCGGCGCCATCACCCGACCGCTGGAGATCGCCAAACGATTTATACAGGCAGTTGAAAACCGACAGACAGGAAGTTTGCTGTCCGGAGACGGGCAGCGATGAAAGAGGGTGAAAGGTATCTTCAGGTATGATGCGAACAAATTCAGACACGTCACTGTCGCGCTCAACACTCCGTTCGCGGCGGACGGCAGCGTGGATGTGGACGCGGTGAAACGGGTTTCCAGATATTTTCGGGACAAAGGCGTAAAACAGATGTATGTCTGCGGAAGCACCGGAGAGGGCTTTATGCTGGATCCCATAGAGAGAAAGCTGGTGGCGGAGACTGTGGTGAACGAGGTGGGCGACGATATGAATATCATCGTCCATGTGGGGTGTGCGGACACAAGACATGCCTGCATTCTGGCAAAACACGCCGGGGAGATCGGCGCGGCGGCCACCTCTGCGGTCCCCTGTGTCTATTACCGCCCCGACGAGGAGAGCGTGTACCGGCACTGGACCGAGATCACCAGGGCTGCGGAACTGCCGTTCTTTATCTATAACATTCCTCAGCTTACCGGTTTCAACCTTTCCATGGAGCTGTTTAACCGGATGCTGGAAAATGACCGGGTGGCCGGTATCAAATGTTCCTCCGATCCTGCGCATGACATCCTCCGTTTCAAGGAGGCCGGAGGCAAAGATTTTATCGTATTTAACGGTCCGGATGAACAGTTTGTGGCCGGGCGCCTTATGGGAGCGGACGCCGGGATCGGCGGCACCTACGGGGCGATGCCGGAGCTTTACATGAAGATGGAAGAACTGATCGGCCGGGGAGAGTGGGAGAAAGCGGCGGAGGTCCAGAAGATAGTGACGCCGCTGATCTACCGGATCTGTTCTTTTGCATCCATGCACGGCGCCATCAAGGCGATCATCACGCTGGACGGGTGTCCCATGGGGGCTCCCAGACTTCCCTTCCTCCCGGTATCGCCGGAGGATCCGGAGCTGGTACAGCTCTACAGGGATATCAAACAGGCGATCGAGGATACGAGGGATTTATGATGAAAAAACACATCGTATGTTTTGGCGATTCCAATACCCACGGATACTGCGCACAGGATGGGGGACGTTTTGACGAGACTCAGCGCTGGCCATGCCTGTTGCAGCAGCATCTGGGAGCGGAGTATCTGATCATTGAGGAGGGGCTTTCCGGCCGCACCACAAGTTTCCGGGATCCGCTTTTTGAGGGGCTTTCCGGGCTGGATTACATTTATCCCTGCCTGATGAGCCACGAACCGGTGGATCTTCTGATTATCATGCTGGGGACGAACGATACGAAGGAGCGCTTCGGGACGTCGGCGGCGTGCATTGCCCTGGGCTTAAAACGGCTGATTGACAAAGCCCGGGCTGCTTCAGATTGCTGGAGAGAGGGCAAAGCCAGTATTCTTGTGGTGACGCCGCAAAATATCGGCAGAGAGTACGCCGATACGGAGGTGGCCGCCACCATGGGCCGGGGCTGCGCGGAAAAATCAGAGGGCCTTGCCGCGGAGTTTGAACAGATTGCAAAGCTGACAGGCTGTCACTATCTTGACGCGAACCAGGCTCTGACGGCGGGACCGAACGAGTTTGATTATATGCACCTGACAGAAGAAGGACACCGGCAGCTTGCCCGGATCCTTGCAGACAGGATTTCGAGGATACTGTAGCTTTTGCAGAGCGTCTCCACATAAAATCGCAGGATTGCCAGGGAACTTCCCGGAGCGTTCGGTTATGCTCCGGGTTTTTTTATATGGATAACCTGGTATTGTAATTCAGCGGGAAAGCGATTAAGCGCCCTGGCGGACATTTTTCCGACTGTACAGATACTATCCAAAGAAATAAAATCAACAGGTTTATGGAGGATAATGGGGAATGGCCCGACCCAGCCGTGGCCCTGAACTCCTTCTATGAGGCGGAGGATGCCACTGCAGAGGGAACAGAAAAGGAGACGGAAACTGCCAGCGCCGAAGCCGCCAATACGGAAGCTGACAAAGAAACGGAAGAGGAAAGCGCCCATTTTTCCTTCACAATAAAGAATGGCCTCCCGTACGACGTGATCGTTAAACTCGCCGACGGCGATGTGATGGCAGTTGATTCCATCTGCGTAACCGGCAGCGCTGTTTCTGAAATTGAATACATGGAAGCGACCGGGGAAGAACCTGCCCTCACGCTTGAAAAAAATGGGGAGGATGCAGACCCGTATTCCATCATGGATACCGAAATACTTGGGAACGGGCACTATTTCATTTCGATGGATGGGGACCTGGAAGAATGCGGGTACGTGCTCACAATCAGCCCAAACGAAGGGTAATTCCCGGCTGGGCGGGGACCTATGGCCCGCCCGGGCTGAAAAAATTGCTTGTACATCATGCCGGAAAATGATAAAATAAAGTGAAAATTAAAAGGTATTTTCATAGTTTGAGGGAGGATTTTAAGATGGACAAAAACAAAGTGAAAAAGTTATTGCTGGTTTTCCTGTTTGTTTTCACCACTTTGTCTGCGTGCGCCACGGCCCAGGCGGCAACAAAAAAGACCGTTACACAGATGACCGTGGGGAACACCAAAAGCTATGCATACAAAGTAAAATCCAGCAAAAAAAGTGTGATCCGGGTAGCAAAAAGCAACGGCAAGTACATGGTAAAGGCCCAGAAGGCCGGAGTTGCTACGCTGACGTTCTATAATAAGAAGGGGAAAGTATCGAAGAAGGCATATGTTGCCGTGCTGAAGGGGTATCCCACAACGGAAACGTATGTCGTGAAAAAGAAAACAATTTCCCTGAAACTAAATGGCCTGCCAAACGGCGTGACTGCGAAATACAGCTCTTCAGATAAACAAATAGCAACGGTAAGCTCCAAGGGCGTCGTGACCGGGAAGAAAAAGGGCACGGCCACGATCACCGCAAAGGTGTATTACAAGGGGAAGAAGATTAAGACGGTGAAAAGGAAAGTCACGGTCGTTAATAAGGCAAGCGCCATACCCGAACAAAGTGGGCCGGCCATTGTCCCGACTGCATCACCTACCGTTGACATACAATGCAGCATAACAAAGGACTGGGTATATCTGGACGAAGGATATGATAAAAGCAACATCCACGTGGTGGAGACAGATGCAAAAGGGAATAAGAATGATGGTAGTGGCCTCATTAAGGGTGTGAATTTTTTTAAACTGGGGTACGTGGGGACAACCAAGTTGATAGTCACAGTTTCTGGTGTAAAGATTGGCGACGTAGGGATTGACAGAAAGGTGTTTACTTTCCCCATCAAGGCAATAAGCCGTACAGACCCGACTATTACCGAACCGAAAACGCAATATGAAATAGATACAGGGGCCACTTTGACTGAACTAACTATTTTTTATCCTAATGGAACAGTGTATACGGGGGCTGAAATACAAGACGGTTGTATTGATATGGCAGCAATTTATTCCGATGGTCATGTTGAGTATTCTCCAAATTATAAAACAGACTTCACCCCCAAGGATACGCCCGGGATATATCCAGTGACTGTAACATACGGCCATCTGACTATAGAGACTCAGGTAGAGGTTTGGTGTTAGTTATATAATAGGGCGAAAATGAAACATATACACCACGAAACCTAACCGCAGGGAGCTCATCCCTGCGGTTTCTTTATGTCCTGGCATCTGCCAGGGCAGTGTCCCTTTAACAGGAAATTCCCGCCGCACGCTGTACGGCCCAGGCACATCCACACATCTTTTCATTTCGAGGCTGCCCAAACAATTCCTTTCCGTTGTAAATCCCTGGCTGAAAATTTTTAATGCTACAAGCCCCATCTGAGCTTTATTCAGATGGCGCATGACGTACCTATTGGTACGTTTTTTTGTTTCCGGGAACTCCTCTGTAGAGCATATTTCCAGGCCCTGCCTTTAACGCTTCCCAGCAAGAATCCCCCCACCTCGCGTGAGCAGGCGGCGGGCAATTCACTATATCACATCCCGCGCCGCCCATCGCCCGGCCTTATAGAGGTATGGCGCCGTCTTCTGTACGGCAAAAATGACATATTAAAGACAGGAGATCTAATGAGGGTCAACTACCCACCGCTTAAATCCGCAAGGATTTTGAAGCGGGGGCTTGTAAAAGCCATAGTTGATTAGCCTAAGCGCCCGCCGCATTGGGTGTTACGTTACCGTGGAATACACAGGCACCGTGGGATTCTCCACACGTCCCACGCTCTGCGCGCGCAGGTTAAACATCCCCGAGGGGTAAGGGAAGTGCCTGCGCGGTACAAAACCCACGGATAACATTGGCGATGTGGACCCCTGCCCATCCGGGCAGAGAAGCAGGGGATGCCTTTGGCAGAACCGGGAACCCGTAAGGGTATTTTAAGGAAAGGAGGCATCCATATGGTTGCCGTAGTTGGAAGTACCGGCATCCCGCTGATGCCGACAAACATCAAACGGGCGCGGAAGCTGTTAAAGGCCGGACGCGCCGTCATATACCGTCATTCCCCGGTGTTTACGATCCGTCTGCTGGACCGCGAGCCAGGGGAGACACAGCCAATAGAATATTGCTGCAATACCGGATACCTCCATGTCGGGGTGTCCGCCGCTTCACAGAAGCACGAATACGCCGGGGCAGAATACCATCTGCTGGAGGACGAACCGGAGCGGCACAGGGCCAGGCGGCAGTACCGCCGTACGCGCCGCAGCCGGAAACGTTACCGGAAACCGAGGTTTGATAACCGGAGGGCTTCGAAGAAAGAGGGGTGGCTTGCCCCGTCCATAAAGAACAAGATGGAACGGCAGATCTGGCTGTTTGAGAAATATAAGGAAGTCTTTCCCATCACGGACGCCGTGTTTGAGATGGGACAGTTTGACATACAGGCACTGAAGGCGGTCTCCGAAGGGAAACCGCTGCCGAGGGGTACGGATTACCAGCACGGGGGACGTTACGGCATTGCGACACTCCGGGAAGCTGTGTTCACAAGAGACGGCCATGCCTGTGTATTCTGCGGGCGGGGGATAAAGGAACACGCGGTCCTGCATGTCCACCATATCGGTTTCTGGAAAGGCGACCATTCGGACCGGCTGTCGAATCTCGCCACAGCCTGCGAGAAATGCCACACGCCAAAGGAACATAAGCCGGGCGGAAAGCTCTACGGAGCCGCCCCAAAGCTTAAGCCGTTCCGGGGCGCGACATTCATGACAACGGAGCGGGGCATCCGCCTGCCCGTGCATGTAGAGGAGAAGGTCTTCCGGATGAAGGAAGTGCAAAGGGAACTGTATTTGTCCCTTGGGCGTGAACTTTACTTGTTCATGTTGTGGTCGCAGAGTTAAGGTGCTTTATTGCGCTGGAGCGGCAAAGATATTTTGCCCGTATTGTGGGGTGGATATATGAACAGATTAGAGTTAAGAAAACTGAGTTTAGAATTTCGCAGGTTATCAAGTAATTTGCTCAATAGCACTGATCACACGGCAGATATAAATCTTTCGCGGTTTTTGAAATTTATTGATGGAAATGAGATAATATCAAGGTTCATTAAAGAAAAAATGTTAGGAACTGATTATGATTTTAAGAAGTGTTTTGATATAGGTTGCTCTGGGTGGGCAGATTATAATCCGCCCGAAGATGAAGCGTGTCATATTAAAGCGCAGTACGACTATCTTTTATTTATCAATAATGAGGATAAAGTGAGTGTCCGTGGACAAGCAATGCGGTATTGTTGGTCAAGTAAAAAAATAGATGATAATATTCAAAGTTTCCTTAATATGGCGTTTAAACCTCTTATAGATTTTATCAACGACCAACTTTCAATGGAAATGATTGTTTATGACGAGGAGACAAAGACTATGAACGGAAATACATATATTCAAAATATTGAGACTGTTAATGGTTCGGCAAGCCAGCAGAATAGTGGAGTGATAAATACTTACAACACTATAAACGATACAAGTTCTATGATTACTCTAATTGACAAATTGCTTGCATCACTACCTGAGATTCAGGGAGTTGACTCAGAAGAAATCGAGAATGTGAAAGACGATTTGGAAATGATTCAAGAACAGTTGAAAAGCGATGCTCCCAAAAAGAACCGTATAGGAAAGGCTCTTATAGGTATCAAAAAGTTTGTGGGCGATTTTTCTATGAAACTTGCAGTAACACTTGCCGCTGGAGCAGTCACGGGAA
>CAZQAB010000045.1:0-7700 GCA_964591265.1 uncultured Lachnospiraceae bacterium
AATTAAATGTCTTATATAGCTTGATTTACCCATGTTATGGGACTTACGTTTCTCTAAAAACCCGAAAACACGCCAAAAAAATGGATATCTCCAACCGGAAGATATCCATTCATGTAAGCAGGGCTACCAGGATTCGAACCTGGAAATGACGGAGTCAGAGTCCGTTGCCTTACCGTTTGGCGATAGCCCTTTATTTGCAAGCAAGACGAATTATAACGCAAGTCCTCTGAGAATGCAAGAACTTTTTTCTCTTTCGGCGTTTTTTTAACGCCATTTTCCTGAAATTGTGGTATAGTCATATAAAAATACAAAATACGATACGAAAAGGAGCGAGCGGAATGAGTACACGAAACCTTACCCTGATGACGGACCTCTATGAACTGACCATGATGCAGGGATATTTTGAGAACCAGTCCTCTGAGACCGTCGTCTTTGACGCTTTCTACCGGAAAAATCCCTGCGGAAACGGTTATGCAGTCACTGCGGGGCTGGAACAAGTCATGGAATATATCAGGAATCTTCGGTTTTCCGGCGAAGATATCGCTTATCTTGGAAGCCTCGGCATCTTTAACCGGGAATTCCTGGATTACCTGAAGGAATTCCGTTTTACCGGAGATATATACGCGGTTCCCGAGGGTTCCGTGGTGTTTCCCCACGAGCCTCTGCTGAAAGTGATCGCCCCCATCATGCAGGCGCAGCTTGTGGAAACGGCGGTTTTGACGATCCTGAACCATCAGAGCCTGATCGCCACCAAGGCGGCCAGAGTCGTCCGGGCGGCCCGGGGCGACGGGGTCATGGAGTTTGGCCTGCGGCGTGCTCAGGGGCCGGACGCGGGAGTTTACGGCGCCCGCGCCTCCATGATCGCCGGGTGTGTCGGCACTTCCAATGTACTGGCAGGAAAACTCTTTGACGTTCCGGTGAAAGGCACCCATGCCCATAGCTGGATTATGAGTTTCCCGGATGAGTACACCGCTTTCAAAAAATATTCCGAGCTGTACCCGAACGCCTGCACCCTGCTGGTGGACACCTATGACACCCTGCGCTCCGGCGTACCAAACGCCATAAAGGTCTTCACAGAGATGCGCCAGGCCGGTATCCCGCTGAAAAATTACGGCATCCGTCTGGACAGCGGCGACCTGGCCTATATGTCCAAAAAGGCCCGCAAAATGCTGGACGAAGCCGGATTCCCGGATGCGGTAATCTCCGCCTCCAGCGATCTGGACGAATACCTGATCGATTCCCTGAAATCCCAGGGCGCGGCCATCACCTCCTGGGGCGTGGGCACCAACATGATCACCTCAAAGGACTGCCCGGCTTTTGGCGGCGTATATAAACTGGCCGCAATACAGGATCCTGCCACCGGTGCGTTTATTCCGAAAATCAAGCTGTCCGAAAACACGGAAAAGGTTACCAACCCAGGCAACAAGAAGATCCTGCGCATCTACGACAGAGAGACCGGCAAGATCCGCGCGGATCTCATCTGTCTGGTGGAGGAAACGTTTGATGAGGATCAGGATCTGATCCTCTTTGATCCTATTGAGACCTGGAAAAAGACAAGGCTCAAAGCCGGTACTTTCACGCTGCGGGAGATGATGGTTCCGGTGTTTCTTGGGGGCGAATGCGTCTACACCTCTCCCACCGTTATGGAGATCCGGGACTACTGCACCCAGGAGAAGGAAACGCTCTGGGAGGAGACCAGGCGTTTCGCCAATCCCCATAAGGTTTATGTGGATCTCTCCGACCGCCTGTACCGGATCAAGAGCGAACTGCTGGAGCAGATCGGACGGGTTTAAATCGCATTCCGTATTTTATATGCTTTGCATGCTATGGCAATGAATAATAATTCCTTCATTTACAGATACTAGTGTCACGAACGAACACATTACCAGTACAGATAAATGGAGGAATTTTTATGAAAGCCACAGGAATTGTAAGAAGGATCGACGACCTGGGCCGGGTCGTCATTCCGAAAGAAATACGAAGGACGCTTCGCATCCGGGAAAGTGACCCTCTGGAAATCTTTACCGACCGCGAAGGAGAAATCATTCTGAAAAAATACTCTCCCATCGGAGAGCTTGGCAGCTTTGCAAAGGAATATGCCGAAGCGCTGGCCTTAGCTTCGGGGCACAGCGTCTGCATCACAGACCGGGATCAGGTGATCGCAGCCGCAGGCGGCATCCGCAAAGACACCATAGGGACGCCCGTCACCGGGCAGCTCGAGGCAGTTATGAATGACCGCGAAAATATTCTCTCTGACACTCAGTCAAAAAAACACGTCAAAATCACCAGCGAAGACGCGGAGGACGAATACCCCCAGGTCATCAGCCCAATCCTCTGCGAAGGGGACGTGATCGGATCCGTCATCCTGCGCAGCAAGGATACCAGCAGAAAAATGGGGGAGACCGAACAGATCCTTGCGAAATGCGCCGCAGGCTTTATGGGCCGGCAAATGGAACAGTAATATAGGAAGCAGCAATAAAGTGGGCCGCCGCAATAATGACGCTTTGTTTCCGGAAACCCGCAGCGCCGGTAATGCGGCGGCCCATTTTAAGCGATTTGTCAAACAAAAAAACCCCAGTACATACCGAGGTTTTTGAGAGCTGATGGCGGGAATTGAACCCGCGACCCCATCCTTACCAAGGATGTGCTCTACCCCTGAGCCACATCAGCAGGCGGACTTTATTTCATCGCTACGGTTGTATATAGTATCATATTTTGTTTGCTCTGTCAAACAGAAAAAACCTGATTTTCGTTACTGATTTCCGTATTTTTCCCGATATATCTGATTGAGCCACTCCACGGCCTGCCCAAGCCCCTGGTCGGAAAGAGGGAAAAATTCCGATTCTTTCTGCTCCTGCAAGGTGACGTCCCAGCTATAAGGCTCCGGATAGGCCGTGGCCTGAAGCTGTTCCCCTTCTTTGGCCAAACGGAAACGCATGCCCCGGTGGGAGCCAAAGTAGGGCTCCTTTTTGACCAGGGCGATCCCCATCAGTCCTTTTAAAGAAATCCCATCTTTTTCCTTGTCTTTCCCCATAATTCATATCCTTTCAGTTATTATAGCAGTCGTCGCACATTCGAAAAGGCGAGCCAAAGGGGAGCAGCCTGCCGCAGTAAGGGCATCGGGAGACATAGCTGGCCTTGCCCTTTGTCAGATAGCGCATAATGTTGGCCTCCGTCTTTTCCCGCTCCCTTCTGAGCCATTCTTCCTCAATGATCTTGCCCATGCGGTGGGAAAACTGATAGTAAAGATCCAGTTGTTTGTAATAAGTCTCATATTTCATGATGCCGCCCCGGTCACGGGGATCCAGCTTCGGCCGCGGCAGAGAGACGTCAGCGGAATAGGTCATGCAGTAATCCAGCCAGAGGGCCACCACCCGGGAATCCTTGATATCAATGGGACAGGTGATCATGCGGTACAGCAGCCGTTTATCCCCGAACCCGCAAATCCGGTCCTTCACCTTTTGGGCCTTGTCATACAGGAACAGGGCCTCGTCCACATTCTCCTTCTCAAAGGGGGCGGAGGGTTCCACCGAATGCCAGACCTTCAGGATCTCGTCCAGCGGCTCGTTGATGTCCAGCAGAACCTGGGGAAAGCCCAGATTTACCTTCTCTATGGGCGGATCCTCCTGATCATATTTCACCCGCACATACTCCAGGGCCTCCTCGCCCATGGCGTTGATGTAGCCGGTATTGTAGATGCCAAAACGCCCCGCCCTCCCCGCGATCTGCCGGATCTCGGAGGTTTTCAGCGGCCTGTGGCTGATCCCGTCAAACTTGTCCGCCTGCAAGAAAATGATTCGGCGCACCGGGAGGTTCAGTCCCATGCCGATGGCGTCCGTGGACACCACCACCTTCGTCCGGCCGCTGGTGAACAGACGCATCTGGCGGCGGCGGATCTCCGGAGGAAGACTCCCATAGATCACGCTGGCATTGATCTTCTGCTCTTCAAGCCGTCCGGCCACATCCAGTACCGATTTCTTCGAGAACACAATGAGAGCGTCGCCCCTGCGCACGTCCTTTGGGAACTCAAAAGGTTCTTTCTCAATGACCAGCTGCGTCTTTCTCTCGTACCGGTGGATCTCGCAGGTATCGCCGCACAGCTCGATCAGATGGGTCAGGGCTCCTTCCGCCGCCGGGCTGCAGCAGACATGGATCTCCCGGCACAGCAGCCCCAGAATCGCCCGGGTCCAGGAATGACCCCGCTCCGGCTCGGCCATCATCTGCGCCTCATCGATCACTGCGATCTCGTAAAACTGATCCAGATCGGCCATCTCCACCGTGGAAGCGGTGATTCGGCTGTTTGGCTCTTCAATACACTCCTGCCCGGTGAGCATGGTACATGGAACGCCGTATTCCTTCATCTTCTCATAGACTTCCAGAGCAAGCAGGCGAAGGGGCCCGAGATAAACACCGCTGGAGGCCTGTTTCAGACGTTCCAGCGCCTGAAAGGTTTTTCCGCTGTTGGTAGGGCCGATATGCAGGATAAAATGGCGCTGCATTTCCAGCGCATCCGGAAATTCCAGCTCCGGGCGCGTGGGGACCAGGTCGAGAATCTGATTCCGGATCTGATACTGGCGGTACTGGGGATACAGGACGAACAGGGGAAGAGAACAGATCTTCCCAGGCTTTCTGCGCCGCAGCCAGAACAGAAAATCGCTGTCTATCCCGGCCCTTTGTTCCGGCAGCAGAAAATCCATATCCAACCGGACAAGCCTTGGCAGCATTTCCTCATTGACTCTTCTGCGCACATCCTCCCGCTTGCGGCGGAAGGCAAAATCTGCAATATTCTTGATCTGCCGGTGATAGTCCTCCAGCATGGCGCTGTTGATCCGGGAGGCCTTTGCAGCCTTCAGGGATCGGGCCAGACGGGCCACCCGGTCGTTGTAATCTTTATAGTTCACCGGATTTTTCTGTTTTTTTCTGATCTGCATTTCATACTGCGAAACATAGAACTGTACCAGCTTCTTCGTCTGTATCATAATCTCTCCTGTGTCTGTCCTACATTCAGGCGGACACGGAACTGCTTCCTGTCCGGATCTGATTATAGCACATATTTATAATATTTCACTAAATATATCTGTACCGCGCCCCGGATTCCGCGTTTTTTCTTTCATATCGCCCTGCATATGGCAAATTCTGTTCCAAATTTTGTATACTTTATCCGTTGTCATTTTCCCGCTGCAGACCTATAATTCACCTTGATAAAAGAAAAAGATTGAATAAATCTGTAAGGAGGGAATACAGAATGACAACCTGTACTGTTCGCTTAAACAGCATTGAAATCGTCAAAAAATTTGTGGAAGCGATCAAGAACTGCGAATGCAGGTTGGAACTGGTGTCCGGCAGATATGTGATCGATGCCAGATCCATCATGGGTATTTTCAGCCTTGATCTTACCAGGCCGATCATGCTGCGCGCAGTGACCGGCACAATACCTTCGGAGGTCACCCCGTTCCTTGCATAGGAACGCTCCCTCCGGAAACCATTCGGATTACCTTGCCCGCCCGACGCATCCGCACATGGGCGGGCATTTTTGTCATCTGCCCTGCCTCCGGCCAGGCGGCAGGATTCCTGTGAGCGTCAGCGCCGGGAACGCCATCGCCACGCAAAGACCCGCTTTCTGGCTGCCTCCGCTGAAAACAGGATGCCGAGACTCATTATCTTACGTTTGCGGGGAAATTTCAACCTGAAAATTCACAAAATAATTGCATTGTTTTTCAGAACGATTATAATGGAAGCAGCAGGGAGGTTACGACGATGGAACAGATGTCTCTTTTTGAAAACAGTGTGCCCCAGCCCCTGGCGGCCAGGCTCCGTCCCCGGACGCTGGAAGAGTATGTGGGACAGGATCATCTTCTGGGAAAGGGAAAGGTCCTGCGCCGTCTGATCGAGAACGACCAGATCTCCTCCATGATCTTCTGGGGGCCTCCCGGCGTGGGCAAGACGACCCTGGCCCGCATCATTGCCAGGCGCACACAGGCCAGGTTTATCGATTTTTCCGCCGTCACCAGCGGCATCAAAGAGATCCGCGCCGTCATGCAGCAGGCAGAGGACAACCGGCGCTGCGGGGAAAAGACCATCGTGTTTGTGGATGAGATCCACCGGTTCAACAAGGCCCAGCAGGACGCTTTTTTGCCCTTTGTGGAGAAAGGGAGCATCATTCTGATCGGGGCTACCACGGAAAACCCATCCTTTGAGATCAACGGGGCGCTTCTCTCCCGGTGCAAGGTGTTTGTCCTGAAAGCCCTTGAAACCGAAGATCTGAAAAAGCTGCTCCTTCGGGCGCTGAAGGACAAACAAGGTTTCGGGAACCAGACGATCGTGATCCCGGAGGAACTGCTGGAGATGATCGCCGTATTTGCAAACGGCGACGCCCGTACCGCCCTCTCCACTCTGGATATGGCCATACTGAACGGCGACCTGGACAGCGACGGCGTTATCACGGTCACCCGGGAGTCGCTGGAGCAATGCACCTCCAGAAAATCCCTGCTCTACGACAAGACCGGAGAAGAACACTACAATCTGATCTCCGCGCTTCACAAGTCCATGCGCAACTCCGACCCGGACGCGGCGGTTTACTGGCTGGCGCGGATGCTGGAGGCCGGGGAAGATCCGTTGTATGTAGCCCGGCGGGTAACCCGCTTTGCCAGCGAAGACGTGGGGCTGGCAGATCCCCGCGCCCTGGAGGTGGCCGTCGCTGCCTATCAGGCCTGCCATCTGATCGGAATGCCGGAATGCAGCGTGCATTTGACGCAGGCAGTGGTCTATATGTCCCTCGCTCCCAAATCAAACGCCCTGTACAAAGCCTACGAACACGCAAAGGAGGACGCTGCCGGGCAGCTTGCGGAGCCGGTTCCCCTGGTGATACGCAACGGCGTCACCGGCCTGATGCGGGATCTGGATTACGGCAAAGGATATCAGTATGCCCACGACGCCAGGGACAAGCTAACCAATATCCAGTGCCTGCCGGACTCTTTGCTGGGTACGGAATACTATCAGCCCACAGACCAGGGGCTGGAAGCAAATTATAAGGCGCGGCTGGAGCAGATCAAAGCTTGGAAAGAGGAGCATCCATAATGCGCTTCCTTTATAGTTCACAGCCGAACAGCCTGCCTTATCCTTCCTGTCAGCGGACATCCGCCACATAAAGGTTCTCCTCCGTCCAAGTCACGCCCTCTTCTCGGAATCGCTGCAATCATTCTTTTCATTCAGCATTCTCGTCCCGGCGCGAATTCGTAATCCGGCCGGCAACCTCCTCTTCCGGGGGCAAGCCTGCCTGCCCCCTCATCTGCTCCTGGAACTTCTGCATCGCATAGATAGCGGACGATGCGGCTCTGCTTACCGGCTCAGGGGTATGTACGAGGAATGGTGCGGCATTCAGGAACGATGGCAAGGCTGCTGTTCTCTTTGCAGGAGATGCTGAATGGAGATACGAAGTTCTGACCGTGTGCGACAGACTTATGGTGAAAGTTTTGTAAATCTTTTTCAAAGCTCTTTGATTTTTATGAGCAAAATCAGCTATAATAAAGATGTGTCTCCAAGCACGCTTATAAAATCTGCGAATGGTAGTCCGCATAATAAAATACTCCAAATATGACCGAGCGAGGTTTTGTAAAATGAAAGCAGTAGGAAAACTTGCCTGCCTTTTGATAAGCATGGCGCTTTTGCTGTCACTGGCAGCTTGCGGGAATACCGCACAG
>CAZQAB010000046.1:0-7600 GCA_964591265.1 uncultured Lachnospiraceae bacterium
GACTGTCCATATCCGAGACATATACTAACTCATTCAGATTATCAAAAAAATCCCAGATCTTACCCATCATACTGCCCTCGTCTTCTGTTTTTTCTGATTCCGCCGTCACGCCGTCACAGAGTGCTGTCAGATACATACTCGTTTCCCCTCCTGTCCGGCTGCAATTCTGACGGAATGTTCATGATCAGTCTGAATACAAATGAATTTTGTATTGACAGGTACAAAATCCTGATTCATAATTTAATATATTTTAACATGTCCACCCATGAACGAATCAAGCGTATTTTATCAATTTAGGTAGAAAAATATTCCTATTCATATTTATAAGGAGGATTCGACAGCATGAATAACAAAGGCAATAGACTGTTCACAGTATCACAGGCGGCGAAAGCCTGCGGCATATCCCGCAGCACGCTCCTTCGCATGGAGGAAAAAGGGCTGATAACTCCGGCTTATACGAATCCAAAGAGCGGACGGCGGTATTACGATCTGTTTAATGTATCTTCCTGCGCACAGATACAGAAATTCCAGGCGATGGGATTTGGCAGCGGGGATATACTGGCTTATTATGACGGAGGCGGCGATGCCGACACCCTGCTGAATACGCTGGAGGACCGCCTGCAGCTCATGCAGAGGTTTGTCGAGGAGATGCGCCTGTTTTCCCAAAAAGAGCAGGAGACATCCATACAGATCCTCCATATGCCGGCGGTCACCTGCTATACAAAGAAAGGGCTTGGGATTACAGCGCAGGATACCTATGACCTCATGGTGGAAGCATACGAGGAATGCATCGAAAAAGGGTTTGTGATTTCCGGCGAACCGATTTTCAGCATCAGCGAGCGCACGGATTACCTTGAGGGTTATCTTACGAAAGAGCCTTTCATGAAGACCGCCTGTGTCCCTGTCATCCCGCCGGAAAAGACCTGCGGGGAAATTGTCAGCTTCCCTGCCTGCAAGGTTTTATCCCTTTTATATTACGGCGGCTATGACCGCCTGGAAACCTCTTATCTGCTCTTAGGGGAAGAAATCAGGAAACGGGGGCTGAAGCCAAAGGGTTTTGTAACAGGCATTGGCATCGTTGCCCCCGCCACCGGTCGGAATGTTGATGAAAAACGATACTGCTCAAGAATTGTTGTGCCGATAGAGTAAGCATGGGCTTCTCAGCGCAGTATCAGCGCCCATTCTTTTCTTTCGGTCACCTCGCCGATCACCCCGTGAGGAAGCTTCAGCGCCTCCAGCGCTTTTACAACCTCCTTTTCATCATCGGGATGAACCGCCAGAAGCAGGCCGCCGGAGGTCTGGGGATCGAAAAAAATGTCCTCCAGATCCAAGGGCGCCGTGCTTTTTATCCCTGCCTGCTCCGCATGGGCCCTGTTTCGATATGCCCCCGCCGGGATCAGTCCCATAGACGCATACTCTCTTGCCCCGGGAAGGAGCGGGAATTTTTCGGAATGAAGGATAAGTGTTTTTTCACTTCCCTGAGCCATTTCCAGGGCATGTCCCGCCAGCCCGAAGCCGGTCACATCGGTGCAGGCGTGAACCCGGTATTTTTTCATAATATCACGGGCGTTTTTGTTGAGCGTTGTCATGGACTGAACCACCGCCGCTGTTTCCGCCTCCGACGCCATATCCGCTTTTATGGCCGTATTTATAATTCCCACTCCCAGAGGCTTTGTAAGGATGAGCACATCCCCTGTCTTTGCGCCGCAGTTTTTCCAGAATTCTCCGGGATTTACAAATCCGGTGACGCTGAGGCCGTATTTCGGTGGCGTGTCCTGGATGGTATGTCCCCCGGCCAGCACCGCGCCCGCCTCAAGAACCTTATCCGCGCCTCCCCGTAATATTTCAGCCAGTATCTCCGTATCCATATCATTTGGAAAGGCCACGATATTCAGAGCCACCTTCGGCTCTCCTCCCATGGCGTACACGTCGCTCAGGGCGTTTGCCGCCGCCACCTGTCCGAATACATAGGGTTCATCCGCCACAGGAGTGAAAAAGTCCAGCGTCTGGATCAGGGCAAGCTCCTCATTTATTTTGTATACGGCGGCGTCGTCGCTGGTTTCGGTCCCCACCAGAAGGTTTTTATCCGGGAACTGGGGCAGCCCGGCCAGTACGCCGGCCAGAGTGCCTGGCCCCAGCTTTGCCGCGCACCCGCAGTTCGGCGCCAGCTTTGTCAGTTTGATCTTCTCCATCTCAGGCCTTCTTTCTGTTTTTGCGCGGGGTTATCATCACTTTTTTGTGATATATCCTTTTGCTTTCAGGGTTTCTGCGCAGAGAACCGCACCGCCGGCAGCGCCTCTCACCGTATTGTGGGACAAACCTACGAACTTGAAGTCGTATACGGTATCTTCTCTCAGCCTTCCGATGGACACGCCCATTCCGCGCTCATAATTCACATCCTCGGATACCTGCGGGCGATTATCCTCCTCCAGGTACTGGATAAACTGCTTCGGAGCGCTGGGAAGAGCAAGCTCCTGTGGAATACCCTTAAATTCTCTCAGCTTCCGGATAAGCTCATCCTTCGCAGGTTTCCTGCGGAATTTTACAAATACCGCCGCCGTATGGCCGTTCAGCACCGGTACACGGATGCACTGGCAGGTGATCACCGGCTCAGAGGCGGGAACGATCACGCCATCCTCGATTTTACCCCACAGTCTTAAAGGCTCCTTCTCGCTCTTCTCTTCCTCGCCGCCGATATACGGAATAATATTGTGCTCCATCTCCGGCCAGTCCTTAAATGTCTTGCCGGCTCCGGAAATAGCCTGATATGTGGTGGCAACCACCTCATAAGGCTCAAATTCTCTCCATGCGCTCAGCGCCGGCGCATAGCTCTGGATAGAGCAATTCGGTTTTACCGCAATAAAGCCTTTGGAGGTTCCCAGACGTTTTTTCTGGTACCGAATCACCTCAAAGTGCTCCGGATTGATCTCCGGCACTACCATGGGGACGTCCGGCGTCCAGCGGTGGGCGCTGTTATTGGAGACTACCGGCGTCTCGGTTTTCGCGTATTCCTCCTCAATGGCCCTGATCTCCTCCTTGGACATATCCACCGCGGAAAATACGAAATCCACTGTGGAGGCTACCTTCTCTACCTCATTGACATTCATCACCACAAGCTTTTTGACCGCCTCCGGCATGGGGGAATCCATTTTCCATCTTCCGCCCACAGCCTCTTCATAAGTTTTGCCCGCGCTTCTTGCGCTGGCCGCCAGGGTCGCCACCTCGAACCAGGGATGATTTTCCAGAAGAGAAATAAATCTCTGCCCCACCATACCGGTCGCACCTAAAATACCAACTCTCAGCTTTTCGCTCATAATCAATTCTCCTTATGCATCATCTTCGCTATTGTAGGTATAATTTATCATACACCCTCCTTAAAGTCAAGGCAGGCGTCTTTAAATTATCTGATAATTTACATTATATTTTGAATGGTCTTGAAATTGTTTGGCTCTGTCTGCCTGTTTCAGTAATTTACCGCAATGTCATATATTATGATTCAAACGTCAAAAGCCTGTCTCCACGGAATGCTTGCATTTCTGTGGAGACAAGGCTTAATGACCCTGGAATCATATTATCAGAGTACGATGCCATCATCGTGCAGCAGCGCTGAAATATTATACATCAGAAAAACAGCAAAGCCGATCGCTCCCTTTATAAATGCGGGCTTTGTTATAAAATTGGCAGCGCTGTTTTCATCAACGCCCGCCGAGATCAGCAATGAGTCTATCCCCGAAATGATCGAAGACAGCAAAGATGACTGTTCCATAAAGGACACAAGTATGCCCAAAAGAAGCGTCAGCCCCAACAAAACAAGCAAAATAATAAAGATAAACAAATACAGCTTAATAAAATCCTTCAGCACATCGATCAAAGCTTTTACTGCATAAAACACGCATATCACTAAAAAAGCTATGGCGGCAAGCCCCGGCACCACGGCAATTGCCTTCAGCAGCAACGGGCCTGCCTTCCAGAGGCAATCAGCGGGCACAAGTAAGGCTCCGAGAACCAGGAAGGCAATCGGAGCTGCGACAGCGCCACAAAACAGGCAGAAAAAAACGCTGTGAATAAACTGCAGCGGCCGTCCATAATCCAGATTATCTGTCAGTTCGTTATACTTCAGCAACGCTATGTATCCGAAGCCTGATAAGCACCACACCCCAAATGATTCCCATGTCAACCCTAAATTTTCCAGGGCATAAAGCGGTTCTTTCAAATTCATCAGTATCGGAGCAGCGAAGGAATAAAGGCCGCCTACCGTAGTTGCAGCAAACGCATCGGAAAATACCTGGCCAGGATTATGGCGATATATCCCGGAACCGACAAAATATATAATTTCAGCAAGCAAAAACAAGTTCAGATACAACCTTAAACGCCCGGGGTCTGCCTCGTTCAGTCTGCTGATAACAGGGTCAATCACCCTATGTAATGTATTTGAAATTTTCTTTCTCATTTTCTAACTTTCTCCTTCTCCATGGAACCGGTCTGCCGCCGTAGCCGTGACGACCGTCTCAAAAAGGACGCCGAAATCGTCCTCCCGGCTCCTGATCTTTTTCACTTCCACACGGATATCCGGATTATCGGACGCCCCCTGCTGCCTGCTTTTCTTAAGAACCTGCTTTCTTGCAAGCTTTACTGCCAGCGCCTCCGCATCAGCGTATTCGGAAAAGAGATGATACTTCGTCCCTTCAAAAACAGAATAGCCCACGCAGGCGCCGTTCTTATATTCCGCCTTTACCCTGACCTGAATACTGGTGGTTACTCTGCCCGCAATGGCCCCCAATGCATTTGCCACCCCGGCATGCTCCGGAATAATGGCCTTCGTTCCGAAAAGCTCCGCTACTTTGCCAAGGAAAATATGGATGGGCGCGCCCACTCCCACCAGGGGATAATCCGTGGTGAGGGCCAGCTCTGTCTCCGATGCGCAGGCTCCGGCGTCCGTCGCAGTCCTTTTTCTTTCCGCGCGGGATACCGCCTCCCTGTAGAACCACTCGCACAGTGTAGAGAGTTCTTCGCTTCGGAATTTATTTTCCTCCGGCTTATATTTCAGGGTGAGGAAGATCCTTGCCAGATTTACATACATCTTATGGATGACCATCTCATAAACCGCATCCGGGATCTCCTCCGGCTTTAAAGCCACATTCTTTCGGATACACGCAAGGGCTGTCTCCGCCGCTTTCCCATCATAAATGGAAAAGTCGCCCTTCAGGATCATCATGTCCGTAGGCGTCAGGCCGCTCTTTATGATAACCCCCTCTTTCTCCAGACGTTCCGTATGAAGGAAATAAGGGTCTTTACCCAGGAGCTTCGCAAGCTTCCATGTCATCACGGGGCCGTCCTTCAACAGCGCGCATATTTCCTGCTCCTCCCGGCTGTAACCGCTGCTGCCCGAAATATCCTTCTGCAGCACAAGGAATTCATGCAGCATTTTCGCGAAGGAACGCTTTTCCCCTGCCAGATCCTTAAGATCCTCCAGCACAGAAGGATATTCCTTTGCGAGCACGGAAACAGGAATCACTCTGGCTGTGTCAAGGTACAGATTTTTATCCTTAAACCGGACCGCGCTGTCGCCGCCCAGTCCAAAGGTATCCACATACAGGCCCTTCACCATGGTTTTCCACTGACCGATCCGGATGCCTGTATCCGCCATGACAGGTATTCCCCTGCGAAGGAGGGCAATATCCGTGGTGGTACCGCCCATATCCACGATCCACGCATTCTCCGTCCCCGCAAGGGCGCTTCCGCCCACTACGCTTGCCGCCGGGCCGGAGAGAAGCGTCTCCACCGGGCAATCCCGCGCCATTCCCTCGGACATGAGGCTCCCGTCGCTTCGCACGATGGCAATGGGGATATCCATCCCGCGCTCATGCATCACATTTTTCACCGCCGCGATAAAATCGGCGATCAGCGGAATCAGCCTTGCGTTCAGCATGGTTCCCGCACAGCATTTCAGTATGTCCACCTCGTCGGAAATATCGTATGCCAGAGTGATGGGGATATCAAGACTATCCTTCAGGATGGCCGCGGCGGTCTTTTCAAACCGTCCGCCGTTTGCCCTGGGGTGCTTCTGGACAATCCCCACAGACGCGCAGTCCGCAAAGTATTCCCCCTGTTTTTCCTTCAGTTCTTCCCAGTCCGGATCATAGGGATCGGAAAAAAGATTTTCCGCCTTTGCATCCATCACTACAAACCGGCTGGTATCATAGAAGCCGTAATCCGCATAAATATCCTTCAGCCGCTCGATCATCCCCGTTTCAAAGCCAAGGAGCAGAAGCTTCGCCCGGGCTCCCTTATTTTCCACACAGGCGTTGGTCGCCAGCGTGGTGGACAATGTAAGGAGCTCCGCCCGCGCCGTATATTCCTCCGGCAGCGTATCCAGCGCATTGGCAATACAGACCTCCAGCCTGGAATGGGTAGTCAGAGTTTTCCCTTCTCCCAGTATCCTCCGGTCCTTCATATCGTAGACAACCGCGTCCGTATATGTACCGCCCGTATCAATTCCTATCCCAATCATGCCGTCTATTCTTCCTTTAAGTATTCGTCATTCTCCGCAATGATCCCTTTCATTGCCTCCGGCCCGGGAGCCCCGTATGTCACCCTTTTTTCCACACAGGTCCGCATACTGATGGCCTCGTAAATATCCTCCGCGAATACCGGACTGATCTTCTGATATTCTTCCAGCGGAAGCTCATCCAGCGAAATCCCTTTGTCAATACAAAGAAGCACCAGACGTCCCACTATGCCATGGGCGTCCCGGAAGGGCACCCCATGATTTACCAGATAATCCGCCGCATCCGTGGCATTGGTAAATCCATTTTTCGCGCTGGCTTCCATATTTTCCGCGCAGAAGCTCATGGTAGAAACCATGCCTGTAAAAAGAGCCAGACAGTTTTTCACCGTGTCGATGGCGTCAAAGGTAAGCTCCTTATCTTCCTGTATATCCTTATTATAAGCCAGCGGAATCCCTTTCATCGCGGTGAGTATGGACATGAGCGCGCCGTAAACGCGGCCCGTCTTGCCCCGTACCAGCTCCGCGATATCCGGATTCTTTTTCTGGGGCATGATGCTGCTTCCGGTGCTGTAGGCGTCGTCGATCTCCACGAAACGGTACTCATCGGAGTTCCAGAGAATGATCTCCTCGCTGAAACGGCTCAGGTGCATCATGATCGTAGACAGAGCGGATAAAAGCTCGATCACATAATCCCTGTCCGAAACGGAATCCATGCTGTTCCGGGTGGGCCCGTCAAAGCCCAGAAGCTCTGCCGTATACGCCCGATCCAGAGGATAGGTGGTCCCTGCCAGCGCCCCTGAACCCAGAGGACAGGTATTCATCCGCTTCTTTATATCCGCAAGCCTGCCCCGGTCCCTCTTAAACATCTCAAAATACGCGCCCATATGATGGGCCAGCGTTACCGGCTGCGCCTTCTGCAGATGGGTAAAGCCCGGCATATAGGTATATATATTGTCTTTCATGATCTTATGAAGAGCCAAAAGCAGCTTCTTAAGCTCTTCGTCGATCTCCCTGATCTCGTCCCGCACGTACAGTTTCATATCCAGAGCCACCTGATCATTGCGGCTTCGCCCTGTATGCAGCTTTTTGCCA
>CAZQAB010000047.1:0-2853 GCA_964591265.1 uncultured Lachnospiraceae bacterium
CGGCCTGGCAAAAGGTTGCGCCTGTGATCCGGAACTTTATAAAATTATATGCTCTAAAGGCTCTCCACATCAACCCCTTCCAGACTGGTATTCTTAAACAAATATGTATTCTCGTCATCAAAAACATACACGCGGTAAACCAACACACACATATGCTCCCCGACCTGTACACTGCGCCGCTCCAGGGAACGGTTTGTCAGCAGGGTGACGCCATTCACCCGCAGCGTAAGCTGAAGGGAATTCCCCCGAAAGCTGATATCTGTGATCACTCCGTCCTCAGCGGATGTAAGCAGCCTCCGGAACTTCTTATTATCACTCTTAAAAGCCTCCACAAATTCCGGCCGGACGATGATTTTTTTGCCTCCGGGCAGATCGTCAAACCCTTTGAATCCGGCAAGATCATCCAGAATGACCGAAGTGCCGGTAAACTGGGCCACAAAAGGCGTTTTCGGTTTTTTATAGATTTCAACCGGCTGTCCCATCTGTTCGAGCCGCCCCTGATTAATGATCATGATCTGATCCGCCACCTCCAGCGCTTCCTCCTGGTCGTGCGTGACAAATATACTGGTAATGCCTACCCGGGCGATCATTTCCCTGAGCCAGCTCCGCAGCTCCTTGCGCACCTTGGCGTCGATCGCGGCAAAGGGTTCGTCCAGTAAGAGCAGTCCCGGATCCGGCGCAATGGCGCGGGCAAAGGCCACTCTCTGGCGCTGTCCCCCGGAAAGCTGGTCCGGATACCGTTTCTCCAGCCCTTCCAGCCCGATCAGGCTGATCAGCTCCGTCACCCGCTCCCGGATCTTATTCCTGCCAAGTTTCTTCACACGGAGTCCATAAGCAATATTTTCATAGACTGTCATATAGCGGAAGAGCGCATAATTCTGGAATACAAAACCGATCCCCCGCTTTCCGGCCGGGATGTCGTTGACATTCTTTCCGTCGATCACCACATTGCCGCTATCCTGCGTCTCCAGTCCGGCGATGATACGCAGTATCGTGGTTTTCCCGCTTCCGCTCGGCCCTAAAAGCGCGGCCAGTTTTCCCTTTTCTATCCCAAAGGAAATATCCTCGGCCGCCACATAACCGCCAAATTTTTTGCATATGTTTTCAGTCTGTATGTACATTGGAAGCCTCCTTTTTCTCTGCCCTTTTACCGCGGTACTCCACGAGATTTTTCAAAAACAGGAGGATCAGCGCCATAAAAACAAGCAATGATGATACCGCAAACGCCTGTGTGACGGACTCCGGGCCGCCCGCCATATAGAGGGCGTCCACCTCCAGAGGCAATGTAAATGTCTTTCCCCGGGTCTTTGATACCGCATAAACCGCTCCATACTCCCCAAAAGCCCTGGCCGTACAGAGAATCATACCATACGCCAGCGCCCAGCGGATATGGGGCAGGGTAATCCTCCTGAAAATTGAAAATCCCTTCGCGCCAAGCATAGCCGCCGCCTCTTCCTCCTCCCTTCCCTGCACATTCATCACCGGGATCAGCTCCCTCGATACAAAAGGAAACGTGACAAAGATCGTTGCGAGCACTACGCCCGGCACTGAAAAAACCAGGGCGATATCCGTGCCAAGCACAGTATTGACCCACCCGACCAGAGGCGTCGCTACCCCGCTGCGCCCGAACATCATGATAAAAGCAAGCCCCGCGATCACGGGCGATATGGAAAACGGGATATCGATCAGCGTCGCCAGCAGGTTTTTCCCCCGGAAATCAAATTTCGTCAGCAGCCAGGCTGCTGACAGACCAAAGAATGTGTTCACAAGCAGGGCGATCACTGTAGCGATCAAGGTGACCCTCAGCGCCGAAACCGTATTTTCCGCCGTTACCGCGTTCAGATAAACCTCCAGCCCATCCTTCACCGACCGGTACAGGACCTCAGCCAGAGGCCATACCAGCATCACCAGAAAAAACAGCAGGCCGCAGCCGATCAGAAAATATCTCGTTATTTTTTCCCGTCTGTTTTCTTTTCTTTCCATAAATACCTCCTACGCCGCCGTTCTCCTTGCCGCCGCCATCTGCACAAGGTTCAGCGCAAACAGCAGCAAAAAAGAAACCAGCAGCAATACCAGCGCGATGGCTGCCGCGCTTTCATAATCAGCCTTTCCTGAATTCAGCTTCTGCATGATCACATAGGAAACTACCTGTGTGCCGTTTTTTTCGCTGTTCCCTGAAATATAGGTCACACTGCCGTATTCCCCGATCCCCCGCGCCAGGGCCAGGCCGCCGCCTGTCAGCAGCGCAGGCAGCAGCTCCGGCAGGATCACTCTGCGGAATGTATAGCTTCTGGAGGCTCCGAGCATCCGGGAAGCTTCCTCACAGGACGCCGGAAGCTTCCGGAGCACCGGTTCTATCGCGCGGACCACAAAGGGGATCCCCACAAACACCAGGGCGATCATCAGCCCAAGCTTCGTGTAGGACGCCTGAATACCGAACCGGTTCAGAAATCTTCCGGGGATCCCCTGGTTGGAATACATCTTTGACAGCGTAATGCCGGCCACCGCCGTAGGCAGGGCAAAGGGCAGCTCGATCATCGCATCCACCAGGCGCTTCCCCGGGAACTCATACCGCACCAGGATCCAAGCCAGAAGAAGCCCGAAAACGCTGTTCACAACCGCCGCGGCCAGCGAGCACAGAATGCTTGTCCGGAACGCTTTTACGACATTCGGCCTGGAGATCAACTGCCAGAACTGGGCGGGCGACATATGCAGTGAGTACACAAGTATGGATGCTAATGGGATCAAAATTAATAATGAGAGCATCGTAACCGTTATTCCCAGCGTCAGACGGAACCCGGGTATGACTCTGCTGTGTTTTTTCCTTCTCTTCATCCTATCCTCCCATTTGCC
>CAZQAB010000047.1:2953-7570 GCA_964591265.1 uncultured Lachnospiraceae bacterium
TCCGGAACAATTATCTTAAATAGCTGCGTAGATCTCATCAAATATCGTGTCATCGTCAAAGAATGCAGCATAAGCCTCATCCCATCCCCCAAAATCATCGATCGTACACAGATTGACCGAGAGATCAAAGGTTTCCGAAAACTCCTGCAGGATCTCTTCATTGCCGGGCCGGTAGTAGTACTCTCCGAATATTCTCTGGGCGTCATCCGTATACATAAACTCCAGATACTCCTGCGCCGCTTCCTCCGTACCGTGCTTCTTGACATTTTCATCGACAATTGCCACGGACGGCTCCGCCAGGATACTGATACTCGGCGTAACCAGCTCAAAGTCATCCGGATAATCCGCGATCGACTGAAGCGCCTCATTTTCCCACGCGATCAGCACATCGCCCTGTCCGTTCTCCACAAAGGTCGTCGTCGCTCCTCTCGCCCCCGAATCCATCACCAGTACATTCGCATAGAGCCGGCTCATAAACTCCTTTATCTGATCCTCGTCTCCATCGAACTGCTGATCCGCATAATACCACGCCGCCAGGAAGTTCCAGCAGGCGCCGCCGGAGGACTTGGGATCCGGCGTAATGACGTCCACCCCATCCCCGATCAGATCGTCCCAGTCTTCAATCCCCTTCTCATTCCCCTTGCGCACCAGGAACACGATAGTTGAAGTGTAGGGAGAGCTGTTGCCATCAAACTCATCGATCCATCCCTCTTCAATCAGCCCCGCCTCCTCGATCAGGGTGATATCATGGGCCAGCGCCAGTGTCACGACGTCCGCCTCATTTCCCTCAATTACCGATCTGGCCTGAGAGCCGGAACCGCCATGGGACTGGATAATTGAAATCCCCGTACCATGCTCCTCCTCATAATGCGCGGCAAACAATTCATTATATGCCACATAAAGCTCCCTGGTCGGATCATAAGATACATTTGTCAGTTCCACTTCCGCCTCATCCGCCAGGGCTGTCAGCGTCCCAATAGCGGCCTCTCCCGGATTCACCGCCATGAAAACTGCCAGGCCAAGCGCACCCATTCTTTTTATCCAATACGACTTTCTCTTAATTCTCATAATATCCTCCTTTTTGCAAACGTTTTTATTGTGATTCCGGTTCAGTTTATCAAATATTTATTAGCTTTTTTGATTCCTGCACCTTTTATGTCTTATACTTTAACTCAGTTTTTTTATCTAATCAACCCATTTGTTTGCAAACGTTTTCATTCTACTTGCCAAATCTGGAAATGTTTTTTATAATAAGATCAATATAAGAATCAAAAGGAGTCCCTTATGTCCCTGAAAAAAATCGCAGAAATGGTTGGCACTTCCCCCTCCACCGTATCCCGCGTACTGAACAACGCCTCCACCGCCACATCCGGCAGAGAGCTTCACAGGCGCATCTGGGAAGCCGCCCGGGAAATCGGTTATCTTCCTAACGAGGCCGCCAGACAATTGCGCAAAAACAGCCCGCTGCCGCCCTCTCCTCCCCGTATATCAGTGGTCCTTGCCAGAATCGCTTCCCTGGACACAGATCCTTTTTTCGGGGAGCTGTTTTATAATCTCAAACAGGAACTGTTCCGGCAAAATGTGCTGCTGGACGAGGTCATCTATGCAAATGAATCCTTCAGCCACAGGCTGGAAAATTCAGACGGGATCATTATCCTTGGCAGGTGTTCCCCCGCTCTGCTGAAGCACATCCAGAAAAAAAACCCTTGTATTGTCGGCATCTGGCGCAACAGCAAGGGATTCAACGTGGATGAGGTGGTATGCGACGGAAAAAAAGCGGCGGAACTGGCTGTCAGCCATCTGGTTTCCCTTGGGCACAAAAAGATTGCCTACATCGGCGACTGCTCTTTTGAGAGCCGTTATGTCGGATATTTCAATACCCTGGTCCAAAATGGGCTTCCAATCGACCAGAGCATTATAAAGCCGACAAACCAGACGGCGGAGGCGGGCAGGCAGGCCATATGCGAACTGCTGGAAGAGGATTCCCCGTTCTCTGCCGTATTCTGTGCAAACGACGTCACGGCTGTCAGCGTGCTTACCACACTGAAAGAAAAAAAGCGCCGTCTCCGGCGCAAAATCTCTGTCATTTCCATTGATAATATAGAGGCCAGCCAGAAAACGGAACCAATGCTGACCACGGTCCACATCCCACGCATGGAAATGGCCCACATGGCGGTGTCGCTGCTTCTTGACCGCATCCGCCGCAGCCATCAGGAAACGGTCCGCATCGAATTCCCGTGCCGGATCATCCAGCGGGAAAGCTGCTTCCGGGCCGATGATGATTAAGCTTTGAAAGGCTTGCCGATGCAGATAGGCCGGTCAGTATCATCTGTCACGATCCGTCGTTTTGCCTTCGGCAGGGCTTTAAAGATTTTTTAGAGAATTCTGTATTACTATAATAATATCCACATGACATCATTTACTCAGTGAGGACTTTATGCGCATATTATTGATTGAAGATGACATCGACCTCTGCCGTTCCCTGAGCCTTATGCTGGAACAGCAGGGATTTTCGGTCACAGTCACAGGCGATGGGGAAGAAGGGCTTTTTTATATTCTTGAAAACAGCCACGACCTGATACTGCTGGACCGGATGCTCCCGGGAATGGACGGCCTGGAGGTGCTGCGGCGCGCCCGAAAGGAACACATCACAGCGCCGGTCATTTTTCTGACAGCCCTTGGCAGCCTGGATGAACGCATCACAGGACTGGACTGCGGAGCGGACGATTACATTACCAAGCCCTTCGCCTTTGAAGAGCTGATAGCACGGATCCGCTGTATCTGCCGCAGGCCAAAGCGGCTGACTGAGACAAACGAGCTTACGTACGGCGACCTCGCCTATGACCCGGAGCAAAATCTTCTGCGCCGGGAAGCTGACACATGCACCCTGTCCCGGCGGGAAGGCGACCTGCTCTCTCTTTTCCTGAACAATACAGAGCAGACGATCCCACGGACTACTATTCTGATGCGTGTCTGGGGACCGGACGCAGAAATAGAGGACGGCAACCTTGACAACTATATCCACTTTCTGCGCCGCCGCCTGAAATCCGTAGGCAGCAAAGTGCAGCTAAAGACTGTGCGCGGCGTGGGATACCGTCTGACGGATGCCGGGTAGGCCGCGCATGGTATTGGATGCCGTCTGAAAGCTTCTGAATTCAATCGTGTAAAGCACAGGGGGCCGCCGGGCGCAGGATCCAAATACTTCCGGGGACGTTATTTTGCGGCGGTTCCTAACTTTGAGGAGATTATTATGTTCCGAAAATTACATCTGCAGCTCACGGCGCTGTGCATTACCATCACGGGACTCATCCTGGCTGTTCTTTCCATTATCTGCCTGTTTATTTCCGAATCAGGGATCCGCAGACAGGAGGACAGCTCTTTTTCCACCAACCTGAATGCGCTTTATCAGAATCTCGGGCAGCAGATCCCGCTTTCCCATAACTGGATCCGCCAGATGGAACACAGTTATCAGATTTCCATGCAGATTTTCGACAAAGGTGTCCCTCTCTTTTTTCAGTCGCTTGAAAAAGAAAAAATACCGGAAACCCTGTGGGATACATTAAAAGACAAGGCGCTGGAGGATTACGGCCTGGACCTGCGGGACTCTTCTTTGTCCGGCGTTCTGGCCCGCCACGAGGAGTTTTCGGTCCGGGATGAAGCAGGGGTACCCTATATGGCGTCCGCTGCGCTCGTGCCGCGGTCCGGCGGGTTTATCGGCGTCGCCGTTCTGCATCCGCTCACGGCCATGGATCAGCGTATTCTCCGGCAGCGTATTTCCTTTGCCCTGGCTGATCTTGCTGCGCTGGTGATCCTCGGGATCTTCTATTGGTTCTTCACAGCGAGGATGCTCCGCCCGCTTTGGGAGAACAGAAAAAAACAGATGCAGTTCGTTGCATCTGCCTCCCATGAGCTCCGTTCCCCGCTCACTGTCATACTGAGCAATGTCGCCGCTGTCAAAAACGGCATCCTGCCCAATGACCACCAGTTTTTAAATACTCTCTACACAGAAGGGAACCGGATGTCCCGTCTGATCAGCGATATGCTGCAGCTTGCCAGCGCTGATAACCATACCTGGAGCATTCAGCCCTCTAAAGTGGAAATAGATACTTTGCTTCTGCAGACCTGGGAGAATTATGAATCCATAGCCTCCGCCCTGCAGCTTCACTGGGAGATCGCCCTTCCCGACAGTTCTGTTCCCCGCTGTGTCTGTGACCCGGAGCGCATCCGGCAATTGCTCTCTATTCTGATCGACAATGCGTTCTGCTATACCCCTCCGGGAGGACACGTCCGGCTTTCACTGTCAGATATGTCCGCCGGCTCCTCCGGCAAATGCCTGCGCATCGCAGTCAGCGACGATGGCCCCGGCGTGCCTGACGACCAGAAGGACGCCGTCTTCGAACGCTTTTACCGTCTGGACGCCTCCCGAAAGGATAAATCCCATTTCGGCCTCGGGCTCTGCATCGCCCGGGAAATCGCGCTGCTCCACAAGGGGCGGCTGCTTCTCTCCGATACGCCGGGAGGAGGGGCTACCTTTACGCTTGTGCTGCCGGTGGGATAAAGTTTCCATGAAATCTCAGCCCAGCGGCAAGCGTGAGCGCCAGTCTGGCGCAGCTTACT